>NZ_JACJRE010000045.1 GCF_014697075.1 Tolypothrix sp. FACHB-123 | reverse complement strand
TCAAAGTCGTTTTGATCGTCGTCAAAGTCGTTTTGATCGTCATCAAAGTCGTTTTGATCGTCGTCAAAGTCGTTTTGATCGTCATCAAAGTCGTTTTGATCGTCGTCAAAGTCGTTTTGATCGTCATCAAAGTCGTTTTGATCGCTTTTACCTTAATTGGCAGTCCCTATGCGGTTTTTCGGACTCTAAGGCAAACATCGGTATAACTTTGGCAGTTTGCTAGACAGGAACCAGCCATCAGGAGGAAGTAGAGATTTTATAGGTATGGTATGAATAATTGGATATTTTATCATCGTGTATTTTAAGCTTTAATTTTTATGAAGCGTTCCGCTTGCCTCATCTTTAATCCCGTTGCTGGTCAAGGTGATTCAGAACAAGAATTGGCACAGATTCGGGCAATACTAGAGCCAGAAATTGACTTAGATATTTACTTTACTACTGAAGAAGTTGGTGCTGACAAACTAGCTTATGCAGCAGTGGAACGTGGAGTAGATGAAATCATCGCCTCTGGTGGTGATGGGACTCTCTCCGCCGCCGCCGCAGCTGTAGTTAATACTAATATTCCTTTGGGCATCATTTCTAGGGGAACAGCGAACGCTTTTGCTACAGCTTTGACTATTCCCGATACCATTGAAGCCGCTTGTGAAACCATTCTCCAAGGTGCAACGAAGAATGTCGATGTCGCCTATTGCAACAATCTGCCGATGGTACTACTAGTAGGTATAGGTTTTGAAGCGGAAACAGTAGAACGCGCAGACAGGGAAGCAAAAAAGCGCTTTGGAATTTTGGCATATGTCCTCGCTGGAATTCAGCAATTACGCGAATTAGAAAGTTTTGATGTGGAAATTGAAACCGAAGACAGAATCATTAAAACTCAAGCTGCGGCTGTCACCGTCGCCAATGCTGCACCCCCAACCTCTGTTTTGGCGCAAGGGCCCGCTGGAATTATTTATGATGATGGACTGCTAGATTTAACTATAGTCGCCCCGATGACCAAAGCCGGAGCGATCGCCGCCACATATCATTTATTTCAAACTGCTTCTGCGGGTAATCCCGTAGAACGTGATGATATTGGCTACCTACGAGCTAAACAATTTAAAATTACTACAAATCCCCCTCAAAAAGTAGCCCTAGATGGTGAAATTATTGGTAACACGCCAATAGAAGTTAAATGTGTCCCATATGGATTGAAGATTTTTGTGCCCCAAGTAGAAGAGTTAATACCGACAGAGAAGTTAGACGGACTACCTAACTTGGTAATTGAGATGAAAGATACGACTGAGAATTCAGGGGACAAGGAGGACAAGGGAGACAAATAACAAATTCCCAATGCCCCATGCCCCATGCCCCATTCAGGAGTAAATTAAATTGAAACTTGTTTCCGATCCGGCGATCGCGAAAAAAATTAGCAAGATGCAGCAACGGGTAAAATGGCAAGACCCGTTAATTTTAGAACGCCGCATTGACCAAACTCAGCTGGTACTAGAAGATGGTCGTGCAGATGATCCGGAGTTCTCGTTTTTGGTTGTTGGCGATAGTGGTTCCGGGACGCACAAGGGACATAATCCGCAACGTCAGGTGGCGGAACTGATGCTACCACATCATGATGAATGCCGTTTTATGTTGCATACAGGCGATGTCATTTATCTTGTGGGGTCGAAAGAATACTATCAACAAAACTTTATTCAGCCTTACCAAGAATTTCTCATCGGTGGAGAACAACCAAAAAAAATTGCCTATGACAAAATGGTGTTCAAACTGCCAATTTTACCTGTACCGGGAAATCACGATTATTATGATTTACCGCTATTATTTGGCTTAGTTTCTATTAGTACTTTACCGATAAGGCGGTTATTGCGATCGCGTTTAGATTTAGATGTGGGTTTATATGGTTCGGGAACTGGTGATGCTTATGCAAGGGCATTTTTAGACTATCTCTGCGCTTTTGGGTCTCCGGAGGATTTAGCCCGTCATTTAGACCAGCATTATAGGAGTACAATCCATAATGGTCGCTGTCTTTCCTATCAACCAGGAAGCTTTACCAGGCTGCCCAATCGCTATTACACTTTTCGCTATGGTGGCATTGATTTCTTTGCCTTGGATTCTAATACATTTAACGAGCCACCACCAATACCAAAAACGCGAGCAGGTGATGCCGATCGGCAATTTTTAGAGAAACGCCGGGTTGCTTTAGAGCAAGAAAAGCAGCAAATTGTCGCAGATTCAGCAATTCTTAATCCGAATAATCCCCAGGATGCTGAACAATTAGATGATTTGCAAGTCAAACTAACACAAATTGAAGAAATTATTGTTGATATTGAAAAGCAACTAGATTCTAATAAAACTACAGTTATTGATATTGAACAATTAGATTGGTTCAGCCAAAAATTAATTGAATCTTGGCATAATCAACAAGTGCGGGGAAGGATAATTTTCTTTCATCATCCACCCTATGTGACTGAGGCGACAAAATGGGAACAAGCGCAAACTTTAGCAATTCGTAACCGTTTGCGTGGGGTTTTTGATGCGGTAGCAGAAAAATTAGGTTCTCTAACTCAAGGTCGTCCTTTAGTGGATTTAGTAATTAACGGTCACGCCCATTGTTTAGAATATCTGCAAACATTAGATACAGGACATGCTGATTCTCATATCCCCTGGATTGTTTGTGGTGGTAGTGGTTTTAGTTTACGCCGCCAAAGACCGGAAGGTACACAATTGCAGGAATTAAGGGGAGATGATGAGAAATTAGTGGCGCGATCGCAACTTTTCATCGGTCGTAGCGGCCAGGGTTCTAAGAAACACAGACCTTACTCTTGTTTGCGTATTGATGTCAAAGGCGATCGCCAACCTAAATTTATTGTTCGTCCCTTAGTGGCTGAATGGTATCAAAGAGAATGGTGCGATCGGCAAATTGAGCCGTTTGAGATTTAAATCCTAAAAAATAAAGATGAGGAAAAAAATCCTCATCATAATTACAGTACCACTAGAAATTTCAGAGCTTATTGACAGTAACAAAGTTAAACAAGTCCTGGGCCTCTACCGCGAGTATCATCCTTGTCTGTTAACTCACCTTCTTTATCTTCATTCGCTTCGATAAGTTCTTCAACACGGTTAGCTGTGTCTTGTGCTGCTGATTCTTGCGCATCACCAGGTACTTCATAGTACATTTCTGGCTCAACAGCGTAGTTGTTTAATAAACCTTCTTTATCAACTGTATAGCCATCTGTAGTGCGGATGCTATCAGAGTGGGTTTGGTCATCGGTGGGAGCGCTGGCTTCTCTTTCTTCGGTGGGGACTGTTTTATATAAGTCTCCTTCTCTTTCTCTACGCGCTGCTGTTTCTGCGGGAATAATACCTCTATCATAAGAATCTGATTCAACGCGCTCAGAAGAATCTATTGCTTTTTTAACATCTTTATTAGTCATAACTCAAGTCCTCGTTAAACATTTTGTTGAATAACTCTTGGACTAGATTAAGCTTTTCATTGAGATAATGATACTATCTTTAGAAGTGCATTACTGACGATAATCAACTATTTACTCTATCTCTAGATATATATTATTTAATCTTATTTTTCTAGTTTGTAGTCAGCACTTCATTCCTGAAAGATCAAGGACTAAGTTACTGACCATAAACGAAAAATGTAGCCCCTTTAAGTGCTAGGCTACATTGAAATAATTGATTAACCAACATTAAGGCATCAGTAAATTATGAGCCAACAATTTGATTTTGGAAATTTCTAATTTCCTGAGCTAATTCTTGACGATTTTCAGCTTTAATCAAATAACGGTAAACAAACCAGGCTGTGTAACCAATACCAATTAACTCAAAAGTTGGCGCAATTAAAGGAATTCCATTAATTGCACTGAGAATTGCTAACACTACTTTTAGTGTGACAATCGCAGACAAAATCAAAAATACAGTGACTAAAGGCTGTTGATATTGGTTAAAAAATCTGCTTACATATTCAGGAAGCTTTGCTAAAAAATCAGAAACTTGACTACCAATTTGTTGCCATTGTTCGTTAGATTGGCTAGCAGGAGGTAGCTTTGGCAAATTTTGATTGTCTGCACCTGTAAGAGCTACTGTACCTTCTGGGGAGGTAGAGTTAGCTAATTCTATTTGCTGTTGTTCTGTCGCCATAACTTTTATATTGTGTGCTTCACTAGATTTTAATTGTTGATTGATATTCAATCAAAAAAATACTCAAGATTGGTAATTGAAAATCATTGCGATCGCGGCAAAAGCCTATAATCAATTATACATAAGTTTTTGATTACAGGCTTTGATTATTATGAAATTTTAGCAGAAAATCCTAGTAAGATTAACTAGGATTTATGGTTATCAATTTTATTGAGTTGGTGGAGCAACGACTGCTTTGACAACTACTTGTTTGACACCTTTAATTTCCTTAGATAAAGGTGCAATTTTATTTAACTGATCTTGATTATTAACAGTTCCACCAACAGTAACTGTACCATTTTCAGCAGCTTCAACTGTCAAAGCACCATTAGGAATATTCGCTTCTAATTTAGAGCGAACTTCACTAGCAAGATCCGCTGCTGCTCTTTGAGTATCGCCGCCAGTAGCATTGTTGCGCTGTTCACGAGCACGAATATCAGCATTTAATTGTCTGCGACGAAGCTCGCTTTGAGCGTCATTTTGAGCAGCTTCTGTTGCTTGAGCATCAGGTCTTTCCACAGCTTCATTAGGATTAGCCGGTGCTGATTCGCTGGTTCTTTCAGTATTGTCACAAGCAACAGCACCAAAAATAAGAAGACTGCTAATTAGGATAGGTGTAAATTTTTTCATTTCTTTGCTCTTGATTTAAACATGCGAATTTGATGATGTGTGTAGGAGCAAACAGGAGCAAGTAATACCAATTCAAAATTCAAAATTCAAAAAGCTAGATATCACAGCGATTTGAGATTGTGTATCTGTTGTATTCTTTTTTCAAATTGGTATCATTTTTAGCCTTGCTCCGATTAGGGGAATTTTGCAGCCTTAGACAGTTTCGTCACGGCGATCGATAATCACCACAGCAGGCTCGTCTCTACCTAAGTCACCTGGATGAGTAGTGCGAGAAGTATCAACCACATTGCGATCGCTGTGATGGACTCGATCTAAATCAGTGGCGTCATAAACTGCGAATTCTTCAATTCCCCGACGTTTGAGGATGGCTTCAGCTTGATGAATTTCTGATTCTGTACCATCGACCATTACGATATAGTCGCCGCGATTAAAGCGATCGCTATAAACTTTGGCACGATTTTCGGGAATACCTAAGCCAACCAAACCACCTGTAATCCCACCAGCAGCAGCACCAATTGCGCCACCAGTAACGGCTGTAGCCAAAGCTGTAGCCGCTGCACCACCGGCAATCACAGGGCCGACTCCGGGGATAGCTAATGCACCCAACCCGACCAATAAACCACCTAAACCGCCTAAAGCTGCGCCTGTAGCTGCACCTGCTTTCGCGCCTTCATCAGCTTTATTACCAGTAGCAACATTTCTATCTACACCAGTATTAACGCCAGCAATGCGATCGCCATCTTGGTTTTTGGCTATGATCGAAACTCGGCTCATGGGGAAACCTGCGTCGCGCAGTTCTGTCAGTGCTGCTTCTGCATCGCGACGGTGCGCAAACACCCCAATCGCTCTTCTATTGGCGCGCACATCTCCATGAGTAACAACAGGAGTATGCGCAACTCCAGTACCTACAGCACCCACAGGAGTACCGGGAACATCATATTCACTGCGTGGACGGTCGAATACATTGAATTCTTCAATATTCCAGCGCCGCAGAATTGGTTCGGCTCTAGCAATGTCTTCGTCTGTACCATCAACTATGACTAAATAACCGCCTCGTTCGACTCGTTCATTGTAAACTCTGGCGCGTTCTTCGGGAATTCCTAACCCAATTAATCCACCAAGTAAACTACCAGCCGCTGCACCGATCGCACCACCAGCTATAGTTGTCGCTAAAGCTGTAGCTGCTGCGCCAGCTAGCATAATGGGGCCAATTCCGGGGATTGCTAAAGTACCAAGACCCACCAATAAACCTGTTAAACCACCCAACGCACCACCGGAAACTGCACCAACTTTTGCACCTTCATCAGATTTATCGCCAACCTTCTCGGTCACTTGTGCGCCAGCAATTTCACCGTTATGGTCTCTATCTCTAGCAATTACGGATACTCTATCCATAACAATGCCGGCATTACCTAACTCGCGCAGAGCTTGTTCAACATCACTACGATTATGAAATACGCCTATAGCACGTCTAGTTACTACAGTCATTTTTTTCTCCCCAATAAGAAAATTACTTAAACAGCTAAATTATGTAAGCTCTCTAAGCTTATTTATGCTTTTTTTAAAATCATTTTTCATCAATCATTTGGGAGAAATTATTTATCTATCATTGGATATAGATAATTAGAAAATACCTAAAATATATCCAGATATATAGTTTGAAAATCTAATTTTATGAATCGATTTTCTTTAAAAAAGAATTGTAAATATTTGCAAAGATCATGAGAGTAATATCTAGAAATCTGATTGAACTTATAGATAATTTTTATCATAATTATTTTTAATCTTAAATCGGGCATATCCGGATAAAAACTGTTGTTAATGAACATTTATTTGCCAATTAATCCAGCAAATAATTAACTTAATTATCGGGTATTGATGGCCAAATAAGGTTAATTGAAAAATCAACCATATATATACTTATTTAGAAAGAAGTATATCTTTTGATTACTAAATTTATGACTTAGGAAAGTGTATGTAACTATAACTACTTTCTAGACTAATAAATAAGCCATTTTTTCCAGAAATGGCATTTCAACCATCACACGTAAGAGAGATAATTCTATGTTTCATAATTTTGAAACTATGTTGAGATGGGATTGGCTATCGTTGGGAGTAACATCTACTAACGGTATACCAGAAGTTATCAGTTCCGAAAGATTGCCAATTATCTTTTCTAGTCCAAAGTTTTTTGTGGCATTCTTGGCTGGTACTTTAATGGCATTAGCCTTTCAATTGCTGTTAACCAACTTTTCTGTAGCTGCGGGGATTTCCTCGTGGGATATTGATGATGACGATGATGACGAAGGCTCAGAAAGTTTGGGGCATAAAATTCGCGAAGTAGAATCTAAAATTGGCATTTGGGCATTAATTACCTCAACAATTTCTATATTTGCTGCTAGTTTTTTAGCAGTGAAACTAAGTTTAATCCAAAGTGCCTTATTTGGAGCCATTATCGGTATAGTTATCTGGTCTACCTTTTTCTTTTTGGTAGTTTGGTTAGGTTCATCAACCGTCGGTTCCTTAATTGGTTCTCTCGCCAGTACCTTTACTTCTGGGTTGCAAACCCTAACTGGTGCTGCAACTGCGGGTATAGGTGCAAATGTAGCCCAAAAACAAATGGTTTCCACTGCTGAAGAAATCACAGCAGCAGTACGGAGAGAATTAACTTCAGGTTTTGATGCTGATAGTATTCGCAATACGCTACAAAGTTCCTTAAATTCGCTGCAAGTACCAAACCTAAATGTCAAAGAAATTGGCAATCAATTTCAGCAGATACTCAAAGATGTCAATTTCCAGGATATTGCTAATAGCGATGCAATCCGCAATATTAATCGCCAAACCTTTGTGGATTTAATTAGCGATCGCTTAAATTTATCTTCAGGCGATATCAACAAAATTGCCGATCAATTAGAAGCCGCTTGGAAACAAGCTGCATCGCGCACAAATCCCACAGAGCAAGTAATTAACATTCTCAAATCTGCCACACCTGAAGAATTAAAATCCGAAAACTTAGGCGAACGCCTTCAGGAATTAGTTACAGTTGGTGGTGGAAATGGTAATGGTAGTAGCAACGGTGGACTGAAGCAAGCTGTAAAATATGGTGTAGGTGCGGCTGTCCCATTATTATTAGATAGAGTTAATCTTTCTGATATCGATGTAGACAAGATTACCAATCAGTTGCAAAAGCTGAAAGACAAAGTTCAAGACATTGATGTTGAGAAAATTACAACCGAACTACAAAAATTCACAGATAAAACTACCGAACAAATATCTGAGAATTTACCACAATCAAACCCCAACAATATTAAAGCTGATGTCGAGGAATACATCTCTAATTCCTTCCCTTGGCATTTTAATCGCTTGACAATTAAAGATGAATTTAAAGATATCATCTACGATCCACAAGCCGATCCAGAAACCACAGGCCGAGAATTAGCAGAAATCGATCCCGACTATCTCACAAACTTGCTAATTAGACGCAGCGATCTGAGCGAAGCGCGAGTTAAAGAAATTGTCCAGCAGCTAGAAAGTATTCGCCAAGAAGTTTTAGCAACTGTACAACAAGGTACAGCCAAAAAACAATGGCAAGATGTACAGACGCAAATCGAAAATTATCTGCGTTCCACAGGTAAGGAAGAACTTACGCCAGAAAATATTCAGCAGAATTTTTCTGACTTGTTAGCAGATCCACAAGCAGCTTTAGAAGATTTACAAGCACGTTTCTCACAATTGAATCGCGAGACATTTATTCAAGTGCTTCAGCAACGTCAAGACTTGAGCGACGAGGAAGTTAATAATATTATTAACAAACTCGAAAGCACTCGCGACTCTGTCTTAAATAATGTGAGAGAACTGCAAGAGCAAGCACAAGCTAAAACGGCTGAACTGCGTCAACGAGTAGAAGATTATCTGCGTAATACCAATAAGGATGAACTCAATCCTGAAGGTATCAAACGCGATTTTAGAACTTTACTTGAAGACCCACAAGCGGGAATTTCTGCCTTAAGAGAACGCTTATCGCAATTCGATCGCGATACTTTGGTACAACTGCTATCTCAGCGTCAAGATTTGAGCGAAGAGCAGATTAATCAAACTATCGATCGCTTAGAAGAAGTTAGAGATAACATCTTACAAGCACCGCAAGCCTTAGCAGGTAAAGCCAAGGAACAATACGAACAAACTAGCGCTAAAATTGCTGAATATCTCCGCAATACCAATTTAGAAGAACTCAACCCCGAAGGTATTCGCCGTGATTTAGAAACTCTACTCGCAGATCCGCAAGAAGGTGCTGTAGCTTTAAGAGAACGCCTATCGCAATTCGATCGCGATACCTTGGTACAACTCCTCAGCCAACGCGGAAACCTCAGCGAAGAACAAATTAATCGTACTATCGATCAATTCCAAACAGCGATTAATAATATTGTCAACGCACCGCAACGTTTAGCAAAGCGCACTACCCAAAAAGTTGTAGACTTTGGTAAGACTTTAGAAAATTACCTGCGTCATACCAATAAAGAAGAACTCAACCCTGAAGGTATCAAGCGCGATTTACAATTACTGCTGCAAGATCCAAGATTGGGAATTGGTAACTTAAGCGATCGCTTATCCAAATTCGATCGTTCCACAATTGTCAGCTTACTCTCCCAACGGGAAGACATCTCCGAAGAAGAAGCTAACCGCATCATGGATCAAATCGAGTCTGTGCGCGACTCCTTGAGTCAGCAATATCAACAGATTCAGCAAAAAGTCCAATCAGTGCTAGATAACTCCACTAGCCGAATTCGCGACTATCTCAACTCCTTAGATCGTCCAGAATTGAACTACGAAAACATCCAGCAAGACTTTGCGAAATTGTTTGACGATCCCCAAGCTGGATTTGAAGCCTTACGCGATCGCCTCAGCAACTTCGATCGCGATACCCTAGTAGCGTTAATCAGTTCGCGCAGCGATATATCTGAGGAAGATGCTAACAGAATTATCGATCGCGTAGAAGCTGCACGAGATAGCGTATTACACCGCGCCGAACGCATTCAACAAGAAACGCAAAAACGCATCAAAGCCATCCAACACCAAGCCAAAAAGCAAGTGGAAGAAACCAAGAAAAGCGTTGCAACTGCTGCATGGTGGCTATTTGGTACAGCTTTGACTTCACTAGTTGCAAGTGCGATCGCTGGTGTCATCGCCGCTACAGGTGGTTTAAACTTCCTCAGCTAATACCACGTAAGGCTGCACATTAACGCCCTCACCCTCAAGGGTGGGGCTAATCACACGAAGCCCACCTTCGTAGGCTGAATTCTTTAGCCCACGAAGGTGGGCTTTGTAACGATAGCCCCAGGCTTCCAGCCTGAAGGCTTTTGGGGTTTGAAGACACGCCCTAGCCCCTAAAATGGCGATCGCAATCACAACCCTATCGGACTTATATCACAGTAAATAGCAGCGGTTATCACTTAGCGTTGCCGAAAAATAAATAATACTTACGATCAACCTCATCTTCAGTGATTTCTTGGCAACTATGTGGAGTAACTATTATGCTCGAAAAATTATTACTAGCGGTTGGTTTGACACTCAGCCTTAGTTTATTTACAGGATTGAGTTTGTCCAATCCTAAACAAACTGGCAATATTAACTTAAATCCTAAACAAGCCTTTATTTATACTCAAACTCTAAGTAATCTTTAATACTAATTGTGGCGACTCGCTAAGATTGTTCATATCATAGGCTGAAGTATAAATATATCTCAGCGAAAGTTGAGAACTCAGTCATCGATATGGCGGCAAAGAGTATGAAAAGCCAAGTTTTAGCCACAACCGTATTTTTAACAATAATTAGCTTGACAACGAGAGTCGAAGCAGCGAATTCCGAACATATTAGACAATTATTATCGACCAAACAGTGTCAAAACTGTGACTTGATAGGTGCAGGTTTAGTTTTGACTGACTTAACGGGAGCGAATTTAAGCGGAGCTAATCTTGCCGGTGCAAACCTCAGCCGTGCAAACTTAACTGGTGCTGATTTGCGCGGTGCAAACTTAGCCGGTGCGAGTTTATTTGGAGCGAACCTCAGCGCCGCCAGACTTGCAGGCGCAAATTTAGCAAGTGCAGACTTCAGAAACTCCTATCTAGTTAATGCAGAATTAACTGGCGTCAATCTCAATAGTACTTATTTACAGGGTGCAATTGGCATACCCACACAAATTGCCACCCCAGAAGAATTTTATGCTTGGGGGATAGCAGAAGCCCAAAGAGGCAATACACAACAAGCTATTGATTATTTTAATCAAGCGATCGCCACCAAAACCGGCTACGGTGAAGCTTACCTAGCCCGTGGTGTTGCCCGTTACCAAATATTAGATAGACAAGGCGCATTCAAAGATGCGGAGATTGCCGCCAAACTCTTTACAGAGCAAAAAAACGCTCCTGGTATCCAAACAGCCCAAGCATTTATCAAAGAATTACAAACACCCCCAGATGGTAAAGTAAATGTTGGCAAACCAAGCTTTTTTGACTTCTTAGGTAGCCTTGGTTCTGTATTGTTACAGTTCTTTCCCTTCTAGGGAGACAAACAATTCAAAATTCAAAATTCAAAATTAAGAATTAAGAATTATATTTGACTTGCCCCATGCCCAATGCCCCATGCCCAATGCCCTATCCCTTGAATTATGGACAGTTAATCAAGATTTAGCCTTAGCTTGTCTAGAGCATCCTTTTGTGCAAGGCATAGCTGATGGTAGTCTAGCGGCAGAAAAATTTGCTTATTATGTCGGACAAGATGCTTTTTTCTTAGAAGCTTTTGCCCGTGCTTACAGTGTCGCCGCCGCTAAAGCACCAGATTGGCAGGGATTCACCACATTTCACGCCCTAGCTGATGGCGTGTTGCAAGAACTCAAGCTGCATGAAAGCTATGCTGCGCAATGGGGAGTTAACTTACAGGCTGTAGAACCAGGCGCAGCTACCCGCCGCTACACTGACTTTTTATTAGCCACAGCTTGGGGTGGAAATGTGGGATTAACAGCGGCGGCGATGTCTCCATGTATGCGCCTGTATGCTTTTTTGGGAGAACAGTTAGCTGTAAATGGTATTCCTAACCATGCATATACAAACTGGATTCAAACTTACAGCAGCGCAGAATTTCAACCTTTAGCACAACAATTAGAAACTTTAGTTGATAATTACGCCAGTGCTACACCGTTGGTACAATCTACCTATCGTTACGCCATGTTCTGCGAGCGTGACTTTTTTCAAGCTGCATGGACATTGCAATAGTCTTGATTAAGCTAAGAGACGTTGTGCATAGCTTGCTTCCCCGTAGGGGTAAGGCATAGCTTTATTAAGCGCCAAAAGAGTTACACTGTCTTTGGCAAACAAGAGGGTTTCTGCATGGTAGGGAGCGAAGCAATCCCAACCTTTACCCCTTTACCATTGATTTCGCTTCGTTCCATTCGTGGCGGACATTGTATATTCCCCTGAAAAAACAGCAAAAAATTTTTCTCTTTATTAGTTTTTTATTAGTGTGAACTTATAAACAGTTATAGATTCATGGGTACCAGGATAATCAGTTTTTTCTAGTAAAGAATATTTTTGCTTTAACATTGCCAAAGCTTCATTAACTCGGCTATATTTCATTTTTCCTGCATCACTTGTAACGCCCATATCTTGAATAAGAACTAATTGTCTATAACCATTGTCAATCTCACCTTGGATACCCTGTTTTATATCTGATATTAATGTTGAGCTTTCCCATACTTCTGCATAGCCTTGAGGGCTGAATATTTCTGGTCTATTCCATCGCCCAACACCATAAAACTTAACTGGGTTCTGTGCAAAATAATAACCAAATGTAGGGCCTAACAAGTCAGGGCTAATCAGGTAGATAGTCTTTTCTTGATGCTTTTTCTGAACATCAGCGGCTAGCGATCGTATTCCCGATTTATCGGTATTCCCTAAAGATATAGCGTATTTTGCATTGGGTAAAACGATTGAAAAAATAACCAAGACAACAATTATCTGCTTGATAAAACGATTAAATTCTCTACTCCAGTAGTTATCTATGCGCTTGAAAAGATTAATCACAAAGTTACTATAGACTACCCAAGCAAGAGGCGTAAAAGGAAACATATAGCGTCCTTGATGGGAAAGTGCAGCTAGCATAATAGCTGATAGTAAGACGCTGAAACTCAATATGAATGTAGATGTTTTTAACTTTAATTTCCATTGGTGAATAAATTTTTGACTATAAGAAAAAACCGGACTCAATTGAAAAATTAAAGCTAACACACTCAGGGCTACTAAGACTTTTTTTCCTCCAGTTACAGGTAAAGTATAAAGAAAATTTTCATATAAGAGTTTAGGTCGCATTAACCAAGATTCTTTAGTAACCCAAGGAAGACCAGTATGTAGATGTGTAAAAAAAACTTGCAACCACGGTGTAAATAGCAAAAAAATGATTAAGTAAGCTACAAAAAAATGCATTAGACGAATATTTGCCATACTACGCCATTGCAAGTAAAGAGTAATGATCGCAAGGCTAGTCAGCAAAATCAAACCTGTATACTGTACATAAAGTAGTAAATCTGCACAAATTACAAAACCTAATAAATACCATATTTGTTTTTTACTATCGATGACTTTGCAGTATAAAAATATTACTAAACAAGATAATAAAGCTGCTAAAGCGTATGGACGAGCCTCTTGAGAATAATATATAGCCTCTGGCGCAACAGTAGTTATAGCCGCAGTTACAATTCCTACTAGAGGTGAACTTATTAGAGAACCTAGTTTATAAGTCGCAGGAATTAGTAAAACACTAACAATCAATGCAGGTATCTTTAAAATTACTTCATCGCTACCAAACCACTGCATCCATTGGTGCATAATTATGTAAAAACCAGGTGGATTTAGTTCGCTATAGATGACAGTATTAATTACTTCATGTAAATCTATTGGCATTGCATCGAAATAAGTCGAACCTTCATCCCGCCATAGACCCCATTTTAGGCTTGGCAGACGTAGTAACAGACCAATTAGCATCAAAATGCCAAGTATAATATGCGGACGTTTGATATATTTGCCATTAATAAGCAAGCATAAAAGTTTATTAAATTGCATGAGACAAATCTGATCCAAATGACGTGATTGCTTTTTCAAAAGAAAATATATTTTGTAGAGTTTGATTAGGGATGCACCTAGATCAGCATAGTTCTGGTATAAAAATCTTTATTTAACTTCTGTTACTCGCCAACTAAGTTTCAAATTAACCCAGAAATTCCAGATAGTTGCAACAGCAATCGCAATCAAATTAGCAATATAGCGGTTGTGAATTATAAAATTAAACACAAGATTCAAAACTAGCACATTTAATACTAGTCCGGCCATGCAAATAAAATTGAATTTTAAAAACCGTTTTAAACGCTGACTCCATTGTTGCTGCTGCATAACAACATCTGCAAAAGTCCAAGCATCATTCCAGAGAAAATTATTGATAATAGCAATTTCTCCCGCAATGATTTTAGCGCGAGTTAGAGGCAACCCTAGTGTTGTTGGATCGCTAAGTAAGTATAGAATTGCCATATCTACAAATACCCCAATCAGCCCCACTAAACCAAAGCGGATAAATCGATTAATGGGAAAATCAATACTTTGAGTAAATTGCCCCAATTTCCCTGTAGAGAATCGCAATCTTACTAAGTGGTGAATGTAATCTAAATATTGCTTCCAAGTAACTTTGCTTTCACCCTGTTTGCGTTCAGAGAATACATAACCAACTTCAGAAATTTGTCTGACTTTACCCCGTCCAATCACCTCAAGCAAAATTTTATATCCTACAGGATTGAGGGTCACATTTGTGATGCACTGACGACGCACAATAAAATAACCACTCATCGGGTCAGAAACCCGACCTAATACACTGGGAAGAATTACTAATCCCAATAGTTGCGCACCTCGGGATAAAAAACGTCTAACAAAACTCCAACTACTAACACCACCACCTTCAGTATGACGACTTGCTACTGTCAAATCTGCTCCTTGTTGTATTGCATCTAAAAGTTGCAATAACACATGAGGCGGATGCTGCAAATCTCCGTCAATCACCCCTAAAATATGACCCCTAGCTGCTTGCCAACCACGAATTACAGCTGAAGAAAGTCCCCGCTCATGTTGACGACGCATTACTCGTAACTGAGGGTATTCTGGGATCAAAGAAACTGCTACTTCCCAAGTGCCATCTGGACTATCATCGTCTACTATAATCAGTTCGTAATCACCTGGTATAAACTCATCTAATACCTGACTCAGTCTACTAACTACATTCTTGATATTGTCACGCTCTTGATATGTGGGAATAATCAGAGAAAAATATACTTGTTGATCAATTTTGCTGATATCCGTTAGAGTTAGATCGGAAATTTGTAAATTACCAGATGGTACTTTTAATAAAAAATCATTTTGATAATTTATCATTGGGTATAATCTTAATCATCAAACAGTACAGTGATAAAATTCTTAATTAAGACTCATTACCTGAGTAGTAGATCACCCAATTTTTTAATTTTGATAAAAAATTAAAAGCTGATAAAGTTGGTAGTGTTGCTGTGTTCAGAATTTCTTGGCTATATAATTATGAAATTATTGATAAGCAGAGTTACATGATTTTTACTTCTCATAACTCTAGCTATCTATTCGTAAAATTATTTCACTCAACTTGGAATAAAACTTGAATTGTTTAAATTGTCTATTTATTCCTTATTTATATAATGCCAATTTGATATTTAAGATTAAAAGCGCTAATAGTAAATTTGTCATGCCAATTTGGCAGAATCTTCGGTTATTACGTCAGCATTATTAAGTAGAGGGAGCTAAAAAAACTTAAGATATAGTCAGTAAACCAAAAACTTTTGTGATTACTGAAAAATAGTAGTGTGTAATACTGTTTTTTGGAAAATTTACAAAAAGTAGTTATGAAGAATGACTTATAAGATAAGCTTATAGATAAACTACCAAAATCATACTAAATTGCAGTCTGTTGTAGTAGCTTTAAATTAATGAGATTGCTTCTCTTCACGGAGCCTGTTGCAAGCGTTGTGTGGCAATCTTGGTTGCAATGACAGATACTACATTTTATTGCAACTTGGTAGCAGCTGCACTAAACATTAATTTTTATATAGTAGACTTTTGGCAACACACAAATTCAGGAGCGGCGCATAATCGCGTGCGCAAATAGGCTATGTCTCAATTTCAATACTTTTAATTTTTAGCGGTTATAATTACAGGTGCTTGTTGCTAAATTTTATACGACTTATGAGTGCAGCCAATACTGAATATCAAGCCCTACTTGATGAAATGATTAAAACAGGGAAACTCAAACCGGAATATAAAGAGATACTCTTAGAAATCGGGGAGTTGGGAAGCAAGGCTTGTAATTTAGGATTAATTTACGGTCTGAGTTGGCGTGAAGATGCCAACCAAGTTATTCTCGATCAATACGAAATTCTGGTTCAGTACAACAATTTTTTGTATTTAACCTTCGCTGAAACCCGCGACTATCTGAAGAATTTAATTGCAGGTGCAGAGGTTGAACAGTTAGAAAAAGTTTAAAATTTGCAGATTAAAAAAGGTGGGTTATACCCACCTAAAATTAAGCAAATATTCCGGCAAAAAAGTCAATAGTCTCCTTCAAAGCCTTGATAAAAATATCAATTTCCTCACGGGTATTGTAGAAATATAAACTTGCTCTTGCAGTTCCCGCCACATTTAAGTAACGGTGTAATGGTTGAGTACAGTGATGTCCAGAACGAATAGCAACGCCTTCTTGATCTAATAATGTAGATAAATCATTGGCGTGAATATCTGTTACGGTAAATGAGGCTAAAGCGGCTCTACCTTCACCTTTAGCATTCGGTTTCGGCCCGTAAATTTGAATTTGGGGAATTTGCGCTAATTGTTGGAACAAATAAGCTGTTAATTCGGCTTCATAAGCATGGATTTTATCCATACCTATACTAGTAAGATAATCGATTGCTGCACCAAGAGCGATCGCTTCCCCAATTGCTGGCGTACCCGCTTCAAATTTATGGGGTAATTCCGCATAGGTGGAATGGTCTAAATATACCTCAGCAATCATCTCACCACCACCAAAAAATGGTGGCATAGATTCTAACAGTTCTAATTTGCCATACAAAAAGCCTATCCCAGTTGGGGCGCACATTTTATGACCGGAGGCGACTAACCAATCACAGTCAATATCCTGTACATCAATATGCATATGAGGGACACTTTGACAAGCATCCATTAAGAATTTCGCACCGTATCTGTGAGCGATCGCAGCTATTTCTTTCACTGGATTTATACAACCCAAGGTGTTAGAAACATGAACTACTGACACTAATTTAGTTTTAGCAGAAATTAGTGTTTTGAACTGTTCAAAATCAAAAGTTTGTTCTGGAGTCAGTTCAACAAATTTGAGTACCGCACCCGTTTTTTGGGCTACAAATTGCCAAGGAACTATATTACTGTGGTGTTCCATCACTGACAGAATAATTTCATCTCCTGGCTGCAAATTATTCATTCCCCAGCTATAAGCCACCAAGTTAATCGCCTCACTCGCGTTGCGGGTGTAGACAATTTCTTGACGCGATGTAGCATTAATAAATTTGGCAACTTTATCTCTAGCACCTTCATAAGCATCAGTAGCTTGAGCGCTGAGAATATGCGCGCCCCGATGGACGTTAGCATTATACTTTTCGTAATAATCTCGCAGGGTATTTAACACCTGGAGAGGTTTTTGGGAAGTAGCCGCATTATCTAGGTAAACTAAGGGTTTACCGTTGACTTCCTGATGCAAAATCGGGAAGTCAGCGCGAACTAAATCGGCTAGAGTTTTGGTAGAAGTAAAAGTCATTGGTAATTAGTCATTTGTCATTTGTCATTAGTCATTAGATGGCTTGAGACTATTGACTGTGGTTAAAAGAATTTCTCGCAGGGAAGCAACGGGTATTTTATTGATGATTTCCGCAGCAAAAGCGTTAATTAATAAGTTCCGGGCGGCATTTTCATCAATGCCCCGACTTTGGAGATAGAATATTTCATCATCCTCTAACTGGCTAACAGTAGCACCGTGAGCGCACTTCACATTATCTGCGGTAATTTCCAGTTGAGGTTTGGTATCAACTCTCGCTTTCGATGATAGTAGCAAATTCCGGTTTAATTGGGCTGCGTTTGTTAGCTGTGCTGGCTTGGGGACAAAAACCTTACCGTTAAATACTGCATGAGCGCGATCGCCTACAATACACTTATGCAACTGTTCACTTTTACCATAGGGATGATTCAGAGCGATCGCACTATGAGTATCAGCTAACTGATTCCCAAAAATCATCGTCAACCCGTTGAGAGTGGTTTCCGTTTGTTCGCCAGTTTGCAAAACCTCTAAATTATGGCGTGACAGCTTCCCACCAAAACTAATCGCGTTACAAGTATACCGACTATCACGCGCCTGAGCGATCGCAGTCTTCCCAACATGAAAAGCCTCTGCACCTTCCCGCTCAACCCTAGTGTGAGTCACTTCGGCATTTTCAGCCACCCAAATCTCCGTCACCGCATTCGTAAAATAAACTTCCTCCTCTTCCTTCGTGTTCTTTGCGCCTTTGCGGTTCGTATACTCTTCCACCAAAGTCACCTGGGAACCACTTTCCGCCACCACCAAACAACGTGGTTGGGAAATCGTCGCTTCTTCCCCAGCAACAGCAACAAACAACAAATGAATTGGTGTTTTAAATACTACATTCTTTCTCACCAATACCACTGCTACATCAGCCAAGCCAGCAGTATTCAGCGCCGTAAAAACCTCTTGCGCACCCTCAGTTTTAGCCAAATACTTGCTAATCCCTGCCTGTACCTCATCCGACAAAGCTGTCAAATTCCCGACAACCACACCCGGAGGTAAATCAATAGCCGACAACTCTGGCGCATACACACCATTAACAAACACCAAGCGACTATTCGCCGCTTCTGGTAAAGCAAACCCAGAAATATCAGTCGAAACTTGCTTCCCTAGCTGAAATTCCACCTTGCGCAACCCTGACAAATCAGTAAAGCGCCATTCTTCCTCGCGGGTGGTAGGGATATTCGCATGACGTACCCCATCAGCAGCGCCTTGACGTAAATCTTCTAACCAACCTGCTGCTTTTTGGGTAGTTACCTGTGCTAATAACCCAGTTAAATCCTCATCCTTATCCAACAAATTAGCAATCGAACTGGGAGAAACTTGAATAGTCATTACACACCCACCTCAACCGCAGCTTCTTCCAAAATCCAGTCATAACCGCGAGATTCCAACTCTAGCGCCAATTCCTTACCACCGCTGGTGAGAATCCGCCCATGCGCCATCACATGGACAAAGTCGGGCACAATATAGTCGAGTAACCGCTGGTAGTGGGTAATCATGATCGTGGCATTTTCTGGACTAGCTAATTGATTTACCCCATTCGCCACAATTCTCAGCGCATCAATATCCAAACCAGAATCGGTTTCATCCAAAATTGCTAACTTCGGTTCTAGCAGCGCCATTTGCAAAATTTCATTGCGCTTTTTCTCACCACCAGAAAACCCTTCATTCACACTGCGGTTGAGGAAAGATGGATTCATCTTCACCACTTCCAACTTTGACTCTACCAAATCGTCAAAATCAAAAGCATCCAATTCTTCTAAACCCTGTGCTTTGCGGCGAGAATTATAAGCCACCCGCAAGAAATCTAAATTGCTGACGCCAGGAATTTCTAAAGGATATTGAAACGCTAAAAATACACCAGTTCTCGCCCGTTCTTCTGGTTCCAATTCCAGCAGATTTTGTCCTTGAAAAATTACCTCGCCACCAGTCACCTGATATGCTGGATGTCCTGCTAAAACCTTAGAAAAGGTACTTTTACCAGAACCATTCGGCCCCATAATCGCATGAATTTCGCCGGCACGAACTTCCAGATTTACACCTTTAAGAATCGGCGTTTCATCAACTGTAGCTGTCAGATCTTTAACTGACAGCACAACTTCACTATTTTCAATAATCATGTTCTCTCTACTTCTCTCTCTTCTCTCTCTCTTTCTTTCTTTGCGCTCTTCTCTTCGAGACACTTCGTGAACGCGCCTTCGCGGTTCGTTAATATTTTTTAACCACAAAGACACGAAGAAACGAAGGTAAATTATCTAGATTATCCAACTGAACCTTCCAACTTCAGGCTCAATAATTTATCAGCTTCCACCGCAAATTCCATTGGTAACTGATTAAATACATCCTTACAGAAGCCGCTAATCATCATCGAAATAGCGTCTTCTGGGGAAATACCTCGTTGCGCAAAGTAGAATAGCTGATCTTCACCAATCTTCGATGTAGAAGCTTCATGCTCTACTTTCGCAGTATTATTTTGTACCTGAATATAAGGGAAAGTATTGGCATGGGCATTATCGCCAATTAGCATCGAGTCGCACTGAGAATAGTTTCTCGCGCCTTCAGCTTTCGGATTAACTTTTACCAAACCGCGATAGCTGTTATTAGAGTTACCAGCAGAGATACCCTTAGAAATAATTGTGCTGCGAGTATTTTTACCAATATGAATCATCTTGGTACCTGTGTCAGCTTGCTGCATATTATTTGTCAGCGCCACCGAGTAAAATTCACCCACAGAGTTATCACCAACCAAGACGCAGCTAGGATACTTCCAAGTAATTGCTGAACCTGTTTCTACTTGCGTCCAGGAAATCTTAGAATTCACACCTTGACACAAACCGCGCTTGGTAACAAAGTTATAAATCCCACCTTTGCCGTTAGCATCACCAGCGTACCAGTTTTGCACTGTGGAATATTTAATTTCCGCGTTATCTAAAGCTACCAATTCCACAACAGCCGCATGAAGTTGGTTGCTGTCATACATTGGTGCTGTACAACCTTCTAAGTAGGAAACATAGCTACCTTCTTCAGCCACAATCAACGTGCGCTCAAATTGTCCAGTATCACCAGAGTTGATGCGGAAGTAGGTAGACAGTTCCATTGGGCATTTTACGCCTTTAGGAATATAGACAAAAGAACCATCGCTAAATACAGCAGCATTCAAAGCCGCAAAGTAATTATCAGCTACCGGAACCACACTACCCAGATATTTTTTGATCAGTTCTGGGTGTTCCTGCAATGCTTCGGAAATGGAGCAGAAAATTACGCCATCTTTAGCTAGCTTTTCCTTAAATGTAGTAGCGATGGAAACGCTATCAAAAATTGCATCAACGGCGACATTTGCTAGACGCTTTTGTTCAGTTAGGGGGATACCTAGCTTTTCAAAGGTTTCTAGTAAAGTGGGATCTACCTCATCCAAACTTTCCAGCTTTTGTTTTTTCTGTTTCGGCGCGGAATAGTAGATGATATCCTGATAATTTATGGGGGGATACTTGACGTTAGGCCAAGTTGGTTCTGTCATTTTCAGCCACTGGCGATACGCTCTGAGGCGAAACTCCAGCATGAATTCCGGCTCGTTCTTCTTGGCGGAGATCAAGCGGATAACGTCCTCGTTTAGTCCACGCGGAATAGTGTCGGCCTCAATATCAGTGACAAAGCCGTACTTGTAAGGTTGGTTGACTAAGGTTTTGACAGTGGCGCTCATCGGTAGTAATCTCTCGTGTTCGTGAAAATCTCTTTAAGGATGGGAGACGGGCTTGGTTTTGTAGCCGATTCCCATCTGGGGTTACAGAGTGGTTACACGGCTGTTAGAATAAGGATGAAGACTAAAACAACATCCTTGTTGTTTAACTTATCTTCATTTTACGCTAGATTAACAACAACAATGTTGTTAAAGTCAAATTTTCAAATAAATTTTTTGGGACGTTCGCGCAGCGTCTAGCAAAGAAATGACGACTACCCACCAGTCCTCAACGAAGCAAGATATTCTAGAGTATCTCCTGAAACACTCACAAGCCACCGCTTTTGAGCTAGCCGAAGAGTTGGATATTAGCCCCCAAGCGATTCGCCGCCATCTTAAGGATTTAGAGGCGGAAGAGTTAATTTTATATTCAACAATGGTACAAGCGGGGATGGGGAGACCGCAGCATGTATATCAACTGAGTTCTAGAGGACGCGATCGCCTGTATCGTCAAGATAGCGATCGCTTGGGTGATAGTTACGGAAATTTTGCTGTTTCCCTGCTTGATACTTTAGCAGAAACGGTAGGCAAAGACCAAGTTAAGAACATTTTACAAAAACAATGGGAACGCAAAGCCCAAGAATATCGCGATCGCCTCGGTAACGGTTCCTTAAAAGAACGTGTCGCCCATTTAGTAGAATTTAGAAAAGCAGAAGGCTTCATGGCGGAGTATCATGCTGTAGAGCCTGATGATTCCACAAAGAGCGATCGCTTTCTCTTCATCGAGCATAAATGTGCTATTTCTAATGTTGCCGAATCTTTTCCTAGCGTTTGCGGTCATGAACTAGAAATGTTCGCCGCCGTCCTCCCCGATTGTACAGTCGAGCGCACCCACTGGATTATCAACGGTGAGCATCGTTGTGGGTATTTAGTTCAAGCGCGGGACTAGGGGCTAGAGGCTAGGGGCTAGAAGGGGGACAAGAAAGCAACTAACAAATGACAAATGACCAAGGACAAATGACAAATTCGCCATCAGAACAATTTTTAAATTTGGAAGAATCAGCAAAAGTAGACGCAGCTTTGTTATCTTCTTCAGAAAAATTTTTAACAAGATTGACAATTTCATCTCTGAAACTTTTAACACATATTGCCCAAGAGTATGGTGTAACTATAGAAGATTTAACTACAGCACAGGTAATTGCTTGGTTTGAAAAAGATAGTAAAATCAAGCGCGAACAGGGAATTGAAGCTGCTTATTTGAAGTGGTAAAGTTGTGTTTTAATGCATTGATAAAAAATCTAAAACGCTTGTAGTTGTGCTTTAGAGCCATTTCGCATACTAAAATTGTTATTTCTGCACTCGTATATAAATAATATTAAATATTGATGTGCCTGTTGCCAAAATTGAACAGTCATGATTTTCTAGCTGAGAATGTCTAATCAAGAGATTAAAACACTAACTCCAGAGCAAGAAGCTTTAATTCCTGTTTATCAACAGAAGTGGAGAGGAATTGCGCTGTCAACTGAGAGAATTGATAGAGAAAAAGCATCTGAGGCAGTGAAGGCTGCTTATGATTTAATTGGTGAAGATGAGCCAGAGATTATTTTCTTTGATAGCCCTTACACTGCTGCTAAACACTTTTATTTTCAAGGCTCATATTCGGAATTAGATTATAGTGATCTTTTACCTCAAATCAGAGAAATTTTCATGTGTATCGTGTTTAACGATATCGGTAATGAGGATTTTAAAACAGATTTTGATACAGATCGTCAACTGTGGGAAATAATAAGCAATATAGAGGAAATTTCTGAACGAGAAATGCGAGAGCTAGAAATTGGAGATGACCTACCTTATGAATTTGAATCTGGTCACATGCAAACAGACAGTATCTGTTATGAATGTGGCTGGTCGGATTTTTGTATTTCAGAACTGGGATTTTATAAACATTCTACATGGGATATTTACCAAAATATTCTGAAAAATTGCGGACGAATTTATGCGTATAAAGAAGCTTGTTTAATTTGCGATCGCCCTACTAAACTATCTTTCAACAATCAAAACCGTCTCCACGCAGAAGGGGAACCAGCATTAGAGTATGCTGATGGTTTTAAAGTCTATGCTTATCAAGGTGTTAGACTACCTGAAAAATACGGTAAAGTATTTGCAAATCAATGGGAAGCAGCATGGTTACTTGAAGAACGTAACGCAGAACTCAGAAGAGTTTTGATTCAAGGTATAGGCTACAAACGCATTTGTGAAGAATTGGGTGCAATTGAGTTAGATAGTTGGCAAAAATACACTTTATTAAGAATTGATAATTACCAAGAAATAAATCGACGTGGTTCTACATCTCTAGAATCTATGTGTTTATTAAAAATGATTTGTCCCAGTACAGGAAATATTCATATATTGCGCGTACCTCCAAATATAGCATCTGCAAGAGAGGCTATTAGTTGGGTAAATTGGGGTATAGATCCAGAAGATTTTATCCTACAAACTTAAGTAAAAATAAAAACATTCTTGTACCCTTACCCGTATACCTCATTTACCTGAAAAACGCTGTATATGTACTTTATAAATCAACTGAAATTAAAGTTTTTGAATCTGACTAGCAGCTATAATTTGTTTAACAGTAATTTGTAATTCTGGAAAAGTGGCAGAGATTATTCGGTCATTACCTGTAAATTTTTGTACTTGATATTGTCCATCAATTAATTGATAAACAAACACCGTAGGTAATTTAGGATTACCCAGATAAGCACGAGACGCGATCGCTAAATAATCCACAATCCAATATTCAAGAATACCAAGGCGTTGATACTCATCTAATTTATCAATATAATCATCATCCCAATTAGTTGAAGTCACTTCTACAGCCAATTGAATCGGATCAATTAACGCCCCATAAGCTAGCACATTAATATTCCACTGTGATGCTTTAACTACACCCACATCGGGGTTTCTACCTTGTTCTTCACCCGTGCTAGAAAATGTCCTAACTACCACATCCTTATCAGCAATATAATCAAGTTCTAAGCGCCTAATTTCATCATTGAAACCCAACATCAGAAATCTTGCGACATTCTTATGCGCCCTAGTAGGTTCCACTTTGATAATCTCTCCATTTACCAATTCATAAATGCCAGAACCATCAGGGTACTGTTCTAAAAAATCCGCAAAAGTTATTTTCTGAACTGGAATCTGAACCATATTAATTAACAACTAAATACAGAATTTAATCTCATCAAAACTCTGCGTACCTTGGCGCTGACTCCGCGTGACTCTGCGTTTAAAACTTAATTATCCCTCTCTCTACTAACAGAGAAAGGGATAAATTCCTTATAAAAACCAACCGTAAGAATGCAAACCTTTACCTAAAAGATTTACACCCAAATAGCAAACCCAAACAACAATCAAGCCACTAGCAGCTAAAATTGCCGGACGACGACCTTGCCAACCGCGAGTAATTCTGGCGTGGAGGTAGGCGGCGAAAACTAACCAAGTGATTAATGCCCAAGTTTCTTTAGGGTCCCAACTCCAATAAGAACCCCAAGCTTCGTTAGCCCAAACAGCACCGGCAATAATCCCAATTGTCAGTAAGGGAAATCCCAAACCAATAATGCGATAGCTGATATTATCTAGAGTTTCAGCTAAACTCAGCCGTTGGGGTGAAAGGGATTCAGCATCTGTGACAGTTTCCGACTGCGGCGCAGTTACTAAATCTAAAACTGCGGTTTTACCGTTACCATTGCTATTGCTTTCATAGCGTACAAAACCATTATTTTCAGCCGCAGCTACTTGTGGTTCAGTCACTAATTCACCTGCTTTGCGTAACTTATAGCCATTGCTACGATAGCCACCAGTACCAACAGAACTGCCTTGTAGTTGGATATTTTGACCGCGAGTGACAATGAGAAAAGCGATCGCTAGCAATGAACCCACCATCAAAGCCGCATAACTTAACATCATTACACTAACGTGCATCATCAGCCAATTAGACTTGAGTGCTGGTACTAAAGGTTCTGCCACTTGCATTTGCGATGGTAATGTTAAAGCCGCAAAAGCTGTAATCCCCATCGCCACAGGCGCTGTTACCACTCCCACTAAGCGACTGCGACTAGAATTTTCGGCAATCAGATGAACTGCGGTAATACCCCAAGTCAAGAAAAACAGCGATTCATACAAATTACTGAGAGGAAAATAGCCAGCTTCTATCCATCGTGCCCCTAATAAGGTAGCTATACACAAATTTGCGATCGCCATTCCAGCTGTCCCCATAGCAGCAAAGGCCGGCAGATTCGGAAAAGCCGCCCCTACCCAATACACCAACATGGTGAGGAATAAGACAGCAAAGGAAGCATTATCCAGCCAGTTCTGGAGTACAACCAGATTCATAAAGTGTTCTCCCCAGTCATTCTTTAAATATTTATTCTGACTGTTCTGATCCTATCTGTTTAGCGGTTATATTGGGCATTGGGCATTGGGCATTGGGCATTGGGCAAAAGTCAAATAGAATTCTTAATTTTGAATTTTGAATTGTTTGTCCCCCTTCCCTTATCCCCTTCCTAAGAACGATCCGCTTTCTTCAGGGCGAAAAATATATCATAGCGGGTGCTGCGATTATCACTGACAGCCGTTGTTACACCAATCGAACGGGTGGCGGCTAGCCAAGTTTGTTGATTAGGAAATAAAGTCGGTAAGGGGAAATTTTTCGCTGTTTGTTCCACATCCAGGAAAAATTGACCGTTTGTGGGATTGGGTTCTGTCGGTACTGTTTGTTTAAAAGGTATGGTACTAGCTAAAGTCATGCTAGGTCTGGGAACGATTTTATCGGCAATTGGCGCACCTACTATCAAAAAAGCAATGTCTCCATCTAACCAACCGTGAGTAGCCGTTAAGGTACCATAAGGTGCAACCCAGTTAGTAACGGGTTTACCTGCAACCGTAGCTGGTTTAATTTGGAACTGGTATTGATTTTTCATCACTTCATCAAGCTGTTTGATAGATGCTTCCGCTAAATTGCGATCGCTTGCCTGTACCATAAACAGCAGTCCAGCCCTAAAATCTGCTGTTGCCACATCTTTTGGGGTGTTGGGAATTACCGATAAAGAAAACTCGCCTTTCATCCATCGCAGCAAATCCCGATCCAAATCCAGCGTTGTTAAGGATTTCACACCACCTCGTAATTGTTCGGGAATAATTGGTGACTGGGGATTTCCTCGTGATGTTCTCTCATAGTCATCCCAAAGTCTTTGTAAATTTCCGCCAGAAAGCATCATTAAGGTTTCTGCTGGCACTCGGCTTTGCATTCTGCCTGCTTTATTTTCCACTGCCAGCACTCGCTGACTATTCGGGTTGAGCCAAGAAACGCCTTTTAAACGTATACCTTCTGGTTCTAAATTAATTGTCCCTGCCAAGCCTTGGTTATTTTGCAATTGCGCCAAAACTTGGGCAGGTAATTGGCGGTTAGGTGCTGCTGCGGCTATCCTCGCAGCTGTGGGTACATTGATATAAAACTGAGCAAAAGGCTGATAATTAGCAATTTTCGGAAAATTTGCCGTAAATCCTGCCGTATTAGCTAAGGAAGTTTTATTTTTATAAGCATCAATTGCTCTTTCTGTAGCTTTAGGATTATCAGTAATAATTAAGAATTGCCCATCTAATACTGTAGCTGAAAGGGTTTCCCCAGTTTGAGCGTCGGTTTGTTTAATCGTGAAACCGTGATATGTGCGATCGATCCATTGACTTTGTTTTAAAGTTTTCGGCTGCGCTAATAGGCTTTTCGCCTTTTCTGGGTTTTTAATTGGCAGAACCATCACCATCGACTGCTGGCTACTAACAGCTGCTGCGTTAGTCGAAACTGGTTTGGGAGCTGGTTGACTAGCTTGGGGTGCAAGAATTGCTAAGGTGACTTCATTACCTACCCAAGGTTGAATATCTTTTTGGAAATCATAACCATTATTAGTGAGAAAGCGATCGCGCAGCTTCACTAAATTCTTATCCAGTTCTGCTTGAGTTTCTTTTGTCCCATACTGTCGCAATTGCTGCCATTGTTTCGGATCTGTAGTTAAAGAAACTGTAAATAAGGCATCTTGAGGAATAATTGTGGCACCTACTGGCAAATCTCGAGAAAATAATTGTCCCTGACTTAATAGCCAGTATGCTGCACTTCCTAAACCTATCAATAACCCAGCAACAGAGAGTGTCAGCACCAAAGATGGTTTCTTGGTTTTCTTCATCGGAACAGACACAATAGGCAGTGCCATTAAAACCTATACCTCACACTTACGAACTCATTACTTGATTGGTCAAGTAAACCAAAAGGTTTCCCATGTTCTAGGGCAACTAACTAGATTAATTTATCCACTCTGGATAGTAACGCTCCTGAGAGCATTTACTTTACCAACTATTTCACCAGCCTTGTGTTTGTGGTTAATCACCTTTGCTAACACACTTTAGTTTATTTCGCTGGACAAAGTGAAAATTCTCCCAAAGTCAGTCCGTTATCCCAAGCAATCTGAGGATATAACTAACTTGACAAAGCTGCAAGTCATCAGTACAGCTATATTATTCAGCTACTAAGCTGTTAGTTGTTTCTCATGTAAAGGCGATCGCCAACGTAACCTAGAGTAAAAATAATCACATTTTTACCAACACTAAACCCTCTAAATTAAACACATTATTCCTTATTTTGCTGCCAAAATAGCCAATTTTACCTTTATAAAACAAAATAATCTAAATTAACTTAAGATAATGCTTCTAAACTTGAGTAATCTTTAGCTTGCCCATTTTATATTTAAATCAAATTACTCGATTTACTAAACTATATAATGTTACTATTAATTTCTATTACCCAAGTAATCAGTAATTTATCAGTAATTTAGTGGTTAATTATAGACAGCCCAATTACGCCCCTAATTTGAGATCGGCAGGAATAAAGGCTGTAGCTAAAAGTTCAAAAACAAAAATATTTTGAGCTTTCTAGTAATTATTGAGAAGATAGCTGCATAGGGCCTAAATATTTAGTTAAATAAGGCGAAAAAACCTCATATATCAAAGTCAAAGGCTGCCCATGATGCCAAAATAAATAATGGCGACCCCAAAAAGGCCCCTTCACCCCAAAACCAGACTCTAAAGCAGGCGAACAGCCATAGTAAATTCCCTGTACATCCCTATACAACTCAGTACGCAAACGAGCTAAACTTGCCCAAATCGGTAACGAACGGTTTTGTAAATACTCATCTACATGGCTAGCTTCCCACCAAGAAGTAGCATAAGCCAATCGCTGACCAGAAGCAGTCCGCAGCCAAACTTGTCGCCGCAGCCTCGGGCCGGGTACAGCTTGAATCAAATCGGGAGCAGCATCAGCATCCATGCCAATCAATGACATATCAATCACATCTACTTCTGTTGGTTCACCTGTGAGTAATTCGAGGTGGCGTGTTGGTGAACCATCGCCCAAAAGTAGCATTTGCCAAGTAGGTGCCAGCTTTGAATGCGGTAAACTTTGCTTAATGACATCTTCCCCAGCTTGCCAAATTGGAGTCAGACGATGCCATGCTGCTGGCATTGTTAAGTTGTCTGTCGGTCTAAAGATTGCAGTCAATGTTCTTTACAAAAGTTCATCTATTTCTATAAAAGCATAAAAAACTAGTACAGATGCGGGGAATTTAAAATTTACCGAATTCAAAAAGTCAGGATTTGCGCAATTATTAGGAGACACCACATCACTCCTAGAGTAAGCTATTCTGCTTTTAGGTTGCACAATCCATCGTGAGGGCTGTTGACAGTCAACACTCAACATTCCTTATTAGAGTTATGCAATTTAGACGCCCATTAGCTTACTAGCATGACTAAACCCTGCATTCCATATCTAAATCAATCATGGATGTTAAATTTTGAATACAAAATCTTGATTCCACGCTAATGTGGCGATTTTGGCGAAATCATCGTCAAGCCGAAAATCTCAAATTTATATGGTAAAAGGTCAACAGTTTCAGGCATTTAATCCTTAACTATCGACCTTAAATTTTAACTATTCACTGAAAAATGCGGATGGCGAGACTCGAACTCGCAAGGCAAAGCCACACGCACCTCAAGCGTGCGCGTATACCAATTCCGCCACATCCGCACGGTTTTATCACTGAATTTAGAATATAGCATAAATTTTCTGCTAGTGGATATCAGATGGACAGAAATATAGTCACTTCACGAGAGATATTAAAAGGAATAAGCCAACGTGGGATGCAGGGTAAGCTTGCAAAAACCTAGTTCAGGTAAATGTAAGAGACTAACAGTAGCAATATTGTTAATCTAGTTAAACCCCGTAGGCGCTCTCAGCCAAATCCTACCCCTTAGGAAACTACCCTGAGGGTTTATACACCTTTCTTAGGAAGAGGTTGGGGAATCTCCTGTCATAATTTGAAATGAAGCGGAAAGCATTGTTGCAAGTTGAATGGGAGAGAATGTCAATCTACTGGTACAGATATCGAAGCTAAAAAATGAAGTTTGACAAAATATTAATTGCCAATCGGGGAGAAATCGCCCTTCGTATTCTCCGAGCCTGTGACGAAATGGGAATCGCAACAGTTGCCGTTCACTCCACTGTTGACCGTAATGCTCTCCACGTACAACTTGCCGATGAAGCAGTTTGTATTGGCGAACCTGCCAGCAGTAAAAGTTATTTGAACATTCCCAATATTATTGCTGCCGCCTTAACCCGGAATGCCAGCGCCATTCATCCTGGATATGGCTTCCTAGCTGAAAATGCCCGGTTTGCCGAAATTTGTGCTGACCATCATATTGCTTTTATTGGCCCAACCCCCGAAGCCATACGCTTAATGGGCGATAAATCCACAGCCAAAGAAACCATGCAAAAAGCTGGTGTACCTACAGTACCGGGTAGTGACGGTTTAGTTGAGTCTGAGCAAGAAGGATTAGCACTAGCCAAAGATATTGGCTATCCAGTGATGATCAAAGCCACAGCAGGTGGTGGTGGCCGGGGTATGCGCCTAGTAACTTGTGAAAGCGACTTCGTCAAACTCTTCCTAGCAGCACAAGGAGAAGCTGGTGCTGCTTTTGGTAACTCTGGCGTTTATATAGAAAAATTTATTGAGCGTCCACGCCATATTGAATTTCAAATTTTGGCAGATAATTACGGCAACGTCATCCATTTAGGCGAACGTGATTGCTCAATTCAGCGACGCAATCAAAAGCTGTTAGAAGAAGCTCCTAGCCCTGCTATTGACCCAGAATTGCGGGAAAAAATGGGGCAAGCTGCGGTAAAAGCTGCCCAGTTTATTAACTACACCGGGGCTGGTACTATCGAATTTCTTTTAGATAGATCCGGTAAATTCTACTTTATGGAAATGAATACCCGGATTCAAGTTGAGCATCCCGTAACAGAGATGATCACAGGAGTAGACTTGGTTGCCGAACAAATCCGCATTGCCCAAGGGGAAAGACTCAAGCTGACTCAAGACCAAGTAGTGTTAAAGGGTCATGCAATTGAATGCCGAATTAACGCCGAAGATCCAGACCATGACTTTCGCCCTTCTCCCGGACGTATCAGCGGCTATCTTCCACCTGGTGGCCCTGGTGTGCGCATTGATTCCCATGTTTACACTGATTACCAAATCCCCCCCTACTACGATTCCCTGATTGGCAAGTTAATTGTTTGGGGCCCAGATCGTCCTACTGCCATTAACCGCATGAAACGCGCCTTACGGGAGTGTGCCATCACCGGATTGCCTACCACTATCGGCTTTCATCAAAAAATCATGGAAACCCCACAGTTCTTACAGGGTAATGTTTACACCAATTTCGTGCAAGAGTTAAAAAGCTAAGAGGCTTGGGCTAGGGATGAGGGCTAGGGGACAAGCAACATAAATACCCAATGCCCAATGCCCAATGCCCAATGCCCCATGACCCATTCCTAACTTACACGGGACATCATGGTCAGTAATCCTTGCTGACCGAGCAAAATTTCGCGTAGCAAACTGAAAATCCCGACCCAAATAATCGGGGTAATATCTACTCCACCTATCGGTGGTATTAGCTTGCGCAACAACGCTAAAAATGGTTCGGTAGGCCAAGCTACAAGATTAGTAGGGAACCGATTTAGATCCACTTGCGGATACCAAGTGAGAATGATGCGAAAAATGAACAAAAATATCATCAATCCCAATAGAGGATTGAGAATCCAAGTAGTTAGGTTAACACCAGTCATTGGTTTGAAGTACTATCTGTGAACGCAGAAAAAACCTGGGCGAGATTGCAAAAATTTTAAGCATTGTAAAGCACTCTCTATAATTTTAACCAAATGCTGCCACTTCCTCTGAAGCATAGAAAAGTAAATTAGGAGTAACCGTTCAGTTAATTTATCAAGGGAGTGGTCTTTTTGTAGCTCATGACTTAGGTGCTTCTCAAGGAACTGATACACCATTAGAATTATGATGAAGTATGTAAAAAATGGTTGAGAACTATGACACCTGCTTTAGCAAATTTTCTTTGGAGTCTGTTTTGGGGTGGTGTGATTGTCGTTATTCCAGCGACAGTTGGTTTGATTTTCATTAGCCAAAAAGATAAAATCCAGCGTTCATAATCTTAGCGGGAGTCAGTTTGACTCTGATAAGTGCTTGTCTGTTGGCTATCTACCTAATTGCTGTGTACACTGCAATTTCTCTTTCAGGAGACAGGGTATACTTAGCTGACAGACACAAAATTTTTTAGCTTGTGGTGGATAGCTTCAAAGCTTCTTTACCTGAAGCTTTGAAGCTTAAATATTATTGTGCCTAATTAGAGTAGTGATTTTAATTGTGACTCGCTAACATAGATTTGATATTGGGATATAGATCAATGATAAATTTTGGGCTGAACTCAGCCAGTATTCTGGCTCAAGTAAATTTTGGGACAAACTCAGCCAGTATTTTAGGAATTTTCCTGGCTGTGGCTGGGGCAGCACTGTATTTTTTGCGGACTGTGCGTCCAGAGCTGTCTCGAGATCAAGATATATTTTTTGCAGCAGTAGGCTTACTTTGCGGTTTTATTTTAATCTTCCAAGGTTGGCGACTAGACCCTATTTTGCAATTTGGTCAGCTACTTTTAGTGGGTACAACTGTATTTTTTGCCGTTGAAAGTATTCGTTTGCGTAGTATTGCTACTCAACAAGCCAAGCGCAATACTCCAATTGTGGATGATGAGCGAGAAGTAAGCAACAAATATACTTATGACAAGCGACGACGACAAGGGTATCAAGCTGAAGTGGATGACGATTTAGATCCCTTACCTTATGAGGAAGAAGAACGCCCCGTACGTCCACGAATTAGAGCTAGCAGAGAAGAGCGTTCATCTCGTGAGGATTACTACACAGATTCATCTCCCCGACGTTCAGAACGGTCTAGCAGTACTGATAAACAAGACTCAGGGGATAGAAGCCGTCGCCGTAATTCTGGGCGTTCTGTGAGCCGTCCTACTGATACATTAGAACAAGAAGATTGGGGTTCGGCTGCTAGAGAAGTTGATGATTGGGACAGTTCGGAATCAGAAGTGAGAAAACCTTCTCGCCGTACCAATAACCGACCGCAGCGTTCTGAACCTCGAAATGAGGATGTCACTCCCAGATCCAGAAGACGCCGTCCAGCTAGCGATCAAGCTCCTCGCAGAGAACGTGATGATGATGAGGCGATACCAACTGATTACGTAGAGTATAAACCGCTGGAAAGACCAGATGTCAATTCGGATGATTCAAACAATTTTGATGATATTTAAAACTGTCAGGGGCGATGGAATACAGGTGAGGTGAAAAAATTTACACCAGGATTTTGGCTCCAAAGACCGATGAATTGGAGCCTAGTTTTTAGCTTGGCAACTGTACTTGTATCTTGCAGTTCCAGCAATATCCCGATTGGGCCTACTTCCCTCAACAGTCGTTACACAGAAGAGCAAGCAAGTTTGAGCGGCAATGGGAGATTTTTAGCGTTTGTTTCTAATCGCAATGGCAGTCACCAAATTTTGGTGTACGACTTAGAAAGGCAAAGTTTTATACCTACTCCTGGCTTAAACCGTCCGGAGACTATTGCTGAGAGTCCTAGTCTGAGCTACACAGGACGTTACATTGCTTATTTGACTAGCGACCAAGGTAGACCTGTTGTCGCCCTTTACGATCGCGCTACCCAACAGTCACAAATTCTCACCCCAATTTATCGCGGCTGGGTTAGAAAACCAGGGATCAGCCCAGACGGGCGTTATATAGTATTTGAAACTGCTAGCCGCGGTCAGTGGGACATTGAAGTCCTAGACCGGGGCCCCAATATTGAGTTAGATATTCCTAATGGTGCAACTATCGCTCCACCACCCACAGCACCATAGGTAATGTATTGGTAAGGATTTCAATTTTATTAAGCTTTCTTAAGCTAGTTTGGTTTATTTTCATTCGCTTCGTTAAGAAAAAATATGAGTTATTAGTTACTAGACTATTTACGATTTACTAATGACTAATGACTGCTATATGAAAAAATCTATTGTTATATCTGTAGTTGCTTGCTCAAGTTTATTGACTGGCTGTTTTGGCTATCCCCGCCTTTTAAGTTATCCTTTCGATCCAGGTGGGCGCAGCCTTAACAGTTCAGCCTCGGAATCAAACCCACAGATTGCTGGCAGATATATTGTTTTTACTAGTGACAGACGGGGTAGCCAAGATGTTTACTTATTCGATCGCATATCTGGCAATTTAGTTGATTTATCTGGTTTAAATTCCTTAGATATGATCGCATCTCATCCCAGTGTGTCCGAAGATGGGCGTTATGTAGTTTTTGCAGCCAGTCGTCAAGGGCGATCGGCTATTTTTCTCTATGATCGCGATACACGCCAATCGCGGAATTTAACTGCGAATCTGCAAGCAGAAGTCCGCAATCCCACGATTAGCGCTGATGGTACTAGAATTGCCTTTGAAACTACTAATAATGGGCAATGGGATATTTTTGTCTATAACCGCTTTGGACAACCGATAAATATACCTCAAGATCCAAGGTGAGGGAGTCAATGGGCATTGGGCATTGGGCATTGGGCATTGGGCATTGGGCATTGGGCATTGGGCATTGGGCATTGGGCATCCTTTCGACTTCGCTCAAGGCTAGTGGGCATTGCTTAAGCATTTCTTTCCCCCCTGCACCCTGCCCCTCTGCTTCATACCCCTAGCCCCTAATCTCTAGTCTCTACAGTTTCCTGCACAGCTTCAATAAGCGATCGCACTTGTTGTGTACCTTCGGAAGATTCAAAGGAAAGTGGAAATTTACCTTTGGCGATCATCTTTAAACCTAAGGGTGCCAAACTGAGTAATCCTCGCAAATCACGAAAATAATTACCGACAACGTGTAAGCCAAATTTACGTTCATCGATCCAGCCGCCTTCTTTCACAAGTTCGACTAACACTTTTCGGTGACGAATTGAACGCCCATCGCTGGCTTGCTTGCGGCTGAGAATTTCCTGTTTAATTTTGGTAATTTGCTCTAGTGGTGCTACCTCCATTGGACATACAGAATCACAGTATAAACAACGGGTACAACCCCAAACTCCTTTAGTCCCTTCGTTGTAATTTTCTAAGCGATTTTCCGTGTCTTGGTCGCGAGAGTCGGCTACCATTCGGTAAGCTTTGGCTAGGGCATGGGGGCCTACAAAATCTGAATTTACTTCACGGGCATTGCATTCCGAGTAACAAGCACCACACATAATACAATTACCAGTTTGATCGAGCCGCGATCGCTCTTGGGGAGTTTGCAAAAATTCTCTTTCTGGAACTTGTCGGGAAGCTGTACTAACATAGGGAGTCACTGCTTCTAAATTATTCCAGAAGCTGCTCATATCCACGACCAAATCTTTAATTACGGGCATATTCCCCAGAGGTGCGATTGTGATTTCTGGAATCGTATTTTCAGAAGACGCAGGCGATCGCATCTTTTGTAATCTGGTAATTTCACTGCCAACATTTTCTTTACAAGCTAAAGCTGATCGCCCATTAATTCGCATAGCGCAGCTGCCACAAATTGTATTGCGACAATTTTTGCGATACGCTAAAGTGCCATCTTGCTCCCATTTAATGCGATTGAGGCAATCCAAGATGGTATTGCCTGGTTCTACCTCTAAAAGGTAGCTTTGTAAAACAGGAGAGGAATTGTGTTGCTGCCGAATAACCTTAAAAAGAACTTCCATTACTACCAACCAAAATTTTTAAATTTTCTTACCCACTCGATCGTCTCAACTACAGACAGGTTACTGGGAGAAATCAGCTATACTCTTGTTGCCCTTTACTCCAGCTAGCTATTAATATGCTAGTGATTAAAGACCTACTGATTCTAGTACACTGCCCCAGTAATAGAGTAATGCCCAAAAATAGCTCAAAAGATTAAAATGTGAAGTTTTTCTCTTTGTCCTTAAGCTAGCTGATTCTCAAGTATGATGAATTTTGCAGCTACCTCCAGAGTAGTTTTCTGAAAAATATTTTGCATCAGACACAGAGGTACTAGAACAGCAGGCACGTCAATCAGCCCAGTATTTAAAACCTGACAAGAGCCTAGCATCAAAGTCTTTTGACTTGTAAATGAGTCACTTTTGACTTACTTGAGAGCGCCACTAGTTTCAGGATAACCATTAAAATTTTAGTTTCCTGGGTTAGGCAGGTAATATTTGTCTAGTTCTCTTGAGCCTACATCAAAAAAATTATTACTGCTTTACATTTCATTGACCTGTTTGGCAGCATATAGATTAGTGTGAATTACAGTCCTAGCAAAAATTAACAAACGAAATCTATCTGAGGTTAGCACTACATCTTAATGTCAACAGCAGTCAAGACCTTAGAGGAAAGATACCGCAAAAGGTTATGAATTGAGAACTTTTTGTTGATCTACAACTGTGACAGCGATCGTCAACATCTAGTAGTGGCAATAATGCAATAGACAGAGGAAGAAAAAGTAATCTTCCCAAAGACAGACGAAAAGAATCCTCTGGCTGCTTTTTGTCTGTTGCTTAACAACAGCTAGGGACATCCTCATGACTTTTTGTGTACTCACAATCAAATAAATCTGAGATGAACTCACTTGTCAAAACTGACAGTCTAAACTAAAGTAATTTTGAGAAAACCACTGCTAAGATCCTCATAACCGCAATCAAGGGCAAGAAAAATCCTCACCGTTTTTTACTTCCTGGAGCTAAGAGATTTCAATAAAAATTTACCAGCAAGTTTAATTATAAATAAAACAACTATTTTGTTATTATTAGTCCATGCTAGTATTTAATATAAAATTACGCAGGAACAAAACCAGTATCAATAGCCGTATAAGCGCGGCTACTACTGCTTTGTTGATTTCGTAATTTAGAGACAAGAAATTTTACGTCTCTACTAGCAGGCCAAAAGGGTGTATGCCTGTATGACCATATTCAAATCTCATGCTGTCTAAAGCCTAAGAGTAATAGTAGGGTAAACCTGATAACTCACTGGCAATAATGGCAAGCAGTGACAGTGGAGAATCTGCAATTTATTAGTCTTTTGGACTGATTGCAGTAGAACCCACAAAATTTGTAAAGGTGGCTTAAAGTTACACCGCTACATTAGCGCCAAAAGAAAAAATAATTTCATTTTCGTTGGCGAATCATGGTTAAAAGTGACGTAAAATCACCAAAATTGATGCCTGCGATCGCCATGACCTCTAATTTATTTGTGGGCAACCATAATAGAGGTACTTGAGCTTCCCCATAGCAGCAGGAATTTACCCACAGATGTACTTCCAGATTGGCTCTGTGCAGATGCTAAAAAGCTAAATTCTGGCAGACGACACTGTTTATTAGTTTGGAGAAATTAAGGAAATTTTGAGCATAATGACTGAAACTGCAACCGCACCATTAACCGGAAAAGCATTGCTTGCTAAAGTAAAAGAGCTTTCCAATTTACCCCGTCGTGAACGAGCAAAGCAGTGCGGCTATTACACGGTCACTAAGAATAATCAAGTTCGTGTTAATCTCACCGATTTTTATGACGCTTTGCTATCTGCTAGAGGAATTCCTCTCAGCCCAGAAGCACCCAAAGATGGCCGGGGTCGCGAACCGACATATCGAGTTAGCGTTCATCAAAACGGTCAAATTGTTATTGGTGCTACATACACCAAAGCAATGGGCTTAAAGCCAGGTGATGAATTTGAAATTCGTCTAGGTTACAAGCATATTCACTTGATTCAACTTGGTGAAAGCGACAAAAAATTAACCTCGGCAGATTTGGACGTTGAGGATATAGATGATGAAGATTTAGAAGACGACGAAGAGTAAGTTGTTTTGATGATAGGGATAGGTTGAAGCTAATGCTGAATAACTTATCTCTAGCAACACAACAAACTAACGACTGTCGTTGGAAAATTTGCAGTATCCGGAAAAATACGATTATACCTCTTGCATAAGTGACTAATTTTATTAGAGTCTTGATTAAAATCAAGAAATCTATTGTTGCAAGAAGTTAGTCGTGTTTTTTATGCCTATTTTAATAACATTGTTGCAGCCATCAGCCAACACCCTACTGGTATTTCTCCAAGATGCACCAGTATTAGTTGTCGTGATGGCTTTTTTTATGTTTTGGGTATTCTGCTGGTTACCAATAGCAATAGTCATTGCGATCGCACTTAAATGGAAACCTGGTAAAAGTTTACAGCCAGAGCAAAAGTTACCATTATTAATACCTCTGTACTTATTAGCACCATTAATTTTATGGGGGATGAGTTCATTAGGTGTAGGATCTTTCGCTGATTACGGCTTTGTTGTTAATTTTTCCACTTTAAGTTCTTTACTTTTTGGCTTTGCCTTGGGAGTAATTAGCCTAGCTATTGTGTTTGCCTTACAATTCTTACTAGGTTGGTGTCAATGGCAAACAGAAAATAACAAGTTAGTACTAGCCAATTTACTACCAATTCCCTTGATAGCTTTATTAGTAGGTGCTATCGAAGAGTTAATTTTTCGCGGTTTCTTAATAACAGAGTTAACTCAACAATACCCAGTTTGGTTAGCTGCTGTCATTTCTAGCGTCATTTTTGCTTTACTTCACCTTGTTTGGGAACAAAAAGAAACTATCCCCCAACTCCCTGGATTGTGGCTAATGGGGATAGTGTTGGTATTGGCCAGGTTTGTCGATGGCGGTAATTTGGGTATAGCTTGGGGATTACATGCTGGCTGGGTATGGGCGATCGCTACTTTAGACACAGCCGAACTCATTACTTACACGGGGAAAGTATCCGAATGGTTGACGGGTAAGAACAAAAAACCCCTAGCAGGGTTAGCTGGTATTTTTTGTGTCTTGCTAACTGGGATAATTCTCTGGATATTTACGTAAAGAAATTCTGAAAATAAGGAACTCTTCAGAGATTTCCCTATTTTCTGTTACCCATTCTCAAAGTTAGAACGGCACAGTACAGATGTTCCTGACATTTCTCTTTTTAATTTACACAAATTATTAATTCAATCCCTGATTATGGGAATACTAAGGTGATTGGCATTGAGACCAAAATTGAGATGATGTTAATTATACTAATTTACTTTCGGAACCGTAATTGATAAATTCCTATTTGTGACTCTTGATTTCTAAATACCATTTTGAAATTTACGTTTTAGAAAGTAGATTGATATCATCTCAATTTACTGCCAGTTTACCAACCTGATAACTTTTGTAGATTAAAGGGAAAAAGTGATGATTACACAATTAAATCTAGACATCAATGACTACCTGTCAGCTGATAGATTTATCAGTTATAGTCATCAACTAAGGCTGACTACAATTTATGCAAAACCTGGTGATAAAGTTTTAGAAATAGGAATTTTTAACTCTATATTAGCCACATTATTAAAGAATCATGGCTATAAAATTACAACGGCTGATATCGATCATAATCTCAATCCAGATTTAATTTTAGATCTAAATTCTGATTTTATTCTAGATAGATTTGATGTTGTTACAGCTTTTCAAGTACTTGAACACATAGATTTTACTCAGTTTTCAAAAATCCTAGAAAAGCTTTCACTCAATAGCAAATATCTAATAATTTCATTACCTTATAACACTTTAGGAATTTCTTTAAAAATAAAATTTACATTTTTAGAAAGAGCAAGACATTTATCATTAAAAATTCCTAAATTTTGGAGTAAAATCCCCATATCAAATCAGCATTATTGGGAGGCTGGATTAAGAGGTTACTCCAGAGAAACAATTAGAGATAATATTAATTCAGCAGGACTAAAAATAGAACGTGAGTTTATAGAACCAATGAATCCTTATCATTGGTTCTTAGTATTAAGAAAATCATGATTGAACCTTTCTTGAACAGATCTAGTAGCTTAATTCTAAACAATAATAAATATATTTATAGAGTATTAAGTGCTGATAATATTAAGTTATTTTTAGTACTTGCTACTCTAAGTATATTTTTGATAAATTTTATCGGGCGTTTCACCTTTTTTCATCTTGAGAAACAAATTTTTTCTGGTAGAGTAGGGAAATCCGAATCAGTAATAGACGGCAAACAATCCTTTACACTGCAAGCGATCGCTAAGTTATACCTTTAAAATCCTAATTGGTGTCATACCCTTGGAAATTCTTGGGATTTATCCTTTCAGCCGAGGGGTGAGGTGTATTTGCTATATTCATCATTTAGATCCTTGCATTGAAGATTACCAAACATGCTAGAACAAGGAACCATCAGTATTCATACTGAGAATATATTCCCGATTATCAAGAAGTCTCTTTACTCCGATCATCAAATCTTTTTGCGGGAACTGGTATCGAACGCCGTAGACGCGATCCAAAAGCTGAAAATGGTATCCCGCGCTGGAGATTATGCGGGAGAGATTGGCGAACCAGAAATTGAAATAGCCATAGACAAAAGCAAAAAAACACTTTCTATCTCCGATAATGGCATCGGGATGACAGCAGAGGAAGTAAAAAAATATATCAATCAGGTTGCTTTCTCTAGTGCTGAAGAATTTATTCACAAGTATGAAGGTAAATCAGACCAACCGATCATCGGCCACTTTGGTCTAGGCTTCTACTCCTCCTTCATGGTGGCGCAAAAAGTCGAAATTGATACCCTCTCTTACCAAGAAGGGGCGCAAGCAGTACACTGGAGTTGTGATGGTTCACCAGAGTTCACTTTAGAAGAATCATCCCGGACAACTCGCGGTACCACCATTACCCTGACTCTGCAAGCAGAAGAAGAAGAGTATTTAGAATCATCACGGATTAAAAATCTTGTTAAGACTTATTGCGACTTCATGCCAGTACCCATCAAACTGGACGGTGAAGTCTTAAATAGGCAAAAAGCACCTTGGCGGGAATCTCCGAGTAACCTCACCAAAGAAGATTACTTAGAGTTCTATCGCTATCTCTATCCTTTTCAAGAAGAACCATTACTTTGGGTGCATCTCAACACTGACTATCCCTTCATTATTAATGGGATTTTGTATTTTCCCAAAATGAGGCCGGATGTTGATGTCACAAAAGGACAGATTAAGCTATTTTGCAACCAAGTGTTTGTCAGTGACAACTGTGAAGAAATTATCCCACAGTTCCTGATGCCCATGCGAGGGGTAATTGATAGCACCGATATTCCCCTAAATGTCTCGCGGAGTGCATTGCAAGGCGATCGCACTGTCCGCAAAATTGGTGACTATATAGCCAAGAAAGTAGGCGATCGCCTCAAAGAACTTTACCGCGACAACCGCGAACAATACATCAGCGCTTGGAAAGACCTAGGCACTTTTGTGAAATTTGGTGTTCTCAACGATGATAAGTTTAAAAAACAAGTTGAAGACATCATCATCTTTCGCACCACCGCAAAAGTTACCAAAAAAGCTGCTGATACTCCAGGGGTGGAAGTACAATCTGCTGAAGGTGATGTTTGGCAAGATGTTACTCCAGCTGCACCCAGTGCAGATAATGTATCCACTAGCATTCCTTACACCACCCTCAAAGAATACTTAGAACGGAACAAAGAACCCCACGAAAACAAAGTATTCTACTGTACCGATGAAGCGACACAAGCAGCATATGTAGAATTACATAAAAACCAAGGTCTAGAAGTCCTATTTATGGACTCCTTCATCGATACCCATTTCATCAACTTCCTGGAACGGGAATATAACGATGTTAAATTTACCCGGGTAGATTCCGACTTGGATAACACCTTGTTAGATCAAGATAAAGCTGGGGAAATTGTCGACCCCACCACCAACAAAACCAAGAGTGAAGTAATCAAAGAACTCTTTGAGAAAGCCCTCAACAAACCCAAGGTCAACATCCGTACCGAAGCTTTAAAATCGGAGAATCCTCAAGGAACCCCACCAGCAATGGTATTGCTACCAGAGATTCTCCGTCGCTTGCGGGAAATGAACGCCATGATGCAGCAGCAAACTACAGAGTTTCCAGAAGATCATATTTTGCTGGTAAATACCGCACACCCGCTGATTCAAAATTTAGCGAATCTCAGTCAAGGTAGCATTATTCAAGGCGATAGCTTATCTCCCAGCGCCCAATTAGCGAACATGATTTGCCAACATGTCTACGATTTAGCCTTGATGTCACAAAAAGGCTTTGACGCTGAAGGGATGAAATCCTTTGTAGAACGCTCAAACGAAGTACTTACCAAGTTAACAGAACAGGTCAGTAAATAAACCGCCTAGCATCAATCATCGCAAATTGTCGGGGCGGGGTTTCCCCGTCCTCAAGGATTACACTCCTAGTAACCTGATAATTGGGATATTTCATTTATTTGCAAGTTCCCGATCCAAATCTTCATCACAAACCTCTTAGAATAGAAAGGTTGTATTGAAATAGCAATCTGGAGAAACAGGCTATGTCTCGTCGCTGTGAATTAACAGGTAAAAAGGCAAATAACGCCTTTGCAATTTCCCACTCTCACCGTCGTACTAAACGCCTTCAGCAAGCTAACTTGCAAAGCAAGCGCGTTTGGTGGCCTAGTGGAAATCGTTGGGTAAAACTCAAGCTATCTACCAAAGCAATTAAAACCTTAGAAAAAAGAGGTATAGAAGCAATGGCCAAAGAAGCTGGAATTAACCTCAATCATTACTAATCAGGATTTCCTGGAAAACCGCTACATATCTCATCCTCTCATTTCCTCCTCAGCACTGTTTCTACAGAGATTATCGATCGTGAGGAGGACAAGGGGAAAATAGTGAAGATTTCCCCTTGGATACCAAATTTAGGCAAATCTTGATATGTATAGATTTTTGTCAGGGCATGAAAATGCTCATTGGTATCAACTTAGCGCATAACTTCTTTTAGATAAAGCTGTGAGAGATTACCTCGTTCCCAGTCTTGGACTGGGAATGTGTATCCTTAAAAATTTTAAGATTTATGACAGCGATCGCCTAACAGCAGTATTCGTGTATTTGAACTACATCTACTATCAGGGAACAGCATTGCTTTTAACCCTACAGCGTGGTATTTTAGCAATGCCCTATGCCCAAAGCGACGGGACGACTATCTCTTTCAACCTACAAGGGGATAGAATGTCCCGTCGCTTTCAACGTTTTCAATGGAAATGAGGTTGATGCTGAATCAATCCCATAAACTCTTGACGCATTTTGTCATCATTTGCAAACATACCCCGCATGGCGCTAGTAGTAGTCCAAGAACGTGGTTTTTGCACGCCGCGCATCACCATACACATGTGAGTGGCTTCAATGACGACTGCAACACCTTGGGGTTTGAGTAATTCTTGAAGTGCATCAGCAATTTGGGCAGTTAAGCGTTCTTGTACCTGTAATCTGCGAGCATACATTTCACAAATTCTCGCAATTTTTGATAGTCCAATCACCTTACCATTGGGAATATATGCTACATGGGCGCGACCAATAATTGGTAAAATGTGGTGTTCGCAAGAACTGAAAATATCAATATCTCTCACTAAAACCATCTCAGAGACATCTTCAGTAAAAACTGCTCCATTCAATAGTTCATCTAAAGATTGATGGTAACCGGAAGTTAAAAACTTTAAGGCTTTAACAACTCGTTCCGGAGTATTTAATAGCCCTTCACGGTCTGGATTTTCTCCTAAACCAATGAGCAAAGTTCTTACAGCTTGAACCATGTCCTGTTCAGTAACTTTCAATTGAGTTTCTGGTTCTAACTCTAGGGTTTTAAGTTCACAAATCGGGGATTCTAATGTTTGCATAGATCTATTGTCTCCATTATTTTTTGATGAACAAAATTAGCTCTGATGAGAGCGATAAAACATATTCGAGTCAGCAATAGTTTTGGCAATCAAAACTAGATAATTTTTGCCACTGTTTGCCACTGTATTAATGTGCGATTACCCAAGCTTCGCACATATATAAACTGTCGCTACGAATTTGATTCAATCTCTAGTTAAATTTCTAGATTTGAATTGTAGATAAATCGTAGTTAGAGATTCCAACCACCAGCAACTTCTACAACTTGTCCGGTGATATAGTCAGCATTTGTATCTACAAAAAAATTGACAACTTTTACCACATCGTCAAAAGTCGCTAGCCGTTGGCAAGGAATTTCATGCAAGGGTTGACTCAAAGAATTTTCTACGACTCCTGGTGAAACAACGTTGGCGGTAATTTTATGTTCTATTAACTGCTTGGCTAAAGCTTTTGTATAGAGAATAATTCCATTTTTTGCAATTACATAAGGAGTAATCAATGGACGCGCAACTGACTGCTGGGCCCCTGCAAAACCTAAGTTGATGATGCGACCCCAACCCATTGTTTTGAGGTGAGGTAAGGCTGCTTGACTCACATAAAAGGTCGCATTCAAGTTAGTATTTAATATTTCTTGCCACTCTTGGGGAGTAACTTGTTCGATGGATTTTTTCAAGTAATTGCCCACATTATTAACGACTACTGAGATTCCTCCCAGCAGTTCGGCTGTGGTATCTACTAAATGGCGTACTTGTTCTGCTTGGGTGACATCTGCTTGTAAGCTAACAGCTTTCACCCCATAGGCTGCTGCTGCTTGGGTGACTTCTTTTGCGGCTTCCCAACTGCGGTTATAATGTACTACAACATCAAAGCCTTGACTGGCTAAATCCAGTACAATGGCTCGTCCAATACCTTTAGCTGCACCAGTTACCAAAGCTTTTTTACGACTCACCATCGATCTGCTGTATGTAATTTTCTATGAGTATCCGAGTATAGGTATTTAAAGGGTAGTTTAATGCTTCTTGGGGACTAACCCATTGCCACTCGACAATTTCTTCGTTAGGTGTGACGCTGACTGTTGCCGATACTGCGTAGTAATTGAGCATGACAAAGTGAGCTTCTTTACAAAATTGGGGGTCAAGTCGTGATTCTTGTAATAAAGCTAAGCGAATATTAGTAATATCTAATCCCACTTCCTCGCGAAATTCACGGATGAGAGCAGCTTCTAGGGATTCGCCCCACTCTACTTTACCCCCTGGAACGCCCCATAAACCTTTCCATTTAGTGGTTTTGACAATGAGAACTCGATCTGAGTTAGCGTCTGTCACTAAAGCTGCGACGGTCACAATCGGCAGACGAGTTGGCTCAGTTTGTTTCCATACTGGCTCTTGAATGGGAATATTACTAATCATTGAACTTTAGTTTGTAAACTTTTTTCAATATGGTTGCGCTGGCAACGAAAGTCCTTCATTTTTGCAATTAAAACATAGCTAATATTTTACTAGCGTGCCTTCGGTATATTTACTTTATTTTTAACTGCCAGATGACTTCAGACTTCACTAACGAGCGATCGCACAGCAATTAATGCAGACTTAAAGTCTCTTCTGGAATTGTTTTTCGTTTAAGGCAAACCCACGTTATGTAATCCATAATACCAGATTTTTGTCATTTAGGAAGAGTGGTAAACTTTTGTAAATTCAAGAAAATGCGATGCTGATGGATCTAACTGGACATTTATAAACTCTCAGCCGATAAAGCATCAAAATGAAGAAGTTATTACTTAAAACTTACGACTCATGATTGATCGTCAGCGCCGAGAAGCAGAAATTTCTCAATTTGTCGTTACCGCAGCACAGATGCGGGAGATTGAAGAGAAGATATTTGCCGCCGGAATGCCTGTGGTAGCTTTAATGGAAAAGGTAGCAGGATTAATTTCCCACCGCCTAGCAGCAATGATTCCCCAAGGAAAATCCCGTGTGGGGGTTTTAGTCGGGCCGGGACACAATGGCGGCGATGCTTTAGTAGTAGCAAGGGAATTGTACTTTCGCGGATATGAGGTTTGGATTTATCAGCCTTTTTCGCGGATGAAAGAATTAACTACACAACATTTGCAATATGCTGAGAGTTTGGGTATACCTTGTTATCAAGCAATTGAGCAGTTACCAGATTGTGATGTGTTGGTTGATGGCTTATTTGGCTTTGGTTTAGAAAGAAAGCTGACAGATGCGATCGCAGCTGCTATCGAGCAATTCAACACATGGAAGCAGCCAATTTTTAGCATAGATTTACCTTCTGGCTTACACACCGATACAGGTGAGGTGTTAGGAACTGCAATTCGCGCGAATCACACATTTTGCTTAGGTTTATGGAAACTGGCTTTTTTACAAGATCAGGCTTTAGATTATCTTGGTAATGCAGAGTTAGTTGATTTTGATATCCCTGTTGCGGATGTAGAAGTTGTACTCAAAGATACGCCAAAAATTACCCGCATTACCACTGCAAAAGCGATCGCCAATCTCCCTATACCCCGTCGTCCAGTCACCCACAAATATAAAGAAGGACATTTACTGCTAATTTGCGGTTCTTATCGTTATGCTGGGGGAGCAATTTTAACAGCTTTAGGTGCGCGTGCTAGTGGTGTGGGGATGCTGTCAATTGCTGTGCCAGAATATCTCAAGCCAATTTTGGTGTCACATTTACCCGAAGCGTTGGTACTTGACTGTCCCCAGACTGAAACAGGAGCCATCGCCCAATTAAAATTACCAGAGAAAACCGATTTAAGTGCCTTTGATGCGATCGCCATTGGCCCTGGTTTAACTACAGATAGCACTCCCATTGTGCAACAGGTAATCGCCAGCAAACGCCCTTTAGTTTTGGATGCTGATGCTTTAAATATTTTGGCACAAATGGGAACCATCCCCACCTTACAAAAACGCCAAGCGCCCACAATACTTACACCTCACGAAGGTGAATTTAAGCGTTTATTTCCCAATATTCCTGATTTACAGCAAGATAGAGTCAAAGCTGTGCGCGAAGCAGCCGCACAAAGTGGGGCGATAGTTTTGTTAAAAGGTGCGAGAACTGCGATCGCTAATTCTCAAGGTTCATTGTGGCTAAATCCCAAAAGTACCCCAGCCTTAGCTCGTGGTGGTAGCGGCGATGTATTAACGGGAATCATGGGCGGATTGCTAGCACAAGCAATTAAAAAACAAATTCCCATTGAAGATATTGTCGCTACTGCTTCTTGGTGGCATTCTCAAGCTGGAATTATAGCAGCCCAAGAGCGTACAGAATTAGGCGTAGATGCCTTTACTTTGACACAATATTTAATGAAGGCAATAGTCAGTAGTCAGTAGTCAGTAGTCATTTATCCTCCTTGTTTTCCTTCTGTCATCTGCCTTCTGCCTTCTGCCTTTTTTCGTTGATAAACTTCAGGAAGTTGCCACCAAGCTACATGGGGATATTCATGATGTTCTTGATGATAACCGAAGTGATAGCAAGCAATAAGTGACCAAAAAGTTGGTAATGCAATTGTTTGGGTGCAATGAGGATAAATATATCCTGATTTAGGTTCGCGATGAGGTAAATATGTCCCAAAATAAAATAGTTGAATAGAACTTAAAATTGGCGGAATACACCAAAATAAGATAAGATTCATCATCGGCATGTGCAAAACAAATCTCGCACAATTAAATATGATTGTGAACCCAAGTAATTGTTGCCAAGTTGAGTATTCCATCATGAAGCGGAAATACCAAAAAAAGCCATTTTTGCGTTTTTGGTCGTGAAAATCGGGGTCAATTTCGCTCGCTGGATGTTTATGATGTAACCAATGTTTTTGCACAAGCTGTTGGTAGGGAAATAAAGCGTAAAGTGTAACCGCTATGGCACCAATTAAATGATTAATTTTTGGATTTTGGCGATAAACGGAACCATGCATGGCATCATGAGCAGTAATAAATAGTCCTGTACTGATAAAAGTTTGCCAAATTACCGCAATTGGTATCGACCAATTTGGCATTTGCTGATAATTAATACTTAATAAAAAAACTAAACTTCCTAGCCAAACACTAATAATTAATAAAGCAATTATCAAACCATAAAAAGTATCTTGTCTAGTAGCAAAATTTTCAAATTCTAAGTTAGAAATGACTGTTTTTTCACAAATATTCAAACTGATACCTCTTGATTGTACTGAATTTTATTTTGCTCAAAGGTTATATATTTTTTTAAATTGTCTGCAAATCAAGTATATCTATTCTTCCCGATCATCTTGAACTAAAAAATACTAATTAGTAGATATTTCAGAGATTGATACAAATAGAGGGGGCAGGGAGCAGGGAGCAGGGGGAAAGAATTAGAGATTAATCATTTGTATCAGGCATTCCGTGAAATTGTTTAATATATAAAAGTCACTAATTTTGTGGAATTTATCAGCAATTTTTTACCAAAATAAAATATATTCCTTTAAATTGAGAAATTTACATTTGAGAAATACCTAATTTGTCGGATGCATCAGAGAATCATACAACTATTGCATCATAAATATCTACAATTGACATATTTTTGGATGGCTATAAGCAAAATCCCCGACTTTTTGGAAAAGTCGGGGATATAATGCCTCACACAGCTTCATAACTTATGTGGTGAACTAGTAATTTATGCTTCTAAGTGATAATAGTTACCTTTCCGGTATCTAAATCGTAACGGCCTCCGACAATTTTAAATTTACCGGACTTGAGGCGATCGCTTAACAGAGGCGATCGCTTTAACCGTTCAATTTGATATTGCACATTTGCCACGACAGCGTTATCCACTGCGTCACCTGGCTGATTTTTCACCCTGGCGACAGCTGGCTTAATTGCTTTGACAAAGGTACTAATATCACCCAGTAAGGTTTCATTTTGGACAGCAGCGGTGACGGCTCCACAGCGCTCGTGGCCTAGTACCATCAGTAAAGGTGAGCCGAGTAAGGTAACTGCATATTCAATACTGCCACGGGCTTCTGGTGTGGCAATATTTCCCGCAATCCGCACATCAAAGATATCGCCAATACCTTGATCGAAAAGAATTTCTGGCGCAACCCGGGAATCTGCACAGCTGAGGATGGTTGCAAAAGGATGCTGTGCTTGCGCTACTTGTTGCAACCGCGCCGCCGATTGATCTGGGTATTGGGGTTGATGCTGTACAAACCGCTGATTTCCCTCTATCAGTTTTTGTAGTGCAGCATCGGGAGTCAGAGATTCGGGATTATCCGCAGGTAATTCGGCTGCTGTTGCTGCTTGCACTTGCCAAATTAAATCGCTGGTACTTAGGCTTAAACCAAATACACCTGTGGCTCCTAATTTTAAAAAGTCACGACGTTCCATAAAGTGTGTTATTAGCCTGTTATAATGACGCTACACATTTCATAGAGCGAATCTCCATAACATCAGAGATGTAACAGGTTCCGCCAAATTTGTTGAGCAGTGGTCTAATGTTTTCCACCACAGGCTTGAGTTGTTCTGGCATACAAAAGGCAATGATGTAGACATTATCAAGCATTGTCATATCTAAATCTTCTGCTGTACCCCGTAATCCTTTACCAGCAACATCTCGAATTACTGCATGACCATGTACGCCTGACTTGTCTAAACTATCTAATATTTTGGCTAGTTCAAAAGAGTTGGCGATAATTTCTATCTTTTTAACTAAATGCATATTATTACCTCCAAAATAGGTTAATTCCGTATAGATATAGCGGAATTCCGATAATAATGTTGAACGGAAATGTGACTGCTAGAGCTGTAGAAACGTACAAACTAGGATTTGCTTCAGGAACTGTCATCCGCATAGCTGCGGGGACAGCAATGTAGGAAGCGCTAGCACACAGTACCGCAAACAGAAGTGCATCTCCCTGAGACATACCGATGAATTTGGATATGACTAAGGCAATGGCTGCATTGACTAAGGGAATTAATATGGCAAATAAGATCAGGAAAACTCCGGTTTTTTGCAACTCCTTAATTCTTCTGGCGGCGACTAAGCCCATATCTAATAAAAAGAAGGTGAGAACGCCATAAAATAAACCTTGAGTAAAAGGTTCTAAAACGTGCCAACCATGTTCTCCTGTAATGAAGCCAATGAGAAGACTACCTACCAAAAGAAAAACGGAACTATTCAAAAATGCTTCTTGTAACACTTCTGACCAAGAAAATTCCCGTTTCTCATCTACCGTAAATATATTCACCAGGATCAGACCAACAATGATGGCAGGAGATTCCATGAGAGCCAGAGCTGCTACCATGAAGCCATCAAAACTAATACCAAGCTCAGTTAAAAAAGCACTAGCAGTGATAAAGGTGACAGCACTGATTGAACCATAAGTTGCAGCGATCGCAGCAGCATCGTAGGTATCAAGCTTGAGTCTGAGGATAAAAAACGTGTAAATCGGCACAAAACAAGCCATTAACATCGCTGCCGAGAGCGTCAAAACAACTTCTTGAGTGATGCCACTTTTAATCAATTCTACTCCGCCTTTAAAGCCAATCGCAAACAGCAAATAAAGTGAGAATAGTTTAGGTATTGGTGCAGGAATTTCTAAATCAGACTTGACAAAAACCGCAGCCATCCCTAGAAAGAAAAACAGAACAGGCGGATTCAGGAAGTTGGATATAATTAAGCTACTATCCATCGTCATCCCTCCTGATGCTGATATAACTGACAATGAAAGAAATTCGGCATCTTAAATCATTGAACGATTGACTCATGATGTATCGTGTATTGCTACCCTATGTCAATTGGTTGTCATTTGTTGTGAAATATGAGATGGCTCAGAACGCTGTATAAACTTCAGACTGACATGGATACTGTCAGTTAGAGGAAAATAAGCTCAGAAAAATCTATATGGATGATTGGAAAAGGAAGTGCGATCGCGCAACTGACCAATCTCATTTTTATAATTAAAAATGCTTTAAAATATCAATTTATGAAGAAACTTTTATTTTTATGTAGTCAAAATCGACTGCGTAGCCCAACAGCTGAAGTTGTATTTTCTGAATATGCAGGAATTGAAACAGATTCAGCAGGTTTAGATCGTTATGCTGAAGTACCAGTGTCAACAGAAGCAATTGAATGGGCTGATATAATTTTTGTGATGGAAAAGTCCCATAAACAGAAGTTAACCAAAAATTTTCAGCCCTTTCTTAAAGATAAAAGAGTCATCTGTTTGCATATTCCCGATGAATATGAGTATATGGAAGCAGCTTTAATTAGATTGTTAAAGCAGAAGGTATTACCTTTATTAAAAATCCCGGCAGAGAATTAAATTAATAGTAATTCTCACCAACCAGATAGAGTATATAAGCAAATAACAAACACAAAACAGCACAGAAATAAAAACTTACAACTGACAACTAACTAATGAGAAATTTCTTATTTTCCAGAGCAGTAAGTATTAATTTCATTTACCAATTTAGTTTCTTCACTACCATTTTTTCTCAAATTTACCAAAGCGGCATTTGCACCTTTTAAATTCTTTTTATCTATGGCAGTTGCTGTATCTTTCAAACCCTTACTAGTATTGTCATACAGACTAAGAAAGCGCCCTTGATAACCTTGCAATTTTTCATCTTTGATTTCCAGACCTTTCATTTCTGTAGTAATTGTGTCTATTTTTGCAGCAACTTCCGTTAAGGCTTTAGAGCCTTTTTGCGGATTAGGATTTTTGCCGAAATCTTGACCTAATGTTACTGCCTGATTGGCAACTTTAATTATTTTGTTACATTGAGCAACTTTAGACTCTCCACAACCTACAAATACAAAAGCGATCGCTGCCGTTCCGGAAATCATAGTAATTCTTTTAAGAAGTTGCATTTTATTGATTTTCTCCTCGTATATTTTGCTCAATCCAGAGTGAAGATTGGTTATGTTAATTTATACTCTATACTTTCGCTCAATACTATTAAGTTATACTAATTTATTAGGCTATAAATTTACATATTTTTCTTCATCCCCATTCAAATAATGTTTGCGACACATCAATATATTCTAGAGGGCAAGGCAATGCCTTGACCCTACCATCTGTCGCATTATTTTTTCACATTGTTATCAGATCTCAAGTTTTTGGGAATTAAGGGAACGCCAAAAAAATTCCGCTTCCAGTCGTTGACTGTTGACTGTTGACTGTGAAAGGTCAACAATCAACAATAGCAATGAAATATTTTTACTTAGAAGTCCTTAACTTAAGTGTTGCTGCTGTATTTACATTCACATTATCCTGTTGCCAAAGCATGGGATGATATGCAATTTTGCGCCAAGAGTCAACCATATCTGTATAGTGTTTGTGGAAAGCATGGCCGGATTGTCCTGGGGCATGAATTGCTAGGGAATTATCAAGATTTTTTAAATCTATAATCATCCGTAAAGAAGGAATATCTGTCACTTCAAAAGATTGGCTAGCTTTCCAGCGATTAGCGTTGACAGTTTCCCCGTTCCCCGCTGTTGCAAAAGCACCACGATTGAACAAAGCTTCGATGGCTCCAACTCCAGATTTGCCTAAAGTTGCATTACGAAATGTAATTCTATGTAAATCACCCCAATTCCAAGACTTTGGATCTTTCCCTTGAATCTTTTCCAGTTCATTCACCGCCTCGGTAAACGCCTGTCGCAGAATTTGGTCGCGATTTTCTACCTTGGGGGTGTTGCGGTTATCCCACCAGCTACTATTGGGCTGCTTAATAATATTTTTGACAACTTCATACCAGCGATCGCCGCCATTAGGAAAATAATCTTGAGGTAACTGATCGTGAAAGGTATCTGCTAGTAAGTGTTTCCAGAATACTTCAAACAAAGCCGCCGCTGGGGATGGCATTTCTAGCTGCATATCCCAATCGATCAGTAATTTTTTTGCGGATGCCAAATTTGGTTGTAAATTTTGTTGATTGAGGTCAATATTTTTCAATAGTGGTAATAGATTTCGCGCATTCAAATTGCGGTTATCACCCTGAATTGTCTCTACATCCAACAGAGATAGAGGTTCATTTGCTTGGCTAATCATCTCTACAATCCGCTGTGCACGGTAGCCATACACCCAGTCAGTGGTAATTAAATAAGGATATTTATTTTGTACTAAATTGTTAGCGGTAGCAATGTAACCTTGAGGCGGGTTAAAACTTTTAGGCAATTGCTCAAAGTCAATATAGCCTAACCATTCATATTCATCTGTCCATCCAGGAACGGGATAACGCCCGTTACCCTTAGCGCGGATGGGGAATTTACCAGGCATTTGGTAGCCTATATTGCCATCAATATCAGCATAAACTAGATTCTGGGCAGGTACATCATAGTTTTTCGCCGCTGCGCGAAAATCTTCCCAGTTTTGCGCCCGATTTAGTAGGGGAATTGCATATCCTAAGGTTGATGGTTCTAAAGCTGTCCAGCGCAAAGCTACAGCGTATTGTTGCGGGATTTCTATGACCTGATTTCCTGGTAACTGCTGTAACTTGGGTGAAACATCAGAGAGAATGGGGCCGTGTCTGGTGTAGCGCACTGTTTGGAGAATTGGTTGACTTCCTGCAACTTGAATTGTCTCTTGGACTAGTTGCATATCTACCCATTTACCATTTACCTCATATTGGTTGGGGTTGTTAGGGTTAATTTTTTCAATGTATAAATCCATCACATCTGGTTCAACATTGGTTACACCCCAAGCAATGCGATCGCTATGACCGATAATTACTCCTAACATCCCCGCAAAGGAAAAGCCTGTCACGTTAAAAGGACATTCCGCAGTCTTGGTTGTACAGTGTAATCCCACCTCATACCAAATCGAAGGCATTTGCACTGCTAGGTGCGGGTCATTTGCTAAGATAGGCTTACCTGTAGTCGTAAGTTTCCCAGAGATTACCCAATTATTTGAACCAATTCCAATTCCCCTAGAACCGATTAATTTCTCTACAGCCAGCATCGGCTGAGTAATTGATTCCAAAGCTGGGGTAATTGCTGCTTTTGCATCTTGAATACTCGAAGCAATCAACTCTGTCTCATCAAAATTGTTCTCCTCTCCCGTTTGCTTTTTTTGCCGGTCAGGTAAAATCACAGGTAAATCTTGGGGGTATGGGGGGAAAAGTTCTTCTACCTGCGCCAAAGTCAGAGTTTTCAGTAAGATTGTCCGTTCGATTTCTCGCTCAAAATTCCTCCCCAAGTCGTAAGCCATGACTTTACCCCAAGTAAGGGAGTGTAGCATTTGCCAAGGTTCTGGTTTATACCCAGGATTGAGGAATTTCAACACTGCATATTCTAGACTGAGTTTACTACCTTGATGGTCTGCTAAATAAGCATTGACCCCATCAGCGTAGGCTTGCAGATATGCCTTCATCTCTGCATTCACTTGGGCGATTTCTTGCTGCGCTATCCTCGCCCAACCCATTGTCCGCAAATACTTATCTGTGGCGATTTGAGAAGAACCAAACATTTCTGAAAGCCGCCCAGAACCTATGTGTCGCCAAAAGTCCATTTGCCAAAAACGGTCTTGGGCGTGGATGTATCCTTGCGCCATAAATAGATCGTGAGAATTGGCTGCATAAATGTGGGGAACACCCCAGCGATCGCGCTGGACAGTTACCTCAGCTTTTAGTCCTCCAAGTGCGATCGCGCCATTTTCTACAGGAAAGGATTGACGCACATTATAAGTAATAAATCCTAGTAATAATAGTACTAAGACTAATAGTAAAATTACGAAATTTTTGATTACTTTCAGCAAGTGCAATTTTCTGGTTCTTCTGATCGGCATGGGATACAGCATTGTTAATCAAACCTCGGATATTGTACTCCTTGAGGCGTCCTTTTGAGCCAGAACATTAATTTAACTGCCTTATATAATCGACCAATCGACAATTTGTAAATTAGGAATTTTCTGAAAATCTTTAAAATTGCGCGTTACCAATGTACAATTAAACGCAAGTGCAATAGACGCAATTCTTAAATCTTGTGTACCTACACGAATTTTTTGTTTTAATAAATCGTTATAGATATCACATGCGACTTCATTAAAATTAAGAATATTAGCTTGACTTAGCAAATTAAATGTTTCTTTTAATAAAGTATAACCTGTAACTAATTCTTGTTTTGATTTTGCTCAGTTAATTACATCTAAACGACCGTACATTTGCTCAACAATAGTTATTATTGTAACTGCGATTTCCGCAGAATTGACTGTAGATACTTTATTCACTACTACTGGATGAACTCTTTGGAGTAGCGAAACATGATCAGTATCAATTACCCATTTTGCCATCTGACTTTTACCTAAAAAAATATGCTTTTATGCTTGCGGAAAATTATCATCTGTATATTTATCTAGTTCCTGACGATAGTTTTCTATAGCTGTTAGCACCTGCTCAAATTGTGGATCGTCTTTAAAAACTCCAGCCATTGCTAACCAGGGATTTTTCAGATCGCTAGATGGTAATTTGACAGGTAAAGATACAATTTCTGCCCCAGCTAGATGAGTTTCTAAGCGTTGCTGAAGTTCAGATAGGGCTGTCGTGCGATCGCTTGCTTCTACTTGTAATTCTGGTAACCCTGGAACGCTAGCCACTGTTCTACCATCAGCTTGTTGTTTTACAATAACATTGACCAGGACTTCGTTAGCATCTTGGCTAGTTTGCGATGTTGAAGATAAGAAGGAATTCATAATGATTTTTGGGTTTATATTCTTTAATTGTAAATGAATCCGCAGAATTACTGCTTTATCCCACAATGTTAGAGTATGTTTGAAAAGTCGGGTATGTTGTAAAAAAGTGTTAGGGAACTCCAAAAAATAAATTATTCCGTTAAACGTTGACTGTTGACAGTTGACGGTTCATAGTTAACAGTCAACCGTCAACAGTGAACAATAGCAATGGAATATTTTTTTACTTGGAAGTCCCTTATTCTTCTAGGTCTTGTCTTGGCGGTAACTTCTGAACTATTGTGCAAGTAGATTCAGAGCAGATGGCAGGAGGTACAAACATGGGATTAGCTGGATTAAGAATTGTATTAGTCGAGCCAGCTGGCCCCTTAAACCTGGGTGCGATCGCGCGGGTAATGAAAAATTTTGGACTGAATCAGCTAGTGATCGTCAATCCCCAATGCGATCGCCTCTCACCGGATGCGATGAAAATGGCGGTTCATGCAAAGGAAATTTTAGAATCTGCGGTAGTTGTGCAGACATTACCAGAAGCTTTGCAAGGATGTGTCAGGGTAATAGCCACTACAGGTAGAGTTAGTAGTTGGGAAATTCCTTTAGAAAACCCCCGCACAGCTTTACCTTGGTTACTCGAAGAACCAGAAAAACCAGTAGCCGTAATTTTTGGCAGAGAAGACCGAGGATTAAGCAACGAAGAATTAAACTATGCACAGAAGTTCGTGCAGATTCCCACCCATGAAAGTTATCAATCTTTAAATTTAGCCACGGCTGTGGGTATTTGTTGTTATGAATTGGCACAATTAACAGCGCAGCCAGCAAATGAGTCCCCAACACCCCCAGAACTCGCATCTTGGGATTTGTTGGAAGCCTATTATCAACAATTAGAATCTTTATTGCTCAAAATTGGTTATCTTTATCCACATACAGCAACTAGCAGGATGGAGAAATTTCGGCAATTATATAATCGTACACAGCTGCAAACCACTGAAGTCGCGATGTTGCGAGGAATTTTGCGGCAGATAGAATGGGCGATTACAAATTATCGTGAATAGTTGGTATGGGGTATGGGGCATTGGGCATTGGGCATTGGCATTGGGCAATAATATTTGGTTGTCATTCCCTGCGTCTTTCATCTTGCTCAATCAACGAAAGGAACTTACGCTAATATGTACCCATTCACCCTCCCAAAATAGATAATATAGCTTAAACTAAACACAAAAATGCTACTTACTGGCAAAAAGTGAATTCAGTATTAAAGTATTAAAGTACTTGAGGAGTGAGTTTTGGGTCGGGAGTCAGCAGGAAAACCATCAAGTGGGTCACAAGGAGTAGCGGTGTCAGAATCGAGTGACAAACTAAGAGCTTTCTCGCGGCGTCCACCCGGAAACCGCCGCCAGCGTCCACGTAAAGTCCAAAATGTGGAAGCAAAGAAAGTCAAAGCGCCTAATCAAAAGCGCGGTGTCGCGAAAGAAGCGCAAATTACATATATAACTAAGCCTGTCAATTCCTCGCCAATGACGACTGGGGTATCCAGGTCAAAAAGTGGGTCAAAAAATGGGCTGGTAATGCCGACTGCGGTCAAACCAATACCGAGAACAAGGGTGGCGGCTCCTCAAGTACAATCTGGTACTGTGAAGATGAAGACAGTGCGGGTAGATCCGCGATCGCCTAGAGGTACGAGAAACCCAGTGCGATCGCGTAAAACACGTTTAAAGCCAATGGCCAGAACTTTGTTGTACACCATGCGGTTGTTAATTGTGGGGGTTGGTATCGGCGCAATTATGGGGACGCTGCTGTCAGTGTTAGACCCGGCTACGCGCATGGCTCCTAGTTCTTCCACACCAGCTAATACCAATGTCGGACAATCCCAAAACCAAAATACTCCCAATGGGGGAACGCCTTCAGGATTAAATTTATCTCAGGAAAATTTTCAGTTAAAAAGCGCCGTACAAAACCTTGTAGCAGCCAATCCAAATCTCACACCGGGAGTGATGTTAGTAGATTTGGATACAGGTAGTTATGTAGATATTAATAGCAACGCCAGCTTTCCCGCAGCTAGTACCATTAAAATTCCCATTTTGGTAGCTTTCTTCCAAGATTTGGATGCGGGGAAAATCCGCCTTGATGAAATGCTGACCATGCAGCAACAAATGATCGCTGGTGGTTCTGGTAATATGCAATACAAGCCAGCGGGAACTCAGTTTACCGCTTTAGAAGTCGCCAGTAAAATGATTACCATCAGCGACAATACAGCTACAAATATGCTGATTGCGCGACTGGGAGGAATAGAGGCGCTAAACCAGCGGTTCCGCAGTTGGGGTTTGACAACTACAGCTATTCGCAATCAACTTCCAGATTTACAAGGAACAAATACCACCAGTCCCAAAGAATTAGCCACATTGATGGCGATGGTACATCAAGGGAATTTAGTGAATATGCGATCGCGCGATCGCTTGCTGGATATCATGCGCCAAACCCAAAGGGATGAGTTATTACCATCCGGTTTAGGAGCAGGTGCTACCATTGCCCACAAAACAGGCGACATCGGCACAATGCTAGCAGATGCGGGTTTAGTTGATATCCCAACAGGCAAACGCTATATAGCCGCAGTTATGGTACAACGACCTAACAACGACTCCCGTGCCCAAAAACTAATTAGCGCCATTTCTCGCACAACTTACCAGCAATTTAGCCAAAATAATCTGCTACCCAATAGCGCAGTACCCAATAGCGCAGTACCCATACCGACAAACAATATGCCGACAAATACTATGCCGGCAACAGGTTATCAGTCACCCATGATGGCTCCGACTGTACCCATGAATGGTTATCCACCCCCAGTGATGACTCCTTATCCTAACGGCATGGTTAATCCTATGCCTAACACTGTTTATCCATCATCGCCAATGATGAACCCCCCATATTATCCACCCAGGTAATGTTGACTGTTGACTATAAGTTAACAGAAAGATAATGAAGTATGAAAAAAAGGATAAGTAATTACCCTTAAGGTTGAAAATGAGAATGGAAAGCTTAATTTTCCATTTTATTTTCAATACTTTACATTTCATCCTTCATTTAACATGGAACCAACTACACCTACAATCGAATTTTTTGCCGGACTTAGTGAAGAACTAAGTAATGTCAGTTTGCGGCGGGAAGTCCGCACCGGGAAACGTATTGTTGTGATGTTTTTTGAAAAATTACAAGCCTTAGAAGGGTTTAATAGCTTTACTAAACCGTCTTTAAATTCCTTACGATTAACTGATGAAGAAGGCGAAATTAATGTGACACCTTCTTCTACGCGCTTCATTTTTGGTGGTGATGAAGGCGATGAACTCAAGCAAGTTGAATGTAAATTTGAAATTGAGCAAGACGATAGTTGGGAAAGATTTATGCGGTTTATGTATCGCTATGCTGACGCTAATGGGATGGAATATGGCGAACGTTAGATTTTGTCCTTAAGTTGCGATCGCATGTCTTTAATTTTGAATTTTGAATTGTTATGTTTTCTGATATCGCATTCCTGGAAGCTGCGTAACCAAACCCATCAATTCTAACTGTAATAAAGCGCTAGAAACTGAGCCTGTATTCAAGCCAGTTTTTTGCACAATAAAATCAAAAGGTAAGGCATCACAGGCTAAAGTATCTATTACTTGTTGCAATTCTGGCGCTAAATTTGGCAAAGTTAATTGCTGGGGTGCTGATGATTCTGTAATTACATCTAATTTTGGTATGGCTCCCAGCATTTTTAACAGTTCATCGAGTTCTTTGAGTATTATAGAAGCGCCTTGACTAATTAATTTTAAACATCCTTGAGACGGTAAATCGTCTAATCTCCCAGGTAATGCATAAACATCTCTACCGAAATCATTAGCGTAGGTAGCGGTAATTAATGCACCCGATTTTATTGGCGCTTCTATTACTAAAATCGCCCGACTTAAACCTGCAATAATGCGATTGCGGCGAGGAAAATGACTGCGATCTGGTGGCGTTTTGGCGGGATATTCACTAACTACTAATCCTGAGGTCAAAATCTGTTTGTACAAATCTCGATTTTTCGGTGGATAGATCACATCAACACCTGTACCTAAAACTGCGATCGTTCTTCCACCTGCTTTCATCGTGGCTAGGTGACTTTCGGTGTCAATTCCCTCAGCCATTCCCGAAACTACTGTGAAACCGTTTTTGGCTAAAGCTGTGCTAATTTGGCGAGTCCAACGGATACCATAATCTGAAGGTTGACGAGTCCCGACAATCCCAACTAAGGGTATGTTTCCCAGATTTTCTTGTAATTCTACTTCTCCGCGATAGTACAAACTTGCAGGGGGGCTGGGTGTTTCTAAAAGCAAGCGGGGATAATCTACGTCTGCTGGCGTCCAAAAATGGGGGTTTTCTGCTTGGTGCTTGAGGAGTAATTGCTCTGGATTGAGACGCGATCGCTGTTTGATCACTTTTTCTAATGTCTGCGCGCCAAAACCCTCCACCTGAGCTAATTCAGCCGCAGTAGCTTTCCAAGCTGTCGCCAGCGTCCCAAAATGCTGTTGCAAGCGCCTGAGTAATACAGGGCCAATCCCAGAAATTTGCGCCCAAGCTAACCAATACGCCCGTTCCTCTGCCATTATTCATCCTCACACGCCTTGATTGAGTATTCCCAATTCAGGCATGAAGAATTTTACCCACAGTAGTAATTAATCTTCAGAACCTGTACTTAAAATGGCGAGAGTCTGCAAATCTGGTACTTCTAAATCAGCCTGAGCAACTACTGGTAAACTAGCACCAGCACCTTCTTTACCTGCTCTGCGATTTACCCAAACTGTTGATATTCCTAAAGATTTTGCCGGCACAATATCATGATAAATACTGCCAGCCACATGTAATATCTGTTCTTTAGGTAAGTTAATTCTCTCCATCGCCACTGTAAAGTTATTCAGCGATGGTTTATAGCTTTTTACCTGCTCTGCGGTAATAATCCAGTCAAATTTTACTTCTAAATGTTGAGCCGAAAAAGCAAAGAGATTATCATCGACATTAGAAATAATTGCCAATTTATATTTCTGCTTCAGCACTTTCAATGCTTGAACTGTATCGAGAAAAGGTAGCCAATAACGAATTGAATCAGCCAGCGCATATAATTCTTCATTAGCAAGAACAAAGCTAAAATGCGCGCCAAATTTTTCTAATACCCTTTTCAGCACTTCTCGATAAATCAAATATTCTCCCTGCTGAATTTCAGCCTCAAATCTGGCAAATAATTGCAGAATATTTTCCTCATCTAAGTTATGCCCTTTAGCCGATAAAAGTGGCTTGATTGCTGCTAAAATGCCACTTTCCCAGTCAATCAGAGTCCCGTAGCAATCGAATGTTATAACTTGGATCTCCTCAAAGTCAATCAATTTCTCTGCTCCCTAGTATTGAATGTTGTTTCTGGTTTGATATTGCAAGATTTGGTAAAAATTCGATTATGGTTTGGTAATATTTATATTTATAATATTTAGGCGATCGCCTTTATCAACCCATATTCAGGCTAGACACTTTTACAGAATGCCTTAACCTAAATTTTTACCAATTTTAACTCAATCTTTGCTAATACTGTCAGTCTTAATAAGAAGATTGTGGGGTGAATATGCTAAACTACGGTATTCCGATTGGAGTCAAGATGTATTTGTCCCATCACCCCAGAGACAAAATCAAAATTAGAGTTTTTGAAAAAATCAAATCGGATAGCGATAGATAGCAGAAATTAGGGAAATTAATGTTGCAGAATTTCCTGAATAACACTGTGCGCATAAATTTCCGAATAGATGCTTCTCTTGTTTGACTGAGTAGCATTTTGCCATAAACAGTGTTCTACCAATTCTCTAAAAATTTCGCAATTACGAATTGATATGAGCAGTGTCTACATCTTCAGTGTGACATCTGCATTTTCGCTGTAGAGTTCTTTTAATTTGGATGTGAGGAGTACAAATGTTTGAGGCGATCGCAGTTGCTTGGTTATTATTGTTTTTTGGTGATTTTCTCTCAACTTTCGTTTACCACGTTCCTGAGCATGTTTTTGGTAGTCTCCACTTAAAAACCCATCATTGTTGGAAGAAAGACTTTCGCCATTATGCGATTTTGACTTTAAATACCCAAGTTTTATTAGATGGAATTTTGGGTGCTTTACCTTATTTATTAATGGCTTTGATTTTGTGGTCTTTCTCCCCAATTGGCGTGATTTCTGGGCTGATTTTAGGTCAATTGCATGTATGGTGGAGACACATTAGTGTTTTGGATTGGAAAACCCCAAAATTTGTCACTATTTTGTGCCAAATTCTCTTTATTACTACTCCTGAAAGACATTGGTTACACCATCAAAAAACAAACCAAGGTTTCGGAGATATTTTCACATTTTTTGAACAACCTTCACTTGTTTGGATGCGTTGGTTACGTCTACTCAGGCTGCATTTTCGTTACTCGCGTATCTAGCAAATAATATTGGCGACACAGCAGATATTAATTAGGGCACAACCATGTTGTGCCCTAATATTCTGTTACATTGTTTTGTTAAATATGTAAGCTCAAAACTTTTGCGACAGACCAATATAATTAACTAGCGACAACTTCAGCTTTTTCTTTCACAGGTACTACATAGGGTTTTTCTGTACCTTGTGCGAGATATTCTGCTAGCTGGCTTTCAATTTGATCGCGGACAATTTGACGATATTCGAGAAAATGCTCGTTATGAGCACAAGCAGAAAGATAATGCTCGGCTACTCCTGGGTTACGCTTGATAATGCTAAACAAGTGATGCCAGAATTTCCAACGAGTTTCGCGTTTAATTCCTTGTCGCCAAATGACAATTAACAGTGCTTTAATCACGATCAATTCTGGCCATTTAAACGGTGCTTTCCAATTTGGCGCACCCATCATTAAAAAGCAGCGATAAGTGCGATCTAAATATTTAACTGGGTCGTATAAAGCACAGAAAGCCTCAATATATTCTCTGGCAATATCTTCCAGTGGACGGGTAGGTACAAAGTTCATCAAAGTAGTTTGGTTGATGTTACCGTCTTTGTTTTCCCGTAATCTGCCTTCTTTTTTCAGGCGATGCCACAAGGCTGTATTAGGTAGCGCTTGTAACATAGCGAAGGTAGTAGAAGGAATAGCTGCTTGTTCCGCAAACCGGACAATGCGATCGCCTGCGCCTGCTTTTTCTCCATCAAATCCGATGATAAATCCAGCCATTGGGCGCAATCCGGCTTTAATGATAGTTTGCACCGCATCAGTTAAAGAGCTACGGGTATTTTGAAACTTTTTGGTCATTTGCAAGCTATCTTCATCTGGTGTTTCAATCCCCAAAAATACTGCGGAGAAACCAGACTCAACCATCAACTCTAGTAATTCCGTGTCTTGTGCTAAATCAATGGAAGCTTCAGTGTCAAACCGGAAGGGATATTGATGTTCTTGCATCCAGACTTTCAACTCTTTCAGCAACAATTTCACGTTGCGCTTGTTACCGATAAAGTTGTCGTCAACCATAAACACGCCCCGTCGCCAACCCAACTCATAAAGGTAATCTAACTCGGCTAACAATTGGGCTGGTGTTTTGGTGCGCGGTTTGCGACCATAGAGAACAATAATGTCACAGAATTCGCACTGGAAGGGACACCCACGCGAAAACTGCACGGACATCATGTCATAAGCATTAAGTTCTAATAAATCAAAGCGGGGTACTGGTGTAGTAGTGACATCTGGTTTTTCGCTGGTGCGGAAAGTTCCAGAAGTCTCGCCCCGTTGAACCGCCTCGACAAACATCGGTAAGGTAATTTCCCCTTCATCGAGGATGAGAAAATCTGCGCCAACATTTTGCACTTCATGGGGTGTAGAAGTGGGATAGGGGCCACCCACAGCAACTAACTTACCACGCTGCTTTGCTTCTTGGATTTGGTCGAGTAAGTCCTGTTTTTGGACAATCATGGCGGAGAAAATGACTATATCAGCCCAAGCCCATTCTGCTTCGGTAGCTGGGCGAATATTGCGATCGACTAATTTATATTCCCATTCTTGAGGGAGAATCGCCGCCACTGTGACTAAACCCAAAGGTGGTAACAAAACCTTGCGATCGACTAAGTCCAAAATTTTTTCGTAAGACCAAAAGGTTTTTGGAAATATTGGATACACCAGTAGGACTCGCATACAGTATCAACCCTCACACTTTGATTGTTATCCCACTTTAACGAAAATTAAGACTTATTGACTTTTTCTCTTAGCGGGTTCAGCTATTGAATAAAATTTTGGTTCTTCAGTAGCTATTATGCCAAATTATTAGTTATAGCACTCATATAAACACAAAAAAAGCATCTTTATTTTGCCAAAAGCCTTATATGTATTGACA
>NZ_JACJRE010000044.1 GCF_014697075.1 Tolypothrix sp. FACHB-123 | reverse complement strand
CATTCTACTTTTAGCATTCCTGTTTGATTTTCTACCACACCACCTATCCACAGTAATATGTTTTCTGCGAAAACTCCAGTTTTCAAGATGGATGAGGTTTAGTAGAAGTTACAGACTCTTTTGAAGAAGCAGACCGTTTGTGTCTGGTAATGGAATATGTAGACGGAGTGAGTTTAGCTGATCGTCGCCAACCAATACTGACAGAACAAGAAGCACTACGTTACATTCAGCAAATTGGGGAAGCTTTGATAGTTGTGCATCAGAATCGACTGATTCATCGAGATGTGCATCCAGGAAATATTTTTTTGCGAGTGCGAAATGGACAACCGGAAGCAGTGCTGATCGATTTTGGTTTAGCTCTCGACTTTGACCATATTTTAACCACAAACCGAACTAAAGAAACTTCTGAAGGATTTACACCACCTGAGCTTTACGCTCAAAGTATACCAACTGGGGCGTATAGCGATATTTATTCTCTAGCAGCAACTCTGTATGAGCTTTTGACTGGAAAAAAACCAGTTAGTGCCCTCAAACGCAAGATAGATAATGCTCGTTTAGTTCCTCCCAAAGATCTTAATCCTGAGATTAGCGATCGCACCAACAGCGCAATTTTAACAGGTATGAAGCTAGATCCCAAACAGCGATCGCAGTCGATGCGCGAATGGCTCGATTCTTTAGGGTTGACTGGGGAAACGCCTCAGCCTGAGCCAACTGTAACATCTAACACTAACTCAAATTTGCAGCAACAAATTCAGATTTGGGGAGTGGTGATTGCGGCGATCGCAGCTATTGGCACTTTACTTGCAGGAATGGGTGCTGTGATGGATAAATTAAAACCTTCCCCACCTACTAACCCACCTTCACTGTCTCCCAGTCCGATATCTACCAAAAAACCGTAAAATTAGCTAAACTTTCATCATGATGCTCAAATTAAAGTAATTATTTTGACTTAGAGGTATTCATGCCCTGGATAGCAGGACAACAATTGCAAAGTGGCAAATATGTAATTGAGCAAGTTCTGGGACAGGGGGGATTCGGAATTACCTATAAGGCTTTGCATGTTGAACTAAACCGGACAGTTGTAATTAAAACACCTAACGAATACCTCAGCCACGATCCAGAGTATGAGAAATATATAGAGCGATTTATCCAAGAAGGGCGGATACTTGCACGTTTATCTCAAGATCCCCATCCTCATATTGTGGGAGTAATTGATTTGTTTCGGGAAGGTGCTACTCACTGTTTGGTAATGGACTTTGTTGAGGGAGAAAATTTGTTTGAAGCAGTGAAGCGTAGGGGGGCTTTACCAGAAGCAGAGATTTTACCCTACATCTGCCAGATTGGGGAAGCTTTGAGCGTAGTGCATCAAGCAGGTTTAGTACATAGAGATGCCCACCCTGGAAACATCATGATGCGGACAAATGGCAAAGCGGTTTTAATTGACTTTGGGATTGCTAAAGAACTTTTACCTAAAACTTTAAGTTCAAAGGGTATTGCAGGTAATGAAGGGTTTGCGCCTTATGAACAGATGAGCAAAGGCAGTCGAGAGCCAACCGTAGATGTTTATTGTTTGGCTGCTACACTTTATTATGCAGTCACAGGTCAACGCCCTACAACTTCTCTAGCTCGCAAGTTGCATGATGCTTCTCTGAAATCACCTAAACAAATTAATCCAAACATTAGCAAGGAATTAAATCAGGCAATTCTCAAAGGTATGGCGCTGGAGGCAAAAGAACGCCCTCAGTCAATGCAAGAATGGTTGGAAATGTTAAAAGCACCAGAAGCTATACCTACACAACCAGTTAAACCAGTTTATAGAACAGAAGTTCCTCGTCCCAAAGTCCCGCCAGAGTCAAAGCCTATTCCAGATAAACGAACTAAGAAACGAACTAGAACTATTCCTTGGGGCTGGTTAATTGGTGTATTATTAAGTTACCTATTGATAGGCTACTTTTTAGCCTTGCCACGCCAGTACATAATTTGGGCTGTGGCTTTGGCGGGGGCTTGGATTGGGGCTTTGGCTGGGGCTTTGGAGGGGGCTTGGATTTTGGCTTGGGTTGGGGCTTTTGCTGTGGCTGTGGCTTGGGCTGTGGCTTGGGCTTGGGCTGTGGCTTGGGTTGGGGCTGTTCCTGTGGCTGTGGCTTTGGCTGTGGCTTTGACTGAGACTGGAGAAAAATTACTAAACTCTTTTAGCGAATTTCATACTTTTCTAATTTTAGCTAGCACTTCTACTCTAGGCTTGGGTTTGGGATGGTTAGGACATCAGATTTTTAATACAGGTTCATAGCTTCCTCAAGCTCTAGGAGCTAAATGACAAAAGATTTTGTAGCTATTGTATCGAGTGAAGAAGCGATAAATAACGATAAGCGTGTACGCACCCTTAAACCAAAGACTTAAGCTTATGGTTATACACCGAGCGATCGCAATATTGCAATATTTCTGTAAAACTCAGTAGGCGATCGCCTAAATAGCAATTGTCGTATCCGAAGCGGCTATTGCGAAGCTGAAAACCCTTTCCTGTGGTCATAATACTACCTTTGCAGGGGTAAGGGTTGTTTTTTAGTTTAGCAATTGGGCGAGGAAAAGAGCGATCGCACTTCTTCACTTTACAGTTAGCTAAAAAATGCGATCGCCTTTGCTGTTTACTTAGTTAATACCAAATTAACTGGCTTAACTCCCGCTAAATCTAAAATTTGCGGAATCAAGTCTTCTCGCTTCACCGCCATCATGTGTACGCCTTGACACAATTGTTGGGCAATTTGTACTTGTTCGGCGGCAATTTTTACGCCTTCTTCTAGCGGGTGTTTGGCTTTAGCTAACCTATCAATAATGTGCTGAGGAATATTTACACCAGGAACGCACTTATTAATAAATTGGGCATTTTTTGCCGATTTTAACAGAAAAATTCCGGCTAAAATTGGTTTATTGCAACCTGCGGCTACGCTGTACATAAACTTTTCTAACCTATCAAAGTCTGTAATTAATTGACTTTGAAAAAATTGCGCTCCTGCTTGTAATTTGCGTTCAAAGCGGCTTTGTAAACCTGATAAACTCGCACATTGGGGGTCAACTGCTGCTCCGACAAATAAATCGAGTGCGCCATCAGTTAAAGGTTGTTCGTTAGCATCAATACCTTGATTAAGTTTGCGAATTAGTTGCAGCAGACGAATAGCTTCTAAGTCAAAGACGCCTTTAGCATCTGGGTGATCGCCAGCTTTTACTGGGTCACCTGTTAAAGCTAATATATTATGGATACCTAAAGCATGGGCACCCATGAGGTCTGCTTGTAAACCAATGCGATTGCGATCGCGGCAAGCCATCTGACAAATCGGTTCAATTCCATGTTGTAATAAAATTGCCGAAGCTACCAACGAAGACATCCGCAATACCGCTCGGCTACCATCGGTAACATTGACAGCATGAACCCTCCCCTTAAGAGTCGCCGCCATATCAAGCATGTGTTTTGGATTTCCGCCTTTAGGTGGTGCTACCTCGGCAGTAATTAAAAATTCGCCTGCTTGTGCAGCTTGGCGAAAGCTATTCAAAACTGTCGGACTTTGAGTATCAGACATAACATTCAGAATTTCCAGTTTCTTTCAGGGTAAATCAATTTACCCCTATTGAGATGTTTTATAAAGTAAACCTTAAATTCTCGGTTGCCTTATGGCAATGCTTAACGTATCAATAAATCTCGTCCGTTACAGCTAATTTTCATGCACTCAAAGCCTCAAATCCTATGAATAGCCGTAACACCAAGCTACTTTTGAAAATCAGGAAAGCCACTATAATTTAGTGGCTTCCTAGCTTAATATTTACTTTACAAACAGGCTATCAAGGCAATCTAATTAGGCATGGTGTAACCTAAAGCAGCTTTAACTTCTGCTAGGGTTTGTTTAGCAACAGTTTCCGCTTTTTGCCGTCCTTCTCGTAATACTGACTCAAGATAACCTTTATCTGCCATAATTGCCTGATATTTCTCTTGAATCGGTTTGAGAGATGCGATCGCAGTTTCGGTCAATAATGGCTTGAATTGTCCCCAACCCATATCTTTACATTCTGCTGCCACATCTTCTTTCTTTTTACCAGACAACAGCAGATATAGGGTTAACAAGTTATTACATTCTGGACGTTCTGGATCGTCAAAAGTTAAACCCCGAACTGGATCGGTTTTACAACGCTTAATTTTATTAGCAATTTGCTCTGGCGTGTCTAACAAATTAATCCGGCTTAATTCTGACGGATCGGATTTGGACATTTTCCGCGTACCATCAGTTAAACTCATCACCCTTGCGCCTTCCTTGCGAATCAAAGGTGCTGGTAGCTTTAGCACTGGTTGATCCGGTTTCGCAAATAAGTGATTAAATCGATTGACGATATCTCGCGTTAATTCTAAATGTTGCTTTTGGTCTTCACCCACTGGCACAAAATCTGCCTGATAAAGCAGAATATCAGCAGACATCAGCACAGGGTAATCCAATAAGCCGACACCAACATTTTCCCCTTGTTTCACAGCCTTTTCTTTAAACTGGATCATATCTTGTAGCCAGTTAAGGGGAGTAATGCAATTGAGCAACCAGGTAAGTTCGCTGTGTGCCGAGACGTGAGATTGAACAAAAATGGTGGAATAATTTAAATCTAGACCACAAGCTAAATAGAGAGCAACGAGGTTATAAGTATTAGATGCCAACTCTTTGGGTTCATGTGGCACCGTAATTGCATGTAAATCAGCGACAAACAAATAATTGTCGTAATCACTCTGGGCTTCCACCCAGTTACGAATTGCTCCCAAGTAGTTGCCTAAATGTAAATTTCCAGTTGGTTGAACTCCCGACAGAACGCGCTGCTTGCCCATAAATTTCAAGTTAGTTATCTCAAATCCGCCCTATCCAAGGCGGCAATTACAAAACACATTTAATTTTGACATTTTCTAGGGGAATTGGGCATTGGGCATTGGGCATTGGGCATGGGGCATTGGGCATGGGGCATTGGGCATGGGGCATTTATAGTCCTTAGCTTCTGAACCCTAACCCCTTAAACCCTAGCCCCCTTATCTACTTTCGCTTTACAAAAATCAGTAAAAGTTAAATTCTTGTCGGATAGTTTATTTAGCAGTAACCTGAGAATAAGTAGCTTTTATACTTAGTGATTAGAAGATGCGCTTTGGCGATCGCAATGTCTCGCTAGTCGATTGGGATTGTTGCGATATGGTCATCATCTCTGCAATGATTATCCAGAAAGAGGATTTTAGAGAGTTAATTTAAAAAGGTGTGGTATTAGGTAAAAAAGTAGATGGCTTTCTGGTGGCAATGGGTAGCGATCGCTCTGGGTGATGGAATAATAAAAGCGATCGCCTTACTTTTGGCACTAAAAACAGATAATTTTTTCCACGATTGCCGATACCTTATACCAGAAATCAGCGCACCATCTTCATTAATTGGATCTGAGCGATCGCCTTCTGCATTTTGTTGCTAGATAATCTATATTTATGAGAATTTTCGGCATTTTGTATTAATTGTATGCTGCGATTTTATTTTTTATTTAAAGAATAAAGTCATCATTTTGTCTGTTTTTACTCTGCCCAGCAATCCTAAATCACTTAATTATAGTTTGTTTAAATAGATAAAATTAGGAAAAAACAGCTTTGCTGTAATTAGTTAAGCGTTGGTGTCTATTTCGATTGATTAGCAATATTATCTGGTATTTTTTCGTAAATAAAGCACATTTTAACTTTATAAAGTTCATAAACTAGTCTTCATAGCCGCTTAAGGCTGATGATTCTATCCTGTATCAGCAAGAAGTAGATGTAAATTTTATACTAGTAATTTTTTAGGTAATAGCATTTTTAAGGTAGATTTTTCAAGCTTTTTGCTTAATAATAAATTATTATCCTAGCTAAAAGCTGTTATCAATGTGTTTTCAGATACATAGTATATGAAAAAAATATAACTTTACTGAAACTTCATAATATTCTTCAAAAAGCATGGCAATATAATTTGCAGACTGCCAATTTTATTGGATAAACTAACAAATAATATTGATAGTCAGGATGCATTCCCGTTATTGAGCAGTCCTTGTGGAATGACATAAATCTTTTTCTGCTTATTCCCTAATCGCGTAAATACTAACCCAGATTTTTATCCCTTGATAAAAAATTTGGTGACTTTTTTCATTATTTAATTATCTTTTTGTAGGTGCTTTCTTTTAATGGAAATAATAAACAATAATGCTCAGTTAAATATGAGCAACGAGGAACAAGAAACTGAGCAGCCAACAGATGCAGAGGGCGAGCCAGCAGTACCAGATTTTTTACCCAACGATCCATATTTTGGGAATCTTTGGGGTTTACAAAAGATTAATGCCACAACTGTATCTAACTATACACAAGGCGGTAAAGATGTCATCGTAGCTGTTGTGGATAGTGGTGTTGACTACAATCATCTAGACTTAGCGAGTAACATCTGGACGAATCCTGGCGAAATACCTAATGATGGGATTGATAATGATGGTAACGGCTATATTGATGATATTCATGGTTGGGACTTTGGTGATGAAGATAGTAATCCCCTGGATAACCACCCAAAAGGCGGTCACGGAACTCACGTTGCTGGTATCATCGGTGCTGTAGGCAACAATGGCCTAGGAATAATCGGGGTCAGTCCGAATGTCTCAATCATGGCTATCAAGCATACCCGTGTCAGCGATGGAGGCGGGTTGTTATGGAATTTAGCTTATGGTATGTATTATGCAATCGAGAACGGAGCTAAAATCCTCAACCTCAGTTTTAGTTCCCCATTCTGGAATCAAGATGAATATGATGTCTTACAGTATGCATACAAGCGTGGCGTTTTAGTTATAGCCTCGGCAGGTAATTCTGGTAAAGATAATGACATTACACCGCGTTATCCTGCTAGCTACGACTTACCTAATATAATTACTGTTGCTGCTACGGATGAAAACGATCAACTAGCCATTTTCAGTCAAGGAGCTTCTAACTATGGTGCAAATTCTGTAGACTTAGCAGCACCTGGGAAAAATATTGACAGTACCCTACCAAATAATCAATATGCTACATGGGAAGGGACATCAATGGCTGTTCCCCATGTAGTTGGTACTGCGGCTTTACTTTTAGCTGCTAACCCCAATCTCACAGTTTTAGAACTGAGATACGCCTTGCTTTCAACAGTTGATAAGCTCGATTCTTTGCAAGATAAAGTCAACACTGGCGGTCGTTTGAATGCGCTGGCAGCTTATCAACAGGTTGTAGGAAATACTCAAACCCAAACTGATAGTACAACTAACAATAATACTGTCTCTACTACCTCAGAAATTGTTATTCAAGCAGAGAACTATAATAACGCTAAAGATACCACACCCACTAATGAAGGTGGAAAATATCGTCGAGATTTGGGAGTAGATATCAAAGATAGCAGTGATGATAGCGGCTTTGATGTCACTGCAATCCAAGCCGGAGAATGGCTAGATTATCCTGTTAACACAACTGAGAATAAATTCTATGACATTGTAGTACGAGTTGCCTCTGTTAGTAACGGTCAACAAATCAAAGCAACTTTTAATAGCAATCAAGAACGCATCATCAGCTTTGATTCTACAGGCGGCGATAATGTTTGGATAGATGCGATCGCCAAAGGAGTGAGTTTAACCGCAGGTAGTAATGAACTGCGGCTAGATATGCTCACCGGTGGTTTCAATCTTAACTATATTAAGCTGGTGCCGACAAACACGGCTTATGGTGATAGTAATACTGACAATATTTCTGGCGATGGTAGTCATAATTCCATTCATGGCGGCGCAGGAGATGATATCCTCGCAGGTGGGCTTGGTAATGACACGATTTTTGGCAATGAAGGTAATGACAATATTAATGGCGGAGATGGTAACGATCGCCTATTTGGTGACTCAGCCAGTCCTGTAATCGGTTCTGCGCAAGACACCATTTATGGCGGACAAGGTAATGATGTCATATTTGGGGGTGAAGATAATGACTACCTCTATGGTGAAACTGGCAATGACACCCTCAATGGTGGTTCCGGTAATGATAGCCTCAATGGTAGTGCAGGTAATGATAGCCTCAATGGTGGTTCTGGTAATGATACCCTTAATGGTGATGCCGGCAGTGATACGGCTTCTTATAGATTTGCTTCCAGTGGTGTCAACGTTAATCTAACTACAGGTATAGCTAGTGATGGACAAGGTGGCACTGATACATTAATTAGCATAGAGACTATTGTCGGTTCCGATTATGCTGATGTCCTCATAGGTAGTTCAGGAAATAATAACCTCACTGGTGGTGCTGGCAATGATAGCCTCAATGGTGGTGATGGTAACGATCGCCTTAATGGTGGTGCTGGCAATGATAACCTCAATGGTGGTGATGGTACTGATACTGTCAGTTATCAAGGTGCTACTGTTGGTGTCAATGTTAACCTGGAGACGGGCACAGCTAGTGATGGGCTAGGTGGCACTGATACATTAATTAGCATAGAGGCGATCGTCGGTTCTGATCATGCTGATGTCCTCATAGGTAATTCAGGGAATAATATTCTTGATGGTGGTGCTGGTAATGATAACCTGAATGCAGGTTTAGGTAATGACACCCTCAAAGGCAGTAATGGCAATGATACACTTAATGGTGGCGTAGGTAATGATTACTTAGATGGTGGTAAAGGTTACGATACTGTCAGTTATACAAGTGCTACCACTGGCTTGAACGTTAATCTAACAACGGGCATAGCTAGCGATAGACTAGGTGGCAGTGATAGGTTAGTTGACATAGAAGCGATCGCAGGTTCTAATTACGCCGATATTCTTACAGGTAATGATGGTAACAACGTCCTTACAGGTAATAATGGTAACGATACCCTAACAGGTGGTCTTGGTCAGGATACCTTGAGAGGTGGTTCTGGTGCTGATATCTTTGTCTTTGATCTTTTAAGAGAAGGAATTGATTCAATTACAGACTTCTCTAGAACAGATGGAGATAAGATTTTGATCAAAAGTTCTACCTTTGGCGCAACTAATCTAAACCAATTCGGTTATAACGCCACTACAGGTGCTTTAAGCTTTAGTAATGATGGAATTACCAGCACTCAATTTGCTACTCTCAATCTTAATTCCGGCTTCATTGTTAACTCAGATATTATGATTGAGTTTCCAATTATCTAACAATTCCTAAAAATGAGGTTGTCAAGAGTCCAAGGTCAATAGTCTAAACTTAAAAAACTAAGAACTAATGACCATTGACCATTTCACTCTCATTCCTAAAATGTACGAACTTTACCCCGCGATCGCACCTTATAACGAAGGTTATTTACAGGTATCAGAGTTACATAAAATTCATTTTGAAGAGTCAGGTAATCCCCAAGGAAAGCCAATAGTCTTACTACATGGCGGGCCTGGTGGTGGTTGTCCGCCTTTTTATCGCCAATATTTTCATCCGCAAAAGTGGCGCTTGGTAATGTTCGATCAACGCGGTTGTGGTCAAAGTAAACCCCATGCAGAATTGCGAGAAAATACTACTTGGGATTTAGTCAGCGATATTGAAAAACTCCGCGAACATTTAGGAATCCAAAAATGGGCTGTATTTGGTGGTAGTTGGGGTAGTACTTTATCTTTAGCATATAGTCAAACCCATCCCGAAAGATGTACAGAATTAATTTTACGCGGCATATTTATGCTACGTAAAAAAGAATTACACTGGTTTTATCAAGAAGGGGCTAGCTATATTTTTCCTGATGCTTGGGAAGAATATCTCAAACCAATTCCCCCCGAAGAACGGGATGATTTACTCACAGCTTATTATCAACGTTTAACCAGCCCAGATTTAAAAATTAGATTAGAAGCCGCCCGTGCTTGGTCAATTTGGGAAGCTAGTACTAGTAGATTATTTCCCGATACTAACTTGATGAAAAACTTCGGTCAGAATGATTTTGCAGAAGCATTTGCTCGGATTGAATGTCATTATTTTATTAATCATGGGTTTTTAGAAACAGAGAACCAACTACTATTAAATGTTGATAAAATCCGCCATATTCCGGCTGTAATGGTGCAAGGGCGTTATGATGTCGTTTGTCCGATGGTATCAGCTTGGGAATTACATCGTGCTTGGCCTGAAGCGGAATTTATTGTAGTTCCTGATGCGGGACATTCGATGAGTGAACCGGGAATACGCAGCGCGTTAATTGCGGCGACGAATAAGTTTGCATTTAATTCGTAATTCGTAATTGTTGTCAAGGGTGGGGAAACTCCGCCCCTACAAATCAATCTTGGTTCAAATGGGTATGTAAAAATGAAATTTTTGGGTATTGATTTAGGTTGGAAATCTCAACCAAGCGGACTATGTTATTTAGAATTAATTGATAATGAATTAGAGATTGCGGATTTAGATCGCAAAGAAGCGATCGCAGATATTCTCACCTGGATTGATAGTTGCGTACAACCGGAAGAACCCGCCTTAATTGCTGTAGACGCACCTACCCTCATTCCTAACGCTACGGGGAGTCGTCTACCAGATAAACTCAGTCACAAATACTTTGGTAAATATCACGCTGGCTGCTACCCGGCTAATTTGGGTTTAGCTTTTGCCGAGCGGACTGTCAACTTTGGTTTAGAATTAGAATCTCGTGGCTTTATCCACGCACCCACCATTGAACCGCAAACACCCGGTAGATATCAAATCGAAGTCTTTCCCCATCCCGCAATCGTCAACTTATTCAATTTAGAACGCATTCTCAAATATAAAAAAGGACGCTTGAGCGATCGCCGTTTAGAACTAGTAAAACTCTACAATTATATTCTCAACATTTTACCCACTCTCCAACCACCTCTGCGCTCTCTGCGCCTCTGCGGTTCATTTATTTCCGAAATCCCCCACACAGGCGCAGCACTTAAAGCCGTTGAAGACCAATTAGATAGCCTAATTTGCGCTTATGTTGCTGCATACTGGTGGTATTGGGGCGAACAACGTAACTTAGTATTAGGCGATCGCACTACTGGTTACATTGTTACACCCAAACAATTTTAGATTTTAGATTTTAGATTTTGGATTTTAGATTAATAATCCAAAATCTAAAATAGATTTACTCCGCCCAAGCAATTAACCTTGGTTCATAAGCATTCGACAAGTATGGATGTTTTGGTAATACCCGCAAAGACAAGCCTTGCAAACCAGAGGTTGTGTAAATAATATTAGCCGTGTAAACACTTAAACCATCTGTATCGTCGCCTTGGTAGTCCATGACTACAGGAATGGCGTTGACTATATCACCATTGGCATCAATTGTGCCTTGGTATAATTCCACCTGTACATCTTTGTTTGTCAAAGTTGCTAAATCTACCTTGGCTTTTACCGCCACAGTTTGGTTAACTTCAATATCTGCTGCTGCGGATACATCCACATCTTTGATTTTGATATTAAACCAATGGTCAGCGAGTTTAGCTTTCCATTCAGCTAATTCTTTCGCTGGGGCGTAGTTATTAGCAGTTAAGGTATGATAGCGATCGCTTGCAGGGAAATAAGCCCGTTGTGCATATTCTCGCACCATCCGCGCTGTATTAAAGAACGGACAATTCAAGCGAATTGCGTCTTTCATTTTTGCTACCCAAGGACGGGGTAAACCATCAGCATCGCGATGATCGTAAAATAGCGGCACAACTTCCTTCTCTAATAAATCGTAGAGTGCGTTGGCTTCTACTTCATCTTGATAATTAGGATCTTCGTAATTTTCGCCATGTCCAATCGCCCAACCAGTGCGGACATAATCAGCTTCATCCCACCAACCATCAAGGACGCTTAAATTTGGTAGTCCATTCATAGCGGCTTTCATTCCGCTTGTACCAGACGCTTCTCTAGGACGACGGGGTGTATTTAACCAGATATCGCAACCAGCGACCATCAACCGCGATATATGAATATCGTAGTTGGGGACAAACACGACTTGTTTTTCTAAATGTTGTTCGCGGATAAAGTGATTAATGTCCCGGATTAATTCTTTACCGGGGATATCTTTCGGGTGTGCTTTACCCGCAATCACAAATTGCACCTTGCGGTTTTTATTCCCCAGTAAAATCCGTCTAATGCGTTCTAAATCACGCATCCACAGAGTAGCGCGTTTGTAGGTAGCAAAACGCCTTGCAAAACCCACAGTTAAAACATTGGGATCTAAAACTTCCTGCGCTTGAGCAATTTCCGAAGCCGAAGCACCGCGATCGCGTAAATGCTTAACTAAATGCTCCCGCACGTACAATATCATATCCAAGCGACAGCGCTCGTGATTGCGCCACAATTCCTCATCGGGGATGGCGTCCATTCTTTCCCATAGCTGGCTATCTGGAGGTGCTGATGACCAATTGGGGCCGAGATAGCGATCGTACAACTCTTGAGTGGATTTTGCCACACAACTGCGGGCATGAACGCCATTAGTAATAGCAGCGATAGGTACTTCTTCTACAGGTACTTTCTGCCATAAACCTTGAAACATCTGGCGGGATACCACACCATGTAATTGCGCTACCCCATTAGAAAATGTTGCCATTTTCAGCGCCAACACTGCCATACTAAAAGGCCCAGATAAATCGCCTGTATTTTCTCGCCCCAGTCCTAAAAATTGTTCTTCAGGTAAGTCAAAGATGCCTGCATAATATCTCAGGTAGTCCAAAATTTTCTGAGGTGGGAACAAGTCAATCCCGGCTGGTACTGGTGTGTGTGTCGTGAAAATATTACTCGAAGCTACAACTTGTCTAGCATCAGCGTAACTCAAACCTTCTTCTTGAATCAACATACGGATGCGCTCTAGGGCAGAAAAGGCGGCGTGGCCTTCATTCATGTGGTAAGCAGTAACTTTATACCCCAAAGCTTTTAACATCTGTACGCCACCAATCCCCAGCATAATTTCTTGGTGGATACGCATATCGATGTCACCACCATACAGCTGATCGGTGATGTCATGATCGTAGGGATTATTCGGTTCTATATTGGTATCTAGTAAATACAGGGGAACTGTACCCACTTGTACCCGCCATACCCTAGCGTAAACCTTGCGTCCTGGGTAATCTACCGCAATCCGCAATTCTGAACCGTCAGCATTGCGTTCCAGGTGCAACGGCATATTGTAGAAATCATTGATTGGATAGCGTTCCTGCTGCCAACCATCGGCATTAAGATACTGAGCAAAGTATCCTTGTTGGTAGAGTAAGCCGACACCAACCAATGGTAAGCCTAAATCGCTGGCAGATTTGAGGTGATCGCCAGCCAGAACGCCTAAACCGCCAGAATAAACAGGTAGACAATCTACCAAGCCAAATTCAGCCGAGAAATAAGCGTAACATTCCTTCGGTGACTGGCTGCGTTGCTTTTGATACCAAGAACGCTCTTGTAAATAATCTTCCAGCTGACGCGCAGCGCGATCCATTTGTGCCAAGAAGCCTTCATCCTCAACAACTTCTGAGAGTCGCCCTTGGCTAATTGTTCCCAGCATTAACACTGGGTTATGGTGGCTAGATTCCCACAAGTCAGGATCTAGGCGGCGGAATAAATCTTTGCTCTCAACGTTCCAATCCCAGTGCAAGTTATATGCCAGCCGCCGCAGCGGTTCGAGTCGCGGCGGAAGAGAAGGAGAGACGTTGAATGTACGAATTGGCTGCATAGGTTGGCAAAACTCCAAGTGTAGCTAAAGTTATTTTTTACTGTCTTTACCCAATGTTGCCAATTCTTTATACTATGTTTGTAAAAATGCCGTGACTTTGTTAAGCATTGAGAATTATTCTTGTCAGGGTTGCTAGAGTTTACACCAAGACCATTTCTTATCTTAATCTGTCTTCCAAAAGCTACCGCTGCTATTGTAAAACTTAACTATTGACTGCGATTGATACTCAAGGATTAAGATATAAGTATGTATTAAATTTCTTCAGTATTTATATTTTTTTTAGATTTGCTTAGTAGCTAGGTAATAACTGGCAAAATGCTTACCAATAGACCAATCCAAGAGTTTTAGCTGTCCAAAAAATCATCTCCTCTCAATTACAAGTAGATGAAAATTTTTAATTATTTCTTAATAATTCTGTTGCGGAATTTCTAGTAACGAACTATCGCCAGCCAATTCAGCGAGTAAAACATTTTTACCCAAAAATAAAGAAAATTAACTAAATTACTGACTTATGCACCCAAATAAGAAGAATCATGGGGATTTTTGGGCATACTTAAAGCCATAGCAGCCACACAAGCAATCTCAGCCGCAACTTGATAAGCATGTTTGATATTTAATCCAGCATCTTTAGCTGTATTAGCGCTAGGGGGTTTCTGCGTGCGTGATTCTCGCTTGACTTCACCCGCTAAAACAGCTCGTTGCAACATGATATAAGCATCGAGATCTTCTGAATCATAATCGCTTTGTAGCAGTAATCGGATCTGATGTTGAGCTGCAAGGCTCAAATAGCCAGAGGTTAAAGCTTGTTTAACAATTTCTTTCATTAAAAACCTACTTATTAAACTCAGTGTGTAGTTGAAAGTGATACCCAAAATTGAGCAGTCGCTTTTTTAAAGTTGAGTAAATTTGTCTGCCAAGAATATCTAAGTTTTCTTCAAAATTTATAATGAACTCAACTCAGCACGCATCACCCGAATGGGTTATCCTGAGGAAAAATTTACAAAATGTTAGATATGCCAATTCGGAAAGTTATTAAATATGACTTAATACAGAAAATAATTATTTAAGGTAAAACTCTACACCTTAAAAATTTTTATCTCTTGGTATAAAATATTCATTTTTTCCTGAATCGAAATCAGAATAATAGCTTATTATCTATATTTATTGCTTGAAACTTTAGAAAAAAATTATTTTTTAAAGACAGCCATTAAAAATAAAATATGTTATATTCAAAAGCAACAATTGTTAAAAGCCACTCATGTAATTGCAAGAGTGTTTTGTTTAATTTGTAAATCATCTGTGTGCAACATGATTAGAGAAACATACTCTAGAAAATCGTTGCAAGAAAGCCGTCACAGCAGTCGAGGAAGTGCTTACTTGTTTGCACCGATGGTGAACTTCAATGTGATGGCTGAAGTTGGCGATACTCCACCCTAGTTTAATTTTTTATAGTTATAAATACTTAAAATAATACAACAATAACTACATGGGAAATAAAGGTAAATTATTTGACCTTTGTTCTTTTATTCTAAAAATGTATTATTGTTAACCAAACGTTTATTAGCTAGAGCAGTTAACAAATATTTTAACTGCTGCAATGGCAATTTGATGATTGATTTTTGGTTGATAAATTGAGGATATTTAGGATTTAATTAACTGTTGCCAACAACAGCAACTGTTAATTAAATTAGGTATTTTGGTTAGACAAGCCAGAATAGGAAACCAATTAGCTGTAAAAAATTCTCAGAGAATCAAATCCCAAATTTATTACCATAAATCAGTAACATCAATTCAATCCTATAGATTCATATAGGATAGTTTGCTCATCAGCTAATAAACGAAACATTGCGGTCTTCACATCTTTTGCAAATCTAAAAACTAAATAAGGTTTGCCATCAATTGGCACTAATAATTGCGACATCTCAGATCCCGGATTTATTTAAAAGCCGGTGACTCATTTCGTCATCATTAATTTGCTTGACAATAGCCAACAACTAAATATAGTCATAGCTCCGATTTATTTGCAGGAAAATAATCATGAATCGTCAAAATTACTTAGCAAAAATTCAACGAACTCAAGAAGTTTTATGGACTACATTATTAGGTGATATTCCGGCGATCGCGCTTGGCCCTCAGTTACGTAATTTGGTATATCGTAGTATTTTTGCTCGCTTAGATAGTCAAGTCTATATTCAAAATGGTGTTGAATTTCTCGGCAGCAATCAAATAGAAATTAGCAAGAATGTATTTATATTTAAGGGTGTGAGACTAGATGGCAGAGGAGAAAATAATAGAATTTATCTAGGCAATAAAGTAGCAATAGAGCGTAACGTTGATATAGGTTGTTTAGATCGTACTTCTATATATATTGATGATGAGACATTCATTGGACCTAACGTGTGTATTGCTGGGCCTGGGGATATAAAAATTGGTAAATACTGTATGATTGCCTCTCACTCTGGCATATATGCCAATAATCATACTTTTACCAATCCCCTAGAGCCAATTCGATACCAAGGCATTACACGCAAAGGAATTGTGATTGAAGATGACTGTTGGCTAGGACATGGAGTTAGCGTATTAGATGGCGTGACTATTGGTCAAGGAAGTGTCATTGGTGCAGGTGCAGTGGTGACAAAAGATATTCCTCCCTTCTCTGTTGCTGTAGGCGTACCAGCCAAAGTTATCAAAAGTCGCATAAGTCAGGAAATAGGCGCGAGGGGATAAGGGAAGGAGGACAAGGAAGTAAATAACCAACCATTGATTATTGACTTTTGACCAATACCCTAATTGAGCCAATTTTTGGATTATGGACGGAAACCTATGCAGCGAATAAACGTCACAAGAGTAGCAAGGTCACAACTTTTTTAATTAGGGACATCTCCAAAAATATAGGGCTTACCCAACTGGCATAGTTAATAAACGTGAGGATGATCAACAGTCAACAGTCATCTGTTTTCACTGTGGACTATAAAAATCACGAAAAACATTGACCAGTATCAATAGAGTCTGCCAAAAAAGGGGCGAGATTTGGGTAATATAAAGGAGCTATCATTTCTGCTTAGCAGATACCGAGAGAGAAATTTTCTGTTTCTCATACTTTTTGGAGATATCTCTGATGCTTACTTTAAAAATCACAGTTTATATTGTTGTTGCCTTCTTTGTGACTATCTTCGTCTTTGGTTTCTTGTCCAACGATCCAGCTCGTAACCCCGGTCGTCGGGATTTCGAGTAAAAGCGCGACTGATAATCCGCTCTTAAAAGCCGGAAGGCAGAAAACACCAGAAGCGATGGACACTAAGTTGCTTGAATGGGGATAATTACCCCAGCCAGTTGCAAACCTTGAAGAATTCGCCTTACAAGCATTTGCAAATGGCAAAGCTGGCGGGATTTGCTATAACGGAGAGAATGCCCAAACATTCACCGAAAAGCAATTCCTCCGGGCAATTCTCGCGATCAATTTAGTGTCCTTCTTGAGCCAGCTTGCTGCAAATAGGCGGCAAAGTGGGAAGGCACAGGTGTTGTTCATCCTTCCGGCTACTTATTGGCTATTTGTTAGCTTGATTGTGCTGAAATATGCTTCATCCAGTTTTGCCGCCTACACCGCCTCCAATTACGGAAGCAAGACAACCTGTAAATTTGACTTCATCCGCTAATGAAACCAAGTTTAATTCATTAATTGCCACAGATACTGGGACGCAGGAAAATCAACAAACATCCCAGCCGCAACAAGCAACACCCCAGCCTGCGGTTGGAGAGAAACAATCTCAACTTCAGCCAAATCCCCATAAATTGACAAGGGATAGATTTGTAGTTTCTCCCAATCTCAATCAACCCCATCCACCAAAAACTTTTCCTCCGGAATTCACTCCTGTGAATACGCCGACGAGTGCAGCATTATTGGGGGAGCCTATGGGCATTGCTTATCCGCTGCAAAATGATAGCGATCGCCTAGATGTTAAAGTTTTATCCACCCCAACCGCTACAAGCAATCAAAATTTATTCGTTTCTAGTCCTAGTCAAGTTTCTCCAGTAGAAAAGTCTAATAATATTCCTGTAAAACAATCTACGGTTGCCCAAAATCCACAGCAGCCGCAACTAGTACAAAATATTATTGAATTTAAGTCTCGCAATCCTACAACCGATTCGCCTGCACCTTCATCGATAGAATTTCAAACGCCACAACCTCAGACTCCAAACAACACAAATCAGCCAGCAAGTCAACCATCCGAGATAACTCCCCCTGCCAGCACATCGCCAGCTAGACCAAGAACAGTAGAAGTAATTTCCGATCGCCAAGTATATGATGACCAACGGCGGATAGTGACGGCGGAAGGAAATGTGGTGGTGCGATTTGATGGGGCGGTAGTAGATGCCGATCGCTTGCAAATCAATTTAGATAACTTGATTGCAGTAGGAGAAGGTAACGTCGCCTTAACTAGGGGCGATCAGGTATTGCGAGGACAACGCTTTACTTATAACTTTATTCAAGATAGCGGGGAACTGGAAAAGGGCAGAGGGGAAATTTACTTACCCACAGCAGAAAGAGATGTAGCTTTTTTACCTACAGATGTGACCGCTGGAGGAGTATCACAGCGCCCAATCAGCGATCGCATTCGTGCTAATCAGCCCCTTTCTGGTATCAGCAGTCCCGGCGGAATTAATGTCATAGTAGGTGGAAGAAGCGACGCCAGCAACCTTCCTCAACCAAAATCCGGGGGTATAGTCAATCGCCTCCGCTTTGAAGCTGAACAAATTCAATTTTATCCCCGTGGTTGGCAAGCCAAAGATGTCAGCATTACCAACGATCCGTTTTCACCGCCAGAATTAGTATTACGGGCGGCTAATGTTACGTTAACCAGAGAAGCACCTTTAGTAGACCGAGTTAGAAGTCAAGGATCGCGGATAGTTTTTGACCAAAATTTTGCGATTGGTATTCCGCGAGAACAGCAGGAAATTGACAGGCGAGAACGAGACGTAACTCCAGCGCTGGTTTCTCCTGGTTTTGATGGCGATCAACGAGGTGGATTATATCTAGAACGCGGCTTTCCAGCAATCTCTACAGACAAAACAAACTGGACAATTACGCCCCAGTTTTTTGTGCAAAAAGCCGTAGAACAAGGTACTGATGACTTCGCTGGGCTATTTGGCATCAGAAGTAGGCTGAATGTGACGTTGAATCCTAAGTCTGTAATTGAGGGTAATGGTGAGTTAACCAGCCTCAATTTAAGTAAAGTTGAAGATAACTTGCGGGCTAGCTTGCGCCTACGGCAGACATTAGGCGATCGCAATCCCCATTTATTAAATTTAGAATACAGCTACCGCGATCGCCTTTACAACGGTACTCTCGGTTATCAAACCGTCCAAAGTAGCCTTGGGGGTGTAGTCATTTCGCCCATCGTTCCCCTCGGTAACAGCGGCATTAATTTGAGCTATCAGGCAGGTGCCCAATATATTAATGCTAATACCGATCGCCCTGACCTCCTAGAACCAAATAGAGATAACGATCGCATTTCCCTAGGTCGTCTCCAAGGTAGTGCAGCGCTGAGTGGTGGTTTATTGCTATGGCAAGGACAACCTTTACCACCTACTGCTACTGAGGGATTGCGATACACAGCTAACCCAGTTATTCCTTACTTGCGAGCGATCGCTGGTGTCACTGGGACTACTAGTTATTACACCAACGGCGATAACCAAAGCACCTTAATTGGTACCATTGGCTTAGAAGGGCAAATTGGTCACTTTTCCCGACCATATTTAGACTATACTGCCTTTAACGTTAGCTATTCCCAAGGTTTTAACAGCGGACTATCACCCTTCTTATTCGATCGGGCTGTTGATACTAAAGTATTAACCGCTGGAATTACACAGCAAATCTATGGCCCGTTTCGCATAGGCTTTCAGACCTCGGTTAACTTAGATACTGGTAGAGAAAGTAGCACCGACTATATTTTGGAATATAGCCGCCGCACCTACGGGCTAATGTTACGTTACAATCCCGTACTGCAACTAGGCGGTATTAGCTTCCGCATCAGCGATTTTAACTGGAGTGGCGGTACAGATCCCTTTTCCGGTCAGCAAGTTAAGCCAGTTGTTGGCGGCGTAACACAGCAGGAGCCTTGAAGAGGCAGGGGGCAAATAATTCAAAATTCAAAATTAAGAATTATATTTGCCCAATGCCCAATGCCCAATGCCCCATACCCAATGCCTCATACCAATTACCTTGGTCTTCCCAAGGTAGTGATATAAAGTGCTGCTTCATCTGCGGGAATACCGAGGACTTCATTGACTTTGTCGTCAAAAAAGCCGCCAATACCGCTCACACCTATATGTAGTTGAGTAGCAGCTAAATTTAGCCTTTGTCCTAGATGTCCGGCATCCATGTGTAAATAACGGTAAACGCGATCGCCATATTGCGCGATCGCAGATTTTAAATCGGCAGTATGAAAGACTACAGCAGCAGCATCCCTTCCTAAATCTTGACCTAAACAGAGAAAATGTAATTCTCGGCGGAAGTTTTTAAAGCGAATTTGTCGCAATTCTTGGGCTTTTGGTGCGTAATAGTAACAGCCTGCTTCTAATCCTTTGATGCCACAAACGGCAATAAATGTTTCGATTAAATTCAGGTCAAAGTAGTCTGGAGAACGATCTAAATTTTGGTAAATGTAATTTTGCGGTTGATAGGTAAAATCAAGTAAAGCTTTGAGTTCTTCAAAACTCAAATCTTCACCACTGTAAGCACGGGTAGAACGCCGCCTGTGCATAGTATTTTCCAGTCCTGAGAGATTTTCACCCCAGTTAATGGACATGGTAGCTGTGGGAATTTTCAGACAGAAAGGAAAGTTATATTTATCTTCTAGCGATTTTTCTTGTTGAACTTCAGGTAAATTGAGTTTGCCTGTTGTTCCAGGTTCGATTTGGGTATGGCGATGGAAGTATTTTAGCAGTTCGCCATCAGGAATAATTGGGTAATTGGTTTCGGTGGCTGAAGGTAAAGCGGTGCGTCCAATTGGTAAATTTTGTTTAATATCTAACAAGTCTGCCAGAGATAAAACTGCGATCGCACCTTCTTGTTGCGGATCGATATAAAGTAGATCGTTAACAGCTTCATCAATAAATCCACCAATCAAGTGCGGGCGATAATCATTAACCGCCCCAGCTAACTCAATATTTCCTAACAGATGTCCTGTATCCAAGAAAATGCGGCGGTAAGCCCTGTCTTCATACCGCCAAGCGGAACGATAGAACACAGCGGTGATGACAATCGCAAGCTGAGTATTTTCTAGAGACGGATGCCAAAAACAGGCGGCTTGTAAAGTCTGCCAAACATCGCTTTCCCAATACTGCATTAAGGAATGAGTGCGACTTTGGTAATTATATAAACCAGCTGGTAGTAACTCCGTACCGCGCGAAACTACATACACCTCCGCCGGGTACAATCCACCTGCACTAGGGGCAGATCGTAAATATACCCCACCCATTGAAGGCATTCTCGCCGTTAGCCCATAGCTACAAAACAATAGCCGTGAAAGTCTTTGCCACCATTTAGCATCTTCATCGTTAGTAGACGCCTCAGAATTGGCTTGCAAGTAGGGTTTAAGATCGAAAGATGAGCCAATCCTGTACTCTTTGAATGGTACTGGTTGCTTCGCCCAATCTAAGCTCTGACTTTTTGCAGCCAGTGTCTGAGGGTCGTATTTAGTGCGTTCGTGGTAGTGCTGCGCAATTGATTGGTGTAGTTCTGGCATAGTAGTTTCAATAGCATTGGGCGTCCTTTTTTGATCTTGGCATTCCTGTGTCTGATTATTTCGTGTTAATTGGTACAATCTTCTCGACACTTGCCATCCCTCAATGATGGGGAGATTGCCTTCAGCTAACTTAATTTACTCCCCTCAGCGCTAAAATTTTCCAATTCTACAACCTTTTATATAAAACCATAATTTTTTTTAATTGGAAGTCCCTTAATTATTTTCTGCTGGTGGTGTTGGTCTAACAGCCACAGAATTACGTCGCCACCGCTTCACTCCATAGATAGCAGCAACTAAAACTAAGAAATAAGGACTGTAAGCAATTAGCCAAATAGCTAACTTCATTAAACCAACAGTTAACTCGCCAACAGAATGACTAGAATTGTTCCAGGTTTCTTGAATTTGTGCACCTAAACCCCGTTGCGGGCTGCTGCCGGAAACTGCTGCTTCTAGGTTTAAGGTAATAGTAGAATAGGCAACTTGATTTTGTAAATTTTTCAGTTGGGCATCGATTTGTTCAATTGATTGACGGACATTACTTAGTTCTTGGGCAACACTTAAGACATCGCGCACAGAACCAGAACGATCCATGATTTTTTGTAAATTAGCTTCTGTTTTCCGCAGATTTGTTAATCTAGCTTGAATATCTACTAACTGATTGCTAACATCTGCGGCTGTAATATTGCGATTTTCTACTGTGCCTAATTTAGCTAGTTCATTGAGAGTTGATTCTAGCTGGTTTTGCGGTACGCGCAGGGTGATGGATGCAGTATGACGGGCGTTATCTTTTGTCGGTTGACGTTCGTTTAAACCAATTAAATCGCCTTGTTTGTTATTAATAATTTTCGAGACTGTATCAATACTTTGACTGACGGAATTAACAATTACAGTTATTGCTGCTTTTTTAATTAGTTGGGGACGAGATTGGGGTACTGGTGCTGCTTGAGATTGTTGTGTTACTCCCGCACCTCCACCTTCAACAGGTGATCGCGCTGCGCCTGCTATTTCCTGGGTTGCTTGATTTGATGTTTTCAATGCTGGCGGAACAGCAGCACAACTAGTAAAAATTAAACCTCCTAGCAGTGCAGTCATAGCTAAACCAGATTTGTGCGGTAATGTCATCGAGGCTGGCATAACTTAAACCATAGGATAGATGAATTTAATCCCAGTATGGCTGAGAGCAAAACTGAAAGTTGCTATTGTTGCTATTTTTGTAACAGAAGCGATCGCTCATCCTAATTTTGGATTTTGGATTTTAGATTGACAACCTTGAACAGATTCTAAGCTGATGCGCCTCTAAATTGCGTGATTTCTCTCATTATCTAACTATAAATACTGATTTAAACTTATGGATAAGCGTTAAATAATACTTAAATTTCCATGAGTCTAATCGAGTTAATGTTAATACTGGCTACTATCATCGGCGTAGCAGATAGCAATACAATCCAGATTAAAGATGATACAGGTAAAACAGCCACAGTCAAGCTAATGTGTATTAATACACCAAAAGAAACTAAACAACAGCATATTACCTCGGCTACTAACAAACTCAAACGACTATTACCATCAGGTAGCCCAGTAGTAATTAAAAGCCTCAACCGCGAAGAAAATGGGCGGATACTGGGCGAAGTATTTGTTGATAATCGTTCAGTCAATCTCCGATTGGTAGAAGAAGGTAATGCTGTTGTCGATCGAGAAACTTTACCTGATTGCGAAGAAAGCAGAATGCAATATTTAGTTGCCGAAGCTAACGCCAAAAATAAGCGTTTAGGATTATGGCAGCAGTTTAATCCTATCAGCAATAGGAATCGAGCAAGGTAATGATTTGAGAAATTTTTAGGGCTAAAATCCTGATTCAAAACCTTATTCACCCAGAGTAAAGAGAAAAATCTTGTTTGTACCCCTGAGGACTTACTCAACTAGTATATTCTTTGAAGTTCGTAGTCAAGACTTTATTCCTCAGAATAAGGGATAGAGCCGCTGACTACCAAAAAAATTAAATTTTTTGTCACACTTGTGTAAGTCCTACCCCTATCTAGAGATGAATTGTCAAAATAGTTGAAAACAGCTTATACATTAATGGGACTGCAAACAAGAGCTATAAGCATGGAAACCAAACAATTAGGAAAAACGGGTGTATCTGTAAGCGCCATTGGTTTGGGTGGAATGCCAATGTCAATATCAAATCGTCCTGCGGAAGCAGAATCTATTCAAGTTATTCATCGTGCTTTAGACTTGGGTATCACCTTCATTGACACCGCTGACTCTTACTGCTTGGATGAATCAGATAAACACCACAACGAACGACTAATTAATCAAGCACTTAGCAGTTACAAAGGCGATGTTAGCCATGTAGTTGTCGCTACCAAAGGCGGTTTGATGCGTCCTCATGGAAATTGGACGCGCAACGGTAACCCCAAACATTTACGTCAAACGATTCGGGAAAGTTTTCAAGCTTTGGGCGGTAGTAAACCGATAGATATTTGGCAATATCACGCCCCCGATCCTAAATATACGATCGCAGAATCCCTCGCACCTGTGAAAGAAGCGGTAGAAAACGGTTTAATTCGCTATGTGGGAGTTTCTAACTTTTCCGTAGAACAAATTAAACAAGCACGGGATGTAGTTGAGATTGTTTCGGTGCAAAATCAATATAGTCCTTGGGAAAAACAACCAGAAATTGACGGCGTATTAAAGTATTGCGAACAAGAAGGATTAACCTTTTTACCTTGGAGTCCCTTTGGTGGTAGCCGTCGTCATCAAAACTTGCAAGATATTCACGCGATCGCAAATTTAGCTCAAGAAAAAGGCGTATCAGTATATTGTATCGTCCTCGCTTGGTTGCGTTCCAAATCGCCCGCTATCTTACCCATCCCCGGTGCTAGCAAAATCTCTAGTATTGAAGACTCAGTCAATGCTATTAACGTCCAACTCTCAGAAGCAGAAATCCAAAAAATTGATCGGCAAACCTAGTCAATAGTCAGTTGTCAGTTGTCAGTTGTCAGTTGTCAGAGACACGATAACCCTTGTCTGTACTGTTGTCTAAGTATCCCATGCCCAATGCCCAATGCCCCATGCCCCATACCCCATTTTTAATTCTTATCCGTAGTTACTCAATTTGGGGTAAAATCAAAAGCCTGCCAATAAATGATGCTTGCTGACAGGAGATGCTCTATGGCCCGGATGTATTATGATGAAGATGCCAATTTAGACCTTTTGGCTGGAAAAACAATTGCTATCATCGGCTATGGTTCGCAAGGTCATGCTCACGCCCTGAATCTTAAGGATAGTGGTTTAGATGTGATTGTAGGGCTATATCCGGGCAGTAAGTCAGCTGCCAAAGCCCAAGAAGCTGGATTAACCGTCAAGAGTGTTGCGGATGCGGCTAGTGCTGCTGACTTCATCATGATTTTGTTGCCTGATGAAGTGCAAAAAACAGTTTATAAAAACGAAATTGAACCGAATTTAGCAGAAGGCAATGTATTAGCTTTCGCTCACGGCTTTAATATTCACTTTGGACAAGTTGTACCACCTGCGAATGTAGATGTAGTCATGGTAGCGCCTAAAGGCCCCGGTCATTTAGTGCGTCGGACTTACGAACAAGGACAAGGCGTACCCGCATTATTTGCTGTATATCAAGATGCTAGTGGTCGGGCACGCGATCGCGCTATGGCTTACGCTAAGGGTATTGGTGGTACTCGTGCAGGTGTTTTAGAAACTACCTTCCGCGAAGAAACCGAAACCGATTTGTTTGGCGAACAAGCAGTATTATGTGGCGGTTTGAGTGCTTTAATTAAAGCCGGATTTGAAACTTTAGTAGAAGCTGGCTATCAACCAGAATTAGCTTATTTTGAATGTCTGCATGAAGTTAAACTGATTGTTGACTTAGTTGTCGAAGGCGGTTTAGCCACAATGCGCGATAGCATCTCCAATACTGCTGAATACGGCGATTATACCCGCGGCCCTAGAGTTGTAACTGCGCAAACTAAAGCGGAAATGCAGAAGATTCTCAGCGAAATCCAATCTGGACAATTTGCTAGAGAATTTGTCTTAGAAAATCAATCTGGTAAACCTGGATTTACCGCCATGCGTCGTCAAGAAGCCGAACACCCCATTGAGGAAGTAGGTAAAGAATTACGCGCTATGTTTAGCTGGTTGAAAAAAGCCTAATAATATAGGGACTAGAGGCTAGAAGCTAGGGGCTAGGGGCAAGAATGCTCCACATTCATGATGATGGATGTTTTTTGTAGTGAGGACTTTATTCCTGGATTTTAAAGTCTGAAAGTGCTGAAGAAATATTCATCATAATTAATGATATTCACCATAGCCCCTTGCCCATTCTCATAAAAAACCAAGCCCAATCAAGCATGAAGATTAGCTTGTTCTTGCAACCACGGATCTACAGGTTGTCCATCTTTACGGCGTAATTCTATTTCCACTACCATTACTTCTTTAGAACCAGGGGGAGCAGGTTTTTTATGGAAGAGAATGTCATATTCTAGTGGATTGTGATTGCGTTCTTTTAACCATTCTTGCACCTTAGTTGTCGCAAAAAATGATTGTCCTTGCTCAAACATGCGAGTAATCTGCATCTGTAGCGTGTAGGGATTTATACGACCCATTGTCTACCACCTTTATCTTTATAAAATAATTTATTTGTAGGGTTAGCATTGCCAACCCAGCCCTTTTAAAACTAACAAATGAACTAGTAATAGGCAATCAACAAAATCTCTACTTTAACCAAATCCTGAAGATTCAAGTAATTTGTAGCAGAAATTCAAGTGTAAAAATCATCTTCTAGGAGATTTTTAGTTAAAGTAATACCAATTTGAAAAAGAAGACGACAGATTATAGGGACACGGCAGTGCCGTGTCCTCTAGAATATATCGATGTGTGGCAAACATTATTTTAATTGGTATGAAGAAATATAAATTTCTGTAGAGGATATGTTACTCTTGCGGGTAAAGTATCTGAAATTTATTTGCGGCGCGATCGCACATGTGTATTTAGATGCTGATAATTACTTCAAGCTTGTAACGCGATCGCTATCAGCTACTAGCTTCTGCCATGTAGTTACAGCATCATCTCATTATTAAGTGGCTGTAAATGATTGAGGATTATTATAATTAATCCAAATAGAAATTATTTATGAGGCTCAATTATGATTTTGACTACAACTGATGTAATTCAAGGTGCAGTAATTCAATCATATTTGGGTATTGTGACAGCGGAAGTAGTCTACGGTAGCAATTTCTTACGGGATTTTTTAGCTGGTATTCGTGATATTGTTGGCGGACGCACTGGTAGCTATGAACGTTTGTTTGAACAAGGTCAACGCAAAGCATTAGAAGAATTACAACTACGGGCACAACGTTTAGGTGCGGATGCTGTAATAGGGATTGAAATTGATACTGGTACAATCAATGTCGATCAGTCTGGAGTCTTGTTATTGATTACCGCTACAGGTACAGCTGTCAAGATGCGTTAGTTGTTCTAAACTAATAAATTTAGTGCTAATTTGCTGCTCTAAATGAATCTATTTTCAACAGTAAATTAGCCAAATAAATTGTTTTCAAGCAAATATAATTAAATAATAAAAATAATACTATCAACATATTTTTAATTTGTTTTCGCAAAATAATTCACTAAAATTTTCCTACTAAAGATAGAGTACTTAACTCATTCTGTTGATAGATAGAAATAATTATATTTAGTAATTTAATTTTAATCACAAGCAAAAATATAGCTGGAAACACTTTGCTGAAGTAATCAGGGAGAAAATAGTTTATGTCATATGCAAATCGGGTAGGAGACCAAGTCATTCCTCCTGAGCAAGTCGTAACAGGTCGGGTATCTGAATATCATGACCTTGTACGGTGGGGCCCCATTATTTCCGGGGTATTGGTAGCTTTAGTTACTCAACTAATTTTGAGTGCATTATTTGGTGCGATTGGTGCAGGTAATGTTGCAGGTTCAGGCGCACCGAGAACTATTGCACCTAATGTTGCTAGTAATGTAGGTTTGTGGTCAACGATCGCTTTATTAATTTCTTTATTTACTGGTGGCTGGGTAACAACTCGTGCTTGCGGGCCGATGAACCGCAACACAGCTTTACTGAATGGTGCAATTATGTGGGCTACCACTCTCGCACTTAGCTCTTGGTTATTAGCAAGTGGAGTATCGGGCGCATTTGGTGTAGCAGCTTCTAACGCCGCTACGGTGCTCAACCAAACGCAACAACCTTTGGGTAATGTGCAGCAAAATATCCCAAACGTATCCGCTCAACAAGCTCGTGAAATTGCTGCGGCTACTTCTAGAGGTTTGTGGTGGTTTGTATTCGGTTCTCTGTTGGGTTTAGTAGCTTCACTACTAGGAGCAGTTGCTGGTGCGCGCAAACCGAGAACTACTACCTATAATCCTTAAAAATGGTCATTCCCTCGACTTCGCTGAGGGTAAGTGGTCATTAGTCATTAGTCCTTTGTCAAAAATTCTCTGCTATTGACATGGGACTTTTGACTATGGACTTTGGATAATGGACTCTCTATAGCCCTAGCTATGGCACAATAAAGAACGGTAATCAGAAAAATCTTGATAAGGTAATTTAGTGAGTCCTACTGCTCAAACCACAGCGAGTACGCGACGTGTGGTATTTCCGTTTACAGCAATTGTTGGTCAGGAAGAAATGAAACTGGCTCTGCTGTTGAACGTGATCGATCCCAAAATTGGTGGTGTAATGATTATGGGCGATCGCGGTACCGGCAAATCCACAACTATCCGGGCCCTGGCTGACCTACTACCGGAAATCTCTGTTGTTGCTAACGACCCCTTCAACAGTGACCCCCATGACCCCGACGTAATGAGCGATGAAGTCCGCCAGATGTTACAAGAGGGAGCAGAAATTCCTGTAGTTCCCAAAAAAGTCCAGATGGTAGATCTGCCTTTAGGCGCTACAGAAGACCGGGTTTGCGGTACCATCGACATCGAAAAAGCTTTATCTGAAGGTGTCAAAGCCTTTGAACCGGGACTTTTGGCAAAAGCTAACCGGGGTATCCTCTACGTAGATGAAGTTAACTTATTAGATGACCACCTCGTAGACGTATTGCTTGACTCTGCGGCTAGTGGTTGGAACACCGTAGAACGGGAAGGTATTTCTATCCGTCACCCAGCGCGTTTTGTGCTTGTTGGTTCTGGTAACCCAGAAGAAGGCGAACTGCGTCCCCAGCTGCTTGACCGTTTTGGAATGCACGCTGAAATCCATACGGTAAAGGAACCAGCTTTACGGGTGCAAATTGTAGAGCAACGGTCAGAATTTGACCAAAATCCGCACACATTTCTTGAGCAGTACCAAACCCAGCAAGAAGCATTACAACAGAAAATTGTCAATGCACAAACTTTGTTACCAAAAGTCACCAGCGACTACGATTTGCGGGTGAAAATTTCGGAAATTTGTTCGGAATTAGATGTAGATGGTTTGCGAGGTGACATTGTAACGAACCGCGCCGCTAAAGCCTTAACTGCATTTGAAGGACGTACCGAAGTTACAGTGGATGACATTCGCCGTGTAATTACCCTATGTCTGCGTCATAGACTACGCAAAGACCCCTTAGAATCCATTGATTCTGGTTATAAGGTAGAAAAAGCTTTCGCGCGAGTCTTTGGTGTGGAACTACCGGAAAATGATACTGCACAAAAAAACGGCACAGGTCAAATCAAAACTGGTGTTCGGTAATCAGCCAACAGTTCACAGTTCTTAGTTATTAGTAAACAGCGACAATTGTTTACTAATAACTATGTATTGGGCATTGGGCATTGGGCATTGAGAATGAGTATTTGTAGCGTATGTGGCTGCAATTAATTGGCTATAAAGAATATATTTTTTCCTAGTGATTATAAGCCGAATAATAAGTAATTTAATAAAAATAAACCTACCCAACTTTAAACTCTAACAAATGACCAATGACTAATGAAAAAAATAATTAACTATGAGATATTGGCATTTTTGGTTGAATACTTTTATTTTATCTAGCCAGTACAATCCACCTCGGTTTGTAGAATTATTAATGTTAACGGTGGCGATTGTGATGCTAGGAGTTGCCACAATTCTACCAGATAGACCTTATATGGTACTAGGTTTGAGCTTAGTAGTAGGGGCGTCTATTTCCATTCTAGTCAGAGAAGCGATCGCTCCTTCACCCCAGTCTAAAATCACCAAGCTAACAGCATTAATATTACTTTTTATTAGTCTTTATGGCTTTGTTGATTTGATGCAAATGCTTTAAAGTTTGTGAATTAGCTATGCAGGAGGTAAACAGCCTCCTGCTTTAACTATCATCAAAATTTCACACCTCTAAGTTTGCGAATTAGAATTAACCTGATTTCGCATTTTTTCAAAGCTAAAAGCTGCTGCGCCAAACGTGACTAACAGGACTCCCAAAATTTGTACTAACTCTAAATTTTCTTGAATTAGTAAACCAGCAAAAATTACCGTTAAGAATGGGACACTTGCACCAATAATCGCTGAACGAGATGCGCCTAGTTGGCGAATACCAATATTATTACAGACGTAACCAAATAAAGTGAGCACGCCCAAAACAAAGGCACATAAAATAACTTCTAACAATCTAGAAGGTTGAAAATTTAAGCTCAATTCCCCAGGAAAAGGAATCATCAAGCCAATTAAACTCAACAGCAACATGGTAGCGAAGTTAATTACCGTAAAAGATACCGGATGCAATTTGCTAGCACATATTCTGGTGAGGATGACGTAAATCGCAAAAGCAACTCCGGATAAAATTGCAGTGGTACTTCCCAGAGATACATTACCAACACCGCTAGCACCGCCTAAAATTAGTAACTCGCCGCAGAATAGCGCACCAATAGCTATATTACGGAATTTGTTGGGGCGATCGCGAAATAAAAACCAAGATAATAGTCCACTAATCACAGGATAGATAAAGAAAAGTGCGATCGCCATTCCGGTAGTTACTTGGCTAATCGCAATGTAAATCAGCACTTGCGAGAAAAATAAAAAGCAACCGCTGGCGATTGACAACTGCAAAACCTTGAGTGTTTTACTTTTGATGGGACTAGAATCTTTGCTGATTGAGGTAAATAGAGTTTGTAAGTCTTCCCAGACTCGTGAATGCATTATCGGCGCTAACAGCAACATCAACGGTACAACCACTAGCAACCGCAGCATCAAAATTAATAATACATTACCTAAAGTTGGCAACAGCAGTCGCTCTACTTGTACTACTCCCAAAATTTCTGAGTCTTGCTGGAAAATTACTTTAATGGCTACGTTATACAGCGCCGACGCTGCTGTTGACAGCACAATTAGCAAGAAACCTATCTGAATCGATGATAAGTTTGAGGAGCCAGGTAACGGGAGTGAAGGCGGTGCTAGTGCTTGTCTGCGCGTTGATAAAGCCGTTTCTGGTGTAGTTTTCTTTTGTGATTCATCTGTTGAGGTGACAGAAATTGACTGTTCTTGGTTGTTTCTTACGGGTGGTGGTGTAGCTTCGGGTAACGGAATTATAGGTTCTGGCGCAGTTTCATTTGCTGATAATTCTGGGGAAAGCACAGAAATTGGTTCAGAATCGTTACTGCTGAATGTTGTTGATGTTGCTTCTTTTTCAGCTATCGGTTCAGGTGTGGTTTCACTCGCTGATTCTGGCGCAATTACAGAAATTGGTTCAGAATAGTTATTTTTGAATGGTGCTAATGCTGCTTCTGCTGCTTCTGTTTCAGATACAGTAGGCTCTAGTACAGGTTCATTTTCCGAGACTTCTGGAGCAATTACAGAAATTGGCTCATCTTCCTTGCTGCTGAATGTTTTATTCGCTGATGATTCAGGAACAATCACAGAAACTGGTTCGCTGACAATTTCCCTTTCTGGTAAAACAGTGACTTCCAGTGGTGCTGCAAAAGCTGGCGGTTGTGATGTGGTGTTATTTTCGGGACTTTCGCTAGAAATGCTGCTCTGTTCTGAACTGGAGGAATTTTCTCTAGTAATCTGCGGCTGTTCTGGGGAAAATTGGATAACTGTAGGGGGTGAGATGACGGTAGATGGTGGTTCTACTTGCAATACCGTCGGTGGTGATAAGGGTTTAGTTTTTTCCGGAGTTTCGGCAATTGTTGTTTCCAGTCCTTGCAACCGATTAATTAACTCCGCTATAATATATTGCCCTTGCTGTTGTTGAGTTTGCATCCGAGACAGCTGTTGGGAAAGATTGCTTTGGTAATTCTTCAGTTCCTCTTGCAATAAATTAAAGGTAATAGTCAGGCTATCATCCAAAGAAATGAGCATTTGCTCTACATTCTCATTGCTTTGTACTGCTCCCACTCCTGAGTTTTCGCTAGAGTTTTTCTCGAATGCTTGGTTAGCTATAGTCGTCAGCGAAGATTGCAGCTGGGAAGATATATGTTTTGCTAAAGCTTCTGCTAATTGACGAATTAACACCTGCTGTTCGGTGATTTGCTTTACCTGTTGTAACTGTTCCTTTTCATCAAGCAGTCGTTGAATATCATCGCTTAAGCGGTTTTTCTCACCTTGAAGCTGTTTTACTTCCTCTTGCAACGATCGCAGTATGTGCTGCTGAAGATTTTCCAAATCCTCAACAACTGCCCACAGCGCATTTTCTGCTGCTCTGGATAAATCACCTCTAACACGCGGGTTGTCTGGTTGCTTCTCAAATCGCCCCATTAGCTTTTAACCTCTAACATTTTGACGATAAAGCTGCTTCCCGTCTAACGGCTTGGCGTTCATACTAATTTCCTAGAGTTCGTTAGATAAACCAAAAATTTTAACAGGACTTACGCATATCAACGTAATTTTGTCATGCTGCACACGGGGTTGCAAAGCATATAATTTAGCTAATTAGTTAATCTAGTGTGTTTGGTTTGGCATCATAGGTAAACATTCTGTCAGTCTTATTTCAATCATCTATGTTTTTAGCAGGATTTTTTCATGAGAAAAAATCTTACCCCAAATCAATACGTATTCTTTTTGTACAGATAGGAATTGTTAAAAACTTGTAAATGGATACCTTGCTACCACTAGGTTGTCTCAATTCTACAACTAGACTAACTATATAGTATTGAATGTAACTTCAGTGACAGTTTATATCTGTAAAGGTGGTTAAATTATTGGTTTGCGTTAATTCCGAATATTCTCAAGCTATGGAAATTATTTTAGTTAATTAACAACAATTATGCAAAAGGCATTTCGGCTTTAGCGTTATTAAATTTGCATTTAGCAATTTTTGATACAGACACAGAGAAAATAAGAAAAATGTAAATAATTAATGAGGATTCTGTTATCAACTTGATAGAAAAAATATCTTGGCAATGCTAAAGATAGCAGCGCTGAGAATGGCGCTGATGGGAACAGTAATTAGCCATGCGGCGGCGATACCTTTTAGGGTTTGCAATTGAATCGATTTGAGATTTTGCACGAGTCCAATCCCAACTACACCACCAACTAGCGCATGGGAGGTAGATGCAGGTAAACCTAGACGGGAAGCGATGAGAATCGTTGTAGCGGTGGCGAGTTCAGCACAAAATCCACTGCTAGGTTGTAAGGCAATAATATTTTCGCCGATGGTGGCAATAACTTTTTTACCCCATACGGCTAAACCACTGACAATTGCGACCCCGCCAAGGATTAAAATCCATAAGGGGGTGGTAATGCCATTTATGGGTACAGTACCAGTTTGATTAATATAAACGATCGCGGCTAGAGGTGCGATCGCATTCCCCACATCATTAGAACCATGCGCAAAGGCGACAAAGCAAGCACTCAGCAATTGAAATCGCCCAAATATCCGCTCTGTGGGATTGGGCATTGGGCATTGGGAAAAAGATTTGGCTTTGTTTTCTAAATCTTTCCAGCTATAAAAGGTGAGTCCCACGGCGGCAACTGCACCTGTAAAAATGGGAATATCGTAAGCTGGGAGACGTAACCCAACTTGGTTAACTAAATAATTGCTTAAAGGTTCAGTCAGCGATGGTAGAACAATCACGCCAAATGTCCCTATAAGTAACGCACTCAACCAAGGAAGCCATTCATTTAACTGCAAAAGTTGATTTGGTTGATCCAAAATCCAGCGCTTGATTTGACTGTAAAATAAAGCCGCGATCGCACCGCTAATTACAGGGGTTAAAATCCAGCCAATGGTAATGGAACCAATCGATGACCAATCAATTGCACCCACACCTAAAGCTACCCAACTAAAACCTGCGATCGCACCGACAACCGCATGGGAGGAAGATACAGGTAACCCCCGCGATGTGGCGATTTGTAGCCACACCCCAGAGGCTAATAATACCGTCACCATCCCCAACACTAAAACTTGCGGTGTCGCCGCAAATAAAGCCGGATTAGCCACTTTTGTGGCAAGAGTTTCCGTTACCTCTTGTCCAAACAATACCGCACCCGCAAACTCTAACACCCCAGCAATTATTAACGCCTGTCGCAAAGTTACAGCCTTAGAACCAACAGAAGTTCCCATTGCGTTAGCAACATCGTTAGCGCCAAGGTTAAAGGCGACGTAGAAGGCTAGTAGAGCGACGATTAGAGTTAGGATCATAGGGGCTAGAGGCTAGAGACTAGGGGCTAGGGATGAGGAAGAAAAGAAATTTTAGATTTTGGATTTTAGATTTTAGATTGAAATCCAAAATCGCAAATCTAAAATCCAAAATTGTTTCATGCCCCATGCCCATTTAAGGATAAATTAAAATTTTGTAGGTTTCTGGCGTGGGGGCGATCGCTTGTTCTACAGCTTGTGATAAATCTTGTAGGGGATAGCGATCGCTAATTAAGGCTTCTACATCAATCCGGCGATTAAAGACAATATCGGCTGAAAGATTTTGTAAGCGGTAGGATGAGCTATAACTGCCCATTAAGTCGATTTCGCGGCGGTATAAAATATTGGGGTTCATGGGAATTTCGATTTCGTCGGGAAATTCCGCGAAAAACAGAATTTTACCACCTTTGCGAGTGCAATCTAAAGCTTGAAAGAAGGCTTTTTCGCTAGGTACGGCGAGTAAGGTAACATCTACACCCAAACCACCTGTAATAGCTTGAATTTTTGCAGGTAAATCGGCATCGCGCGCATCAAAAGCCACTTCAGCACCGACATTTAAAGCTTTTTCAATTCTAGAAGGAAGTAAATCGGTAGCGATCGCTCTACCACCAAAATACTTCACCAACATAATAAACATTAAGCCAATTGGCCCTGCACCTGTGATTAACACCGTTTGTCCCGGTGCAATTTGCGCTTTTTTCACTGCTTTTAAACAGCAGTTAGTTGGTTCCACAAAACTCGCTGCTTCAAAACTGATATCATCGGGAATCGGAATTAAGCCGCCATTCTGCACAATATGTCCTGGTACTTTGACATATTCCGCAAAACCGCCGCCACTAGCGTTAAATCCGGCTGTAGTGGAGATATTTTTATAGACATCACACATGGAATAATTTTCATTCAGGCAGTAGGCGCAACGCATACAGGGAATATGGTGCATTACCGCTACCCTTTGTCCTACTTGCCAATTTTTGACATCAGTACCCACAGATGCGATCGTTCCCGCCGTTTCATGTCCAAAAATACGCGGCGGTTCGTATAGGGGATAACGAATTTTCTTAATATCTGACTGACACAATCCTACTACCCCTACCTTCACCAGCACTTCATCCGGTTCCAGAGTCGGGACTGGGATTTCTTCGTAGGAAAGTTGATTTACGCCTCTAAATACCTGTGCTTTCACGTTGATTTTTCACCGTTCAACGTTACTAGATGTAACATTTACTGGTCAAAGTTAACCTATCAAATTTGAGATTTTTGCTTTTAATACAGTACCTCGTCAATCTCCAAGGTTGCAAAACCTGGTAGAACATAGTAAAGATATGATGCTACTACTGCAATCGTAAAGCGTAATGGTAAAATTCTACATCTTTAATATATCCTTGTGATTCATATAGCTTGTGAGCAGTTGTATTAGAAATCTGAGTAGCTAAAACTATCCGAACTGCACCACTCTGTTTTGCATAATCTTGTGCAGCATTGATCAATGATGTTGCTACTTTCTGACGACGATGTGATTCTTTTACATACAAATCGTTTAATATCCAGACTCGCTTCATCGAAACTGAGGAAAAGCTGGGATAAAGTTGAGTAAACCCTATGATTTCTGCATTATCCTGAGCTAAAAATACTAATGAATCATTATGTTTGAAACGCTCTTTTAGAAATTCCTTTGCAGCTTCAATGTCTGATATCTGCCCATAAAAAACACGATATTAATCAAACAATATTGATACACTTTCGAGATGATCTGTATCAGCTAAAAAAACTTTCATTCGCTATCTTCATTCAATTTCAACAATTTCAATATTCCTACTCATAAAAGCCCATCTATTGGCTTTCTGCAATTAATTCATCTAACAATTTACTACGCTTTTCATCTCTTTATATTTTTGTGATTGTGGTTTTTATATATTCCATACTACATAAACGCAATATCTGAAACAAACATTATCTTGTCGTCATCTACCCTATTCAGAGACAATATCTCGAACAATGAATAGGGTTAAGCAATGCTGAATCAGATATATCAAGCTGATGTTTTAGTTGTCGGTGGGGGAGTTGGGGGTACAGCAGCAGCGATTCAAGCAGCGCGACGCGGTGCGAAAACTATCCTGGTGAGTGAGTTTGCTTGGTTGGGGGGAATGTTAACCTCAGCTGGGGTATCTGTTCCTGATGGAAATGAATTAGAAGCGTTTCAGACGGGGTTGTGGGGCGAATTTTTACGAGAATTGCAGCAACGTCAGCCAGAAGGTTTAGATCATAGCTGGGTAAGCTTTTTTAGTTTCGATCCGCGCATTGGGGCGCAGATTTTCGCCGATTGGGTGCAAGAATTAGCAAATCTGCATTGGATTGCGGGGGAAGTTCCCCTAGAGGTGTTGCGCGAGGGAAATTCTGTAACTGGCGTGAGGTTTAGTAATTTTACTGTCCAAGCCAAAATAACTCTCGATGGTACAGAGTTAGGCGATTTATTGGCTTTGGCGGAAATACCTTATCGTTGGGGTTGGGAATGGCAAGAGCAATGGGGAGAAGGAAGCGCCCCAGAGTCTCCTAATCATCTCACAGAAAAATACCCCGTACAAGCGCCCACAGGGGTGGTGCTAATGCAGGATTTTGGCACAGATACCGCCCCAGAAATTCCCCCAGCGCCGAATTACGATCCATCTCTATTTGTTGGCGCTTGGGATAACTATGGTGCAGAACAGTTTATCAATTACGGGCGCTTACCAGGCAGTTTGTTGATGATGAACTGGCCGATCTGCGGTAACGACTATGGCGCAGATTTAGGGCGTTTAGTTGATTCAAAAGCTAGCAGAGATGAGTTTATTCAGGAATCTCGCTGGCATAGCCAAAATTTTGCCCATTTTATCCAAAATCAACTTGGTCGGCGTTACGGTTTAGCTACAAAGGTATTCCCCCATTCTTCTAGCGCTTTTGCTTTGCATCCCTATTACCGCGAAAGTCGGCGGTTAGTGGGACTGAAAACAATTACAGAACAAGATATCTTACCTATGTCTGGGGGTCAGGTTGCACCATTAAATATAGATACAATTGCGATCGCCAATTATCCCAACGATCACCATTACCCAGGCTTTGAGTTTCCCCTCCAACCAAAATCAATTCGTTGGGGGGGACGCTGGACGGGAACGCCCTTCACTATTCCCTACAGCAGCCTCATTCCTACCAGCACAGATGGTTTTTTAGTCTGCGAAAAGAATATTTCTGTGTCACATATTGCCAATGGGGCTACGAGATTACAACCTGTCGTCATAGGAATTGGTCAAGCCGCAGGTATGGCTGCGGCTATGTGTATAGAGTTTAATTGTCAACCGCGCGATCTACCAGTGAAAGCGCTGCAAATGGCTTTAATTCAAGATAAGCGTTCTCCAGCAGCAATTATTCCCTTGTTTAATTCAATACCCGCAGAGATTCAGTGGTTGCAATGGCAAACACATTATTTACATAATCCAGCCAGCTATCCGCTTGATGGCAATTTTCCAGCTTCATCGTCATCTCCGTATTATTACGATAAAACAAAAACAGTATTATCACGGTTGAGTAATTCATTTACAGGTGTATTTCATCGCCAATCTCAGCAGGATTACAGATTCAGCATCATTACGCCCAAAGCTTATCAACAGTCAACTTGGCAGCTTGTAACCTTGCGATCGCACATAGATTTACAATTAAAAGCTTGTAGCCATAAGCAATTGCTGACAGTGTGGGGTAGCCTTAACCACGCTGGTAATTGGCTACTAGTCGAATATATGGATATTTGATAAAGTTTATTTTTATTCTGTAAAAAACAATACTTTTTAGGGAATTGTCCGGATGCACTAATAAAAACTAAGTAGCAGTGAATATGTGAGTTCTAAAATAAACATCTGCTATGCGTGCTTTAGTTTCACTTTTGGCCTCTAGCCTAGTCACGGCTACCTTAATTTTTAGCTATCAAGCAATGGTCAATCTTATGTCCGATATGTTGATGGTTTCTGCGACTACACCAACTTTGCTCTCAGCCAGACCGAAAACCAAGCCTAATCAACCAGAAAAACCCGCTCCCCATCGTGGTAGCGGACGTAGAGAATTAATGGAGTACTACGGAAATGTTCGTTCTACAGTTTAAACAATTTAGTGACAATTTTCTTGTCTTTAGGGAGTTAAATTACAGATAAATGGGGTGTTTTGCCTAACATCCTTTACACAAGTTATTTAGTAAAGAGATGACAATCAAAACACATAGAATCTCAGCATTTGACCAGTAGTCTATCCGTAAGTTGTGTATATATAGTCCGTTGCATCCCTGATGTTCCGAATGTGCCAAAATTCTCAGTGCATGTATTGATAGCATCACCAACTCCTTTAACAGCTGCGTTTACTGCTTCTAGCTCCTTTTATCTCCAGTATTTCATTGAGGCGATCGCTTCCCATCATGGGTTTGTGAGTTCGATCTCCAAATTATTTACTCAGCCCATCAATAGTTTGATAACGTTACTCATTTCATAGAGAAATTTACTCTCAAAAATTTACTGTAAATTTAATAGATAGCTTGACCAAGTGGTAGCAACATGCAATCTCAGATGTTATTTGTGAATGCAGTAGCACCGTGCTGTGTCAACACAAATCTTTTGCAATCTGTCAGGATCAAAACAAGGCTTTGGGGATAATTTCCCATGTCTATAGGATCTCAAACTTGCAACCCAGCTGTGTTGAACTGGCACAATGGCTGCATTGTTAGCGAATAACAACGATTAAAATGCAACTTGCTCCCTTTCTGCCCATTCTGTATCGTCTTCTCCAACCAAGATTTACCAACTGTTTGTGGAGTGGAGATAACAGTTCTTGTGCGATCGCCCTCACCTTTGATGATGGCCCCCATCCCCAGTACACTCTAGAGGTATTGGCTGTCTTAGAGCGTTATCAAATTCAGGCTAGTTTTTTTTGGTTAGGCGCTTGTGTCAATCGGTTTCCGGAGATTGCCAAAGCAGTCTGCGATCGCGGACACTGGATTGGATTGCATGGTTACGATCATCAGTCTTTTCCTCTACTCTCCCCAATAGAACTGCGAGATACTTTAGAAAAAACTCAAGCTGCTATTTATACTGCTTGTAATCTTCAACCAGAAAAAGTCAGGGATGTTAGACCACCCAACGGTTTATTTACACCCCAAACTTTAAAATTTTTGTTTCAGTGGAATTATCGCCCAATCATGTGGAGTGTTGTCCCAGTTGATTGGACTAGACCAGGAGTTAGCACTGTAGTACAACGTGTTTCTCAACAAGTCAACAACGGTTCGATCATTGTTTTACATGATGGTGTTTATGGCGGTCAAGATGTTGCTGCCACCATCGAAATTTTAATTCCCCAACTGCTAAACACAGGCTATCAATTTGTGACTATTGATACTTTTTGGCAGCTAGCAAAAATTAAAAATTCGTAATTATTTACCATGTCGCATTGGCGCGATTTCAGCATCAGTACTAGTAGGGGGTGCAGGTTCCTCAGTTCCTAAAAGATGATGTATTTCACTTAATGAACTTGGTTGTGCTTCTGGTTGTTTTGGGGAATCGCCCATATATTCAATTAGGTCTTCTACTTGGCAATTGAGTGCTTTACAAAACCTAATTATTCTTTCAATATGATCCGTCCCAGTTCTACCACTTTCCCAGTTCTGGATAGTGCTTTCAGTCACACCAACAAGACGTGACAACTCAAGCTGGGTTAGCCCTGCTCTTTCCCGAAGCAAAGCGATCCTTGGTTTTGGCTTTTGTTTCACAGCTATAGCACTTGTTTTTGATTATTTATAGACGTAGATCCTAGCACCAAAAAAAAGCGGCGCTAAAAAAACACCAGAAAAAATTTTGTTCCGTTCTGCTCCTTGATAATGTTAAGTTTTACTATGTTGAATACCAACTTAAATCTTAAAGTTTTCTACAATCACTGAACTGTATTGACTGATAGCTTTCCCTATCCTCAAGGCTGTTTTTGATGAAAACACAATGTGGAAAAACGATGACATATCAACCAAAAGACGCAAGAAAAATTTACCCTAATTCCTAGCCCCTAGCCCCTATTAAAAGAAACCTCTACCTCTTCCCCTGGAGAAATTAACGTATTACCCACTGGAATGACCGCTAGGGCATTGGTTTGCGCTAAGTTAATTAAATTTCCCGAACTGTGACTACCACCAGCTGGAGAAAATTCATAAACACCATTAACTACCTGTAATTTTCCCCAGACATAAGTTTCGCGCTTGCCATCCGATCGCAATTCTTTATGCGATCGCACTTTCACAAACTCTATTTCCCAACCTTGGGCTAATCCCGCCAGTTTCTTAATTGCTGGCTGGACAAACCGCAAAAATGTCACCAATACTGCTGCTGGGTTTCCCGGTAACCCAAAATACACAGGAACTCGTTGATGATTATCTCCCCTAGGAACCTTTGGGGGAAAGGTAGCGACGGTGAGAGGTTTACCCGGACGCATCGCCACAGCGCGAATATGAATTTGAGCTTGCAACGTTGCTAAAATTTGCTCAACATAGTCATAATCGCCCACCGAAACTCCACCAGAAGAGATTACTATATCAGCATTGGCGATCGCCTCAGCAATTGTTTTTTCTAGTGCTGCTGGTTCATCCTTCACAATGCCTAACATTAAAGGTTCAGCTCCACTTTGTCTCACCAAAGCAGCCAATGCATACCCATTAGAATCGACAATTTGTCCTGGCGCTAACGGTTGATCGAGAGTAACTAGTTCATCTCCCGTAGAAAATATTGCTACAATCGGACGACGGTAAACACTCACTTGAGAACATTGGGCAGCAGCTAATACAGCAATTTCCGCCGCATTTAATTTAATTCCTGCTGGTAACAATTGTGTCCCAGCTTGATAAAAAGCTGCTTTGCGTCTGACAAATTCTTGTGGTTGTGGTGCAGCCAGAATATGGACAAAATTCTCCTTTTGGCTTGTCCTCTCTTGCATAACTACAGTATCTGCACCTTTTGGCATCACCGCACCTGTAAAAATCCTTGCGGCTTGACCCTGACTAATTGTTAACTTGGGTTGATAGCCAGCCGGAATTGACTCGACAATTGCCAAAATTGCTGGCTGTTCGGCGCTACAGTTCTGTACATCCGAATAACGCACTGCATAGCCATCCATTGCTGAGTTATCCCAATGGGGAAAATCTAAGTTGCTGGTAACAGGACAGGCCAAAATTCGGCCTGTGGCTGTTAATAAATCAACAACTTCCGTTTCACCTTGATGATCTAGGGCTTGGACTAAATCGAAAATAACTGCTTGTGTATCGCTGACTGAAAGCATAGCGATCGCCTAAATTAACACTCGTCTTTACATTCTCACAGCAGCAGTTTTCCCATGACACAAAAGTTTCAATAACCATCGATTAGATTGTTGATCTAATGCGGGTAAAACACGGCTACCAAAGACATCTTGCCACACTTCCACGCCATGCTGCTCGATCAAGGTGATTTGTAATTGTTTAAAACGTCCATAATCACGGTCATTAATGGCAGTTAGTATGGAAATGATTGTGCTAACTGGGATTTGTACAGCTTTTGTGTTGATAAAATTCATTGGCGATAGTCCTCAACTATATAGATAATTGCTAGTCGTGCCTATTTTAACCAAGCATTTTCCCTGATTTTTAGCAATTGTGCCACTGGCTAAGTTAGTATCCACATTACCAGGCTCATCTGTGATACTACTCTATATTGTTGGTATTCCTTAATTATTCGTTTAACTAACTTGGCTGTTTTTGCTTCGCGAACACGCAAGCAGCACTTAAAAATCACACTTTAATATTCACCTCAAGAGCAATAATTAAACCTGCGATTCTCAATAAAAATACTGAAAAATTATTGAATCTATTCTATGAGTATTGTCAGAGTGCCCCAAAAATACTATCCCAAAGCGGAGATTGGACGACGCGGTATGGCGTTAGGGCTAGATTTCCTTGGTGCTTGGTTATTGAGTTCTCTCTTGAGAAACAATAACTCAGGTATTCAATTTATCCAAATTCTCGTGTTTGTCATAGCTTGGTTAATTTTAAGAGTGCTAGTAGCGTACAACAATCAAGGACAAAGCCCAGGGCGATGGGCATTTGACCTCAAGGTACTGGAAGTTGAACAAGGACAAATAGTTGGAAGAATTCCCCAATTACTCGCACTAGTTAAACGAGAAACAATTACTGGTGTGGGTGCGCTGTTAATCTCCATTGCCCTAGGCAACATTAGTACCAATCCCACTGCTATACTGCTAGTACTTCCTCTGGCTATTGACTGTGGTGCGGCGTTCTACGATCGGCAGCTGCATCAGGCATTGCACGATCGCTATGCGAGAACTACCATAGTTTCTTCACGTCGTGGTTATTCGCTCGATATAAAAATTAAGCGACTAGTTGAAAATATCCAACGAAATGTGAGAAGATAGTCATTTGTGTTAATTCTCTCCAGGCTTTACGGTTTGTAAGATTATGGCTAAGAGTAAAGGTGTCCGCATAATCGTGACACTAGAATGTACCGAATGTCGCACTAACGCTAACAAGCGCTCTCCTGGTGTTTCCCGGTATACCACTACGAAAAATCGGCGTAACACCACCAACCGATTAGAACTGAAAAAGTTCTGTTCCCATTGCAATACACACACAGTCCACAAGGAAATTAAGTAACAATGAGCTACTATCGTCGTCGTCTATCTCCGATTAAGCCGGGAGAACCAATCGATTATAAAGATGTTGATTTGTTACGAAAGTTTATCACCGAGCGCGGTAAAATTCTGCCCCGGCGGATCACTGGCTTAACATCTCAGCAACAAAGAGACTTGACATTAGCAATTAAACGTGCTCGAATTGTAGCTTTGTTGCCGTTCATCAACGCAGAAGGTTAATTTGAGTGGCGGGTGAGAATTTTAGATTATGGATCGTTTGCAGCAGCTGCTTTTATGATGAAAGTAGCTGCAAATTTTCAGATTCCACAATCTAAAATCTCCTGAAGTCAGTGTAAAATCATCTTTTGCATATAAAAAATCATGAGATTTTGGATTTAGTAGTCAATATTCAATCCAAAATCTAAAATTTATTAGTTAACCAAATTAAGTGCGAGAGTTGTGGAGAAGGGGACGCTAGTTGAATTTAGGGTTCAAGGCGATCGCCGTCTGGGGGTAGTAGATCGCCCAGACGGAAAGACCCGCTGGTTTGTGGTAGATGAACGTGGTCAATCCCACAGCCTCGCGCCGAGACAAATTACCTATACCGTTACCGGACAGACCTACAAGTCAGGTGATATACCGCAGTTTTTAGAACAAGTAAAGCCATATTTAGATCCATCCAGCTTAGAAGTAGCCTGGGAATTATTAGTCGAGGATGGGGAATCGGTCACCCCATCACAAATGGCTAATATCCTGTTTTCCGAATCAGAACCGCCTCATTGTTACGCCGCTCATTGCTTGTTATCTGATGACAAACTGTATTTCAAGCAAAAAGGAGACGTATACGAAACCCGGACAACCGCCCAGGTAGCTGAACGAAAACACCAGCTAGAAGTAGAATCACAAAAAGCCAGGGGACAGCAGGAATTTTTAGCTCGTGTAGAACAATCCCTGGCTGGTGAACCAGTAGATTGGCAACGCCCAGACCGCCAGCGTTTAGAAGCCATAGAAAAATACGCCGCCCTCCTAGCCGATGTCGTGCGGATGGGGGTGAATTATGATTCCTTATCTCGGGCCTATCCTCCTCCAGGCCCGGTGTTAGAAACGATGACTATGCTGGGACGCCAAGCAACGCCCCAAGGAGCATTTCAACTGTTGGTTGACTTGGGCTGGTGGAGTCCCAATGAAAATTTGTTTTTGCGTCGTTCAGCAATTCCGGTTCAATTTCCTAGCAAGGTATTAGAAGTGGCGCAACAGCGTTTGGATTCCCCGCCCTCAGATCTGGATACAGATCGTCTAGATCTGACTCATTTAAAGGTGTACACAGTTGATGATGAAAGCACCACAGAAATAGACGATGGTCTAAGTTGGGAATTACTCCCTGATGGTAGAGAACGTCTGTGGGTGCATATTGCCGATCCTACCCGTTTATTAGCACCAGAGGATGACTTAGACCTAGAAGCTAGAAAACGGGGTAGTACAGTTTATTTGCCTACAGGAATGGTACCCATGTTCCCGGAAGTATTGGCAACCGGGCCCATGAGTTTGGTACAGGGACGGGTTTGTTGTGCCCTCAGCTTTGGCATTATTTTAGATACTACAGGCAGAGTCGAAGATTACAGTATTCATCCCAGCACGATCAAGCCAACTTACCGCCTCACCTATGAAGATGTAGATGAGATGCTGGAATTGGGAGTACAAGCAGAACCAGAAATTGCGGCGATCGCAACCTGGGCACAGCGCCGTAAAACTTGGCGTTATAATCAAGGCGCAATCAGCATCAATATGCCGGAAGCCACGATTAAAGTCAAAGGTGACGAGATCAGCATTGATATTTTAGATGATTCCCCATCCCGGCAATTAGTCGCAGAAATGATGATCTTAGCTGGTGAAGTTGCTGCCCGCTACGGTCAAGAGCATAAAATACCCTTACCATTTCGTGGTCAGCCACAGCCAGAACTACCCCCCGAAGAAGAATTACTCCAGCTACCCGCAGGATTCGTTCGCGCCTGCGCTATGCGTCGCTGTATGCCCAAAAGCGAAATGAGTATTACCCCTGTGCGTCATGCTGGTTTGGGTTTAGATACATATACTCAAGCGACTTCTCCCATCCGCCGCTACAGCGATTTACTCACCCATTTTCAACTTAAAGCCCATTTGCGCGGTGAAGTTTTACCGTTCTCCGCCGAACAACTCAAAGAAGTGATGATGACTGTCACCAGCATTACTCAAGAAGTAACAATGGTAGAACGGCAAACTAATAGATATTATGCTTTAGAGTATTTACGTCGTTACCCAGAACAAGTTTGGGATGTAACAGTATTGATGTGGCTGCGGGAAGATAGCAATTTGGCACTAATTCTTTTAGAAGATTTAGGATTACAGTTGCCAATGTCTTTTAAACGTTCTGTCAATTTAGGTGAACATTTATTAGTTAAAGTTAGCCTTGCCGACCCGCAAAAAGATATGATTCATTTTCAAGAAATAATTTATCAAGAAGCTTTGAATTAGATATTAGTCATTAGTAATTTGTAATTTTTAGAGTTAGAAACCTATAATTGTGTAGGTTGGCTTTTCTTGCGTCAAGCCAACATCTCATAAAAAAACGGGTTTATCCGATAGTCCAAAATTAAGAAATAATTCGCCAATAGCATCGTAACGAAACCCAAAATTTGTTTGCTGGGTTTTTCTACCTTAAAACCAATCTTGATACTCCTTAACCCCTAGACGCTAACTGTGCGTAAGCTTCATATACACCTTTAACGTTGTACCAATTGAGAAAAACACGAGCAATTTCTAAAGCTAATTGAGGTTTACCTAAAGTAATTAACCATTGCAAAAATGGTGCCATTGTACGTTCATTTAGTAAACCATTCAATGAGAGAATACCCCAGAGTAAGCGGTGTAACCAAGTCATTTGAATCATCATCCGCACTTCCCAAGTTGGATGTTTTTGATAAAATAAAACGCCCATACGTCCACGTTGGATTTCTTTATCAATTAAGTTGGGAATTTGTTCTAAATTAAATGCTGGATGCCAATGATAGCCAACGGCGGCTGGACATTTAATTAGTTGTAAGCCGAGATTTTTTAGCCTTACACCTAGTTCTAAATCTTCCCAGCCATAAAGTTGAAAGCTAGTGTCAAACAATCCAGCTTTCTCTAACCAATGTTTAGGAATTGCTACGTTTCCTGTAGCAAAGAAAGCTGCGGAAAAATCTGTGACTTTATAAGGTTCAGCAGTGGGATTATCAAAATTACAAGTATTAATGACTGCACCGTAGGTAAAAAAGCGATCGCTTCCTAAACGCTTTTGTCCCTGTACTAGTGCATCAACATGGGATTGTAAGAAATTTTCTAGTACGACTAGATCGCTATCAATAAAGATAATCGTGTCACCTAGTGCTTGTTCTACACCCAAATTTCGCGCCGCAGCTGGGCCTTTATGGTCTTGTTCAAAACATCGCACATGGGGAAATTCTTCTTTATGGGCTGCTAACCATTCTAAGGTGCTATCCGTAGAACCATCATCTACCAAAACAATTTCGTAACCTGCGATCGCAGTTGGCAAAGAAAATTTCTGTACTTCCAAAGCGCGGAGGCACTTTTCTAAAATTGGTTGGCGATTATAAGTTGGTATAACAACACTGAAAAACACTGTCTCACCCACAAGATTATTACCCATCTCCAGGATAGGACAACTGTGACATTATCACTGTTCCTGGATTGAAGTTTGTTATGGGGTTGGGCGTTGAGTATTTATTTAGTTACACCCTCTGCTTCCTCTGCACCCCTGTGTTTCTTGGCTAATTGTTTTAGAAGCGATCGCTTGTCCCTAAGTCCGCGATAAAATTCTCAAGCACAACAGCGGACTTTATAACAATGGAAATCAACTGGCAAACTGCTAAAACCTACGAAGATGTTCTGTATCAAAAAACTGATGGCATTGCGAAAATTACCATCAATCGTCCCCATAAACGTAATGCTTTCCGCCCCAAAACTATATTTGAACTGTATGATGCTTTTTGTGATGCCCGCGAAGATACTTCTATTGGCGTCATTTTATTTACTGGAGCAGGCCCCCATACTGATGGTAAATACGCTTTCTGTGCTGGTGGCGATCAAAGTGTTAGGGGTCATGGCGGTTATTTAGATGAAGATGGGACTCCCCGCCTGAATGTACTCGACTTGCAACGCCTGATTCGTTCCTTACCAAAAGTTGTAATTGCTCTAGTAGCAGGATATGCGATTGGTGGCGGTCATGTCCTCCACTTAATTTGTGACCTGACTATTGCGGCTGATAATGCCATTTTTGGGCAAACAGGCCCGAAAGTTGGGAGTTTTGATGGCGGTTTTGGCGCTAGCTATCTCGCCCGCATCGTCGGGCAAAAAAAAGCCAGAGAAATTTGGTTTCTCTGTCGTCAATATAACGCCCAACAAGCCCTAGATATGGGTTTAATTAATACAATTGTCCCAGTAGAACAATTAGAAGCTGAGGGTATTCAGTGGGCACAAGAAATTTTAGATAAAAGCCCAATCGCTATTCGCTGTCTCAAAGCCGCATTGAATGCTGATTGTGACGGACAAGCTGGTTTACAAGAACTCGCTGGTAATGCCACTTTACTTTATTACATGACACAAGAGGGAGCAGAGGGCAAACAAGCATTTTTAGAAAAGCGATCGCCAAATTTTCGCGATTTCCCTTGGCTACCTTAAATATTGCAAAAATCACCCCTGTTACCAGGGGCGATTTTTTCATCAAGATTTACAGCACCAACAATTTTAAAGGCAAATATTAATTTCAAACAGAATACAAACTCATACCAAGCTGGGTTAAATAGATTGTTTCAATGGATGAAACATCTAAGTATAAATATTTTCAACCCAAAAGTTGTCTGTAAAAGTTGGCTCAAGTCGGAAAATAGTCTAACGCAGGGCTGCAACTTTTCGCAAAATCTGAAATAGGTATCAGTCGGGGAATAAAAAGATGGTTAAATTAGTACCGTCTCTATCTTGACTGGTTCAGCAGTACAAGCAGGAGTTTCTGCAACTGTAACAAGAGTAGTATTTTCTAAATCTGAATTTAAAGTTGGAGATGCAGCTATAACTGGTGTTGCATCTGGTAGACTCCAAGCACCTTCTAAAGTTTCCCAGGAAGGTGCAAAAGGTGGTAATGCTAACGAGCAAGCTTTCCAAGTTCCTTGAACTGGGGCCCCTAACTGTTGGCACATTCCACCACGGCGACCTTCTGGTTGATAATGGCGACAATATCTACAAGCAGATGTCAAAAATTTATTAGGTTTCATTTGGATTCATCTTTTAGTCCCATTTAGGGCTAATTTATGTTTCTACATTGTCCATCTAGATATAAATACGGAGTAACGGCAAAACTCATTAATTGGTCAACGTTTTAGCGATCCCCAGTTAAAAATTAGCTTTAGGATGTCTTTAGAATTCTGTTATATTTTTCAATGTTTGCTGAAGTGTAGACATGCTAAATTTTGACTAAAAACAATTGGGGATCAACGCTAAAATGGCTAATATAGATTTACCGTTTTTTGTTTTTCTTCCTTAAGACATAGGTGTTAAGGTAGAGTCAAGCAGTGTTTTATCAGACTTAAGGCTTAGTGTTAGAAAAAATGATCTAGCTAATAAAAGACTAAGAAGGCTGCCAGGAAACTCATGATTCCTTGTCGGTGGTTTGCAGGTCGATTTTAGTGACTGCCTTACTAAAATTTTTTAGAATAGCAGTACCAAGCTAGTTCAGTATCATTGATACTGAATTAAAATTAGCAAGTTTTATGCTTATCATCTTTTCTTGCCAGAGGGTCTGATAGTGAAAACACAAAAATTTGCCCTGTAGCCTCACTAGGGAAGTGTTGCGATGCCATAATTACATCTACAAAACTCACACTAGTAATTTAGCAATCATCTGAAAAAGAATTTATAAATTCAACATAAAATTCTCAGAGGTAGGGAATTGAGATTTGGGATTGGTTATTTTATAGCGGTTGAACTGGTCGATCGCCTTGGTTTCCTTTGCTAGTAAGCCCTCGAAACAATATTTGTAATTCAACGTTTTGACTAAAAAGCTGTTCTAAAAATTCTAAACATTATTATTTATCCCAATTTCGGATACAAATAAACACAGATATATAAAGAAAAATTAAGATACTTCAACAGAAATAGAGTAATTGAAAGATTGGGTACCAGGGGAGACAAGGAGGACAAGAAGCATATAACCAATGCCCAATGCCCAATGCCCAATGCCCAATGCCCAATGACTATTTACAACTGCTTGGCAGCACAAAAAGAACATATCTGCCAGCGCTGGAGTTCCCCTGGGGGGGTAGGACATTGACACTGGGGACAAAGGGGTAAATTTTGCGATCGCCTTTGGATTAATTTAGCCCAACGTCCAAAGGCTGTATTGGCATCATTGGCATGATTATTGGGTGCGATCGCCTTGTCAGAGGTACTGGAATCATCTACATAACTAGGATGTGCAGATGGCAAAACTGTTGGTTGCTGTTTGACTGTTTCTGGAGAAGATTGCCACCCAGCAGTTGAAAAGCGAATATCCACCAAAGATATACTGAGTTTTTCATTTAACTTGAGAATTAGGCTCTGACGTTTAAAAGTCAGATTTTGTGCCCAAGCAGCGCTAGAAGTCGCAACCCGTAAAACATCACGTTGCATTGATAGTGGACGAGTATGTGCGTTAGCGACAATGCCCACAACTTCCGGCCAAATTTTTAGCAAGAGTTGAAAGGGTTGTTCTTGCCATTTAGCCTGCTTTTGGAGAACATCTAAAATATCATTAACTGAGTCAAACGACATCTTGCTAAAAAAGAGTAAAAATTGAGCTTAGGTCTGGGATCTATACTAAAAAGATTCATTCAAAATGCTAAAAAAATTAGCCAGCGCCTTGCGAAGGGCACTGCATTGGTGAAGCAGCACAGTCTGGTAGTTTTCCCCGCCACTTGCTACAACAGGGAAGCAGCCACATGGTTAAGTAGTTCTACGAGGGAAATCCCAGAAGAACTACTAAAGGGGTTTCCCGGCTTGTAAACGCCTTTAGGCGAGCCTTAGATAGGTAACCAATATCTAGGGGAATTTTTCCCATATTGGCGACTTATGTGCCACTGTGACAACGTGTTTATATTTGTTCCAATTATGATTAAGAGATTAACCGTGGCTTTAACACGGCTGGTTCGACCGTTTATAGCTGTAGACGGGATGCTATTAACCGTATCCCACGCAGCAAAAAGCAAACATTCATCTCTGGATATGTCCGGCTTTGTATCAGTTTTAGGGAGCAGGCAATGAGTCAACACCCGCGAATCAATTCTGACGCTCAATTGTCTAAAACACCGAGTTTAAAGCCAGTACTAGCAGCGGCACTGGCGAGTTTAGAAGTACAGCTAGATCAAGAGTTAGCTAGATACCGACGTACGCGCAACAATTCTAGGTTAGCAAATTCTGCGCGTGTCATTAGTTATGTCGGTAGTTCGCCCCAAGCGATCGCCGCTGCAATTCTCGAGCAATCTCAAGCAGCAGAAACCAAACCCAGTATCTCACCATCTGTGACATCTGATACTCCGGCAATAGAGGCGATCGCAGATCCAACAGAGTTGGAAGGAATGGATCATCTGCTGTTGTCTTCTACTCCAGAGGTGATTCAAACACCTCCGCCACCACCACCTACCCCAACAAATCCTACTAGTAGCATCATACTTACAGGGCAGGAGCATCAAGAGGAAAAGTCCTTAAAAACCGATGAAACACCTATTCAGCCAGAGGACTATTTAGAATCTAGTGAAGCATTACTGCGCAGTTTCACGGATGACGAACCCCCAAAGAAAAAGCCCAGCAGTGCTAACGATGGTCTACTGTCACCTTTAGGAATAGGTTCTATGCTACTGCTGTTAGTAGCTAGCCTGACTCTAGGATATGTAATTTTCAATCCCAAAGGTTTGACTCAGTTCAACATTAGTAAATTATTTAATCCAAAATCATCTACTCCTACGGAAACTACTACAGGAACTGCGGAAAATTCCCAGCCTCAGCCAGAGCCAGTACTCACACCCATTCCAAAGTATCCCAATTTAGCAACTAAAGAGTTTCCCGAAGTCAACGATCCGAATGATATTGTGGGCTTAAAACCTAAAACCCAAGAATCTCCCCGTACATTACCAAACCCCGTACCAGTACAACCACTTGCGCCCCCAGTCCAACCGCCCACAGAATTATCTCCTCCACAAGCGGTAAATCCTCTGGCTGTAGCGCCATCACCCCAGATACAGCCATTAACGCCCAACAACAATGTGCCTGTAACGTCTAACTCGCCAACCAGCAGCCAAACATTGCCTAATCCCCAACTCAAACCCTCAGCAGATGGTTTTTATCATGTGGTTATTGATAATGAAAGCGATCGCTCTTTTGGCTCAGTACGGCGAGTAATTCCTGATGCTTATTTATCAAAGGATAATAAATTGATTTTCCTAGGTGCTTTTAAAACTCAACAAGAAGTGCAAAAACATTTACAACTGCTAGAGAAAAACGGAATTCAAGCCAGAGTTCAGCAGCCATAGGCATGGGGCATGGGGCATTGGGCATTGGGCATTGGGCAAAAGTCAAATAGAATTCTTAATTTTGAATTTTGAATTTTGAATTTTGAATTCTTTCCCCCTGCTCCCTGCCCCCTGCCCCTCTGCTTCCTACAAGTGACTGGCAAAAAGTGAATGGAGATCCGATATGGAAATGATGAAGCGTATCCTGCGGGTGGTTCGAGCTAATGTCAATAGTTTGCTCAACAGTACAGAAGATCCAGAAAAGGTTTTGGAACAGACTGTATTGGAGATGCAGGAGAATTTGATGCAACTGCGGCGGGGAGTTGCAGGTGCGATCGCAATTCAAAAACGTACGGAACGACAGGCTGCTGCGGCTGAGTCTACATCTGAAGAATGGTATCGCCGTGCCCAATTGGCACTGCAACAAGGTAATGAAACTCTAGCAAGGGAAGCCCTGACTAAACGCCGAGTTTATCAAGACACTGCCAAAGCTCTCTCTAGTCAAAGAGCAGAACAAACTGATTTGGTGGATAAACTCAAACAGGATATGCGGACGCTAGAGTTGAAAATAGCAGAAGCAAAAACTAAAAAAGATCTATACATTGCTCGCGCCCGCTCAGCAGAAGCATCTTTTCGGCTCCAGGAAATGCTTAGCGGCGTTTCTTCTACCAGCAGCCTAAATGCCTTTGAGCGTATGGAAGAAAAGGTTTTGCAGATAGAGGCTAAATCAGAAGCTATAGCGCAACTAGGCGGTGATGACTTACAAAAAAAATTTGCGGCTTTGGATTCTAGCAATGATATTGACACCGAGTTAGCAGCGATGAAAGTACAGGTTTTCAATGATGCTAACAGTACGCCTTTACAACAGCAGTTACCCAAAAGTCAAGAGCCTACATAATTGGGCAATTACCGAAGCGGGAGTATATCTTAACAATTAAGGGGTGTTGGGTGGTACTGTTCCCAGCTGGAAAGATTACATTGGAATAAGTAGCTATTAAACAGTAAAAGCTTAACTGTCCAACAAATTGCGTAAACAACACAAGGAAAAAACAAACTTATGGGATTATTTGATCGGATTAAGCGAGTAGTCAGTGCTAACCTCAACGACCTGGTAAATAAAGCTGAAGATCCTGAAAAGATGCTAGAGCAAGCCATCCTGGAGATGCAGGAAGACTTAGTCCAGCTGCGTCAGGGTGTGGCTCAAGCGATCGCGGCGCAAAAACGTACTGACAAGCAGTACAATGATGCTCAAAACGAAATCAATAAGTGGCAGCGTAACGCCCAGCTAGCCCTGCAAAAAGGTGATGAGAATTTAGCAAGACAAGCCCTTGAACGGAAAAAGACTTATACCGAAACCGGCACGGCCCTCAAAACTAGCCTAGATCAGCAAAACGTTCAAGTTGAAACCCTCAAGCGCAACCTGATCCAGCTAGAAAGCAAGATTTCGGAAGCCAAAACCAAGAAAGAAATGCTCAAAGCCCGGATTACCACTGCTAAAGCCCAAGAGCAACTGCAAAACATGGTCAGTGGGATGAATACCAGCAGTGCAATGGCGGCTTTTGACCGGATGGAAGAAAAAGTCTTGATGCAAGAAGCTCGCGCTCAGTCAGCAGGAGAGTTAGCTGGTGCTGATTTAGAAACCCAGTTTGCACGTTTGGAAGCTGGTAGCGATGTTGATGATGAATTAGCAGCTTTGAAAGCTCAGATGACCTTGGGCCCTGCTAGCTCACCCAATCAACCCCAACTACCACCACAACAAGAAACTACACAACCTAAATCTAATAATGACGTGGTAGATTCTGAATTGGAATCCTTACGCAAACAATTGGATCAAATGTAATTTTGTTTTATAACTTCTTAGAGCTAGTCCCACGCCGTTTGGTTGTGGGATTTCGCTTTTTTAGTCAAAAGTCCAAAGTCAACTGTCCAAAGTCAATTAACCATTGATTAATGACTCATGAGCACTCAGCACTCAGATTGGGATAGAGTATTTTGTGTGCCCACTTTGATTGATGCCACCCAATGGAGACTGTAATGAGTACAGGTGCGATCGCTATCACTGATGCTAATTTTGAAACCGAAGTTTTACAAGCTGATTTACCAGTATTGCTTTACTTTTGGGCTTCCTGGTGTGGGCCTTGTCAACTAATGTCACCAATGATTAACCTGGCTGCTACCAAGTACGGTGATCGTCTGAAAGTAGTTAAAATAGAAGTTGACCCCAACCCGGTTACTGTTAAACAATTCCAAGTGGAAGGCGTACCTGCTATCAGACTAATTCAAGGTGACAAAGTATTGGTATCCACTGAGGGAGTTATGGGTAAAGATAAATTAATCAGCCTCTTAGATGAATATTTCAATAATAATTAGTCACCAGTTCAAAGCTCAGCTTGTTGACTAACTGGGAGGTTGAAAATTTTGGATTCAGAGCTATTAATCCAAAATTTTATCGGGTTTCCCTCCCCCGAATTTATTCGGGGAAATATGTCAAATAGAAAATTCTCTATTCAAGCCCATACCTACAGGTGCGGGCTTAATCTATCATCAAAAATTTTGAAGCTAAAATTGTTTGGCTATTAATGACTAACTATTGACTTTTAAGACTATGGAATTTGCCAAGCGTTTACAACCCCTGCAATCTAATGTATTTGCAGATATGGATAAAGCCAAGGCTGCGGCTTTGGCTGTGGGAAGAGATTTAATTGATTTATCATTAGGCTCTTCGGATTTACCAGCGGAAGGTCATGTAATTGAAGCGATCGCCCAATCGCTGTACGATCCGAGTACCCACGGTTATTTACTGTTTCACGGGACTCGAAGTTTTCGACAAGCAGCGGCTAATTGGTATGAAAAGAAATTTGGTATTAAAGTTGACCCAGAAACTGAAGTATTGCCGTTAATTGGTTCCCAAGAAGGTACGGCACATTTACCTTTAGCAGTCTTAAATCCGGGAGATTTCGCCTTATTACTCGACCCTGGCTATCCTTCACATATGGGGGGAGTTTACTTAGCTAGCGGTCAAATTTATGCTATGCCCTTACTGGAAGAAAACAATTTTTTACCAGTATTTAACGATATTCCGGCTCCGGTTGTGGCGCAGTCGCGGATGATGGTGTTGAGTTATCCCCATAATCCTACAGCTGCGATCGCGACTTTAGAATTTTTCCAAGAAGCTGTGACTTTTTGTCAGCAGCATAATATCGTTTTAGTTCACGATTTCCCCTATGTAGATTTGGTGTTTCCAGAAGATGAGGGAAATAATCATGCTCACACCCCATCCCTAGTACCCTCAATTTTACAAGCTGACCCAGACAAAAGTATCTCGATTGAATTTTTCACCCTGTCCAAGTCCTATAATATGGGCGGTTTCCGGATTGGTTATGCCATTGGTAATCCTGAATTAATTCGGGCTTTACGTCAAGTCAAAGCAGCCGTGGACTTTAATCAGTATCGGGGAATTTTGAACGGTGCGATCGCGGCTTTAACAGGTTCTCAAATTGGCGTGGAAAAAGCCGTTGCTACCTTCCGTCAGCGTCGCGATACATTCATTAATGCTTTACACCGTATTGGCTGGTATGTCCCCACGCCCAAAGCCACAATGTATATTTGGGCAAAGTTACCTGCAAGTTGTAGTTTAAATTCTCAAGAATTTTGTACTCAACTAGTTAAGCAAACTGGTGTAGCAGCTTCCCCTGGTTCTGGTTTTGGGAAATCGGGTGAAGGTTATGTTCGTTTTGCGTTAGTACATGAGCCAGCTATTTTAGAAACTGCTGTTGAGAGAATAGCTGAGTTTCTCAATTCTCTAAGTTAAATAAATGCGTAGTAAGGACTTCATTCTTTTGTTTTAAAGCACTAAAGTGCTTACTACAATCTCAAAATTTATGCGGTAAATTATGCGGCGGATAATTAGAAAAGCGCTGACTTTGCTTTCAGTGTACTATGCTTATATGCTTGAGTACCGAGCAGAAATGATTTTATGGGTGTTATCTGGTTCTTTACCGATTATCTTCATGGGTATTTGGATACAAGCCGCCCAGAGTGGACGTTTAAAATTAACACCTGTAGATTTTGCCCGGTACTTTTTAGCAGTTTTTATTATTAGGCAATTTACTGCTGTGTGGGTAATTTGGGATTTTCAAAGAGAAGTAGTAGAAGGGAAACTTTCACCTAGATTAATCCAACCTTTAGATCCTGTATGGCATCACTTTGCTAGTCATGTTGCCGATCGATTTGCACGCCTTCAGTTTACATTAGTATTAATAATTTTATTTTTTCTTCTTTATCCCCAAGCATTTTGGATACCAAGCTGGGGGAACTTTTTATTATTTGTTTTATCCGTAATCTTGGCATTTATTTTAAGGTTTTTGATTCAGTACACCTTTGCCATGTTTGCCTTTTGGACAGAAAGAGCTACTGCTTTAGAAAACCTTTGGACGCTATTTTATTTATTTTTATCGGGGATAATTGCACCTTTGGAAGTATTTCCTGAAGTTGTCAGAGAAGTACTGCTCTGGACACCTTTTCCCTATTTAATTGATTTACCAGCAAATATTTTGATTGGGCTACCTGTTGATTTAGGGCGCGGATTTTTAGCACTGCTAGCTTGGATATTCATATTTTTAGGTGTAAATCGCTTGCTTTGGCGTATGGGTTTAAAGCATTATTCTGGTATGGGAGCTTAGAGAATTCAAAATTCAAAATTAATGAGTTTATATAGCAATTTTATTTCAGTTGTGAAAAATATCTGTGTTGACTGTTGACTGTTGACAACCTAATCCTTTTAACAAAATTTTAACCTGTGGTAAGGGTGGGGTTTCCCCACCCCTACGATTTTTGATATGCATTCGCTATAAATCAATACGGTTCAGTTAAGGATAATTGTAGGTTGGGTTGAACGAAGTGAAACCCAACAAACTCCTGGAAATGTTGGGTTTCGTTCCTCAACCCAACCTACGCAACTTAAGGTTTTTGGCGCTAACTGAACTGTATTGCGCTATAAATTACTGGGTATGGTTTTAAATTTTTCGGCTGAACCTAAAGAATAATCTTCTAATTTAAAATCAGCGAAAGGTTTCTTTTCTAATCGATTTCTCAAAGCTTCATCGACAATTACACCTGATGATTTATTTTTGACGCCAATAATAATAATACTTCTTTGATATGCAGTTAAATCTTGATTAGCTTGACAATCACTGCGTTGAAATTGTCCTAAATTTAATAAGCGATAACCCTTAACGCTGGGTGTATTACTAAATAATTTCTTGGCTAAGAGTTGTATTTGTTGAGAACGTTCTAAAGCGCGGCGTTGTTCAATTGCTGTATCACCTTCGCAAGAAGCTGTACCTACAGAGATAATTTCACTGGGATTTTCCATTATCTTCTGGATACCTTCTTGTTCTAAATTTAACTTTAAGGCTTCCAGACTGATAATTTTATCATTATATTTAATTTGAAAATTACTGCCTAAAAGCCATTTATATTCTATGGATAAAACAGCGATATTAAATTCAGCGCTTCTACCTTGACTATCTTGTCCTTCTACATAAGGGAAGTAATCAACTTTGCCTTTTCTTTCTGGCGCTTGTCCATAATTAGGGAAAGAATTAAATTTGAGATTTCCTAAAAATAAGACTATTAAACCTAGGAATCCTAATGATGCAATTAAAGCGGCAATTAAGGCTAGTAATGGCAATTTTTCGGGTGATTTTTCGGGTGATTTAACAGTTTTAATAGCGGGCGCAGGTAACTGTGCAGTTTGGTTACTATCTGGTGCAGTTACTTTTGTAGTTGTAGTTGTAGTTATACTTGCATTTAATATTTTGTCAATTTCTGCTAATTTATCTAAAATTTCTTGAGCATTGGCGGGACGGTTTTGAATTTCCGGAGCCATTAGCCAATCAATTAAATTTAATAATAAGCTAGAAATATTATTTGTCCGATTTCGCCAATGTAAAACATTATGCTGAATATCGTACATCTCTAAAGGATGGTAACCTGTGAGTAAAAATACAAAGGTGCGTCCTAAAGCAAAGAAATCTGATTGAGGTACAGCTGCGCCATGCATTTGTTCTGGGGCGCTATAGCCAGATGATAAAATTGCAGTCTCCCCATTTATAGATTGGGCAAATTCTTTAGCTGTGCCAAAATCAATTAATACCAAATCGCCCCCATCTTGTTTATCCTGGGTATCTGGTGAACTGCGCAGCATAATATTACTAGGTTTAATATCCCGATGCAGGTATTGCTGACTATGTAAGACTGCTAAAATCTCTAGTAATTGTCTCAACCAGTATATAGCTTGTGTTTGGGAAATGGGGAGATTTTCTTGTTGTTTCAGCCATTGTTCTAAATTCAGTCCGTCGATTTTCTCCATTGCTAGACAGTGCAATAATAAACCGTTGCGGGTTTGATATTGAAAGTAGCCATCGACTTGGGGTATACCAGGATGATTTAACTGTTTGAGTACGGTGACTTCTTGCTGAAATAGTTCGACTAACTCAGGTTCATTCGATAAATTTTCTCTGAGAACTTTGATGATTTTTGGTGTATCTTGTTCGTATGCTTCATATATTCTACTAAAACCAGTTTTTTCACTTAATAAGTGCGTGACACGGTAGCGTCCTAAAAGTTGCAATTGGGAACCACAACTCTGACAAAAACGATGTTCATCCTGGCTAGATTGATTGGGTTGAGGACAAACTGGATTAATACAAAGGCTCATGATTAGTTAATAGGTAATATTTAAGAATTAAGGATATAGAAGCAAGAATGGCTAGAGATTTTCTGCCGTAAAATCAATTACAGACAAACTTTGATATCACAAGTTTTATTCATCCTAGCTTTGTGTAAGCTGTCTATATCCTGCATCCTTCAAACTTTACATTTGTGTTGATTTAAGAATGCTGCTACAGTTTGGTTAAAGGCTTCTGGTTGTGTCAAGAAAGGCCAATGATTTCCGGGAACTTGGCAGATGCTTAAGTTTTTTAGATGAGTTTTGTAGGGTTTTAGTTGCCAATCTTGACGATTTACGCCCTTTTGGGGTTGGATGAAGAGAGTTGGTAAATAAACTGGCTCTGTTAACCCAGGTACGCGCATGACATCTTCAAAAATGCGATCGCGGGCGGCTATAGTAAATTTACTCCCCCAACTACCATCAGGCTTTTGTTCGATTCCGGCGTCAAAAACTTGCTGATGTAAATCAGTCCAACCTTGATATTGGCTTAATTGTTGCGCTTGCTGTTTGGCTGATTCGTAACTAACAAAAGGCCCCATGCTTTTAAGAAACGGTAAAACGCGGTATAACAGGGGAAATGTCAGTTTAAAGTAGCTGGGCATTTTCCAGATGAAGATAGGATCTATCAAAATCATACTCCGCAACCGTTCTGGATTTTGTCTCGCCCAGATAGCGGCTAATTTACCCGTCCATGAATGACTGACAACATGGGCACTAGACCATCCTAAACTATCCATCAGGGCTTCTAAATCCGCGATCGCACTTTCAAAGCTATAGTCATCTTCCGGCTTGCTGCTTTCGCCATGACCGCGCATATCTGGGGCAACTATATGGTAATCTGCGGCTAGATAATCCCCTAAGCTAGACCATACTAGGGCATTGTCAGCTAACCCATGTAATAGCAATAAGGGTTCTTGACCTTGGTGCCACTCTAAGTAAGATAGCTGGATGTCAGACTTGGAGAAGCTTTGACGTATAGGCATCATTACATATCCACCCACAGATAGAACTTCGCGCTTATATGTTATCGCGAAAAGAAAAATGCTTGCACTGTGGCGAGGATGTTATTAGTGAATTATGGAGCAGATAGCGCGATCGCATTTTTTGTCCAATCAAGCAACTGCAAAATCAGTGTATTGTCTCGCATCTTCGGGATGAAAAGCTAAAACAATTTTATCTTTAGGAATTCCTGCTGATACTAGTTCATTAGCAATACCATATTCAGTCCCATCACGCTGAATCCAAATTTTTCCATTAATAATTTCAATATGGATAATGCAACCATGAACTCTTTGTTCTCCCTCCCATCCCAAAGTCATGACTATATAATTAGTAGCTGTGCGATCGATGATAAGTTTTATTTCTAATTGCCGATTGGCGTAGGGTATTTTTATATATTCATTCAGAATTTTCTCAATAATTTTTTGATATATTTCTAAGGTATCCATTGCACAATTACCTCTTGCTTTGGGTCAAATGTCAATAAACGTAAGCGATTCCTTTTTAATAAAATCTTGCCGATGGGTTCGGTAAAGATTTCAAGATAAATTCGCTGGGGAATAGCAAGATATAAAATTCGCTCGCTTCCTTGTTCTTCTAAAATATCGTAATAAAGGATAAACTGTCCTAAAGCATTTTCTAAATCTGTAACGGGAGATGGATTGAGAAAACTTTTAATTTCAACTGCTATTTTCTGCTGACCTTTTTCTGCTGCTATCAGTTTTTCTGCACCTAAGTCTATATATAAATCTTTTGTTCCACATTTTCATTTAAATGGGTCATCAGTAATTAGCCACTCATCTTTTTCTAGTGCTGTTATCACAACATGATGATAAACATCTTTGGCGGGCATAGGTATTTGCAAAAGTGTAGCGATCGCGAGTTATTTTTTATGATATTTTAACGCAATGTGCTTTTGAGCAGATATTGCGAGAGAACTCAGAGTCATCATGGGAAAACAGGCGATACCTGTGTGTAGTAGAATAATACATTTTCTTGGTACCTGAAACTGTTACTAAGCGATCGCACTCTTTTTCGCGCTATAAACAGAATAATGAAGACTAAAACGACACGAAAGGCTCTGCGACAATCACTAGCTGTCTTCCGTTACAGTGGACGGGCTATTGCGCTAGTGTGGACTACTAGTCGTAGTTTGACAATTATTCTGGCTACTTTAACTTTAATCGCTGGTTTGTTACCAGCTGCGATCGCTTATCTCGGCAAGTTAATTGTTGATGCGGTGGTATTCTCGGCTCAAGCTGGTATCAATGGCGATATTTCCCGCCCATTATTATATGTAGCATTAGAAGCGATCGCTGTGATGTTATTGGCGGGCAGTCAGCGCGGTTTGATTGTCTGTCAATCACTGTTACGGGCGCTACTCGGTCAGCGCGTGAATGTACTTATCTTGGAAAAGGCGCAGACTTTAGATTTAAAGTATTTTGAAGACTCGGAATTTTATGATAAACTCCTCAATGCCCGCCGGGAAGCCTCGGTACGTCCCCTTTCTTTAGTTAATCGTACCTTTGGATTGGTGCAAAATGCCCTGTCATTGGTGACTTACGGAATTTTATTAGTCAAATTCTCTGTATGGGCGGTGATTGTGCTGATTGTAGCCGCCATGCCTGCCTTTATTGCGGAAACTAAATTCGCTACCCAAGCTTTTCGCCTGTTTAGTTGGCGCGCGCCTGAAACTCGTCAGCAGCATTATTTAGAAAATCTCTTGGCGCGAGAGGATTATGTCACGGAAATTAAACTCTTCCAACTAGGGGGAATGCTACTGCGGCGGTATCGCAACATTTTTCATCAACTCTACGGTGAAGATAGGGACTTAACTCTGCGCCGGGGATTTTGGGGTTACCTGTTGAGTTTGGTAAGTACCGCCGCTTTTTACCTCGCATATGCCTGGATTGTCATCGAAACAGTGTTAGGGAAAATTTCTTTAGGAGATATGACAATGTATCTCACCGTCTTTCGTCAAGGACAGTCAACTTTTGCGGCTGCTTTAACTTCTATTGGCGGAATGTACGAAGATAACCTTTATCTTTCTAATCTTTACGACTTCTTAGAAGCAGAATCGCCCCAACCTTGGGGTACAGTTACCATTGGTATCAATCCTGAAGATGGGATTCGCTTTGAAAATGTCTCCTTTACCTATCCCGGAAACAGCAAGCCGACATTAAACAATATTTCTCTACATTTAAAACCAGGGGAAAAACTCGCCATCGTCGGAGAAAATGGTTCAGGGAAGACGACTTTAATTAAATTACTCACCCGACTGTACACCCCAGATTCCGGCAAGATTTTTTTAGATGGTGTAGATTTGCAAGAGTGGGATATAGAAGTATTGCGGCGACGGATTGGCGTGATTTTTCAGAACTTTGTCCGCTATCAGTTCACAGTCGGGGAAAATATTGGCGTTGGGGATGTCGAGTATTTAGACGATAGCCATCGCTGGCAAAATGCCGCCCAAAAAGGCATGGCGGAACCTTTTATTCACCAATTACCCGATAGTTTTAGCACCCAACTAGGGCGTTGGTTTAAAGGCGGGCATGAACTTTCTGGGGGACAATGGCAAAAAATCGCCCTTTCCCGTGCCTTTATGCGGACTAGAGCCGATATCTTAGTCTTAGACGAACCGACATCAGCAATGGATGCCCAAGCTGAGTTTGACATTTTCAATCATTTTCGCACCGTCACCCAAAATCAGATGGTATTCTTGATTTCTCACCGCTTCTCGACAGTCCGCATGGCGGATAAAATCATGGTGATTGAAGCCGGAAAAGTTGTAGAACAGGGAACTCATGCAGAATTATTGGCTACTGATGGACAATATGCCAAGCTTTTCTGGTTACAAGCGGCGGGGTATCAATAAAGAATGGGGCATTGGGTGTTGGGCATGGGGCATTGGGCATTGGGGTAGGAATTAGAGGCTTTGGAGTTGGAAGTTAGACTTTTGATCGCGGAGGTTGCGGTTTTGAACAAGTCAATTGCGGCTTTTATCTCGGAAGTTGGGGCTTTGATGTCGGAATTTGTGCCTTTAAACCTGAACGTTGCGGCTTTTATCTCGGAAGGTGCGCTTTTGATGTCGGAATTTGCCGCTTTAAACCTAAACATTGCGGCTTTTATCTCGGAAGGTGCGCTTTTGATGTCAGAATTTGCCGCTTTAAACCTAAACATTGCGGCTTTTATCTCGGAAGTTGCGGCTTTGATGTCGGAAGTTGCAGTTTTTATCTCGGAAGATGCATCTTTAAACCTCAACCTTGCACTTTTAAGCCTCACTATTCACCAATGCCCAATGCCCCATGCCCCATTCCCCATGCCCCATTCCCAAATTATGGAGTAATTACTAATGAGATTGATATCTGAACCATCAATTCCTGTGAAAATTCACAAGATGCAGGAAAGGGTACGTTGGCAACACCCCACTATTGTAGAACGGGAGATTGACCAAACAAGTATGGTGATTGACGATCGCCAAAATGACAGTCCCGAATTCTCTTTTTTGGTGATTGGTGATAGCGGTACTAAGTCCCATTTCGGTTACCATCCCCAGCGTCTGGTGGCAAAGCTGATGCTGGAACATAAAGATGAATGCAGTTTAGTCTTGCATACGGGTGATGTGATTTATGTGGTGGGTTCCCATGAATATTACCCAGCAAATTTTATTGAACCTTACCGGGAATTCCTGATAGGTGGGGAAAATCCTAAAAATATTGCCTACGATCGCATGGTGTTTAATTTACCTTTTTTGCCGGTGCTGGGCAATCATGATTATTATGATGTGCCTTTAATGTATCGTCTCTTTACTGGCAGTACCTTGCGGTTGCGGCGGATGTTTCGCTATAAAGATTTTGAAATTGGTTGGCATGGTTCCAATCAAGGCAATGCTTATGCTAAGGCGTTTATCGATTATCTTGCCGGCATTGCTTCCCCAGAACATTTAAAAGAGCATTTAGACAATCATTACACCGCCAAAGTCGATACCGGCAGATGTTTGCGCTATGAACCGGGAATGTTTACCCGTTTGCCTAACCGCTATTACACTTTTAGGTATGGTGGTATAGATTTTTTTGCCCTTGATTCTAATACTTTCAACGCTCCTTCACCTTTACCGACAACGCAAGCGGGGGATATTTCCCGGCGAGAACTGCAAAAGCGCCGCCAGGAGATAGATACAGAAGAAGAACAGATTTTAGAATTGAGCGATCGCCTCAACCCAGACAACCCCGAAGATGCGGAACAACTCGATGACCTCAGTGCCAAATTAGACCAAATAAATGAGGTCAAACTTGACATTGAAAAACAACTAGCATCTCATACACCAGCCACCATTGACTTTGAACAACTAGACTGGTTGCGTCAGCGGTTGATTGAATCTTGGAATAACTCACAAGTTCGGGGACGAATTGTTTATCTTCATCATCCCCCCTACGTCACCGAAGCCACTAAATGGCATCAAGCCCAAACTTTAGCAGTGCGTCACCGTTTACGCTGGGTATTTGAACAAGTAGCCCAAACTCTAGGGAACCAAGTCAAAGAACGCCCCATAGTAGACTTAGTACTTAGCGGTCATGCCCACTGTCTCGAACATCTACGCACCGTAGATACTGGTTATGCTGACTCGCACATTAATTATATTATCTCCGGTGGTAGCGGTCGCCGCCCCCGTCGCCAACGCCCAGAGGGAAGTGAATTATTAGAAACTTTCACCGAAATTTCGGGAAGTCCCACTCGCAAAGTTGCCGATTCCCTACTATATGTGGGGCGCAAAGGCCAAGGTTTCCAAAAGCAACTTGCTTATTCCTGCGTGCGCATCGATGTTCATCCAGGTACACCACCCAAGTTTACCGTCAGACCCCTAGTTGCAGAACGCACCGGGGAAAATTGGTTTAATAGTCAACTTGAGCCATTTGTAATTTAGGCAGAAGGTAAGGAAGGGAAGAGGACAAGGAAGACAACTGACAACACTTCGGGTGAGCTTCAGTGCATCGCTGACAACTAACTACTGACAACTGACAACTGACAACTAACTACTGACTACTAGTAATTTTGGTTCTTCAGTAGCTATTATGCCAAATTATTAGTTATAGCACTCATATAAACACAAAAAAAGCATCTTTATTTTGCCAAAAGCCTTATATGTATTGACA
>NZ_JACJRE010000043.1 GCF_014697075.1 Tolypothrix sp. FACHB-123 | reverse complement strand
TTGTTTCTGACTGAGTTTCACGCAACTGTATACCAATGGTTGCAAAGGCAAGAAATTATTTTCGATGAAAAAGACATCAAACAATATGCTGATGGCTCATTTCGAGTTTATTTTAGAAGTACTAATTCATTAGAAACAGAATATTTCCAGTTAGTAAAGCCACTCACAATTCAAAAACATCAGAGTTATTTTCAAAATAACTTTCCTGATTAAACCTCGGTAGAAAGAAATTAAGTGCAACGCAAATTCAGTAAACCCCAAAGCCAGGAGAAATATTCCATGCAATCAAACTATCGAAGCTTTCTGGGAAACCCTAACATCCAAGTTTCAACTCTTCCTAACTTTCAAACAAATTACCCAGCAAAGCCAGAACGAGAAACAATTAAGCATACGCTAATTGGCTCCAGTCAAGCTGTAATGGCAACAATTCGTATTGTGCATCAACTCGGTTATGCAGATATAGGTGATTGGAGTCCCTTATTACCTACTTCAAATCCTAGAGAAGTGATGAGCATTTTGATCCGCTCAATTAATGTGCAGTATTGACACTCCACCGCAGTATAACGTCGGGGATTCTTGGTTCACAGTCCAATCGTAACCCCGCAGGGCTGATGAAGTTCGCATTCTAATTCGCGGAGTGTGGACAGCAGTGACAGGTTATCCATCGGGTTACTCCATAACTTCGTGTGAAAGGTTGATCCATTTCATAGGTGTCCCCCATATTCCATGCTTGAAAAAGCGATCGCCGCTTTGGATAAACCCTACTTTCAGGTAAAAGCCAACTGCTTCTTGGGCGGCATTAACAGTGACTTCATCCAAATCATAGCTGCATCGGGTGAAGAGTTCTCGACCGATTCCTTGCCCAGAAAATTCTCTTCTGACGAACAGTAATGACAAATGATTGCCCCTCTTAAAAGCAATAAATCCAACAACGATTTCATTCCACGTTGCAACTAGCGTTTTCTCATTACTTAAGATTCTGTCTCTTAATTCTTCTGGGCTACATAGCTTTTTCCATTCAGCAACGCTTTCTGGTGTGCCATCAGTGAGTTCCCATAGAACCGCAGAAGCCCACATGCAACCACTGATTTGATGCTCGTCTCCAAGCTGCGGGAGTCTGTAGTTAATTGTGTTCATGGTTGTGTGTTAATCACCTTTCAGCAACATCAATTTGAAATGGGTAGTTGTTAGGTTGCTTTCCTGAAGACTAAAACGGAGCGGTCTAACGGCGGTGTTGCCAAGCAAGATGTTGTTGTTCTGGTTCCAAGGGAGCTAATGGTCTAACTTGGCGATCGCTCATTGGTAAGATTTGGGAACCATTGGTTCCCATTTGGCATTTTATAATTAAATATGGACAATAAATTTTCATGAGGTCAAAAATATGACACACTCTTCACCAGAAAGAATAGTGAGACGTGGGAGAGTATTTCCAGAAATTCAATGGACAGAAGCACAAAAAGCTGAAGAAAAAGCCAGAAGACAGGCATTTTATGAGCGTTGTTGGCTGATTTTTGAGCGTTTAAAACCAGAAATACTAGATAAATACTATGGTTGGTATATTGCCATTGAACCTGATAGTGGGGATTATTTTATTGATCGGGATCAAGAGGTAGCAAGTAAAATGGCCAGAGAAAAATATCCTCATGTGATTCATCATATTTTTGGCATTAACGAAACCGGAGTTAGTGGCAGAATATGATTGAGGGGAGATTTGGAGATAAAGGTCAAGTTTACTTTGAAATTGATTTAATTGGAGGGGATGACTTCAGTTTTCCTGTAGAAACAATGTTAGATACAGGATTCACTGAATTTTTAGCTATGAACAAACAAGATGTACAAAGTCTTGATTGGGATTTTTTGCGTCAAAATAAATTAAGAACTGCTCAAGGAGAAACTGAATTTGATGTTTATATTGGTAGGGTAATAATAGATAATCAAGAGTGGGAAATTCCTGTATTTGCTGGAGATGAAATCCAGGAAATTTTACTAGGTTCTCGATGGCTGAAATTATTTATATTAGTCGCTAATTATAGTCAGAATATAGTAAGTTTAGAGTTAATTTAATCAAGAGTTTCTAGATAGACACTTGCTATGGCTCCTGATTCCTTGAGGTGAGTTCACTTCTTTAGAGAATCGCTCTCCTCTCACTTGTACCTGCCACAAGCCTGACGGCTAAAGAGATTAAAACGATTCAAGTGAGAGTTTATATGGCAGAAGTGTTAGTGTCACCACAATTTCAGGTAGTAACTCATATACAAACTGGGGCAAAAACAGGCAGGATTTACTTTCCGGCATTATTCCTAGCTGAATTTTACAGTAGTGTTATCAAATGGCTGCAACGGCAAGAAATCCACTTTAGCGAACAAGACCTCAAAAAATATGGAGATGGTTCTTTTCGCCTCTATTTTATCACAGCAAAATCTCCAGAAATAGAATATTTCGAGCTAATAGCAATATTAAAAAATCTACACAATAGCTATTCCTAAGAGTCTCGTTATTCTTCCAAAAATACACAGCATAGAGAAGAGTAGAGAATTTTGTTGAAATAATTTCTCCGGAGTGTGATGAAGAAATTTATTGTTAGCAGATGTAGCTTTTAGTCTGTGTGCAAGCTATTGGTGAAATACCAGTGTCTTGCTTTTTACGCTTACGCGCTGCTGAGGAATGAAATTTAAATAGCCATTGATCAATAAAATGTGCAATATCACTACAGACATCGACCGTGAAATTGACTTTTTGATGCAGGAGCGCGATAGGTTAACACTATATTGGTTTGAGTTAGGCGAGGCTGACCGTACCTGTAATTTACCACCATCGTATTCAGAAAACTACTGGTATCTGCTTGGCTGGCATGACAGAGACTACCAGATAGAAATCGCCTTTCAACCAGAATCCTCAACTTTTGAGCATTTCTAGAATCAGTAACACCTCTAGCCTGTAGCTGGGGGTGTTGAAAGATGTGCAACCCCTGACGGAAAAAGAACTACAAAAAGCCAGCACACACTTCACGCAATTTTACTGGAGACACAGAAAATGCAAAATACTCAAGACTTTTTGACAAATGCGATTTTGGCGATCGCTACTCTATACGCAATCTTGATGATACTTGATTTGTTTGCAGGTTTAGTAAAGCTATGGAATGCTTGCACTCAGCAACAAAATAATACGGCATACCAGGTAAACCACAAGCAAGTGATAGATAAAACTACTTCACCAGCTTCTAATAAACCTGTAAATAATCCAGAATCCCTATCAATTCCAGTAGCCGACAGCACCGCGCCAAGCACAACAGATGATATTGACACTGAATCTCTAACGCTGTTAATAGAAAAGCTGCCCCAGCCTCGCATTCGTACCGCAGCGCGACGTTTAGGGATTGCAGACAAGGTGAATGGTCATTACCAGCGATTGGCGATTCTGCGGACACAGCTCAAAGCCAAGTTAACATCCCAGCCAAAGGAAGTAGCACGGGTACTAAGTGAAATGACACTACAAACTTCTACTAGCAGGGCAAAAGTTATTGCTGGCTAATGGAGTCCGTACTCTTGTTCCACATCAGCCAGCAATTTTTCTTGTAAGGGCGAAAGGTACGGCTTGGGTTGTTTCCCTAACCCTAAGCCAAGCCAATCTACTGCAATATCTCGGTTTTCAATTTCATGCAGCCGCCGCAGTCGCGCACACAGTTGTTGCATAAATTGGCAGTCATTGTCTAACAGTTCTAGGGACTTGAGATGTTCTATTTTCACGGTATACTCAGCATCCCAAGTCTCAAGAGTGCAACTATAGTCTCCAACATGAGTGATGACACCCCAACAACCACTCTTGCCTTTAAGTTCTGGGTTATCTTTGGGCAGTAGAGTACATACTTCCCCAAGGCGGTAAGGATTAGGCAATTTGGTTCTTTCTCGAATTTTGTCCACAATATCCTGAACAATACGACCAGAGGGAATTTTACCACCAGCAAGTTCTACTGCCTGTTGCCAAGCTTGACGTTGTTGTTCTGGTTTCAAGGGAACCAAAGGTCTAACTTGGCGTTCGCTCGTTGGTAAGATTTGGGAACCAATGGTTCCCATTTCATCTGAGTTCCCAATTTGGGAACCATCGGTTCCCGTTTCATTTGAGTTTTTAATTTGGGAACCATTGGTTCCCATTTCATCTGGGTTCCCAATTTGGGAACCAATGGTTCCCATTTCATCTGAGTTCTCAATTTGGGAACCATTGGTTCCCATGAGATTGTCAACCACAAAAGAACCAGCTATCAAGTAGTTCACATGGCGGTGAGTGAAGCCAAACCGGGAACGACAGTAATCTTCAAATGTTGAGTGAGTCGAACGGTACAAACGTCTATCTCGTAGTGCTTTCAATGCTTTAGCAGCTATGTAAAATGCTCGTTCAACTTGCCTTTCTAAAAATATGCGATCGCTCCACTCTTCTGTGGTAAGTTCGGAGCTACTAATTACTTCAACTGGTGTAGTCTGGTTGGCTTCTAAGTCACTATTGGGGGGTAGCAGGTTCCTCTCACTGGAGATGTTGGACATCTCGCTCATACTTCTACCCCCCCTAGCTTCAAAAAAAAGTCACTATCATTTGATATCTTTGATACCTTACCATAAACTATAAACTTATGGTTTACGATTTCGGACAAACTGACAATTTATAGTTGAGGAGAGTTGAAGGGCTGAGGAATTGATGAAAGTTAGAAGAACGATAGATGTAGAAATCCCCAGTCTGGGAAAGAGAATTAGACAAGCCAGAGAAGCCGATAAGCGCTCTTTAGCTGAAATATGCCGTCAAATTCCCATGACAACTATGAATTGGTACAAAATAGAAGCTGAAGAAACAAAAGCTTTGCCAATCGAAACTTTACGGCGCATAGAAGAGGTATTGGGAGTTAATTTTAGTATCAACTTTGATGAATAACTCAGAATTAATTTTTTCAAATTCACGCTTGTGAGTGAGTTAATTATTTGTAGGATCTGTCCATTCTCATGTACCTGACTAAGGCATAAAATGACACAGCAAAAAATAAATCTCACCCATCTCAAACAATATCTCAAAAGTTGTTCTCAAGAAGAATTGATTTCGGACATTGCCGAACTCTTTAAGAAGTTCCCATCAGTGAAAGATTATTATCAAATTAAGCTCTATCCTCAAGAAGATAAAGAAATTGCTACCAAGTACAAAAAAATTATTGAATCGGAGTTTTTTCCCACTCGTGGATTGGGTAAGGCTAGACTGTCTGTGGCTAAAAAAGCTATTTCTGACTACAAAAAAATCTGTAAAACCGATGCTGCTCTGATTGATGTCATGCTTTTTTATGTAGAGCAAGGAGTCAAATTTACCAAGGCTTATGGGGATATTGATGAGCCTTTCTATCTCAGTATGGAAGGGGTATATGAGCAGGCTGTAGGAATTATTATCAAATCCAATTTACAAGATATCTTTCAACAGCGTTGTCGAAAGATTATGGAAAATACATCAGGAATGGGATGGGGATTTCATGATACTTTGACTGATATATATCAAGAAGCTTTTTGAAAGTGTATGACTAATTATTTTTATAAAAATTATTATTTCCAAGCAGGGAAAACGCATTTAAATTAGGTAGTAAAAATTCCTAATTGCTCTAATGCATACATTACGGCTGCAAGACGAGTTTGCACACCAAATTTTTCATAAATATGTTCCAGGTGTTTTTTAACTGTGCGATCGCTGATTCCCAGAATTGCAGCAATATCTGCCGTACCTTTATCCTTTGCTACCCAAAACAATACTTCAGCTTCTCGCCTCGTTAGTCCCAATAATCTTAGCGAACCAGGAGAAAAAGCCTGATGATTAGACTCTTCTAGCAGTAGTAAAAACTTCTCTAAATTCGGATGTCGATTGAGTCGAACTGTAAGCCTTTGACCATCGCGTTCAAGTTGAAGAGGGCGAGAAACTGGAGGAATATTTTCTGTGCATGTCCATTGTGTAATCTGATGCTTAATCCAGCGTTGGAGTGTATTTGGCAGTGGCTTGAGTTGTAATGATGGTGTTGATGTCTGGAAGTAGCTTTCTATTAGGGTTTCTGCTCGTTGGGTCATCTCTTCAACTTGACCGTCCATTGACAGAATTACAACACCAGTTTGTTCGAGGATTTGATTCAGTTGTGCTATTTGGCACTGCATCTGTGTAAAGGTTTGCGCGCTATAGTAAGCTTCTAGCAAATGCGGTCGAATGAGATTGAGCACAAGACGATCGCGCTCAATGAAATTACGATGTTTGCGCTCTACCGAAACAGCAATGTTTTGCCGCGTTCTATAAAACTTGCTGATTCCAGGCTGACTAGGCTTCACTGCAATCGCAGCCCCTAACTGCTCTTCTAGCCCGAGTGGATGTAAAAATTCTTCGTAAATATCTAATTGATGGAGTTCTTCTTCAGTGACAAAGTCAGAGAGCATATGGGCACTACCATCCCCTGTCCTGACATAGTTGGATGTTAGTGGATGACCCATCAATCCAGTCTTAGATGCAATGCTTTCTATTCTGGGAGCTAATGATGCATCTGGAAAACTTTGAATTTGCACAGTAATGCTGCTTCCAAGGTCAAAACTCGTATAGGATGCCATGTCACAGCCAATAAGTTGGTTCAGATTCGTCAAGATTCGTTGCGGTAGTTCATCTAAGCTACAAGGAGCCTGTAGAACACGTACAAACTTGAGAAGTTGTAACATATCGTTGTGACACAGGCTACTCATATCATCTTTATTTACGAAATATGTCTTTGGGTATAGATCAAATATTACATTGTACTGTCCTCCCTCGTAAGTGCTTTACAAAAAAAATACGTCAGTTGCCGTATTGATTCATAAATGAGGAACTGAGATTTTGAAAATTACTACCAATTTGATATTTCAAAGCAATTTTTACTGCGAATAGTCTCTCGGCTACATGGCAGTGTGGTGTTTTTAAGGAAGTGATTATTAATAATGCTGAGTTCTGAATTTTCTAATTCTTTACAATTTGAAACTCCGGTTTTATATCCACTCTTGAGCGATCGCCCTCGTGAAATTGCCTTTATTGATAGCACACTATTGAATTACAACCAGTTAGCTACAGGCTTGCAATCGAGTACAGAAGTCTATCTGCTGAACCCAAACCAAGATGGTATTGCCCAAATTAATTCAGTTTTGTCAGAAAGACTTGACATCACCACTTTACATATCTTTTCCCATGCCAGAGATGGAGCAGTGCAACTGGGTGCAACAACCCTCAACTTGACCAATATCGGTAACTATACTGATAAGTTGCAATCCTGGTCAGAAGCATTAACCGTGAATGCAGATGTGCTGTTTTATGGCTGCAATCTGGCTGCAAGCGACTGGGGACAGCAACTTGTGCAGCAGATTAGCATATTGACGCAAGCTGACGTAGCCGCCTCAGATGATTTGACAGGTAATGCAGATCTCGGTGGTGATTGGGAGCTAGAGGTACAGACAGGCAAGATTGAAACTCCTTTAGCGATCAATACATCCCTCCAGAATTCATACCAAGGAGTACTGGACTGGCAGCAACAGGCAAAACTGGGTTTTGTGGGAAATTTTGATCGTTTTGGTATCTCAGTAGGAATCGATGGCAACACTGCGATTGTTGGTGCACCAGGTGATGTTGGCCCAAGCGTAATCGAAGGGGGCATAGCTTATATTTATCAATTTGATGGTAGCGCATGGGTAAAGCAAGCTGACCTCACCGCAGGCTCCGGTGATTCTTCTTATAGAGATTATTTTGGTGAAACTGTAGCGATTGATGGCGATCGTGTAATTATTGGAGCACCGGGAGATAACGGTTCCAGCATTTCTGAAGGCGATATTGGTGCAGCTTATATTTTTGAGCGTAATGGCAGTAGTTGGGTACGTCAAACTAAACTTAGAGCCAATGATGTCGGTGCCAGTGACCAGTTTGGCTCCTCAGTTGCAATGGATGGCGATTGGGCAATTGTTGGAGCCTTATATGACGATAATAATTTTGGCGTTGACAGTGGCTGTGCGTATATTTTCCGTTTTAATGGCAGCAATTGGGTACAATATGCCAAGCTCACTGCAAATGATGGCGCAGCCTTCGATTACTTTGGGAACTCTGTTGCTATTAGTGGCAATACAGCGATCGTAGGTGCAGTCAACGATGATGATGCGAATCTTGGTGCTGATGTGGGTGCCGCCTATGTTTATCAATTTGATGGTACTCAATGGGTGCAACAAGCCAAACTGACAGCCACCGATAGTAATGTGTTTAAGTATTTTGGGGGTTCAGTCAGTATTGACGGCACAACGGCGATTGTTGGAGCAGCTGGAGAAAACTTTAATCGTGGTTCAGCGTACATCTATCAATTTAATGGCACCAGCTGGGTTGAGCAGGTCAAACTAATTTCCAATGATGTGGCACAAGGCGATCGCTTTGGCAATTCAGTTTCCATCAGCAATAACCGAGTTGTTGTTGGAGCTTTATTTGATGATAACGATCTCGGCACTGACAGTGGCTCAGCCTACGTTTATCAGTTTAATGGCAGTACTTGGGTTCAGGAAACCAAGCTTATCCCTAATAATGGGGTTGCATATAATCGGATAGGTACCTCTGTTGATATTAGTGGCGGTACTGTAATTGCCGGAGCACCTTTTGGAGATAGATTTGGAAACGGCAATGGTTCAGCTTATCTCTTCAGTGCCAATTCTAATTCATCTCCTATCGCCAACAATGATAGTTTTGCAGTAAATGAAGATACGCCATTAAGCGGCAATGTCTTAGCTGATAATGGTAATGGTGCTGATAGCGACCCAGACAACAATCCACTGACGGTTCAACTGGTGCAAACCCCCTCGAATGCAAGTAGTTTTAATCTCAACCCAGATGGTACGTTTAGCTATCTTCCACAGATTAACTTTAACGGAACAGACACTTTCACCTATCAGTTGAGTGACGGATTAACAACCTCAGATGTAGCAACGGTTACGATTACACTTGCTGCTGTCAATGATACCCCCACTGATTTAGCCCTTAGTGTCACCAGCATTGATGAGAATGTGCCTATTGGATTAATTGGTACGTTCTCAACCACTGATGTTGACAGTAACAGTTTCACTTACAGTCTTGTTGACACTGCTAATTACTCTGATAACACTGCTTTTTCTATCATCAATAATCAGTTGCAACTCAACATTTCTCCTGATTTTGAGACAAAATCTACTTACACTATTCGGGTAAGAACCACCGATCAAGGTGAACTATCCTTTGACAAAGAGTTCACGATAGCAATTAATGATGTCATTGAAGATGTCAATCAAGCACCAACAGCAATTACGTTGAGCAACACCTCTGTCACTGAGAATGAACTGGGTGCAGCTATTGGTGTACTCACTGTTATAGATCCAGATGCCAACGACACTCATGTTTTCAGCGTGAGTGATGATCGCTTTGTCGTGCAATATGGTCAACTAAGATTGCGGAGTGATGTCAGTCTAGACTACGAAACAACACCCACAGTTAATCTATTTGTGACCGCAGCAGATAGTGGTGGATTAAGCAAAGAGCAGTCATTCACAATTACAGTTCTTAATGTCAATGAGAATGCAGCAGCCACCGCAATTACGCTGAGCAATACTTCTGTGATAGAGAATGAACCAGGTGCAACTATTGGTTTACTTACGGTTATAGATCCAGATGCCAACGACACTCATGTTTTCAGTGTGAGTGATGATCGCTTTGTCGTGGCAAATGGACTACTCAAACTGCGGAGTGATGTCAGTCTCGATTATGAAACAACTCCGGCAATCAATCTCTTCGTAACCGCAGTTGATAGTGGTGGATTAAGCAAAGAGCAGTCATTCTCAATTACGGTTCTCAATACCAATGAAGCACCAACCGCGATTGCACTCAGCAATACTGTTGAGACAGAAAATGCATCCGGTGCAGTCATCGGTACGCTTACCGTCACCGATCTAGATGCCAACGACAGTCACGTTTTCAGTGTGAGCGACGATCGCTTCGTAGTGGAAAATGGACTACTGAAACTGAAAAATGGTATCAGTCTAGACTATGAAACAACTCCTACGATTGATTTATTGGTAACGGTAACTGATAGCGGTGGCTTGAGCAAAGAGCAGTCATTCACAATTACAGTTCTTAATGTCGATGAGAAAGTAGCACCAACCGCAATTACGCTGAGTAATACCTCTGTGATAGAAAATGCATCTGGTGCAGTCGTCGGGACACTCACCGTCACCGATCCAGATGTCAATGATACTCATACGTTCAATCTTGGTGATAATCGTTTTGAATTTGTAAATAATCAACTAAAACTGAAAAATGGTATCAGTATAGATTATGAAACCACTCCTACGATTGATTTATTGGTAACAGCAACTGATAGCGGTGGATTCAGCAAAGAACAAGCATTCACAATTAGTGTAGTCAATGTCAATGAAGCACCAATCACGATTACGCTCAGCAATACCTCTGTGACAGAAAATGCATCTGGTGCAGTCATCGGTATGCTTACCGTCATCGATCCAGATGCCAACGATAGCCACATATTCAGTGTGAGTGATACACGCTTTGAAGTTGTGAATAATCAACTCAAACTGAAGAATAGTATCAGTTTAAACTATGAAATAATTCCTACAATTAATCTATTGATGACTGCAACAGATAGTGGTGGATTGAGCAAAGAGCAAGCATTCACAATTACCGTTCTCAATATTAATGAAGCACCCATTGCAAATCCAGACACACTAACTGTAAATCAAAGCACAACTAAAACTTTTTCTGTGAGTAGCCTTCTAAGAAATGATAGCGATCCAGATATTTCAACAACTCTTCGTATTATTGCTGTCAGCGATCTTAGTTCTTCAATTGGAACTATTACTCTAAGTGACAACAATACCCCTACCAATTTTACTGATGACTATCTTGTCTTTACACCTACCTTTAATTCTAGATTTTCTGGGTCTACAGCTTTCCGCTACGAACTTAGTGATGGCAGTCTTAACAGAATCGGTGTTGTTACTTTAATTGTCGGTAAAAGCATTGATGGTAGCGATCGTAGTGATACATTGACTGGAAATGCAGGAGAAGATGTTCTCTTTGGTAACAAGTCTAATGATGTTCTCTTTGGCGGCATGGGGAATGATTACCTATTTGGTGGTTCTGGCAATGACAGGCTTAATGGTGATGAAGGTAATGATTTTCTCAGCGGAGATGGGGGAGATGACACGCTTAATGGTGGTAACGGGAACGACATTTTTGTTCTGTCTATCGACAAAGGTACTGACACCATTCAAGACTTCCAATTGGGACAAGATATTATTGGCTTGGCAGGAGGCTTAACATTTAGCCAGCTCACCTTCAGGCGTGTTCTCTCCAAAGTAGTTAATTACTATGCTATTGAAGATTCAAATACTGGAAAAACATTAGCTATTTTGGAAAATTTCAACGGTAGCCTTAAAAGTGAAGATTTTGTTTCACTATCTACTACCAATGGTACTTATGGAGATGATGAAATCAATGGCGGCAGTAGCGATGACTGTCTGATTGGTGGTAGTGGAAATGATACTTTAACAGGAGGTGCTGGTTTTGACGTATTTCTTCTTGGAACAAGTGAAGGTACTGATACAATTAAAGATTTTCAACAGGGACAAGACCTAATCGGTTTAAGTGGCACCCTTACCTTTAGTCAACTAAATCTTCGCATCGATAAGTATGGAACTTATATTGAAGTGACTAGTACCGGAGAGGTGCTAGCTTTCGTAAAAAACGTATCACTGAAGCGTGAAGATTTCGCTATTGTTCCTATAAACGTGACCTCTAATGATGATGATGTATTGTACGGGAGTCAGGAAAACGATGGGTTATTTGGTGGTGCTGGCAATGATTTACTAATTGGTAATTCAGGTGATGATTTCCTAAATGGTGGCTTTGGCAACGATACTCTAAACGGTCAAGAAGATAATGATGTCTTATATGGAGGTGAAGGCAGCGACATCTTTGTTTTGTCAGATGACAATGGTAAGGATAGGATCTTAGATTTCTCTCAAGGACGAGATCGCATTGGTTTGGTAGGGGGACTCACATTTACAGGACTCACTACCAGGATTGTGTATACTTCAAAATTTGGTGATGGCTACACTGAAATCATAGAGCGAGGCACAGGAAAAGTGTTAGCTACTCTAGAGAACTTTATAGGGCAGCTGAGGGAAGAAGACTTCATTATTCTGTAAATCTTCAAACAGCCTCCACTCTAAGTCTGTTAATCCTTCAAACCGCCCAGCCATAACGTGATTACACTTTTTTGATTTGAAGGCGTTGCATAATGGCGATTTGAAAAGCAGATTATCACATTTCTAGTATTAGTGGGATAGATCCCTTATTGTTGGCTCCTCAATTATTCGGCTAAATACAAACTTACCTAGCGTTCGTATTCTAAATCTTTTGTTTTTACTGTAACGACCTTCTGAGTAGCAGCCTCTCTCTCAGGTAAATTACGCCTATCAAACTCTCCATTTTCTGGAATGTATGCTGCCACAGATATTCCTTGATGAGCTGCATAGTTAATAATTCCAGATGTTTCTATGCTGCTAACGCCAATAACGATATCATTCGGTTGTTTTAAAAGCTGCATAGCAATTTTTACATTGGCTGCGGTAGATAAGTCGATTTTAATATCTTCTCGCGCTTGCGCCAGTTGTTGAATTGTCAGCAAAACTGATGAGGAGTTTTCTGACTTGTATGGTGAAGCATTCACAAAGTGAACTGTATTACAACCTCGCTCAATTGCTCGGTCAACAGCACGCTTTACCATATTACACATAACCATATTGGTTTTAGCTTGATGTGCTTGGTCAACCGGGGCTTCAAAAAATACGACAGTGGCAATTTTATGCTCAATCTCTTCTTGCTTTTTAGGAAATGCGACAGCTACTTTGTCTTTACGCGAATTTTGACTAACTTGTTCTTCTATTTGAATTTCTGGATACTTAACAGTCGCGGGATCAATGACGATATCTACATAACTAGCAGGGGCATGACTAACAGTACCAACAATCGTAAAACCATGAATTTTTCTACCGACTGTCGCTAGTCTTTCTTGTAAAAAATTTACTGATTGTTTGTTTAAACTTCCCAATATTTGATTTCCAATCTTAGCAAAAACTATTGGTGCTTGGTGAGGGTCTTTTCGCTGCACTTCCAGAGTTATATTAGCTTGCTCTCCTTGCCATTGATGAGTAGCGAAAGCATATTTATTAATATTATCAATCTGTAACTTATGATGGGAATTTTTTAAACTTGTAACAATAAAGCTAGTACTAGGAGAGGACGTAATAGTGGCGATCGCTTCACATCCAGGAAGCAGATGAGGAGAACGAGCATCAATAGTACCGAGTTTTCTACCTTCGACTATTATCCAACGAGCGGTCAGGCATGGGTCGCGGGGATGAGCAGCATTCTCAAGCTTAATGGCAACCTTTTCACCTCTAAAATTTCTGTTAGCACATTCATTAAACTGAGTTCCAATTACTCTCATATTAGTAAATTGCAACTGCTTCAGTTGAGCTAATACCTCATCATTGAACAGAGAAAACGCTACACTAGCTCGACGTAAACCAGAATATTTTTTACTTTCTTCTGTATGACTTACATCGTGAATAACTGCTGCTAACTGTAACTTTTCTACAGGTTGAAGATTATTTTTGATAGATTCTATATATTCTTGATTTTGCTGTTTTAGGGCATCTATCATACCCTCACTAATGCCAAATTTAAATTTTATACTACCTTGATTAATTATCATTCCTGGCTGTGGATTATGCTCTTGAACTGATTTAAGGCTAATTGTGCCAATTGGTACAACTGTTTCTGCACCATCAGAGGTATTGTATTTAATACAAGCCAACAAATGATGTGGCATTTTAGGAGTCGGTTTTCTCGATTTTATCTGAATATTTATTTCTGTATTTTTCCAAAATTCTGGGTTTTTAGCAGGCTCATAGGTAATTAAATTAGTAATTTCTAATGTTCTCCCACTAGTTGGAGAAGTAATGACCATATATGGGCCTATTTCTAGCTTTCTCTGCTCTTCTAATTCAATCTGTTGTTTAACTAATAAGTTATAATTATTTTTTATCTCTTGAGCATACTCTTTCTGAACAGGGGTATATTCAACTCCTGGATACAAGTTTCTAAAAGTTTCAATGGGTTGAGATACAAGTTGATTTGGTTCAAAAATTTGATTTGTCTGCTTAATCATTAAATCAATTGGACTATAACCATTAGTCTTCATACTTCTATTCGTAAAAGCCTCTGGATTTTTTTTATCAACCAACCACTCGATTTCTTTGTAAGCCGTTATAGTCTGACAGTATTGAATAATAGAATCTTCAGGTCGTAAAGCACTTTTTGGCCCATCAGCCGCTACTTGTAGCTCATTACCTAGTTCAGCTAAACAGTCTTTCAATAATTTTTGGATTAACTGCAATTGATTTTCGACTTGATTATTATCTATAGCCGCACCTTGTAGTTGAGTAACTTGACTTATCTGCTGAAGTATTTTATCTGGAATTTGTAATTTACCTGCTTGGTATTTAGCCAATACCTTTCCTAAATGCGCCGATACTTGACTCAGATATTTATTTTTTTCTGCGTGGGGTAGTGCATCAATTTCACATTGCAGTGCTACATTTTTTTGAATTTCATTAGCAATAATCCCAATTTTATTCTCCATTGCTGATACAGCAATTTCCTCAAACCTACCTTGATATGGAACTTTAGCTTTCTTGACGATATCGGGATAACGATTTTCTGGCAAGTTTTTTTCTTTCACTTCTGCTGCTAGCTGAGGAAAGTCTTTAGCTTGAGCAAAAGCTAATAAATCACCATCAAAATCACACTGCATATTTTCCATTGCAGTTTTAGGATGTATGTAGACACAACCATCTAGCATTTCTGGCAGATGCTTGTTTTTTAAAGTAATGACACCATTCGAGTTAATCAATGGCGAACGAGTAACTATAATTTCTTCTCCCTCTTGAATATAAGGTATACAGATTTCATCACTCTGTAAATCTAAACTTGGTTGAGCCAGACCAGATGTAAACTTGATAGAGCGTCCAGTAGCAATTTCAACCCATTGTTTACGTACAAAATTTTGAAGTTCAGTAATGATTTTGGGATGTTCAATAATCTGACAATAATTCTCTAAGTCAGTTTTTAATAACGAATACATTAATAAATCTTTTGGTTCTGGCTTTAAAGATTCACTTTCTTGGATATCTTCGCCTTCACTACCCGAACTTAAAGTATCAAAGATAGCAAATTTGTCTTCTATATCTGCTTTGATATCTGGTTCAATTCCTATAATTTTGGACAATAATGCTCTGCGGCGTTCGTAAGTTTCAACATATCGCAGTGCCAATCGCCTGGGGTCTTTTTGGTCTTGAGCTAGTTTTTCTGCTTGCTGCTTGATAATAGGCAATATTTCTTGCTTCACTGCTTGAGGATAATTGACTAAAATTTGAGTTCCTAAACTGTGTTCCCGATATTGAGCCACTGCTTTGACACCCAAACCAATGGTGAGCATATATTCTCCTGGCTTAATGGCATCTTCTCCTTTCCTACCTTTAAAGGAAGAGGTTGCCATGACCATGTCGTAGCCTGTTTTAGTACGCAAATTACTTGTTTTTAGACCGCCGCCCATTCTAAAAAAAGACTCTCCAAATTTATCTAACCTTGCAGGTGCAAGCGTGCCTTTGGCAATTCGCATCTCTGGATTTTCTTGTTGGGGTTTAATACCAAGTCTGAACTGAAAAGCACGCAGTTCTATATTATTGGCTTGAGCAAAATCTTTATCTATTAAACCCTTACAATCACCAACCAACATTTTGGCATCGTTGTTGGCTATAACACTGCCATTTTCTCCGGTCGTATCATCAATTACCAAAATTCTCACGTTTCGTAATTCTTGAAAAGTTCGACAGGGTGTGAAAGGTAAAGGGTAAGCCGCTCCATCTGAAGGGTTGGGGTAAAGTTGTTGGCGGACAGTAGGGTTGTTGGCAAAGAACATCCTCTTACCTGCCGAAAATTGTAGAGTCATCCCGTTATGCTCTCCTAAATCTTCCGGTACTGTCGCTTCGGGATAAGCTGTACCAATGCTAAACTGCACACCTGGAAATAAATATTCAGCAAGTGTGTTATCAAGTTTTTCTTTTACCCCTGTATCTTGCTTGGTTTTTGTATCAAAATGATTGAGCGTTAGAGTCATAGAAGCATATTAGGCACTATTAAAAACTTTTGTGGAGAACTCAGTTCCGAAGAATAAGTGAAATAATTTTTGATTTTTTACACGTAGCTTGCTTCTCGCGGAGTGAGTATAAATTCACTGGCTCTGGAATATATTTAAATTTTGAATTTTCAATGCAAAATCCAAAATTCGGTGAATACAAATTAGAATAGGAGTTGGTATCGCACAAGAGGCGAAGCAGATGGTTAAGCAACCAAAAACAAGTAGATACCAGCTAGTAGCATCGATGACTGCTGAAGAACTGCTCAGTGAAGGGTATGTAAGTCTTGATGACTTATACGACCCTAATGAAGAGCAGGAGAAAAAGGCACTTATAGAAGAAAAACAACAGGTGAGAGAAAGCGGTTGGCAACAAGAGGGCGAAGAGTTTTAGCCAAATGCTGAATTAAGCAAATTCTTATAGCTAAGTAAGTCGGCGCAATTAAAGATAACTTGCGACGGCTGTCATTTGTCCTTAGTCATTTGTCAAGTCTATTTACATAAAGTACATAGTTGAGTGAAATTACTGACTTACTTAGTTACAAATTTACATCTGAGTTTACGTCTGGGTTTAGAACTTTATTGTTTGCGTTCACTCAACAAACTTACGCTTCTCCGGCGGGGTAGCCCAGATAAGGCAATGCCCTGACTTGGCCTTACGTCCGTATTGTGACAAGACGATCCCTAACTTTTGGACATCCTTGAGACATTCTCCATTTTCTAGGTAGCCTTTATTCCAGTCAATTAAATTTTTGGCAAACTTCCCCTCTTTGGACAGCGCCCAATTCATTGCCTCCAATTGATTCCAAGTCAAGAGGTTTGACTGTACATCTGTATATCCTCCACCCAGTATCCCAGTAATCAAAGGTGGGACGCTCAGGCCCATAATGAAGCCCATGCCCAGGATAAAAAACATTAAGAGGGCGGCAGGGAATACGGCGGAGAGAATTTGTCTTCCCTCTGCTAGCTGTGCTTTGTGAATGAGGGCGTGGGCCGCTCGGTCTATAGCAACCTTCTGCCGCTCGACTGCTACGTGTTCCACTAGTTCCAAGTTACGAGCTAAGTCCCGATTCCAATTCTTGAACAGCAACTGCAAAGTCTCTGGTGCATCTTTCAGCATTGCTTCTAATTGTCCGGTAGCAACTAACACCAAGAATAAAGGGTCGTCTTGGGATAGACCGCTACTAAGGGCAAAATCCATGACTCGGCGCTTAAAGGCTTCGCTTTTTCCCTGCAAGGCTTCGGCTAGCAATTTATCGGGAGTAAAAGGTACGGCTGGTTGGTCAGTAGGGGTGGGAAAAAAATCTTCGTCAAATCTATCTACTTCTTTGCTTGTCATTGCACTAACCCCGTACCAGCAAAGGCTGCATAAGCTTCTTTGAGGAAGTTTTTGACTCGTTGCTTTGATATTACCTTGAGATCGGGATGGGCGATCGCAGCTTCAAAAGTCACTCCCAATCGGTCAACCATGTTCCGCTCCCAAAAGGGAAACTTAGGAAAGTCCATGACGATGAAATTATATTTAGTTTGAGCTGCTACAAACTCTGGCATCTCCTGAATATATTTCCAGTCATCGCACAATCCCAAATTTCTCACGAATACATGGAGCATACTGTCTCCCAAATCTTCTAAAGACTGAAGGAAGAAATTTACGGAATCAACCCCACCAGTACACACAAACCATTTAACAAATTTAATCGAATTTTCCTTGCCTATCTCCGTCAGATCGTTATTTTTTATCCAATTAGTCACTTTTGAGTAAACCTGAGCAGGCAAGTTGACAATTACTGAGTTTTCAAATGCCAAGTCAAATATTGTGTCTGCCTCTTTAGCTAGCTTGTCATCATCACTGAAATATGCCGTTTCTACATTGTCGTAAATATTGATGATATCCTGGTTACTTGTATCCGCATCTACAATTGAAACGTCATGACCAATGGCAGCGCAATATTCAATAAATGCTCTGGATAAAAATGATTTACCTGCGCCTCCTTTTTCCCCATCTACAATGTGAATAGTGGTAGATATTTTAAATGTTTTTTCTGGCTTGTTTAGGTTAACTTTGGCATCATTTAGGCTAACATTGCCATCAACAGATGTTGTTAGCTGCAACTCATCTGGATTTTTATTGGCTGCTAAATCTGCTTCAGCTTCAAGGAATATAGCAGGATTACCAACATTTTCTACTTCTAGCAATAAATCTTCTCTAGGATCTACGACATCCAAGTCTTGGATATCACCTTCTAACTGAATCGAATTATCTTCTATTTCTCGTTCCCAAGCGACATCTTCTATTTTGAGATTTTCATTGATTGTAGACATAGCATCATTTTCTACTTTGGAGTTTGATGACTGGTTAAGGTTGTCACTAGAAAAATTATTCGCATTCTTTCTCGGTCTGCCTCTTTTTCTTTTTTCTGGATTGGGAGTTGGTGCTGTAAAGTTCATAATGCCAATTAGTTAGTGATTCAAGTAATATTGGAAAAAGTAATTGGAAAAAATTCTCACCTATTTGGCGAATTGATGTAGTGAACTGACTTACCAGTTTTCAAAAGAATTGATGTCATAATCAAACTGTCCTATCATCTGTTTTTGTTCTTCTATAGTGGGAGGAGTTTGTACGGTTTGGGTATTAGATTTAGAGTCGGTTGATGAAGGCGATCGCTCTGGATTTAAAGTCAAACGCAAATCTTGAGAATTAGATAACCCTGCTGCTGCGTGAATCTGCCTGAGTTGGTGTAACAATGTGTAGCAAGCATCAGTAACTACCCGTTGTTTTGTAGCCTCATCAATTTCTTTTGAGTTAACAACAGCTATTGGCAGCCAGAATGCTCTTAGTGCTAGCAATATCATTTCCGTAGTATCTCTAACACTACTAGCAGCAATGTAATCGAGCATAAAAGCATCCATTTCGTTGCGCGGCTGATACCGCCAGCGAAAATTCATCCGCATCTGCTTAGACATGACCAATCACCTCAGCATGATGAGCAAAATGCTGTTTCACTCTTTCGTCAAAATACAAAAATGCACTATAAACATCTGCCAAGCGATTGCCGAGAAAGTGCTGATCTACATTTTTGGGAATAGAAACACCAGAAAATATACAAGGTGTAGCTGGGTAATGTGAATTCAATTCTTTCTTTATATAATCCGCAGTACCACCGCAAAATAGTATTTCTTCTACATCTGGCGGCACAACTTGGTCTAGCCAACTCGTTAGTGCTGCAACATATTCATGTCGAGCTGCCCTAATTGCTTTTACCATTGTTGTTAACTCAGATGTACGTCCTTCTCTAGTTCGAGAACGCAAGACCCGCACTAGGGGACGAGTATCAATGTCATTTCCGGCTTCAGCGATCGCTCTCGTTAACCGCTCTACAGTTTGACCTGATGTTGCAGCGACTACTTTCTCGACCATCTTCACCATGCCTAAGTCTGACATTTTTCCTTCCTTGGAAACAATGCCTCTTTTTGAAATTAAGACTGATGCATTGCGAAAACCAACCATCACCACCGCGCACACTCTCTGTTTCAATGCTTGTCCCACCCGCTTTTGGTGCGATAAAAATACCCCTGCCCCCTCTGGTAAGCATTGAAACATCACACACTCTACCTGCATTTGCAAACCAACAGCTAAGTAGTCAGCACCAAAAGTACGCACTAATCGTTCAAATTCCGCTTTGTTCTCAAATTCTCCTGGAGGTAGCAGAACTAAGAGAACAATTCTGATTTTGGATGGCAATTTCAGTTTCTCCTTAACTACCCAAATTGCGGCTAAGGTTTTATAAACAGCCCGCTCGTACTTCAACTCAACTAGTCCGGTATTGCTGTAGTACTTACTTTGAGCTAAATATCCTACTACCTTTGTCTTGCCATTCACCGACACCCACGCCCTATTCTCTGGATCAGTCACTCCCATCAAATTCTGTTCGTGAGTTTTAATTGATTCCACTGTCACATCTCCTACTTCCGGTTCCATGAACAGGGAATAAGTTTCCGAACTGCCGTATAAAGAATAAATTCCTTTTGTACCACTTCCTCCAAAATCTAAGGCAATAACAACCAGGGGAGGAATTTCCTGATTATTCTTAATCGCACTTTTTTTTCTCATGGATAAGAATCAGAATTAATTTTTTAATCCAAAATTTGGAGCCTTTTGGAGCCTTTTGGAGACATTTTGGAGACATTTGGAGCCTAATTATTAATTGAGCTTATGTAATTAGCCTTATTTTCTGACAAAATCTGGCTCCATTTGGCTCCGTTTGGCTCCATTTGGCTCCACTCAAAATAAATGCCTTGAAAATACGTAAAATGCTTGGAGTAAAGCTTTGAGAGTCGGTTTAATTATTCAAATATTCGATATCAGCACATGAATAACAATTCCAAGCTTCTTTGATAATACATAACTCGCAGTCTCCAGATTTAACATTGAAAAAAATTTTCGGGAGTTCATAATTAAAATTGTGAACTCACTACACAATTGATGGCAGAGAAATTCCCAAAAATTATTTTGTTTACCCTGAAAAAATTTGGATTTCATCCTATCTGCCAATTTGAAACTTCCTCTTGTGAGCAACCAGAAATGATTATTAGCGCTACTTATCAATGAAAAAGAAATATTTTGCGGTTGAACGTCTGCTAACTCAACTAAGCTGTCCATAAATTCAAATATTACTTTCTTCTTTTAGTAACTAACTTTTGATCAAGCCTTGCCATTGAACAACAGACAGATTCTCTACTACCCCAGATAGCAGTAAATCAGTCTGTATAAAAATAGATCCAAGTTATATTAAGTTACTTATCTACCAGAACCGAGATAAAAATCCTGAAACCATTACTTGGCATGAATTACAGCAACTAAGCAGAAAAATAATTTTGTGTATAATTACACTATTTTTGCAAATATGGTATTGGAAATTGTAACTATCTATAGCAACTATAACAGCGATGTTATCAGTTAAAATACACAGAAATTTAATAAAAAAATTGACCCTGATTTTTATTAATACGTAAGACTAAAGGTAGATTTTATTGCAATTTTAATTACCGTAATGTGATAATTACATCCAATGAAATTATGTAATTGATGTCAGCTGTCGGACATACAACTTGCAGCGTCAGGGCGGGCTTTCTGTCCTAACGCTACTTGCTACAAGTCAGAAGGGTGCAGTGGTTCTCTTTCAAGGATAGGTATTTAATTTTCCGAGCAATAATTGAGAATATTCTCAATTATTGAACAAAGTTTTAAGGTCTCAGACGATGATTTTGGTTTTAAAACCCAAAAAATTGGTCAAATCTGAAAAACCTACCCTTGAAAAGCAGTGGTTCCCCCACAAGAGATTGAAAAAAATATTTGTTGGAATTAAAAGCGTGACAGCTGATCAACAAAGTACTTACATCACGCGCCAGTGTTATGTCGCTAGCTGTCTGTAGAATACAAAAAATTAAAAGCTGGGGATTGCTAGGGGGCAATGAAGCTCACACAGCCAGAGCAAGAAACACACTCAATGCAAACCCAGAAGTAACAAATGTTACGCTCTTTGGTAATTCTGACAACGCCAATTTAGTAGCCTTGGTGAAAGATAAAATCGGGTTGCAGAAAATCCGCTCGAATGCTGTTTTAGCAGTGGAGATGATATTGAGTGCCAGTGCTGAGTATTTTCGTCCTGAAGGACTTTTTCAGGCGGGGACACAGGATAAACAGCGTTTGGAAAACTTTGCACAAGCAACACTTACATGGTTATGTTCTGCTTGGGGCGATCGCCTGCTGAGGGCTGAATTACACTTAGATGAAATTACACCCCACGTTCATGCTTACATTGTGCCATTGGACGAGCAAGGCAAGCTCAACTGTCGTGCATTGTTTGGCACTAGAGAAAAGCTATCCCAACTGCAAGATAGTTTTGCTGATGCTGTTGCACATTTAGGTATTTCTCGTGGCATTAAGGGTAGTGCTGCTACCTACACCTCAGTTAAGAAATATTACGCTGCCGTATCCTGCGAATCTGAAATCCTCGATTTAGAAAGTTACCTGCCTAAACCTCGAATACATGAAGCAAGCGAATCCTATCGAGAACGGGTGATTGAAGTTCTAAGGGAGAAACTAGAGATCATTAATTACCAATTGAGCGATCGCACTCGCTTGCTCAGACAAAAAGCCGAATTGGAGAAAACGGCATCCAGAAGCGAAAAACTCAGGGCTAGTTTAGAAAAAGAATTACTTGCTCTACGCCAAGAAATGAAGCTTGTACAAGATTTACCCTTGGAATCTGTGGCTTATGAACTGGGGTTAAACCAAGACAAGCACAATCAGAGTACGTGGTTTTCAACCCATCACGCGATCGCCATTAGCAACTCTTCGTTTCACGATGATTTGCACAACAGCATTGGTAAAGGTGCGTTGGAGTTGGTAATGCATGTTAACCAGTGTAGTTTCGATGATGCAGTTGTTTGGTTGCGCGATTGTTTTGGGGAAGAACAGATGCTGGCTGCGGTTACTCACCACGCTAGAAGAGAAGCTTTAAGTATTGCCCAGCAGGTTCCGCCATCTATATTTGTAGCCCCAACACCGGATCGCAATCGGTGGTTGGAAATTGAGCGATATCTAACACGCGATCGCTCTCTTCCTCAAAAATTGGTACAAACTCTGTACCAGCGTGGATTGATATATGCAGATATTACAGGTAACGCAGTATTTTTAGCCCGCAGTCTTTCTGCTGAGGTGACGGGAGCATATTTGCACCCGCCTAGAGCTACTGGTGATGCTTTTAGTTTTTGCAGTAGGCGACGCTTAATATCTCAGCATGGTTGGTTTCACTTGAGTATGGGTGGAAACTTCAACAGCCCCACCATCATGGCAATGTTAGTTTCTACACCTATCGAAGCTATGTCCCTAGCAGCGTTAAACGCTCCTCATCAAAAGAGAACTCTATATTTAGTAGCTGATAGGGAACACGCACCTGCACCTGTGGAATTTCTCAAAAACGTACCCACAGTAATTGTAGCTATGCCCAAGGTAGCAGCAATCACACTTCAGAGAGAGCTATCTTATGCTAAACATTTAGAACCGAGAACTTCTTGGAATCGACAGCTGCAACAACTTCAGGGAGATACAAGCTATGTCACGTTGGGATGACGAACGAAGGGAAATGATGTTACATTCTCTTTTCATTACTTTTAACCCTGTGGCATATCTGCTGGGAATGGCAGCGCTGGGATTTTTGGGGGGACTATACATCTGGTTCAAACCAACATCAAATATTTCGCCACAACCGAAACAACTAGAAACTGCTACTGATTATGTGGATTGGGGCTACAAAATTATGAACGCCGATATGCCAGAAATAGCTAGAATCAATCCAGAGCGTCGTCAAGCTAATTGTAAAACTGCTCTACAATACTTTGAAAAAGCGATCGCTCTCAACTCCAAATTAGCTTTTGGTTATCAAGGAAGAGGAATGAGCTTGATTTGTCAAAACAACAAGCAGGCTGGTAGACAATCACTTGCTCAGGCTAAAAACCTTTACTTGAAAGAAGGTAACAAGCAAGAAGCTAATAACATAGACATAATTCTTAAAATATATAGTAATCCGATTTAATTCGCAGAAATTATTTGCTTGGTGCGCTTCTGGTGCGTCGGCTACGCTTAGGGCGTAGCTATGCCGCAGGCTTTACGCGCAGTGCAAGCGCGATAACACGGGAACAGGGAAGAAGGAATAAAAGTGTACCTAGCTTCACAAAAATAAAATAATAGTCCTATCTATAGGAATCCGCTTTGATTCCTGAAATTATTTGCGTAGGGAGGGAACAGGGAACAGAGAACAGGGAATAAGGAATCAAAGTATACTGAGTTTTTTTCAAAAATCAAATATGAATACTATAAATAATAGATATTTACTTATTTAATACCGCCAACCACGGAATTATTTTTTAACTAATCTCACTTTTGTGAGATTTTTTATTAGATTCAATTAGGCATACATAAAATATAAATTTAAACAGGAAATGAAATATTTTTTATGATAGAAAAATCAATATGTTTTCTTTACGTTGTATAAGTAATTTATTTAAAAGCTATTTTTTTATATTTTTTTAATTTTCGATTTTTCTTATTTGCCTATACTAGTAATAAGCAGTTGTTAAGCTATGCTTAAAACTAAAATCGGCCACGACTATTATAGATTGGACTAAAAACAATTTAGTAGTTAATAGCTAGGTTTGTAGAATTGCAAAAAAAATATCTTTAATTCCCGAGTTAAATTAAAGATTTGAATGTACTAACGAAATTTTTCTTAAATAACTTTCGCTTAACGAGACAGTTATTTATATTTGTGAATTTCATGCTTACTCACAGCAATTAATTGCTTAGAGGCAAAAGCTAAATTTTTTTCTTAACTATGAGTATCAATATTAAAAATATGCAGACGTAGTACTGCATAGAGCAAGCCTATAAAATAGGTTTTCTACAATTTAAGGATGACAGGTTATGAATCTATCCACAGCCATAAAGCCAGAAACAACAATAAACCATACAAAAACAGAAAGTTTTAAAATTTCAGAAAATATTGCTACACAGATACCAAAAACAATTAATATTCGCTGGTGGTGGAAGCACCACTCGTGGGCAGCATATGAATTAGTAAACGGTATCAAGGTCATGAGTGATAGGCAAATGGCCCTGATTGTTGGGCAATCTAAAGGAAATGTCAAAAATTTTGTCCAGTCAAATAATTTGCAAGTAATACCTGTACAAATTCCTAGTAAAGTCATAATTAAAGGTCATACCTTACCTACAGTAGCGACTTATTTACACCAACTCCTAAAAGAAGATAAGTTAGAGCAACATCCGTTATCTTTGAGTCGTAATGAATGGAAAGAACTAATCAAAGCATTGACAAATAACGATGTACAAAATAGAGAGCCACTTGTACCAAACCCTAGATTTTTTAGCAGGAATTATCAAGTTGTATCAGCCAAGCCAATCCAAATAAAATTAGACAACAACATGACTTTAGAAATTTTAGCCATGCCATCAGGAGAATATCGCATTGGCTATGATGAAGGGTTGAATTGCATTCAATGTAACCCGAATTGGTTGCTGGAAGATTCTCCCAAAAAAGCAAAAACTCTTGCACAATTAAAGTTGTCGCCATCTCCTGTAAAATGTCTTATTCCTGCTTCAGACGGCATTAAACAGATATATACTCTTAGCTGCGATGATTGGTTATCTATTTGGGAGTACTTTGCCAATAAGGGAAACAGACGAGCTACTGCTATTTTGAAAGCTTGTGCTAAAGAGAGCATTAGCTTTAGAGTTGCAAAGTTGTTATCTAGCAGATAGCAATTTTTAAATTTATGCCTTGAAGAGGAATTAAAGCCACCTTAACTCAAGGTTGACTTTCTTATACTTGTCGCGGATCTTCATCCGGTGGATGCCAACCACCTTTGATCCAAAGACGACGTGCTTTGACGATAGATCCTTCGTTATGACGTTCATCATTGAGGTCTAAACGATTACAAGTAGCGCGTCCTGTGGAAGTAATGCCAATAATTTTTAGACCATCTGCTGACCAAATAAAGTGCTCATACCACTTTTGCTGACGTGGATTAAACAGAGGTAGCATCTGACCTGTATCTGGATCAATTCCAGTTGTGAAGTTATAACGATATCCATTACAACGTTGACAAGCTAACGCTAGATTATCGGGGTCATCTGAACCAGAAAGTGATTGTGGAACAATATGGTCAATAGAAAATAGAGCGGCACTTGCTTCTTCTAAAGAATGACAGTATTCGCAAAGAAATTTAGCTCTTTGTCTGACTAATTTTTTAGTGGCATCATTGACTGTCATGATTCAGAAATAATTTTGGCATTGAGCAAGGTAAAAATTCTATCAAGTTCCAATATGCCTGCCAATTCAGCATCTTCTTCTGAAGTTAGCAATCCGGCTTTTTTCTTCTCAGACAGTTCTTCAAGCCGAGACTGTAATTCTTCAGTAAATTTAAATAAATATATGTTCCTAACTTGAGTGAGTTTGATTCCAGATTCTACCCAGAATGAGGGTTGAACCATCATTTGAGTAATCATAAGCGGTGTGTCTCGTTTAATTGAGCGGATTGGTCGTATTGTAACAGCGAATCCTCTTAGGTTTGTTTGAGTTTGAACAGTAGTTGATTAACTGTAGATAAGCGATCGCTTGTTACAGTTAACTGTGAACACATGGTTCTCCCCAATAGGTAGTAATCGCTGGAGCGAAAACCGAAGAGTCTTTTGTCGATGCTGGTTGGCAAATATACTTGGCTCGATTTTCTATAGCCAGTATTCTGTCGGTATCCCTGACGTAGAGTGGTACTATCATTTCCCTTTGTTCCAACAGTTCTGACAACCCAATATGAATGTCCCGTCCCTGATGAAATAATGCACGCGCTGCTTTTTCTACCATTCGTGCTAGTTCAGCACCGTTACAGTTGATGGTTTTGTTGAGAAGAATCCGCCATTCTTTCTCAGTCAGGCGATCGCCACCATTGCGGTATCGTTCGTCAAATCTCGCTAGGTGCATCATCAAAATTTCCTTTCGCTCTATCGCTTGAGGAAAGCCAACGTAGAATATTTCATCAAATCTGCCAACCCTGGTTAATTCTGGTGGTAGTGCGTCGAGTCGGTTAAGGCTGGCTACCACGAACACAGCACTCTGTTTTTCTTGCAACCAAGTGAGCAGAGTTCCCAAGATTCGCCGCGAGTCAATATCTTCACCTGAAGGAGTGGATGCTGCAAACAATTTATCCAATTCATCAAAGTAAAGCACAACGGGAGCGCAAGCTTCTATACGCTCTAGCAAGCGTTTGAGATGAGTTGCACTACCACTCACTACTGCTGCGGTATCCATACACACAAGGGGAAATCTTAAAGTTTTGGCACTGACGTGCGCCGCCAGAGTCTTTCCTGTCCCCGGTGGCCCTACCAGTAAACAACCTTTTGGAAGGGGAATATTCGCAGATCGTGCTTCGGGAGCAAAATCTAGCTTGACATTTTCAAGAAACTTCTTGAGTAAATCTAAACCGCCAAAGTCAGCTACGTTTGAGTGAGAGATAAAGTTTAAGTTGAAAGCACGAAAGCGGTTAATTTTATAATCTAGTAAGTGTAGGGCTATTGTATTACTATGAAACTCTGGACAGGAATTAATTGCTATTGCACATCCAGAACGTATTTCCTCAAGAGTTAAACCAGAAGCAGCATTTACCAAAGCAGATAAATCACAATTATTAGGTAAATCGGTTATTTTTTGGGATAAAGATTTCCTAATAAAATTATCTATGATCTCATGTGAAGGCATCGGTGTAGAGAGATTTGGAATCAACTGAGTCAATGAATGTGGTAGTTCAACATCATCCATTGCTAAAATAATTAAATATTTTGGATTATTGGTGTTTTTTAATTCATAATAAATATTAATTATTTGCGATGTTATTTTAATTGCATGATTTTTCAGATATGATGTTGAATCTTGCTGAATTAAGGATTGCAAATTTTCAAAAATAAAAATACCATTGATTTCAGAATTTAATAAATCATCAAAAGCTGCAAAGATTGCATCATCACGAGGCTGTAATTTACTGGAGTCTACAGTTGGAAAAGTTACACAACGCTCAGAATCAAATTGGACTTGTTTAAAACATCCCCAACCAGCATTCCATAAATAAAGAGGGAGATTTCTGTTAATTGCACATTCCTGGTGAATTTGCTTTAAAACTGTCATACGCTCTGATATTGAAGCGGTTATGCAGACTATAGGTATACCAGAGTCAATTAATAGATTCAATTGGGATAGGTTCATGGCTATCTCTCTAATTCATTACTGTTAATTTTTGGCGATGGGCTACGCCCCACCGTAGGCGATCGCAATGCTGTTGATTCCTGTTGGCGTTGGTAAGCAGGCTGTAATCTGGGTAAGATTTGCTCGAAATATATTAAATCCCGCTCACTCATAGAGCTTTTGAGTTGTCCCTCAGATTTTTCTAATACACTTCCACGTCCATCTTTGGCATAAATATTCACTTTTCCATCGGTAGTGGCTTGCCATTTATAAGAGAATAAGCCATCAATTTCTACATCTCTTTGGTGAGCGATCGCATATTGTACAAGCGCATTAGTAATCTTATCTATGCGAGCAAAATACTCAGCTTCTTGCTTACCTACTGGAGTAAAGGAAGCAGGAATAGGTTCATGGCGTTTAAGCGATCGCTCTAAAGCATTAATATCTTTAATATGCGTAGGTTCCAAATTTCCAGCTTCCACCCGCACACCCAAATTTGTAGAACGAAACTGCATTAAAAGTTTGCCTGTTTCTGATTCCGTAATTTTATACAATGAACCATCACGAGAGATTTGGTATTGAGTCGCTTGGTATTCTAAAGCTCCTGGGTGCGTCTGAGTATGAAATAAGGTTTTTAAAGATGTTGCAATTCGGTGTTGTGCTGAATGTTGTTTAAATTCTTTAATTCCCATCTTCACAGCATAATTCACACTCTCTACCACAAGTGAGATATTATTAATTGATTGCTGCCACCAAGAAAAATTTTGTGGCTGTAGCAACCTTTTTTCAATTAAGGTTTGATACACATTTTGCTGTTGTCGTAATGCTTTGATTTCTGCTTGTAGCTGGACAATTTCATTAGCCAGTAAATTTTTGAAAGGACTATCTTCTAAAGCTTGGAGAGATTTTATTACTCGTGTTGAGCCTGGATTATTAAATAAGTTTTTATCTTCTTGTACTTCTTTTTCTTCTCTACCAGTACTATTAGTTAACAATTCAGGATTATCAAATTGTTTTGGATGCTCTCTGTTAGTAGGCTTATCCTCATCAAGCATCTGGTAATTGTTTGTAGATTTAACTACTTCAGGGTTGGTAGACTCCTCCGCATCAAGCGTCTGGTAATTTTTTGTAGATTTAACTACTTCAGGCTGTAATAAATTATTAATAATTACCCTACCCTGTTCATCAGATTGCAAAACAATGCGTCCATCTAACTCAACTGTTTTATTAGTCGCTCCTTCTACCATACCTCCCACTCTTGCAGAACGCAGTTGTTGTAGCTGGACAATGATTTGAGGATTTAAAAGTTGTCCTGATAATCCCGAAACTTCATCACGGAATTGATTTTTATCATGTCCATAAACAAGTCTGTTACCATCAAATATTTTTAATCCTTGGCGCTGATTATCATGTTTGGCATTGAGTAAAGTTTGCAACAAAACTTCTATTATTTGTTCATAATGCCTTTGAATGGCAGCAGCTTCTCCAGATGCAACCTTAAATATATCAGTCATGGTGATAACCTCCGCCAACTTCTGTCAACAATTGCAGTCGATTGATAACTACCTCATCATTTACGTAAAAAGCTCCAAGTTCTCCATCAAATAACCAAGCAATAAATTCACTTTTATCGAGAGAATTACGAGTGCTTTCATAAGAAATAGAATTCAATACTCTACCAGCTAATAAGCCAAACTGGTCAAATATTTCTATAGTCTCTGGGCAATAATTTACATCGAATAAAGGCTTATTCGATGCTTCAATAACTATGTGTTGCCACTGCGGATAACGTGCTAAGACAGACGAAACTTGTTTACTCCAATTAACCTGTGAAGATTTCATTCCCAAAACCCCTAAAAAACATTGGCAACTTCTTCTGGAGAAGGCAGAGAATTAGATTGTTCAGGCATAGGAAATAATTTTTCAGCTAATTCGCGCCTTTCCATAAATTGCTGAGAACGTTCAGAGTCGCTAATTTGCACAGAATTGTTTTGAATCAGTCTGTCTCTCACAAAATCCCACTTTCCTTCCGACCAGTTCATCTCAGCAATATCAGCAGCCGGAACTTTTATATTCTGCAATATGGGAACATAAGCTTCTGTGCCGCGAGTGTAAGCTGGATTGATAATTACCGCCTTACCCGTACTCATCTTGGCAAATTGTGCTGCTTCAAATAAATGGCGTTTTTGATGCTGTTCGTTAGTGCTGTGTGAAGCACCTCCTTTTCCTGTACTGCGCGATTTGGAATTAAATTTGATTTCCGTCTCGCCCAAGTAGTCACTGAACAACTTTGCAGAGTCCGGATCTTGCGGGTTGAAAATAAACTTGGTGGCTGTACCTCCTAAGATGGCCCGTGTCAGTTCTTTACCATAGACTTTCTCTAACTGGACAATGTTTTGATATCCCAAAATCCCTACAAAACCGTCTTCACGGCTTTCATTCAACCAATTGACAAGGGCTGGCAAGTACAAAGTGGGTAGTTCGTCTAAAGCCACTACTAACGGGTCTTTTCTGGGTAGGATACGGGATACATTGCGCGTAACAATCATGTGTAAAATAGCCGCCAGCAGTGGACTGATAATGTCACGGTTGTTCCTGTTTAGCCCAAACACAATTAGCTGTTTACCATCCAAGTCCAGTGGTAATGTTGTCTGACCACAGAATGCGCCCACAAAGTCTTTCTTGAGGAATCGCTGAAATATACGCTGCGCGGTTCCAATAATGCTGGCAGTAGTTTTTTCAGAGTCCTTGACGCTGATTAGCTGAGATAATGGTCGTGTTGTCCAAATTTTCAGCTTGTCCTTGGAAGCAGCTTCTAATCTTACTGGCAGATTGGGTAAAGATAAAATTGCTTGCGCCATCATCAGATCGCAATATTTGTCGTCACCAGTTAGGGTTTTAACTGCCTTGGTGAGTAGTAAAATACCCTCAACCAAACTATCCCCAGCTTCTTCAAAGAATTTATCGCTGCTGGTATTACCCCCACGGTCGAAGTTACGCGAAATGACGCTGGTAATTTGACCTGCTGCGATCGCATCTTCCTCGTCTTTCAGCAGATCTAGAGGATTGCAGGTTTCACTTTCAGGAAACCCTGGCGCAAATATTCTGACGGTGTAACCGCGCTTCATAGCGTAAGCTACAGCCCGTTTGGTCTGTGCGGGATATTTGAAATCATACGCACATACAGGAAAACCCTGGTCAAAAGCGCTACGAATTAGAGGGTCGATTACAGAGAATGTCTTGCCGGAACCTGCTGCACCTATAACGGCTATTCCTCTTTGGACATCAGGAACGTACAGAGTAGAGTTAGGCGATATTAAGTTGTGTAATTTTTGAGTCAGAGTTGGTTTGGCTTTCAGTAAACCTGCGGTACGCCACTCATTTTCAATACGCGATCGCATTTGCTGAGGTGTACCAATGTAAAGTGCCGCACAATTGCGCGTAGGATTAGATATCTGCTGTTTAGCTTTACGTGCAGCCAAAGATTTTTCACGACCACCACCCCAGTAACTGGTAGCAAGTTTACCTTTGCGATTCCCACCCGAAAGAACTCGAAAAATAGCAAGTGCAATCAAGCAACTCAAAAGTACCAGACCAGACTGCGATTTCATCAATTCTGTCAATCTTTGAATTTGTAATGTCTCTAATTTGGCAGGCGGTACTTGAATCCCTAAAGAGTAATTTGAAGTTAAATTTTTCATTAGCTTGTATTATATACATCTAACTTTTAGTTGCTACTAAAAAATTCTTCATTAAAACGTATAAATCTTTTATTTTGGTAGCAATATTTGGTACGAGATAGTATGTTCTCATTCAACGTCGGTTGCGTAATTACCAAGCAAGGAAATTCACCAGTTATTGTGTTTGAAGCACGCATTAACTCTTCTTTGGGTGGTAAGTTTGGATTAGCGATTAAGGGCAAAAGCAACTTACCGGATTCGTGATAAATCAGATAAAGACAACCACCCATACCACAAAGCTGAGGTGAGCGTAAATCAAATATGTATAAATCTCCTGCACCTTGAGATGGGATTTGCATGACTTTGACTGATTTGTCATCAATCCTAGCTATGGAATTTAAAGATAGGACTTTTTTAATAAGCAATGGTGGTGCAATTTCTTTGGCATTTCTCCATGTTGTTGTACGATTTTCATTTGCAATATGGGCTTTGAATAAAAATGCTGTAACAAGGAAACTGAAAATAGTAGCAATAGCTAATATTGCTTTATATTTAAACAATTTTAATCGGATGAATTTATTAAATTTTAATTGCATATTATATTCTGCTTAATGTTTTGAATAAATCCTGAAATGGAAAACTCATAACTTGAACCAAAAATACAGAAATTAAACAGGATTTCTTTAGTCTAGGAACAGCCCATTAATTGCAGAGATTGAAAATATTTAGCAGATGTTTTGTTGCTATATCCTCTGACTGATATTTTTCCATCCACATCACTGACAGCCATATCGATAGGGATACCTACACCAGCGAAATTCATTTGAGCAGCACGTTCAATTAATCGCTCGCCTATAAAAGGCTTTTGGGTCATTGGGTCGATTTGTTGAGATGCGCTGTTCAGTAAGTTGGTGATATCAGCTTTAATTAAAGTTTGTTGTTCAGCAGGTGAAAAATATTGCATCATATCCTCACCTGTAACTTTTTCACCTGCATCCAATTTAGATAGAAACTCTGCACCCCCAGATTTACTGGAGATAATCTTTCGTACATCTGGACGATATGACATAAACTGCATTTCACCGAGTCCACGTCCACAGTTACCGGATGAGTCGCAGACATAATTACCGATTAAGTTGTAATTTTCTTCGACACTAGAGAAAGCAGCAATCAAAGCATCGATATTTGTTCCTGATGAATGAAGATTCTTGCAATCACCTTTAATTGTGGGCAGTAAATTAGACAACTTATTTGTTGAACTATCAGGAGATTGTTTAAATCTAAATCCCGTACTCTTCAATCCTGTGGTTGTGGAAACTGAATTAGAGCTTTCTCCTGCAATTAACCCTAAAAATATAGGTTCTTGCTCTTTGAAAGTCATGAATGGTACAGGCCCAATAAAATAGGGTGTACAGCCTAAATCCACAAAAGTATTCCGCATACAAGCCCGGAAGAATAAAGCTTGAGAAATCATGCCATCTACTTCTGAAATATCCCACACTGCGACTTTGAAAGCATCACCAAAGGGATGACGACCTGTTGGTTCTTTACCCCCATTCGCTGAACTGAGGATTCCCTTACCACCCTTAACTAGTTGATATTTACCGCTAACCCAGGCTTTACCTGAAACTGAAGCTGAACCAGATAATTCTATGTGAGCGCAATCTTTTTGACATGGCACAGCAAAGCCTTCTTTATTACTACCAGAAATTGTGCGATCGCGCTGTTGTTCGTCGGTTGCAAAAGCAATATCAACAATACCTACATTTCCACCCACAGCATTAATCGGATTAGGAAATTGAGAAAACGGTACATCAGGCAACCCAGGAATTTCATTAATATGGACACCTTGCCATTTTTTAAATGCACCAATTGGTGTTGTTACCAAACCAGGAATAGAATCCAAACTATAAGATGCTAAGTTCAAAGATGCAAACTGTAGTTTTCTTAAATGCGGGGACTGTTGCAATAGCTTTCCTATTGGTTGATTGGAATCAAAAGAAGTTTCTAGTTTTTGAGATAATAAATCCAAAACTGGTTTAACTTCAGCAATAGGTGTATCTTTCAAATCAGGGACAGCATCGCTTAAACTCTCCAAAGTTTGGAATTTCATTACGCCAAATTTGTCTAAATCAACTTGGCTTAAATCCAAATCAACAGTTTTGGCAATATCACTTATTGATAAATTTTGAAGTTTGAAAGCATCCTGAAAGTCACCTAACATCATGTAAGAATCAGGTGTCTGTCCAGCATTCCAACTACGTGAGGGGTCGTATCCCAACTTTTCCGCCACACCTGCTGGTACTTGAAAAGAACCAGATTCGGCAATACCAGGCATTTTAGCAAAGGTAATTTGATTCCAATTAGGCAGACGAGTATTTTGCCAATTGCTTGTAGGAACGCCCGATTGTCTTAACTGAGAATTTGATAATCCTTGCTCTTGTGCTGAAATTAAAGTTGTACCAGAAATTAAGATAGTTAAACTTAGCCCAGATATCAAGCTAAAAGGAATTTTCAGGAATTTCATTGCCTTAATTTCAAATCTTATTTGAGTAATTTGATTGATTTACTAAACGCTGCCTTAAAGTATTAACGGGAGTAGTTTGTCCCAGTTCTATCAGCCGATTAACTAGCTGCAAAGTAATGCCAGCTTTCCGGGCAGCATTAGATATTGATTCTCCTGACTTCACATTTGTTAAAAAGTTTTTTATTCGCTGCCACAAGGGCGATTCAGGCGAAATTAAACGTTGTTTTTGGGCAATTTCCAGACCCCGACTTATAGCTTGTAAATTTTGATAATGTGGTAGAAGTTCTCTAATTTCAGGTTGTTCTTGAGTGTGAGGTGTAACCTCGATTGTGTGATATTTGGGTTTTGCATTAGCTGTAGCGACCCGAAATAAATACACTCGCCGCCCAGAGTTACCTTTTGCTACTACTGTCAGCAAGCTGCTATTCATCTTCGGCAACTGCGGTATATCTATTGGGTTGATCCGTCGCAGATGTAATACTGTTGCCCCTGGAGAGTTACATTCACGTCCCAAGCCTGACAAACAACCATCAACATCAAGAGAAGCGATCGCTGGATTATCTAACCAAACTTTCTCTACTATCTCACCACTGGAGATAAAGGAAATATTGACTCCATACCCCGGCGATAATTCAATTAGAGGTATTTCACTTCCACTCTGCCCAGTGGCTGTATCCTGTGAAATACGTCGCAGTCCTTGAGGAGTTTGGCTGGAACGAGATGTTTCACCTGCAACTACTGGTAGAAGGCTAGTAGCAAAAGTTAGCACAGTATAGATGGAAGCAGTTAAAGTCAAATTTTGCAGAAAAACTTTCATCGAATTCATACTGAGTAAATTATGTGCTGGGTTAAAGCAGTCCCAATAAAAAAGGGACAAGGGAGACAAGAAAAATAATTCATGACTCTTGCCTGTTGCTTCTTTCAACATAGAGAGCAGAAGGGATAAGATTTTTATGCTCTCTGGGTAATTGTGGGGGTATACCTTGAAAGAGTAATGAGTGTTTAAAATTGAAAAGATTGGTTGACAAAAACCTGAATATCTGAGCCTGCACGGACGTACCAAATTGTTTTTCGTTGTTCGATTTCTCTTAGCGATCGCTTATTTCGTTCTAAAATTTGTTCAGTCAGAGGTTCAAATCCTCCTTCCAAAACTGCACCCAAGATATTAGGGCCACCTCGCCTGGTGGAAGAAAAAGTTGTTGTACCACCAAACCCAGTGGAAGTTGAGTATTGTTCGTCTTGAGGTTGATTGAGTACCTTGCCCACTTTAGCCAAAGAACCAACTACGAATGTTTCTGCATCTCGTGAAGCAATTTCGCCACCTTTATCATTCGACTTTGATGCCATTAATGGACGGCCGGAGTTGCCGCGAATAGTAATTGCTCCTGGTGGCAGCACATACTCCTTACCATCCATCACAATTTGGGTTGCTTCCAGCTGCACAAATCCTGATTCCTCAATGTCTCGTACATGGACAACAATTTGAGTACCTTTTGGTAAGCTAACAAAACCATCCTCTTCGGTTAGTGGTTCAACAAGCTGGACAATAAACTTGTCTTTTTGAGCCGGAGCCACTGATTTTGCATCAATATTATTAGTTGAACGTTCACCCCAAATTAACGGAGTAATTAACTTTCCAGATGCAGTTGCGCCCACTGTTAGTTGTCGCACAGGTACACCTGTAACAATTGCATTTTCTTCTGTGTAGAGTGGTTCTAGAGAATCAGCAGTTTCCACAATTGTGTTAGCAACAGCTAAAACTGGGGTGGCACGAGGAATTATTATTGGTGAATTTCCTTGTCTGTTCGTAACAGTATCTACAGCACTATTATTTGGTTGTTCGTAAGTTTTGGTTGCCAATTCATTGTTAGTCGCAATTTCACTACTGCCATAACTTCCTAATCTATTAATTGCCGCCCATTGTTGCATTGGGTCGGTAGATTGGTTTGTATGAGGCGATATTGGTATTGTGCTTGTGGTATTTACTGGCACTTTACTTACAGGTGGTTGAGGCCGAGAAACTGTTGTAAAACGAGGCGAATAATATTCTCTTGGTGTTGTTTGACGAGGGACATAAGCAACTGGAACTGGACGAGAAATTGGTAATGGACGCACATCAGGTGGAGTCTGTTTGACTGTAGTTCGTTTATTTAACTCATCCTTAGTTTGGTTACGCACTTTGGCTACAGAAGTTTTAGGACTTTTGGAACTTTCTAAAGATTTGATTTTTTCAACTTGACTTCCTAACGCCAATTCTGCTTTTAGTTTCCCTGTTTCTACTTCTTGGGGTTTTATGTTATCTGCAAGTTCTACTGTAGGCTGGGCAGAACCTTGCTCCACAATTTTTGGTGCAGCTTTTGGTCTACCGGAAATAATGATATTTAAAAAAGTAGCTCCTACACCGAATATCACAAACAATCCCAAGCCTACAACACCAAATTTAGAAAATGGATTAGTGGAGAAATTTTGTTGTGTTTTACCTAATTGTGGGTCATCAAATAACTCATGGGGTGCTACTACATTTGGCGAAGATACTTCAGCTTGATTTTCGGTATGTTCAACTTCTTCTGAAGTTATTTCATGTTCATTCACTTCGGAAGAAGTTGTTGAAGTTACCGCAGGATATACATAACCGAGTAATCGCGCCAGACTTTCTTCATCCCATTCATCATCAAATTGTTCATTGAACTCTTGTTCATATTTTTGGTTAGCCGTAGTAGGGTTTTCTTCTAATTCAAGAACATTTATAGGTGTTTTACCATTTTGATGCTCAGGCATTATAAATTCTCCTGTGGTAAATCCCGTATTGCATAAATTTCTAACCCGCTAGCTCGCATCTGATAAATTGCTGCTGCTAATCCATCATTTGTTGTAGCCATATCAGGAGCTTCAACGGCTTGTACGAAGATTTCTTTATTAAAGGGAATTACTTCTCCCAATTTATTTCCTTGGTCAAATATGCTCAGGTTAGCAACCATTTTGACTTTCCACTTACCCTCAGCAATTTTGATGGGAGGTTGAATAGAAAGTGGAACTAAAACTACTTGCGTTGTTCCCTTGAAAACTGCTGGTGGTGTAATTTCAGCTAGTATTTGCAAAAATTCTTTGCGGAAGTCTTCCGATAAAGCATGAGATGCTTGCCATGCTGAAGAAGTTACTTTACCACTTCCGTTACTTGAAGAGCGAATATCTATACCAGTATCTGGCTTGGGTTTAGCAGCTTCTTCTACTGTAGTGGGTGGTAGCGTTCCTGACCAATTCATCATCAAAGTCATTGTGTCAGAAACAAAATGTAAAATAACTTGAGGAGTACGTTCTAAACTACCTATTGAGGCAACTTTAATTGATTTGCCTGTTTCTAATTGTACTAGAGACGGAGGTGCTTTTCTACTCAACTGTGAGTAGGAACCATACAGTAGCAACAGTAAGAACAGAGTCAAAAGGTGCAAGCTAAAAGTGCCTACTGCAAATAATGCTAAAGTATCACCAGTAGAAATGTTTTTAGAAGAAAGATTCAAAAATCTCAACCGTTTGTGTTTAGCATTTCTTGAGCCGGAATGTCGATCTGAACTAGTCATAAACTGAAAATTTAGTTACACTTTTTTAACCAATCTGGTAACTACAGAAGAAAGCCCCAAACTGGCAACACTAGAAAAACTTCTAAAAATCGCCATACCGCCACCCGCAGCCAAAACAACAGATAAAATTGGTGCGAGAATACCAATAGCAAAGGCGAAAATCATGGGGTCGTTATTATCAGCATTCAGCACCATTGTGGCGACTAACCCAGAGATAATATTGAAACAAAGCTTGATCATTCCCACAGAGAAGAAGCCAGTTAACCATGCAAAAATCGCTTTTTGACCAACGGGAAGTAATGAACCTCCCACAGCCAAAGGCCCTAAAAGTGCAGTTAATAGCATGGAAACTTCAACAATCCATTGAAAAGCAATACCAAATGCTAATAACCAACCACGTAGAGTTAATTGAAAAATGTTGGTGTTAAATAATTCGCCAATACCTTTCATCCAACCGGGGCGATTATCTGTTTGAGTTTCAATTTCTTGGGCTTGCCCAGAAGCTTTTTGCAAACACTCAGCTTGTTGAGTTGGATCGGCGATCGCATCGCACTGGACAATTAATGCTTGAATGGCATCGGCGTTACCAGTCTTGAGCATTACTTGCTGATATGCTTCTTGGAGTTGGATAGAAGCAGAAGTGGTTGTCAGCAGAGTGTTGTTTGTTTGATTAATGATGGCTCTCAATCCTTTAGTAGCGATCGCCAGGGGTTGAGCATTGTTGGCTAGCAAAACTATCACTACTATGGGCCAAATCATTTCAGAGAAAGCTTTCGAGTTATCACCATCCACTATTTCCCGTGTCCATTGGACAATGAAAATCAGCAGAGTGCCGACAGCAAAGAAAACTCCTAGTGAGGCGATCGCACTGTACAATCCTCCACCGAGTACGTCATCCCAAAGTTTTTCCATTGTCTGTGCGATCGCTTCACTGGCAGCTGCACCATCTTTAGTAATCGTGGAAGCTGCTTGCCCTGGATTAGGAGTTTGGGTTTGTGCGAGCATCAACTCATATTTCAATAATTGCAACAATCTTCGCCCTCCTTCTTCCTTTTTCATGCATGGCAATGAAATTTTTTGGGCATTAGGCTACCTTTTAGAACAACCGCGCTTGGGCTGCTGTCCTTAAATTGTTAAACCCCTGATCCACCGTTTGTTTCTGATACGCTTGCTTTTGACCATCTAAAGAACGGGAAATATTTGTCAAGTTGAGGTTCGCCAAATTTTGAGACTGCCGTAATTTCAATCCATCAGCCCGCATTTCCCCTAAAATTGCTGCGGTTTGGACATTTTGTTGAGCAATTCGCTTCATGACATTCTGGGTGACAACTTCATCTTGAGCAGCATTAGCATCTACATAAACTTGGGCAACTGAATTTTGGGTTGTTTCAATTCGCTCTTTGGTGTGTTGTTGGCCTGCTTTGCTAAGAATACTATCTGCTTCTGTACGGGTAATTTGGCGGTCAATTTCATTTGTGGCTCGTTCAGCTGCATTGATGGCACTATTTGAAGTAGCTGCACTATCCTCAGCCTTTTCCCTGGCTGCATTAGCATCTGGTAAACCCAATACACCCATTGCTTCCGTAATCGCAGCTTGCAAATCTTTACCTAAGAACTTCGTTAAAGGTTCCAGTTTTTGAGCCAGGGAGGAAGCATCTTGAGTGAATGGATTCAATTGCTGTCGCCATTGCTCGAAGAATCTTGCAGAGGAGCTATCTTGAAAAATTGGTAATGAAAATGCCTGAGCGCTAGTGAATCCAATTGCAGAGACGGCGATCGCTCCAATAATAGTAGCTCGCTTAATTTTGTGCATCATCACTCCTCCTTTTTTGGAGATTTACTTCGTCTCAACCAAATGTTTGGATAACTCTGTCAAAGCCACAAATTTATCGGAATGCTGAGATAAAGCAGCAGTTCTTTGCTCTTGTTCTTCAGGATTGTTTGCCACTGCTGCCAACAAATTAAAAGCGGGATAGTAGCGACAAAAAGTAAAAATCCCGTTATCGTCTAGCAGCCACTGGGAATAAACTCCTTCCTTTTTTGGGAAAAAACTTTCTGTAGCGTTGCGAGAAATGATTTCTGGGGGATATTTCAAAATGTTCGCAAAGCTATCAACAGCAGTAGGTTGGATACGTCCAATCAGTCGAGTGGTTAGATTTTGGAAAATCTTCGCACCTGTTGGAGATTGGGCAATGGTATCAGGGTCTTGAGCAGATAAAATTACTCGGATTCCGGCTTTTGCTCCATTGGCACACAGTCTACCCACCAGTGCGGCAATCGAATCGTATTCAAACAGGATAGGACTTTCATCAATAAAAAACACGCTGGCTGGGGCTGCTAAGGCTCGACGCAGGGCTGCACTGTAAGCACTTAAACTTAAAATTGCTGCATCGTCGTCATTGGATAAGTTACGCAGTGCAAAGATTAATAGCTGTGCATCACTGCGGAAGGTGGAAGGTTGAGCCAGAGCTTGTCCAACTCTACTAGAAAGCCAGAATCGCAATCTTAACTTTATGGTTTCTAGGGCTGCTTTGATATCGCCCCCTGAAGAATCTAGCTGTAAACGCTCATGAGAACAAAAACTTAAGAAATCTTGCAAGGTGGGCATTACCAACCATTCTTGTGAACCAAAACCATTAATGTAGGCTGCGGCATAGCGATCGCGGATTAATTCATCGTTAAAAAAAGCTTTCAGGGCCAAAGCAATGATGGAACGTATCGCGTCCGTAAGTGTTTGCGAGGCATTGGTTACACCCCTACGAGTCCCCACAACCATTGCCAGTATTGCCGTCGCTAGGAATTCTTTGTAATCCTCAAATCGTTCTTGCTGCAACTTAGGTGGGAGAGAGCCTAAATTCGGCAATTCAAATAAATTACTTGATTCTTTACCGATATCAAAGTAAGCTCCATCGTCACCCATAAATTGGGTGTAGTCCGTAAAAGTACTGCTGCCATCAGGCTTAGGATAATCCATTGCTACCACCGGCATTCCATGCGCTAAAGCTTGGGTGAGGATGCCCGATGCCAAGACGCTTTTACCTGCACGGGTAGTAGCGAATAGCCCCAAGTTCTTGTGCTGGGTGTACAAATTGAGAAATACTGGCGTTCCTCCTTCTTCGGCAATTAGTTCCAAGCCCCTATCGTCTCTAGCTTGAGTTCGTACTAATGGCATAAACCCAGGTACTTCACCGCTTAAGTAAACTAGCCGTCGATTAAAGGGAACAGTCATTAAACGCTCCCAAGTTATCGGAAGAGTCTGCAACCACATCCGCCAAGGATATTCAGTTTCGCGGACTACCCAGGCTGGACGCAAAAAACAAGATTGCAAATACCGGCAAGCTTCATCTAATTTTTCACGGGATGAGCGGTAAACTAAAAACACGATCCCAGTATGAATGGGAACAGCACCTTCATAAAGTTCTTCCTGAGCAGCAATTGACTTTTTGATATTGACTAAAGATTTGACATCAACGGAATTTTTTTCATGTGCCAAAACTGCGCTTGTATTCGCCTGTTTAGTTAGGCGCTGCATATTGGTTTTGACTAAAGTCTCGTTAGCCCGCATCAATTGGCAGTAAATTTCGGTGTCATACACCCGTTCTCTGGATAAAATTTCCCAAAGATAGCGCATCTGGTGTTCCTTATCTGTCCAACCGCCAGGTTTATCAACAAAGGTTAGCGCTCCAATATATTTGTCTAGTAGATGCACCCAACGGCGATCTGCAATAGGAATCGATGATTCGGACTCCATTAACATGGAAGTAGGCGCAACTTCTGAGTAAATTTCTTCGCGCAGTCCCTCCTCATCTAAAATCAAAAGTTGGGGAATTGGTCGTGGTGGAGTCGAGTTGAAACGTTGCCAGAGAATTGTCCAAAGTTCTTCAGCATCGTAAGGGCGAACATTTAACCCCATTTTGTTGGACAGCAATTGTTCCCAAAGTTGAAAGCCATCAGTAAACGATGCGTGCAGCAGACGTTCAATGCGAAGAAACTGTAACTCGTTAATTTCGCCAGTGAAAGATTTCCATGAACGCTCTAGTTTTGAGAGCAGTTGTTCTATGACATCGCTGGTGCCAGTGGTATCTGGTTCTACTGTATAGGTACAGTACAAGCGCAGGGTTTTGGGTTTACGGATGCCGAGTTTCGTCAGTTCTTGAGTACGACAGCGTTCTCCCATCAGGAGATATTGTAATTCTTTGTTGGGTGAGCGATCGCTCAAATTCTTGAGTTGTTGTTGCCTGAAACTATCATCAGTAAACGAACTCAAATGTATTGTCAGTCGTTCACCCTCTGGTAAATCTTTCAAGCCCGATTCAATAGCGTCGAAAACTGGATCAATTTGTTCAGTACGCAACGTTGAGTGAATCCCAGCACACTCAAACCCAAAGTGAATCATAAAGTTGTTAGTACCTTTACGCAGTACGTAAGCACCAACAGAACGTCCTTGAAGGTTAATCTGCAACATTGTAACTAGTGCAAAAGCATCTTCCAGAGGTGTTAAACGAACTTTGCGTTCCCCATTATCAACAATGCGCTTACCAACTTTCGACTTCACCGAAATCTCACCTCCTAAGTCAACCCTTTTGGGAAAGTTAACTAATATCCCATCCTGACCGAATTTTAGATTTTAGATTTTAAATTTTGGATTGTTGGCGTAGCCTCTGTGTCAGGAGAACATTCAAAATTTAAAATTTCAACAGGTCTCAAGCTCCCGAATTAATTCGTGGAATAAATCCATGCATCGAAAATTTTTAATTAAAGCTACTGCGGTGGAAGGGTTCCCGCGCTTGTTGCAAGTGACGTGCATGGGTTTAATCTAAAATCTAAAATCCAAAATCTAAAATCCAAAATTGATTGACTATTTTCTAAATTTCAAATTTGTTGGCAGTTTTTCTGTTTTCTGACCTTTTTTAGCATTGGACTGCAAAATTGGTTGATACAGCACACGTACTCGCGTCCAATTAGGAATAGCTAAAAACTTTGATAAAATTCTCCAAGCTCCGTTAGCAGTCAGCACCCACCAAGTCGAAATTCCCCAAGTTGCTAGAGTTAGAGTCCAAATCCAGTTAAGTCGCAAAAAGCCATGAAATAAATAATAGGAAACCCCAGAAATCACTACCCAAGGAATTAATTGATCAGATGGAAATGGCCCAATGTTAGGCTGCTTACCAATGGTGGTATTAACAGTGCGTGTTTTGGATTTACTATCAACCATTTTCGACCTCAACCAGTTGTACCACCACTGCCAATAATTAAGTTCGCCAAGATATCACCCATAGTCACTGCAATTAGAATAATCATTGGTGTTCTGGCTAAATTTTGCCAATCTTCGTCTTGACGAGCGGATTGTATGACTTTTACTAAAGAAATTCCCAAGTAAATCAAAAATAAACCACGCAGCACGTTAAAGACTAAAGGAATAGCTTGACCAGCACCTGTAAAGTTTGATGTCATCCAAGTTTGTGCATTTTGGAAGAACTGTGCTTTTGCGGGAGTTGATAGTGCATCTAACAATGAAAAAGTTCCTAGCATTGTCAATGCAGGTGTAGTGAATTTATAGCGTCGATTTAGCTTGGTACAAAAATTAAGCAGCCCATCTAACTCACGCCGCCAAATAATTACTGCTGTCCCTAATGTTGTTAAACTAAATGTTAAAAAGCTCAGGGGACTATGGTTAATAATTACATCTAAGACCATTGCCACGTTTGCAGTAATTACCAGGGGATACAGATTAGTTGAATACTTCTGTATGTGGCGTTCTGGATACAGCTTTATTGAAGACATAGAGAATCACAACCAAGTTTTCTATATCTTTAATAACTTGTATATATCCTAATAATAATCAGCCTAATGTGAGAATATTATCAATTTATTCTTTCTCAGAATTGATGATTTATTCTGGATAAATTGATTACTGAAAATTAGTTTTGAATTGTGTAACTCTACATAAAATATATAATCCTAAGTAATTATAAATATGGATGATATTCATAAAATAAAGTAAATATACATAAAATTATTTTTTAATTTATACATCAATTTTGTGTAGTCTACACAAGAAAGTGGCTCTATCAATAGGTAGAGAACACATTTAACCTTTCTAGTGCGTTTGTCAACTTCTTTGAAGGTCGTACTAAATTCCCTAACTTTAAATCTAAACATGGTAAACAATCGATTCAATATCCTCAGAATGTGAAACTGATGCCAGAAAACTCTGTAATTAAGTTTCCTGGTAATTTAGGGATAATGAAAACCGTGTTCCATAAGAAACTACCCGATGCGAAATTCACGACTGTAACAATATCGAGAAATGCAGATGGTAAATATTACGCTTCTATTCTTTTCAACCAAAATGACAATCCTGTAGTTGCGATTAGAGAAGCTATAGGAGTTGATTTAGGATTAAAGAATTTTGCCATAACTTCGGAAGGTTCAAAATACGATCTACCTAAGAAGCAATTAGCCAAACTAGAAAAAAATAGAAAGCGTAAACAGAAAAAATTAGCTAAAAAGACAGATAAAGCTTCAAACAAACGTTGTAAAGCAAAGCGTTTAGTTGCAAAAGTTTCTAGCAAAATAGCTAGAGTCCGTGAAGATTTTCTACACAAGCTATCTCACAAAATAGCATACGAAAACCAAGTTATTTGTGTAGAAGATTTAGCAGTGAAGAATATGGTTAAAAATCCCAACCTTACCAAATCGATATCAGATCAAGGTTGGGGTATGTTTCAAACCATGCTCAAATACAAAGCTGAGAAATTTGGACACACTTATCAAGAAATAGGAAGGTTCTTCCCATCTTCTCAGCTTTGTAGCGAGACTCTACTACCAATCCCAATGTTGCAGAAAGGGTATGATTCTTTGGGTGTAAGGTTTGTAGATTGTCCACACTGCCAAAAACAGCATGATAGAGATATTAATGCTGCAATAAATATTAGAAATGAAGGGTTGCGACTTTTGGAGTTAGGAACTAGCTCTTCTGCCCTTGGAGGGGATGTAAGACCAAAATCTTCGGGACGTAAAAAATCTACGAAGGTTGAGGCAATCCCCAATGAATTGGGAAGCCTACACTGTACCGCAAGGTCAGTGTAGGTAGTTCACGCTAGTACTGTAAGATTGATTGACTTCAACTATTTAGAAAAATTTGTTTATTGTGCTTACTTAGCTGCTGCATCACAGAAAAAGAATGCGATCGCACTCGCTACAGATTGTGTAAAATCACCCCCTCCGATAAAATTTGGCGTATTAAGGACAGATCTAAAAAATCTTTTATCAAAAATTGTGAACAAAACCTGCATTATTACGCTGTTTAACCAAAGTGGTGGTGTTGCTAAAACCACACTTACTCAAAATTTAGGCTATCATCTGGCACTTAAAAAACGTCGTGTCTTGTTGGTAGACATGGACCCACAAGCTAGCCTGACTACTTTCATGGGGCTTGAACCCGACGAATTAGAGCAAAGTATCCAACAAACAATTGTTGACAACAAGTCATTACCTATTTATCCTGAACTGATTCACGGTATGGCGCTTGTCCCTGCTGATATTAACCTAGCGGTTAGTGAAATGCAGTTAGCAAGTGCGATCGCCAGAGAATATCGTCTAAAAAATGCACTTGCCACAGTGCAGGATAATTACGACTTTATTCTGATCGACTGTCCCCCTTCTTTAGGGTTACTCAGTGTTATTAGTTTGACTGCTGCTACTCACATTCTTGTTCCGATACAATGCCAGTTTAAATCATTCAAAGGAACAGAACTTTTACTTAGTACGGTAGCCCAAGTACGCAGTCATACAAACCCCAGTTTACAATTTGCGGGGTTTGTTCCCACAATGTTTGATGGTCGCACTGCCCAAGAGTCTCGGACTGTGAAAGCTGTGCAAGAACAACTATCAGATATTGGTACTGTATACCCACCCATTCCAAAATCTATTGCTTTTGCCGATGCGTCCGAGCGTAGAGTACCTTTAGCATTGTTTGATAAAAATCATTCTGCTGTCAGCGTACTCAAAAAAATTGCCAACAGTTTAGATAAACTCGAAGTAAAACAGTGAATAAAAAGCGTAACGAACCCTACGCCGCCATCAAAAAACCCGTTGAACTGCTGTTCGGTAGCAGTGCAGATACCACGCAGCCTGATAATCAAGCCAATGCTAGTTCCACTATTGACATTACTAAAATCAAGCTGCCTTCCTCGCAACCCCGGCGCTATTTCGATCCCCAAAAGCTTGAAGAACTATCACGCTCGATCAAAGAATTAGGTATTCTCGAACCTCTGTTAGTACGTCCACTGCCTGGGGGACATTATGAATTGGTCGCAGGGGAACGACGCTACAGAGCGGCAACAATGGCAGGATTAATCGAAGTACCTATTGTTGCCAGGGAAATGGACGATGCGACTACATATCAAGTACGCCTCGTTGAAAACCTACAACGTGAAGACCTCAACCCCCTAGAAGAAACTGAAGGTATCCTCGAACTGTTGGCGTTGCGGTTAGAAATCAGCGTTGACGAAACCGTCAAACTGTTGCAAAAAATGGACAATGAAGCTAAAGGTAAAATTACCCGTAACGTTACGGGTAACTCTCAAACTCTGCTTGTTGAAGAGGTATTTATAGCTTTAGGACGCATGAAGTGGGATTCTTTTGTTCGCAACCGCCTTCCACTGCTTAGTCTGCCGTCTGATGTGCTGTCAGTTTTGCGTTCGGGGAAACTTGAGTACACTAAAGCACGAGCGATCGCACGAGTTAAAAATGAAAAAACCAGAGATGAACTGCTAAACATAGCAATTGAACATAATCTATCCCTGAGCGAAATCAAACAGAAAATCCAAGTTATTGAGCAGCAGTCTGAATCGCGCTCATCTTCTCAAACAGAGACGACAGACCTCAAAGAGCGTGTTGATGATACCCTGCGACGATTCAAAAAAGCTAAATTGTGGGATGACCCCAAGAAAAAAACACAAGTAGAAAAACTGCTGGCACAACTCGAAGCATTAATGCAGCAAGAGTAATGCTTCGCGAATAATTAATTTTCTATAGAATCCATTGTAAATAAATCGGAGTTAAAGAGAGAGGGAAGCCTTTAAGTCGAGCAAATCCTCGTTCTGTTAAGTACTCATCTCGATAAGCACGAACTGCTTGCTTCAAAGTCAGTTGAGACTCAGGTTTATTAGTGACATATACACGCCACCCTAACAGTTGAACTTGTTGTCGAAGCGCATCTTCATCAATTCTAAAATCCAGGTGAAACGAAACTTCTTCTACTATTTGAGGTTGACGTTCTAAATATCGCCTTTTAGCTTTTTGAACTCGTTGGGTTTGAATATCAATTTTAAATAAACCATTAGTTCGATAACGTTTAAGAATAGCTGCTACAGATGATTCCCATTCATCAGGTGAGGTGAGTTTTTTCTTGCCACGCCGAGGTATTTTGAGTTGTTCGAGAGCATCAGAGCTTTTCTGTATACGTTCGCGTAGATAATTTTCTTCTGTCTGTGCAATGGCAAATGAACGTACTACTAATTGTCGCTCTTCCCAAGATATTTCTGAGCCAGTCGCGTGCGGGGGTTCCCCCCGTTGAGCGAACTGGCGTTGTCCGTCAATCTCTACCTTTTGGAGAAATTTTAGTTCAAATCCTTCCCTGCGGGACGCTCCGCGAACAGCAATATCTCTAGTTTTTCCGTCTGCATAATCGTAATTGATAATAGTCAACTCTTGTTTTATATCCCAAACTGGTTGAAGATATTCTATTAATTTTTCTCTTGGCGATTGCTTGGCATTTAAAGGACATAGATAAAAATCACCACCCAACACAATATGGGTTCTCGTCCCAATTGATGCCATTTTACAGTCACCAATATATAGTAATTCTGACTGTTTTATTGTTGAACGTACTCTTTCTATGGCTGGAATATATAACGGGTCATCGGCTTTTTCCCCTGACAAGATTTCCGTTGCAATTGGCATCCCTAATGGGTCTAATGTCGATAACATCCTCCTTGACTTGTGCCAAGTCCGGACGATGATCTTTGCTATGTCCCCATTGAAATAGTCCTTCGGGATTTACCCCACAGTGGCTCGATGCGGTTGTACTATCCAAACGTACCCGTTCTGGTTTGAGATCGTAGACACACAGCAAATTACTCCCTAGTTCTGACTCAAATACAGACCAGTTTTCATCACAATTAAGGTAGCGTAATACCGCTTCTAGCCGATCATCCGTCAAGTCTAATTCCTGTAAGGAATCGCCCATCAGTGTTTTTAAAGTTTCCAAACGCTTGGAAGCCCAGCCTTGGACGTGATTTAAACGATGATCTGCTTGCGATAATATGTGTGTTAACCAAATTACCGCTACGCTCCCCAAACTCTCACCTTGCCAATTTCCATGTGTCGGAAAGTGCTTATCGATTAACTTGCCTATCCCCATCTTCTGTATTTGTGTCAGAAGTACGGGTATATCATCGACTCTTTCGTTTGTAATTATGGGTTCAGTTGCCATAATTCTGAACCTATACCGATTTACTCATTTTTGGAAATATGTCTTTCGGTATACTTCTTTTCCTAACTCCTCAAAAAATGAGCGAACCGGGAGTAATCAACAAGTTTAAATAAGTTTAGGTAAGTATTTCAGAGCAGAATAGCAGTTAAGTAGAGCTGCAAAACTTCTCCTAAAAAGTTTCACAATTTTTTATGGGGTATAAATGGGTGCTATATATACCCCATAAATACTTGGGAATTTTCTTTCTCAATTTAACCCCTATTTAGGGTATATATAGGTGATGCTTAGGGTATTTTTGACTCATTAATACTTTATACCCCACTTGACCCCTATGACCAACATTCATGCCTTACAAAAAATTTTTCCCTCCGGCTTTGATAACGGTTACGGTAGCATCAAACTTTTAGTCGATGGCTTTGATGTTGTTCGCGTCCCCAGTTATATCTCTTCTGTTGAGATGGAAGATGTTCCCGGAAGAGTAGTTTTCAATGGTACTGCCTACACAGTAGGAGAATCTGCTTTTCGTACAGGTTATCATTTCGACCGCAATACAGATAACAACGAGAACAAAGTCAATAATGCACTAATTACATTATTGGGTGCCTTGGCACATTTACCACATCGTAAAGCTTGGCATTTAAAGTTAGTTGTTAGTTTACATGATGTCGCTTTGGCAGAAGACTTGAAACAAGTACTCAACGGTGAATACCAACCAATACTTGCTGGCAAAGTTTCAGAGGTAAAGATTGAAGTACTCAAAGTCGTCCCAGAGGGAATGGGTGCATTGTTTGGGCAACAACTTCCCCCAAAATTAACTGTTTTAGACTTTGGCAACGGTACTACTCTGTATTCCCGTTACAGCCAAGGTAAGCGTGAAGTTCACACTCCTTATCCCACGGGTGTAGAAGTCCTCATAGAGGATATCTCCCAAAAGATGAAACATCTTAATGGCGGGAAAATCGGTGACCCATCAAAAATTAGATTTTGTCTAGAAATGGGACATACCAAGTATAGCCGTGACATTGATATCAAAGATGTTTATAGCGCTTGTTTAAAAGACTGGTATGAAAAATACTTGAAGAAAGTTGTGAATCTCACACTTGATGCCAAACACACTGGAGATGAAATTTGGGCGATTGGTGGAGGTTGCTTGTTGCCTGGATTTAAGAAGCTCTTAGAGAAGAACGGGTTCAAAATTCTGGATAATCCCGTAGAAGCTAATGCTTGTGGACTTCTAGAAATGGCTAAAGCGATTGTGAAAAAAAATTCGTGAACCCATATCAGATTGGCTCAATGCCTCGTTGAAAATTATAGATTGGTGAACTCTCGTACTCTGAAATCCAAACCCTAAAAGAAAGCTCATCACATTTGAGAAATAATCACAATGGCAGATAAACAAAATTTAACACCAGAAAAAATCCGGATTAAAGATAGCTATCGTGAACGTATCTTTGCTGAGTCACAACAACTAGATAAAAGTTATCTGGAAACGCTTTACTTTATTATTGACTGCTATTTTGCCTTTAAAAAGGGTGCATTCCCAATACAACAAGCAGTTTCACATACACCTGTTGTTAATCCTATTACCATAAACCAAAATCAACTTGAGGAGCAGACTACAAATCCATCTGCACTCGAAGAACAAAAGGATTTAAACGGTGAAACGTTCACCCTTGATTTTGATTTGTAACTATAATCACCAGCAATACATACTCATTGCATGGCTACTTCATGGGCTAAAAGTCAACTCTTTTGCTTAATTCGCTTGTTAACAAACAGATGAGGCTTTTAGCAAAATTAAAGGAGAATGAAATCTTACTTGAATAGTAACCTTACCAGTGTTTCATCAGTTAGGTTTTTCTGCAACTGATCGGCGATCGCAATGCTCAATATTTTCTTAAATTAACCTGATTCAGTAGCCTTTTATCAACCAATTCTTCGGCTATTTATTTAAACTTACAGAAAGACAGGCTGAAAGCCCTTGAGTATGTGTATCGAAGCGTGGCAAAGATACACATACGTGCTTCAGACAAGGGATGAAAGCCGTTTAAGCCCTTTAGGGCTGAGTGCTGTTAGATTTTTTTGGTTCTGGAAGCGTATCAATCAAATCTTCAATGATTTGAGTCATGGTTTTATCTTTTTCAACAGCTAATAAGCGTAACTTATTAATGCGGCGTTCGCTTAAAAGAATATGCAAACCTTTTTTAGCCATGATATGTATTTAATTTGTACATATTAATGGTACTTTACTTGGAGATGAAACAAACAAGGAGGTGATACAACTTGCTAACAAACTATGTGTATAAGCTACGTCCTAACATTACACAATCATCAACAATGAGTAATTGGGTGGATATGTTACGTTCGCACTACAACTGGTGTTTGAATGACAGATTAACCCAATATGCCCAACAATTTATCCAGGGTGACTATTGTAATATTAGAACCAAGGCTCTTGCTTGTCCTATAACTTGTTTTGTTAGCAAAAATGGTGCAACGGGAGAACCTTGGAAGAATTCAGGAGATAAAAATCCTAGACGTAGTGCGGGAATGATTCAAGATGCGGCATTACCTACATTAAAAAAGGCTAGACCTTGGTATGCTGATATTGATTCAACAGTGTTGCAGCAAAATGTAAAACGCTTGGATGTTGCCTACAAAAATTTCTTTGATGGACGTGGATTTCCTAAATTTAAAAACCGTTCTAACTTCACATCTTTTACATACGTAATTGGTGTGAAAGTCCAAGGGAATAAAATCTACCTCCCCAAGCTTGGTTGGATGAGATTCTTTAACTCTCGACCAATACCTGATGGTTTTAAAATTAAAGCTGCCACAATCCGTAAACGTCAAGATGGGTGGTATGTATCGCTAAGAATTGAGGATAGAGCAGTACCAGATTATATTGTTAAACCTTTCACTGAAGTTAACAATATAATCGGGTGCGATTTAGGTATCACCAAGTTAGTGCATCTATCTGATGGCTACCAGATTGAAAATCCTAAATTTGCTACCAATAAGAAAACTAAAGTCACTTTAAAAATCAGACAACGTAGAGTTAATCGGAAAGCTAAAGGGAGTAAAAATCGTAAAAAAGCAGCTACAAATGTAGGTAAGTTTCACAAAAAGATTGCAGATAAACGCGACTGCTATCAATGGTATGTAGCTAACAAAATTGTTTCTAGAAACGTTGATGCTATTGCCATTGAAGACTTAAATGTTTCAGCAATGAAGAGACGTTGTAAGCCGAAAGTAGATGAAGAGAGTGGTAGATTTTTAAAGAATGGACAATCAAGAAAGAAAGGTTTAAATCGTTCAATCTTTGATGCTAGCTGGGGTGAATTGGTATTGAAAATCGATTATCTTGCTGCAAAGCATGGAAAGGTTGTACTTAAGGTAAGCCCAAAATACACCAGCCAAAAATGTCAAAACTGTGGTCATGTTGATGCGTCTAATCGTGATGGCGAAAAGTTCATTTGTACTCAGTGTGGACATTTTGACCACGCTGACATTAATGCAGCTAAAAACATCAGAGATAGAGCTTATTCTATAGTACGGGTGGACTGCCCGGAACTTAAACGCCCAAAACAATGCAAGGAGTTATCAGCACGCCCTCGCGGCAATCGTGTTGAGCCTGGGAACCCTAGTAATAGGGATATTAAGTCAGTAATGTCTTAAGAATCCCCGCACCTTTAGGTCGGGGAGTGTCAAAAAGCTTTAAGTAACTGCACTGAGTCTGTAGCCTCACGGCTATTATTCACAAAAATGTCAGCAATTAGTCGTAAAACTTCAGCTTGTTCTTCAGGAGGTGCTTCAGCAATCAGCGATCGCAGGCTAACTCCTGGCCTTTGACCAAATAACTCAGATAAATACCATACCCTGGCTTCTACCGGAACAGCCAAAAGTAGCGCTATTAGTTTTGATGCTCCTAAATCCGCCTTCCCGCGACGAAAGCGGGATAACATCACTTCTGAAACTTTTGCCTGTTCAGCCGTTGTCTTCCCTTCAATTTGGAAGCGATTCATCATCTCATCGAATAACTGCTGATAACGTTGAGTTTTCTCTGATACAAAACTTTGCATTGCTTTGTTAATTATACTTAGGTTTAACGGTTATACTATGTGTTGTCCGATGAAACAACAACGATGATGTCTAACTTAATCTTACCAAACTCTTGCTAGAAGTGCTTTTCACTAGACATATCTTTAATCTTCTAACCACTAGCATAACCATCAAATTAATGCCTTGTCACGATTAAACATAAAAATTTGTTGACTGAGCATAAATGATAGACATCTAAAAAATCAGCCTCGATCCCGTTGGGAAAGAGGTGAAATTTTGTCTTGTTATTTTGTCTTATTGTCCTGTTATTTTGTCTGAGCAGAACTATGACACAGCCAAATTCAAAAAATCAAGGACGTTTTTACCCACTTCAGCATGAAGAGTGGCTGAAAGCCTACCGTGAACTCACACCAGCACAAAGGGACTAGCTATGTCAAACCAAACTCAACTTACGGTAGTCCCTGATTGCCCAATGCTTGGTATCGAATTAGATGGTTTCTACCAAACTCCTAACTCAATGGCAATTAAAGCTATTCGCGGCAAGTTAACTGCTGCTGACTGGTCACTATGGGCTTATCTACAAATGATTGAGCCTTTCGGCGATCGCATGGTAGAACTACCAAGAATTCCAGAAATTGCAGAAGCAATCGGTGTCAGTGAAAGACAGGTTAAACGTTCTCTGGCAAAACTTGAAGATTTAGAACTTTACCGATGGGAACCTGTAGTAATTCGTGGACAGAATTTAGCAGGTAAGCAAGCCAAAGAACTACGCCAAAAGAAAAAAGCAAATCAATCTGAAAGTAAAACTAAATTTTCTCACGAGAGAAAAATGACAGAATTGTCCGGAGTTGGACAGAATTGTCCGGAGTTGGACAGTCCAGAATCAGATAGTAAAACTAAATTTTCTCACGAGAGAAAAATGACAGAATTGTCCGGAGTTGGACAAAATTGTCCGGAGTTGGACAAAATTGTCCAAACTAAGACAGAATTGTCCGGAGTTGGACAGAATTGTCCAAATCAAGAGCTAGAACCCTTGTACAGTAATGGTTCTAGATCCCCTCAGATCTCTCAGACTTATACAGAATTTATTCAGACTCTCTCAGAAGATGAGCGAGCGAATTTTTTGAACTTTTGTGAAGAAAAAACCAAGAATCTTAGTCAGCCAGTCAACGACATTGAAGCTTGGTTGGCTCACCAGAATAAAGCTGGACAAAATCGCTGGGAGGTTTACTACAAGAAATTTCTGGCTTGGCAACAAGCACAATCCAAAAAATCTCAAAATCGTCGCAGTAGCCAAATGATGAAAAAGTTTCAAGAAGAAATTGAGCAACAACGTCAGCAAGCTATGGAAACTTATAAGGAGAAATTATGATTGCTGCGAGTGTTCTTGAAATTAGAAAAGCCAGTTTAGGTTGGATAATGCCAAACCCAGAAGCAATCGGTAGAGTGAGCTTGAACCCCCTTAAAAAAGCTTTTTCCTATGAAAGGGAACAGGGAACGGGCAACGGGCAACAGGGAAATCAAAGCCACCCACAAGGGGGAGCCAGTCTCCGTAGCGACCGTGACTTGAGAGAACTGGCGTTGGGGTTTCAACCTACCTTGCGATACAAGGATTCCTTCGCCCACAAGGGGCGAGGCTTTAAACCTTGCTTCAGGGCTAATTTCCCCTCTGTTCCCTATTCCCTGTTAAGAGTTCCCGCCCCGTTGGCGCAGCCTCTCGTAGAGAAGGGTCTGTGTGAATTGAAAATCTCAAGTTGCTTATGACTGAAGAACTAAGTTTTCAAGGGACAGCTGACCGCCTGCCACCCCAAAACATCGAGGCAGAAGAGGCCATTTTGGGCGGAATTATGCTAGACCCAGAAGCAATAAGCAGGATTTGCGATCGCTTAATTCCAGAAGCTTTTTACATCAGCGCCCATAAAGATATTTATCAAGCTGCGCTGCGGCTGTTGAGCCAATCTTTACCCACAGATTTACTCTCAGTCACCAGTTGGCTAGCTGACCACAATTTACTTGACCGGATTGGCGGGAAAAATAAATTAGCCACCCTTGTAGACCGCACAGTGTCAGCAGTTAACATCGATGCCTTAGCTGTTTTGGTGATGGACAAGTATCTGCGACGGCAGTTGATTAAAGCGGGTAATGAAATTGTGCATCTGGGTTATGAGACCGAAAAGGAGTTACCAATTGTCCTAGATCAGGCAGAGCAAAAGGTTTTTCAACTATCTAATCAAACTATTACAAACAATACTGAACACAACAGCACGATTAATATTGCTGCTTACGAAGAATTAGATTCAGATAATCCCATCTACCCCACAGGACTTCATGAGCTTGATAATTTAATGCTGGGATTTGAAGATGGTACACTCACCATAGTTGGGGGTAGGCCATCAATGGGGAAATCTTTCATCGCGCTGTTCCTGGCGTTCCAGATGATACTGCTCCACGACTTACCTGTAGCTATCTTCTCTCTGGAGATGACAAAAAAGCAATTGGAGTACAGACTGTGGAGTTTAATTAGTGTTACCAATGCCTACAAGCATTTAGACTTGATCCCACTGAAGAGCGATCGCATCCGCAGACATCGTTCAGGTAATCAACCTTTAGAAGGCTGGGAATTCACCAGTATTGCCAAAATTGTTGGTATCGCCTCAGAATTACCGCTTTATATGAATGACTCAAGAGGCATTACTGTTTCTGGAATTGCTTCCGAATGTCGTCAGATAAAAGCCAAAGAAGGAAAGCTGGGATTAGTTGTAGTTGATTACCTGCAAATGATGGCAGAAGACTCAGGGGGTAATCGCAGTTATGAACTAGGAGATGTCGCCAGGGGACTTTACAAAATGGCTGGTGATTTAAATGTTCCTGTGTTGGCACTTTCTCAAATCTCCAGAGGAGTAGAGGGTAGGCAGAATAAGCGTCCTATGATGAGTGACCTCAGCCAGTCGGGAATTTTAGAGATGGTTGCCGATAATATCATCTTGGCTTACCGGGATGAGTACTATAACCCAGACACAGAAGACCAAGGAATTTTAGAACTGATCGTGGCTAAATCTCGCCACGCCGATACAGGCACAGCAACAGTGTTTTTTGACAAGTCATATGGAATTATCCGGAATTTGGGGTGATGAGAGGAATGGCACTAAGAAAAGCTGTAAAGCTTACCAATTAAGCAGTTTGTAATTAGTCATAAAGAATTTATACACCTATCATTTCGCGACAGGGTAAACTGTAAAATTGTCATGATTTAATATGACTTAAAGTTTGATAATTGCTTTTACCTAAATCAAATAATTAAGTTTTTCTACAACAGATATCAATAAACCAATTACCTATATTCGGATAAAGTTCATGGGTAGAATTAGTTAAACGTTGGATTTGTCTTTCAATATGAGACATAGCTTTTTTTTAAGCTTCACCCCAGTTTCATAGGTTTCATGCACTAGCTTAACCACCGGATGTTTCCCCTTCCATGTCACACAAACCAGCGCCGCGACCGCTTTGGCTTCAGACACCATCAATGGAATCAAGGGGATTTGAACGAATGGCACTAAGAAAACGTGAAACCTAGTCAGGGCAGGGTTTAGGGGGTAGGGTGTCGGGTATAGGGAAAAATCAAGAAAATTAAAAACAAGTGCGAACATTAATAAACTTCTTTGCTACGCAACGCTGCGCGAACGCCACTACACCCCACACCCTACACCCCACACCCAAAAGCCTTATGAATATTGGATTTGCCGATATCTTAGTGCCATTCGTTCATGGTGAAATACTTTGAAAATTGTATGGTCAAGTAAGAGGTACGCCTAAAGCGCACCTCAATGTGATGGGAAAATATTCGTTACGCAGCGTCAGCTACTAGCAACCCACTCAGGACAACGATGATGAGTTGTGCTTGTTCTGGAGTTTCGCACCGGGGGCGCTGTTCAACATTGCACGGCTGGGCTACCCATAACCCATCAACAGCACGGTAGAAAGTGCCCAGCAGCTTCATACCAGACCAAACTCGGTAAAGAGTACCGAAATCAGCATCATCCACAGAGTCAATTTCAAACTCTGGTGCTACATCCTGGGCTTGCTCGTTGATGTACTGCTCCAACTCAAACTGAGCCTGGGCTTGAGCATCCCAAGTATCTTTCTGTGTCATTATTAAATAAACCTTTTACTACAGGTCTACAAAGGGCGATCGCAACTTCTTGGCCGGAGAGCGATCGCCTTTGTTATGCACTTAATTATAGTGTGTAGGTGTGTATATATGTAGTTACGTAGTCTAATAGATTTGTAAAGTGTTGAGGTGTTGATATGTGTATATAATGCCAAGACCAAAACGAGCGCAAAAAGATAAATACGGCGAGACGAAGCAGCGATATCAGATTATGTTGACTGAAACTGCTTCGGCTGAACTTGACAAGGTATCTGAGGAATTGGGGATAACTAGAAGTGAGTTAATTGAAAAAGCAATTCGGCAGGGGTTGCTTAGTCAAGTCAAATTAGAACCATCTGAAATAACTGATGGCTAAAACCACAGTTCACCTCGTCGTTGGCATTGAGGAATTTACCTTGTTGGTGTTTTATACCGAAGCCCATTGCTGGCAGTTTCGCTTGATTAGTCCTGCTGGTGCGAATGGCACTAAGATATCGGCAAATCCAATATTCATAAGGCTTTTGGGTGTGGGGTCTAGGGTGTGGGGTGTAGTGGCGTTCGCGCAGCGTTGCGTAGCAAAGAAGTTTATTAATGTTCGCACTTGTTTTTAATTTTCTTGATTTTTCCCTATACCCGACACCCTACCCCCTAAACCCTGCCCTGACTAGGTTTCACGTTTTCTTAGTGCCATTCCCTGCTGGTGCGGTGAGGAGTGAACGCAAGATTTATTACACGACTGAATCTGCAAAGAGAGCAGGGCGTGAGTGGATAGGTAATCGGGGTTGAGCCGAGATAGGCGAGCGCTTGTTTGATAACGCACCTACAAACGAGCGATCGCTACTTTTATGAGGCGATGGAATGGGCTAATAGGTGGCGATTAACTTCAAGCGCCAACCCTGACTCCACAGTTGGTCATATTTCTGGCGATAGTCTTGATACGACCAGCTGTAAATCTGAATTTCTCCTTCGCTACTTGGCTTCCACACTGCTGTATAGAGAACTTGCCCATTCACAACGAAGTTATTGAGAATGTGCAAGCGCCAACCCTGATTCCACAGTTCGTCATATTTTTTGCGATAGTCTTCATATGACCAGCCGTAAACTTGGACTTCACCAGAGGTACTGGGTCGCCACACTGCTGTATAGAGAACTTGTCCATTCACAACGAAGTTAGTGAGAATATGCAAGCGCCAACCCTGATTCCAGAGTTCGTCATATTTTTTGCGATAGTCTTCATACGACCAGCCGTAAACTTGGATTTCACCAGAGGTACTGGGTCGCCACACTGCTGTATAACGAACTTGTCCATTTACAACAAAGTTATTGAGGATGTGCAAGCGCCAACCCTGATTCCACAGCTCGTCATACTTCTGGCGATAGTCAGCGTATGACCATTCATAAACCTGGACTTCACCAGAGGTACTGGGTCGCCACACTGCTGTATAACGAACTTGATTATTGACCACGCGGTTTTCAAGTATATGTAGCCGCCAGCCCTGATTCCACAGTTCATCATACTTCTGGCGATAGTCAGCGTATGACCAATCGTGTATCCGAATTTCATCAACTCCACCTGGTTGCCAAGCTGCCGTCACCATCATGCTGGGGTTATTGATTGGCAGCTCATTCAGCATGGGAGGAAACAGGTTGTGGGTCGGCCATTGATTTGCTGGGATGCTGTCTAGAAGTTTGTGCCAAAGAGTGGGATGATTGCCGATTCCGTAGGTTGTACCCTTAAAGGTGAAGTTCTGCACTGCTGTTGTCGTATTCCAAAGCACGACAATGCCAGTGTTATCCGAGCGCGCTGCTGCGTACGACCATGTACCAGGTAACATGCCACCATGATCGTAGACTTTAATCCCTGAAGACAGACTATACTTATTCCATCCCAACATGTCATCAGCACTAACCTTGGGCATTGGTGCCTGCTTCATTGTGAAAGCGGCAAGGACGCGCGCATAATCCGGTGCAGACATAATCCAACCGCCGAATGAGTCGAAGTTGGCATTATTTTCCCCGCCATACTGGATCGGAACGTTACGGCGATCGCTGTGCATCATACTAGGGCGATTTTCAGGCGGAATCACTTGATATGTAACTTCACCAGGAGCGCGATCGCTTGCCTCTGGCAACGAAAGGCGAGGGTGATTAATTCCAAGTGGCTTTAAGAGTCGCTGCTTTACCGCTTCAATATATGTTTGTCCGGTCATTTGCTCGATGACCCGGCCTAGGAGGCTATAGCCGAAATTACTATAGTGAGTTTCACTACCAGGGTAGAACTGCATCTGTTGCGCCACTCCCCAAGCTGCAAGCTGATAAGAGGAAATTGGGAGACTAACCCCTAAAGCAGCGGCAACATCAGGATCGCGATAGAAGGTAGGTTCGCCCGCTACATCGCGATTCCAGCCTCCCTGATGAGACAAAAGGTGGCGGACAGTAATGGCATTAAAATAATTTCCATCAAGCCGTGGATCAGATGGCTTTGGATCGTTAGCGGGTAATGGTGCATTAGGCACTTTTGACTGCAACAGTGGCAGCACAAGCGATTCTATTTTGCTGTCTAAACTGATTTTGTTGGGATCGTTGAATTTTTCGATCAGTTGATAGATTGTCAGACTGGTAAGTGGTTTGGTGCAACTAGCGATGCGAAATAGATGCGTAGGCTGTATTTGTATGCTATTTGGTTCGTCGTAGGTGTAACCGCGAGCGTAGACAAGGCGACCATCTTTTATTAGAGCTAACGATCCGCCTCGTACATTTGCTTGGGTCATAAATGCCTGCATTGCTTCATCAAATTCAGCAAAGGCGGCAACATCGGGCCCCGAAGGCTTGAACCATTGAGGTGACATAATATTTTTCCGTTTCTTACAATTAATGTGGGATGGATATTGCCAAATTAGATTGAGTATCAAAGATTTGGCACATTCTGAAATTGAATTTTGCTTGGCGATTGCCACTCTCTGTGAGTAAATTCGTTCAAGGGCGATCGCTCAACAAAGGTGGTTTCCTCTCATCCAGTAGCCTGGGCGAATTCCTTGCAACTACCGACCGCATTTATGCAAATTTGTAAATAAGTTATATTTCTTTACTTAATGCCAGGGATCACTATGCCAAAAAAGATTTCCTAAGCTTAGGAATCTGCGGCTGCCGCGACCGGGCAAGAATGGTGAACCACATTGGCTGCTACAATCCTTGCCTTACATGACTTTTAAGCAAGTCATATATGCGATTGCTTAATTCTTGCTTACTTTGACATTGAGCGAATGGCACTAAGATAACGCCAAACCCATTACCTATAAGGCTTTTGGGTGTGGGGTGTCGGGTGTCGGGTGTCGGGTGTAGTGTTCGCGTAGCGTGCCGTAGGCAAGAAGGAAAATATTTATGTTCGTACTCGATATTTCGTTTTCTTAATTTCCCCCTACACCCAACACCCTGCCCCCAACACCCTACCCAGACGAGCTTTCAGCTTTTCTTAGTGCCATTCGACATTGAGCCTTGAGCCTGCGTTCAATGGCGATCGCCCCTATTCTCATGAGGCCCTTAGGGACTTCCAAGTAAAAAAATATTCCATTACTACCATTACTATTGTTCACTGTTGACAGTTGACTGTTAACAGTGAATTGTCAACCGTCAACGACTTGAACGGAATAATTTATTTTTTGGAGTTCCCTTATTAACGATGTTGATACGTTTGATCGCGAGAAGGTGTTTATCGAGCGACATTTAATAGAACTTAAGCAGCGATTTCCCAACCTGCGGGTGGTGCTTGAGCATATCACCACCTCCGATGCGGTGCAGTATGTCCTGTCTGCCAACACCATCGCGGCAACAATTACGCCACAACATTTGTTGTTTAACCGTAATGCCCTATTCAAAGGCGGCCTTCGCCCCCATTTTTATTGCCTGCCCATTTTGAAACGGGAGGAGCATCGTCAGGCTTTGTTGCAAGCGGCAACATCGCTTAATCCGAATACGCGAGCGATCGCACTCTCTAGCTTAGGGGGTGTATCTACGCACCCTAAAGTTGGGAACACTGTTTATAGTTGCTTCCCCTTGTGACAAATGAAATTACTCTTATTCTCTCAACCCAAACCAAAAGAGCTAAAACAGCAAGCCCAGTATGGTTTTACCCTACTAGAAGTCTTAGTAGTGGTGTTGATAGTAGGGATTTTATCAGCAATTATTGCTCCTAATTGGCTTGCTTTTTTGAATCGACAACGCCTAAATAAAGCTAGTGATAACATTGTGGCAGCTTTACAGGAAGCACAGCGACAAGCAAAGAGAAATAAACGTAATTATAGTGTCAGTTTTAGAACTAACAATAGCCTATCAGAAATTGCCATTTATTCTGGTACTACACCAAGTAACTGGCAAACTTTCGGCAAAGATGTTGGTATTAAGCAAGGACAAGTAATAATTGGTACAAATCTCAACGGCGCTAATACGTTAGCATCCCCTAATACTGTAGTATTTAACAATTTAACTACAGCAAAAACCATTACTTTTGACTACATGGGTGCTTTAGCCGCAAAAACAGATGGTAGTGCTGCTGATACAGGTTTAAAAGTTGTTGTAGCATTACCAAGACCAGGTAGTTTGACAACAGCCGGTAATTTGAAGCGATGCGTTATTTTTGAAACCTTGATTGGGGGAATGCGAACAGCTAAAGATACCCAATGCTAAATAAAGATTAGTAGCGAACTCCTCAATTGCCTACTTTTCTAAGAGAACCACAGACAAGCGATCTCCTCCTCTCATGGTTGCGATCGCTCCTTCGCACTTTCGATGAGAACTACCCCGGCAAGTAAAGACCTGAAGAATCGCGCTTGCTTGGCGATCGCATTTTAATCAATGACCTGCCTTCTAGCGGATTTAATCTGTCCGCGCTTAGTTTTACTATCTAGGCGTTTTTTTTGAGAACTGCGCGTTGGCTTAGTAGATTTACGTTTTTTCTTCAATACAATTGCGCTTTTAATAAGTTCTTTGAGTCTTTCTAAAGCCTCCTCTCGGTTCTGCTCCTGGCTGCGGTGTTCTTGGGCTTTGATGACAATTACTCCCTCTTGGGTAATGCGTCGGTCGTTTAGCTTCAAAAGCTGCTCTTTATAAAAAGCGGGTAATGATGAAGCTCCAATGTCAAAGCGTAAGTGGATAGCGGTAGCAACCTTGTTAACATTTTGACCGCCTGCTCCTTGTGAGCGAATCGCGCTAATTTCGAGTTCGCTATCTGGAATGAGAATTTTGTGAGAAATTTGCAGCATATCTTATATATAGCGTAGCGCGATCGCTTATTTAAAACCTTGGCAGCACTGTACCCGTCCCTGCGTCTTTTTTCGTGCGGACATAAGCCTTTGTTGTATCCGATAAATTATCCCTCCTTATGTGGTATAAAAGGTGACTATAAAGACATAAGGAATTTATGAATTATTTGAGAACAGATATTATTTCGATTTTTGATTTAGATTTTGTAGGAGATTCAATTTCTTCATCAACTATGCACAAGCTGGAGAAAATGAATGAAAAAACAGAGATTGAAACTATTTATAAATCAAGCTACCGATGGATATTTTATCAAGGTTTATTTCGAGATTTTCAGAGATTTTACTTTAAGATACCAATATCAACCTCTACAGGTAAAGATTGTTCTATTCTTGTAAATCAAGAATATGGTATTGGAATTGTTTCAATATGGCAAACATTTAGAAATGTTAATAATCCAATAGAATCTAAACAGAAAGTTTGGAATTTTGATGGTACTAGGTGTTCAGAAATTGATTCTGTATTTAAATTATTTTCTGATTTAGATATTGAAGGAATAGAACGCCATTATCCTTTTGCTTCTATCCAAATAAACTCAGATAATATTTCGCAATTCTGTTCTGAAAATGCAGCAATGCTTGGAAGATTATTTACAGGTGGTTATGAGCATGAAGAGGAGGAAAGGCTCGAAAAATACATAAAACATAATAATATTAGTAGCCGCCACTATGAGAGACTTTTTATTCGTTGGACAGATGCACTAGCTGTTTATAGTAATTATATTAAAGATAATGAATATGAGTTATCTTTATTTCGTGCAGCCCAAATTTTTGAAACCTGTATTCTTTTACGCAGAGTGTTTAAAAATATTTCTGCAAAAAGTGAGAAAATTTCTTCTTCTTTATCAGTAATAAACCCTAATCCTTGGGCTGTCAATAAACTGCAAAGCTCTTTTTCTAGGCTAGAGAGAAACTTTGTAATAGCTCCTCCCATTAGCTCGGTAGAAGCTGAAGGACTTCTAAAAGCTGCTTATAAAAATTTTGGTATTTTTGAAATGATAGAATCTACTAGAAAAGAATGTGAGTTTATGGAAAGACGCTTTCAATGGGTAAAAACTCAATTTATTGTTAGTCTTGCTATACTTACATATTTCTTAGATAAAATCTGGGATATTGTTAAAGAGTTATTGATAAAGAAATAGGTAAATTTCTGTAGATTACCTGACAGACAACCATTTTAAATGTGCGAACCTACATAAACGAACCAACACAATTTTTAACGTATAATCATGCTTGTGCATCCACACTGCAATAGAAGATGCGATCACACCTGCGGAATGTGGGTTAAAACCTTGGCAGCACTGTACCCGTCCCAGCATCCTTTTTGGGACGAACATATCCCTTGGTAGTATCAGACTTTCTATGCCCCAACTGGTCTTGCACCTCAAAAATTGATTTACTATCCACCGCCCTGGTTGCATGAGAGTGCCTTAGCCAGTGACAAGAAAATTCTATTTTGGCCACTTCAGATATATCCTGAATCAACCGTTTAATTGCGCGATCGCTCAATGGCAACCCGCGCTTTTTCGGGTCAGGTGACATGGTAGCGCAAAACGCCACTTGTTTCGTGATGTTGCCGCAGCAGAGCGTGTGCTGATTCCACACCCCATCCCCCCAAAGTCAACGCTAGAAGAACTACCAAAGCGCAACGCCTAAAATATTGCCAACATTTTTGCTTCATATATTAGTAGATATATCCGATTAAAAGGATTATTTCACTGGATGGTAGCGTTCAGTTTTAGCGTTCCATTCCCATCCCGTACTCATGGGGTCGCGGTTACGTGACCAGCTGATAAATTCTTTGGTGCTTAATTTTTTTCTTTCCGCAATCAAGCTTTGGGGGCTAACAGCTAGTCTTTGAGCTAAACTTTCATTATTCCTGGGTTGCAGTTCAACTTGGGGTTGTTGGTGCGAGTACACTTGTCTTTGAGGTCGAGTGTTGTTATATCTACCAGAAGCAACCGCCCGTTCGATTTGCTCCAGCTTCTTGGTGATGGCTTCTAGTTTTGTATCCACCGAGGAGCCACTTGCAGCAAGACGAGATTCCAGGTTCTCTAGCTTCTGTTCTAGCTGCTTAACTGATTTACTGCCTGCTGTTATATCGATATCAATTTTGCTATCAAATTGCGATACTAATTCCTCTAAGGCTTGCAGCAAGGCAATTGTATGACCTTGACGATGTAGTTTAGATAGTTGGCGTACTACTGGAATTAAAGCATTAGGCACGCGAATCATTTCGCTTGGTGGAGTCTTGTGGTCAGCCATGATATCAATTTTGATAGCAATGAACTGATTGTAAAGTGAAAGCGATCGCTCAGTTGCATTTTCTTAAGGGCAGGACTGACAGAAAAAGTTAGCTGTCACTGGCTCAGGCATAGTCACGCTACGCACAACGCTGTTAGGCGAACGCCTGTACCGTTGATTCAGCAAACATTAGGTCATGCAGATATTGCTACAACATCAGGTTATATTCATATCCGACCAGGCGACAGCAGCGCTTTGCACCTGCCGCAGGTTTAACATCACCGCCTAAGAGTGATCACTAGTAGGATTAGGGGTGAAAGTAGCGAGTCTGACACGAGCCGCCACGCAAAGCCTGTAAGTCTTGCTAGGAAAGGCTTACAAAAATAAAATTGCTCTTTTTCCCAAAAAACAGAGAAAAAGCTTGTTTTGGCTGTATCAATTGAAGTCTAGCTTTAGAGATATTGACAAAATCTCTTAGTCTTATACTCTGATTTTTAGGACAGATTATGTCATAAATTAAAAATATTCTTGAGATCTCATTTACCTACAAAATCTAGGAGAAAAAGGATAAATATGCAATTCGCTAAACTTCTTCCAGTATTAGCAGCAACTTTCACTTCATTAGTACCTATTAATGAATCAGCATCTGCTGTAATTATTAAGGGTAGCTTTACTGATCCTTTAATTCCTAGCCTTTATCCCGGATCTACATTAACAGGAAATTTTTCCTTTGATTCTGCATCTATAGATCCTCAAGGCTTAGTTTCTTTTAACAATATTAGTTTCAATGCCTTAAGGACTTTAATTAATGTATCTGGCTTTAATGGCACGGGTTGGTCTTTCTCTTCATTCTATCCATTCGTATTCAATACAAAGATTAATTTGTTTGAGGGAGTGTACGAACTCAACCGTAGCTGCTTACCTGGTGAAGGGTGTCCACCAGGTACACTGGGTCAATCGATCTCTAACCCAAACGCTGTGTTTTGGGATACAGCACCAGAACAAGTTGTCACTATCCAATCAGTTCCTGAACCACTGACTATCTTCGGCTCCCTAACTGTATTTGGATTCGGTATTTACCTCAAAAAAAATATTAAGACTAAAAAAGTTCGCTCTGCCTAAGTTTCAGCCAAGCACGCTAGTTTCCATACAATTGCTAGAAAAAAGCCAATCTCCGCTATCTCAGGCGAGCCGCAGCTAGCATCAACCGAGCAAGGAACGCGGTCAGGGGGAAATTGCTTGCCGCCGTTAGGCATCGCTTAAAGGCAGTAGTTTCAAGCGAGGAAACTTGAGCGATCGCCTAGAAACTACATTTCCCAACAGGATTTACTCAAGTTGAGATTCGTTATTATACTCATCAAGAGATAGGCTGTACTATCAGCTAAAATAATCGCGATCGCTACTTGTAAGGCTCATCTAGGAAGTATGGCAGACTACCGCTTTTTGACTATTTGGCACTTAGATGCGCCTATTGAGAAGGTTTGGGATGCAATTATCCATTCCGAACGCTGGCCAGATTACTGGAAAGCAGTCGAAAGCGTAGTTGAGCTACAGGTAGGTGAACCCAGTGGGGTGGGGAACATTCGGCGTTTTACTTGGAAAACTCCCCTGTCTTATAAACTGGCCTTTGACACTTGCATTCAAAGAATTGATGCTCCTGTTTTAATGGAAGCAGTTGCCCACGGTGAAGTAGAAGGAATGGGTTTATGGGAACTAGAAGCAGTCGAAAATGGCACAATTGTTCGCTATACCTGGACTGTGAAAACTACCAAAGTTTGGATGAATCTACTAGCAATTTTCATTCGCCCCTTGATGGAATGGAATCACAACGTCATTATGCAGCAAGGTGGCAAAGCAATGGCTCAACTTTTAAATGCACACCTTTTAAAAAATGAATCATATTAGAAAAAACACGACACGCCCTACACGCTATCATCCATCCACCCACATTCAGGGCAATCCCAATGTACCCGTGCGGTATAATCGCGCTCAAACTCAGCACCACACCGAGGGCATTTGCCAGTAAACATTGGATGCCAATCAAGTAACTCTAATTGTTCCTCCCTTGTCCAGCGCTGTTGGGGTTGCAAAATTAGTTCGCCGTTGTAGTAGCTTGCACCTTCTGGCTGCCATTGGTCTTGCTCGAATGGCACTAAGAAAACGTGAAACCTAGTCAGGGCAGGGTTTAGGGGGTAGGGTGTCGGGTATAGGGAAAAATCAAGAAAATTAAAAACAAGTGCGAACA
>NZ_JACJRE010000042.1 GCF_014697075.1 Tolypothrix sp. FACHB-123 | reverse complement strand
ATGTCAATACATATAAGGCTTTTGGCAAAATAAAGATGCTTTTTTTGTGTTTATATGAGTGCTATAACTAATAATTTGGCATAATAGCTACTGAAGAACCATTTTAATTGACTGTTGTAAGCACAACAACACACCTTGCTGCCTAATTTTATTCCTCTTACTTTTTAAGTTAGAGTAACTTAAATATTAATTGCGATGTTGAAAAAGATAGCAGACAAATCGCAGATAAACAGGGATTTTGGTTTATTTTATCTGTTTCTCGGTAATTATGTTGATTTAGGTTTTTATACTGAACTTTCACAGAAAAATTTTTTGAAATCTTTATAGTTATTCAGGTATAGATACACTCAAATTTTAACTATTTTTAATAGTTATAAAGTAGGATAAATAATCATTCAATAGAAGCAATCCTACCCAAAAATAAATTCAGTAGATTATGGGTAAGAGAACTTGTGAACATAAAAAATTATAAAGAGGTTAGGTAATTATGTCTGTACGTTATAACCACAATAATGCTCCTTTAGTGAAAGTAGTTTACTCTCAAGTTAAAGTTAATGGCAAAATTCAGTTAGTACCCCTAGAATTATACGCTGACGGTTCATTGAAGCGTTCTATGGTATAAATTTTGCCGTGGCTTTCTGGATATTAGCGATCGCCTTGTCAGGAGGATTGATTTTGAATAGTTTGAGACTATGAATGTTGAGTGATAAAGCGATCGCTCTTTTGACATCAGGCGATTGATTTCTGTGTCAAATGCTAGTTCAATAAATTTAGAAATCAGTAAATGTCTGAAAGTTGGTGGATTCATAAGTTCTAGTTTTCCATCCACCAGTTCATAACGGTTATCAGTACCATCATTATAAGCAAGATATTCTTGAAAAGAATACAGACGCGCTGTAGTTGCCTTTGTCATGGCATAATTTCTAATAACGAGATTTTTTTGAGGTAATTCTCAAAAGATCGTGAAAAATTGCACATCGACTGGTAGTAGAGCTTGGGCGCTACTACCTCTATTAATAGCCTATTCCACAGTCACTGATTTTGCTAGGTTCCGGGGCTGATCGACATCCAAACCGCGACGGGCGGCGATATGATAAGCCAATAATTGCAGAGGTATCACTGTGAGGATGGGAGAAAGCAATTCATCTACAGTTGGTACTGGTAATAAATCATTGAAGATTTCTCCTGCTTCCCCATCTTTAACAGGAGTCACACCAATTAACCGGGAATCTCTCGCTTTGGCTTCTTGGGAATTAGAAATGACCTTTTCGTAAACGCTACCCGGAACTGCGATCGCAACTACTGGTACTTTCGCATCCAAAAGTGCGATGGGGCCGTGTTTCATTTCGCCGGCTGGATAACCTTCGGCGTGAATATAGCTAATTTCTTTTAATTTCAATGCACCTTCTAAAGCAATGGGGAAGTTAATTCCTCTTCCCAAAAATATCACATCTTGGGTTTCTGCAAATTCGTGGGCTAATTGTTCTGTTAAATTTTGTTGAATGTCTAAAGTAGCTTCAATTTCTTTCGGAATTTGTCGCAAACCTTCAATAATTTCTGCGATTTTTGCAGATGAAATTGTTTGCCGATGGGCAGCTAAATCTAAAGCTAAAGCGTAAAATGCCATTAATTGAGCAATAAAAGTTTTTGTTGCTGCTACCCCAATTTCAATTCCCGCCAATGTATTAATTATATGGGGTACTAAATGACCAAGGCTGCTTTCTGGGCGATTGGTAATACCTAATAATTTGGCTTGATATTTACTTTCTTTACCTTGGCGACGTTCTTTTTCCATTGCTAAGGCTGCTAAAGTATCAGCTGTTTCCCCTGATTGTGTAACACCAATAATTAATGTATTAGCTATCAAAGGTGATGGTGCATAGCGATACTCAGAAGCATAGTTGACTTGGGTAGAAATTCCAGCTAGTTGTTCTAACAGATATTTTCCTACTAAAGCTGCGTGCCAACTCGTACCGCAAGCAACAATTTGAATTTGTTCTATGTCTGCGTAGAATGACTCAGGTAACCCCAGATTAATTGGTGACTGGGTATTACTAGAGGAATTATTCTCACTACTAAAGTAAGCTTCTAAAATCGCTCTTACCACTCCTGGTTGCTCGTAAATTTCCTTGAGCATGAAGTGCTTGAATCCCTGCTTCTCTACCATTGTGGGACTCAAGTTTAGTAATCGAGGTTGCTTTTTCAGCCTTTCGCCAGCAAAATTGTAAATTTCTACGCCTAGAGGTGTGAGGCGCGCTATTTCCCCATTTTCTAATGGTAGCACGGCTCTGGTATAGGCAACGATCGCCGGCGTATCGGAAGCGCAAAATAACTCACCTTGCCCAAACCCAATTACTAAGGGTGCTTGCTGGCGCACAACAATTAATTCATCCGGGTAATCAGCAGAAATAACTGCGATCGCAAATGCGCCTTCTAGGTGGTTGACAGCTTGACGCACAGCGTCTAATAAAGAAGCGGGAGATGTTTTGAGAATTTCGGCAATCAGATGGGGAATTACTTCTGTATCTGTTTCCGAACGAAAGATATGTCCTTTGGCTTTTAATTCCTCTCGTAACTCGCGGTAGTTCTCAATAATGCCATTTTGCACTACTGCCACTCGCATTGAGGTATCCATATGAGGATGGGCGTTATACTCTTCTGGTTTACCATGAGTTGCCCAACGAGTATGACCGATACCAATTTGCGCCGGAGTTTCTACTTGTTCTAGTTTAGAACGTAAGTTTTGCAGTTTACCCTTAGCCCGCACGCATTGCACATCACCTTCCCAAATGGTAGCAATTCCCGCAGAATCATATCCGCGATATTCTAGTTTCTCTAAACCAGATAATAAAATTTCTGTCGCTGCTTGCGTACCAATATACCCAACGATTCCGCACATTTATTTCACCCCTGCCTGTGGAACATGACGCCAGCTTGTTTAGTTGGTATCATAGAAGTGACATTTTAGCAAAGAAAAAAGGAGCTTATCGCTCCTTGTAATTTTGATTATTTTTAAAGAACGATGCTGTAGGGTGGCAAGTTCCACCCTACGATGCTAAAAATGCTTGCTAATGAAGACAGTTAATTGCGAGCAAAATCAAGATCCTAATAAGCTAGACCCATGCTGCGAGTTGTTTCAGCACCCAAGTAAACCCGGATGCTCAAAAAGTCTGTGGGACAAGCGGTTTCGCAGCGTTTGCATCCTACGCAGTCTTCTGTACGGGGTGAAGAGGCTATTTGAGCAGCTTTGCAGCCATCCCAGGGTACCATCTCCAGTACGTCAGTGGGGCAAGCGCGGACACACTGAGTGCAGCCAATGCAGGTATCGTAGATTTTTACGGTATGAGACATTGAAAAAAGGCTCCTTTCGAGTGTTCTTCTCTGCGAAGGAATTATAATCAAGGCATAGTTTACCGCAGTGGCTGAGGCTCCGTAATCAAAAGGCTACATAACTTTAAACAATGTAATAGGCATCCAGTCAAATTAGCCTTTTATCTATCGGTCTCTATCGCCTGATTCCCCGATAAATCAACCACCTCATCAGCAGAAATTGACTCCACACACTTCCTAGCACTGCATAGTCTTTGTGAAGATTTGTGAATTTAAATCAATCTCGATCCCACAGCGAAAGCGTAGGTAGAGAAATTGGCGGTGGGACTTAGCAGGTTAAGTCAGGATGCAAAACTTAACTGAAGAACTGACTAAGCGATCGCCTAGGTTGATTTCGATGCCAATCATAGCATTTTGTCAATCTAATTTTGTAGTGCCCTTGGCGTTTATTGATGAGTTGACAGTTGACGGTTGACGGTTCAGAGAGATTTTCTTGTGATTTACTCTCTTGTCCTTTGTCTTTCTTTCATGGAAAGCCAATGCTCAATTAGCGCAAACTATTAATTATAGTCTAGATTCGGTAAGCTAGAAGAGGTTACTGCGATACCATTCTTATAGTGTAAATCTCATCACATAAGCCTATGGAGCCAGACTCTTTACCAACCGAGGTGATATTGACGCATCCGCGTCAAACCCTCGGTAAAGCGCAACTGGATTGGACACCCCAACCCGGAAATTATCTCGATTTCGACGGAAAAACCTACGCCGTTTTAGAGCGCCGCCATAAATATCAATTAAAATCAGGGCGCTACCGCTTGCATAATATCGCCCTTTACGTACAATCCGCGCAAATACCTGCTGAGAAAAGTTTGGTAGAGGGACGATGGGTAATTGGCGATGCTACCTGTAGCTACAATGCACTTTCGGAAATCGTCCGTTGTGCAGTCAATCCCACTGGCCCTTGTACATCTTGCTGTTTTTATGATCGGAAAAAGGCTGAAGGATGAAATTCATACTTTAGCCTTTTTCAATTATTTCGCCAACAGTTAAACGGCTACCATTAACAAAATCCCATCCCGACTGAGGACGTTTACCCGCTAGCTGAACTTCTCGCAACAACAACATACCTTCGCCAGTTTGCACAATCGCACCAATTCCCTTGGTAATGCTCACCACTTCTCCCGGACTACCAGACAACGTTGACAAATCAGGTAATTTATGAATTATTTTTGCTAATTCTGGTGGTAGCTCATAGCTGTAAGCACAACCAAGGGGAACGGTAGCAGTAATTTTTAGTGATTGATTGCGGAAATTGGCGGTACAGTTAGGGTAAAAACCTCTGATTTGGTTATGTAATTCCATAGCGCTTCTAGACCAGTCTAAGCCATAATCCTGCTTTTGAATTAAAGGTGCATAAGTCGCTTGGGAATCATCCTGAGGAATGGCGGAGATTTCTTGGCTTTCCAACTTGAATAAAGTCTCCACTAGTAAATCTGCACCAATATCGGCTAACCTTGTGGCTAAAGTATGAGCATTATCTAATAACTCAATCGGTGTAGTAGCTTTTAGCAGCATGGCTCCTGTGTCCATCGCTGCATCCATTAACATAGTGGTGATCCCCGTTTCCATTTCACCGTTATGTAAACACCACTGAATCGGCGCAGCACCTCGGTATTTGGGCAAAATTGAGCCATGTACGTTAATACAACCCAATTTCGGCATTTCTAAAATTTGCGGCGATAAAATTTGTCCATAGGCGACTACCACAAACGCATCCGCACCAGATTCTCTGAGTTTGGTTAAGGTAGCGGTATGTTTTTTCACTCGTTGTGGTTGCCATACTGGTAGATTAGCAGAACTAGCCAGAGTTTTGATTGGTGAAGGTGTTAATTTATTCCCTCTTTCTCGGCGTTTATCTGGTTGCGTAACAACTGCCAATACCTCTATGTTTGGGTGATTCAGTAATTTTTCCAGCGTGGGAACAGCAAATTGGGGAGTACCAAAAAATACGATTTTCATGTTAGTTAATCAGCAATAGTCAATAGTCAATAGTTAACAGTCAAGGGTCAATAGTCAAGGGTCAATAGTTGTGAGATAATAGGCATTAGGTTATTTACTCTAGACTTTTAGCGTCTAAGTATCATGCAATTATCTGGCGATAAATAAATTTTTTGCTGCTAAAGTCGATTGGTAATGGTGAAAGCAAAAATTCCTTGATAGACTTATAATTAGGTCTAAGTTAGCCAGAACATCAGCTAGTAATAACTATTTTTATTTCTAGCCCACTCAATGTTTGGGCAATGTCTGACGACAATTGACTGTGCATCTACCTGCTAAATGTAATTTTATTGTGTTTCCTCTAATTAAGCTTTAGGTGTATTTACATCCAAATGTCACTAGGTTCTCACAATTAATGTAGAACAGATGACAATTGATGGACTTGCGTAGATACTAGTATTTGGTTTTTCAGTAGGAAATATGTCAGGCGTCAGCTTTGCCAGTTTTTGCGTTAACGTCGAAAATTTACTGTGATTCAAATTCTGCGCTGTTGTCGCAGGTTATTAGGTAGGAAAGCAGCCTGTGGGTTAGCTATTCCGAACACAACTCCTAAAAGCCTAGTTATTTGAATCTCGGTTGTTGTTATGTACGGCTTAAATGGTCAAGCTTAATACTCATTCACTACTACCCCTAGGTAAGGGTGAGTATTAAATTCTTAGTTCAGTAAGTCTATATTGTGTCCATAGTGTGTTTTATATCGCTAAATTAGTCTGTAATAATACTTAATTAAAAATTACAGGCAAAATTACGTATTGCTATTAGGTACAGGTGTTAACTATGATACTTAAGTTTTGTGAAGCTGTAATAAATTTAAAGAAATTCTCTCGTTAAAGCTTTTAGTTTCTTGTTATACCTATATCCATAGCCAACCTCATTGCTGCACAGGTCTGCTCCTCACACAGCAACTGCTACCCCCTAGAGAGTCAACCCATGCTTAAACCTCTTTTGCTGTCAGGATGGTTTCGCACACAACCATTTATCAAATATGCTGTCATTGCGATACTGATCGCCCCTCTAGTAGCAGCATCAGGTCACTCTACCTCGGCTCATCAATCAGAAGTAGCAAATAACACTTCTGAAGGCGAACAATCTGCTTCAGCTTCTTTAAAACTCGCAGCTGTTAGCGAACCAGATTTAGCCGATTTATTAACAGCAGATTCCACAACCGCACCGAGAGAATTGGACTCTCACATGCAAGGAATGGCTACTGTTGGAGAATCCCCATCGTCAGTAGATAACCTTCAGTCTTCAGATGGAGTTGAAAGTATTCTTCAACAAGACCATGCTATTTCTAGTAGCAATGTAGCTGGTAAAGATCCATTAGCAGCAGTGGAACTTGCGCCATCGACAAAGTTAAATTCTCACCAATTAAATTTATTGGAAAAGTTAAAAGACTCAAAAATTAAATCTTTGAAGGCAGCTGGTAATTCTCTGCCAAGAGAGATAATTTTAACTCAATCATTAGCTGCTACTCAAGTTTCACCTATTTTAAAACCAGCGCAACCAAACGCTAACACAGAAATACCTGTGTCTGAACAACCAGGCTCAGAACAAGCAGCAAACGATCCCATAGGTAGTCCCCATCCGATTCCTTGGAAATGGATTCTAGCTACTCAAGAAGCGATAGCATCACAGGGAGGTTCGGGAGTGCGTTACTACCGCAGCGTTCCTGTAGCTTCTCCCGATGGTAAGTATGTGGTTTATAGTCGGGTGCGACTGGAAGTAAAACCCCAAATGTATAACAGCCGGGTGACTAGCGTATTGTTTGTGGAAGAGGTAAAAACTAAGAAGTTGCGGGTAATTGCTTCAACTTCTGTGTTGGGTGATCCTTTATTAAATGTTAAACAAACACAAGAAGCCGGACAGCCAGAGGGCACAATTGGGGTATTAGTTCCGGTTAGCTGGTCAGAAAAAGGCGATCGCTTTTTAGCGCGTCGGTTTGAAGGGATCTTCAACACAGCCGATGCTACAGATCGCGCAGTGATTTGGGATAGCCAAAACAATCAAGCTAACACTGTTTCTCCTGTAAGCGAATCAGAAGATGAGCATGAAAAAATTGCTGTGCTGTTAGGCTGGAGTAAAGGTCAACCCGATCGCGTACTCTTCCGTGCTGGACAATTAGGTGAAGAAGAATGGCCATTAGTACAGGTAGCAGCTGATGGGAAGATTGTAAATACAAATACGAATGCCGATCAGCCAATTACTTTTGGTCAAAAGCATACAGATGTATGGGCAGGGCCACAAGTTGCTTATCGATAATTGAGTTTATATAATCTTCATCATCCTGTTGTTAAATTTGTAACAACAGGATTTTTTTTAGGGAATAAAAAGCCGACCCACTCCCATGTAATTATCAAGTTCTAAGACAATTTCCACCAAACGATCAACACAGCGTTCGCGATATTCTGATTCATCAAACCGAGTCAAATCCCCAATGGTAATGATACGAATGAGGTTGATGTATTCTCTTGACGCATCACCTGTTCTCAGGAATCCTCACCCTTCATGTTTCTGTTCGCGGTCAGAATCAGCCATTTTCAGCAATTATTATACCAATTCAAATAATGATTGCGACACATCAATATATTCTACAGGGCATGGCACTGCCATCCCCCTACCATCTGTTGCATTCTTTTTTCAAATTGGTATTAGTATAACGATTTAAGAAATTTTGATTTTCGCATAAACGTACTAGCCATTAGCTGTGAGCTAATAGCCATAAAATCAAACAATACTTCATAAAAAATTACAGCGTTGTGGTTTCGCTGCTTTCTAATTCCTCTGTGGTTTCTGTTTCTTTAACTCGACGAATGGGTAAGTTAGCAATTAAGGCTGTGGTTCGTTGATTACTTTCTAGAGAAAACTCTAAGTTATCTGTATCAACTTCCACATAGCGACAGACAATTTCTAAAATTTCTTGTCGCATTTTTTCTAATTTCTGGGGATCGATGTCAGCGCGATCGTGGGCGATCACCAATTGCAGGCGACGTTTAACATGCGTCCGACTGGTATCTGGTGCGCGAAAAAAAAGTCTTTCTAAAAGTTCGAGAATCATTGCTAATAGGTCTGCGGAGACGGAAGGATATAGTTATGCAAGTTTTGTCCACAACAATTTTCTTAACCGAGTAAAGATGTTGTCGTGGCCTGAGTCTAGTTCAAGAAAAGGTATAGATTCCCCTTCTAATCTCCGTGCAATGTTCTCAAAGGCTGTAGCTGCTAACGAGGGGGTATCTGATAATACCAGAGGTTCGCCACGATTGGTAGAAACAATTACACGTTCATCATCAGGGATGACGCCAATCAAGGGGATGGCCAGAAGTTCCTGAACATCTTGAACAGACATCATATCATTGGCTCGCACCATTGCGGGTCTGATGCGGTTGATTATTAGATGAATTCGCTTAATTCCTTGTGCTTCTAATAACCCGACTACACGGTCAGCATCGCGGACGGCAGAAATTTCCGGGGTGGTGACAATTAAGGCTTCTTTGGCGGGGGCGATCGCATTTTTGAAACCCATTTCAATCCCCGCCGGGCTATCGATAATTACGTACTGGTACTTTTGCGCCAGTGCGTTTACCAATAACTTCATTTGATCGGGGGTGACTGATTCTTTGGTGCGATTTTGGGCGGCTGGTAACAGCACAAGGTTAGTTTGCCGCTTATCTTTAACTAAAGCTTGTTCTAAACGGCATTCTCTGGCTAAAACTTCTACCGCCGTGTAGACAATGCGGTTTTCTAGTCCTAGCAGCAAGTCTAAATTTCTTAGACCAAAATCTGCATCAACTAAGGCTACTTGACGCCCAATTTTGGCTATAGCCATGCCCAGGTTTGCGGAAACTGTGGTTTTACCCACTCCTCCTTTACCGGAGGTAACGACAATAATGCGAGTCATGATCGAAACACGCTCAATTAGGGTTTAGAAATTATAGTAATTACTTACGGCTCTAGATTCATCCGATTTAATTGGTTACGGGAAAAATCTATCGCCCTAGCGATGCGAATACCTTGGGGTGTGATATGCGCTACTTCCGGGGAAAACTGGGTAGGCGATTTTTCTGGTGCTCTAGCTACGGCGTCTGCAATCCGCAATTGGGTAGGTTCCATTTGCAAGGACATGATCAGACATTCCCGATTACCACTTGCACCAGCATGGGCGACTCCGCGTAACCGACCCCAAACTAAAATATCTCCATCTGCTACTACGCTACCACCTGGATTTAAATCTCCGTAGATGATGACGCTACCGGGATGACGAATTTCGACTCCCGAACGTACTGTCATTTCCAGATACAAAGCATCTGCTAAGGGAGTGGGTGCGGCTTTGGTTTCGGAACTGAGAGAACTTTCTGGTTGTAGTTGTTCTACAGAATAACCAGAAGATACAGCTGCGATCGCAGTTTGGCGGCGACTGGTAGCTACAGATTTTAGTTGGAGTTGGACTTCATTTAAGACCTCAGCTAGTTCTTGCAGTTGTCTGCTATCTAACAAGCGGTCTTTTGCCAGCAGATGTACTGGTGTATTGGCTACCCGAAAGCGATCGGCTTGTAGGCGTTGGCGCATTTGTTGCCAAATTTCATACCAGGTAAAGTCTGCGGCAGGTACTTGGGCTTCTGTGGGTAAAATTAATAAAAGTTTTCCCTCCTGTGTTTTCCATTGAACTTGAATATTATTTTTGACTTTATTTTCTGGGGGTACTAAATCTAGGGTATTTAAATCAGACAAGGCGGAAATTAAGTCTAAGTGAGAATTCGCCTCAGCTTGCTTTTCCCCTTCAGGATTTGCGGAATTTTCGACTGCATCTGTTGTTACAGAACTTTTCTCACCTTCTGGGTTGTCTTTTTTTGCTTCCCCATCAGTAGTCAGAGAATTTTGCTCTCCTTCAAGACTATCTGCGTTTAATGGTGCATTAGCCTTTAAAAATTGCAGCACAGAATTTAACTCTGTGTCAGGGAGAATAGCATTTGACTCGCTAGGCGAAAGGTTAGATTGGGCTTCTGCATTAGGAATTGCAGAATTGGACTCTAAATCGGCAGAATCAGAAGTCATACAACACCCGCCACAAGAGAAAGAATAATCTGAGCAACGATCGCTAATAAATTAGTTGCAGTTGGCAATAACATCCTCACCCCAGAAACTACTGAGTGCAGAGTATATCAGATTGTGGTGAAAATATTCACGCTGCTGTCTGCACTTTTTTCGTCAATCGCCGATAACTTGTTGCTAAAGCCTCAGCATCGCCAACATTACCAGGAAATAAGACGACGGGCAAATTCGGAAACTGGGGATGATCGATAGGTGTTAACACCATCGAACAACCTGCTAAGATTTGTCCCATTAATCGCGCTGAAGTTAAAGCCAATCCCGTACTTAAAACATCATTTGAGGTAATGCCGCCTTTACTAATCAAGAATCCTATATCAGATGGCAAACCTCGAACAATATCCATTAATAAACTAGAAACTTTACTACCAAACTCTAATCTTGTATTGACATCCGCAAAAGTTAGTTCTTGACGGCTGGTATAAACTACTGGTGTTTTACCAGCTGCATGTACTTCTTGGATAGTCGCTAAGATTTCAGTAAGTAATGTATCTGATGTATCTTCTTGGTTATTTAATAATCGCGCTACATTCACTTCAATGCCGACAGTACCATCTGCTTGCAACAGTGCTTCTAATTGTTGGGTAGTTTTTTTAACATGAGAACCAACAATGACTGCACCTGGTTTACCATCACGAACATACTCTGCCATATTTTCGGCGGCGATTGGTTGGGGAGGTAAGGCAGCTAAGGCTGTTAAGATACTGGCAGCACTGCGGAATAAAAAGCGTTTACCTTGACTGGCGGCTGCTAAAATATCAGCTGCTAAAGTGTTGAGATCGGCTTGAATTTCGCCATCAACAACAACGCACTGATTACCAGTTAATTGTAACAATCGCTGCAAACTACCTGCACGGATATCATCTAATAGAAATCTGGTGACAGACTCAGCCGGGATTTGTCCTTGAGTTTTTTCTTCTACGTATTTGGGTAAGTAACTGTGATGGTAGCCGAAGACAGAATCACGGGCGAATTCAGTTTCATGTACTGGCTTAGGTTTACCCTCAACAATTAAATAATGGATGCTATCGATGGTGATGCGTCCCCCCTCAAAAAATGCGGGAACGAGAAAATGCGCATCAAAGGGGCCGAGTTCTTGGGCGATCGCATCTGTTTCGATGGGATAATGTCCGCGTAAGGTGGAATCAGAACGGCTAACCACCAAGAAGTCGGTAATATTTTCGGCTTTTAAAGCGACTTTTAAATTTTGGCAGACTTCTTTAGTTACAGCTGCGGCTGATTCTGGGGGAAGCGATCGCGTATTTGTGAGAATAAAGAAAATTGGCGATTCATCTTGCAAACCGATGCGTAAAGTCTCCACATCCCAACGCATCAGCAGCAAACAGCTGTGGACTGTTTGGGAACCTGTTGGATCGTCATCCAGAACAATAATTTTCGGTTTGTTGGTCATTGAAGTCAACGTTTTGGAGACTGTAATTTATTAATTTCTGCTTGCACATCCAAGGCAATTTGCAATGATTGATTGAGAAATTGCGCATATTCTCCAGCTTGATTGCTCTGTTGCAAAGCTTGGAGATTAGCTAAATTATTGACAAATAACTCTTGATTGTTAGCAAGCAATTTTTTATTATCACGTAAAATTCGTTCGGTTTTCAAAGCGCGAACTAAATCTTCGCGAATCAGTTGTAACGCGGAGATAACGCGATCGCGATCGTCTATGCTGCTTTGACTGTTACCAGATGTGGCTAATTGATCGTTAATATCGATGGCGTTGATGACAGAGTGATATTTATCGACTTCATCTAAAAGGATAGTTAAACCTTGGGGACAAGTAAACTTACGCCAGAGCGATCGCCCGACAAGTACAGCAATTGGTACTAAGATTAATAACAGAATGCCTAATTTAATTGAAGAACCAATAGCAGGCAGAATAATAAACGCATAAATTCCCCCGACAATAATCGGCGTTAACGCCAGCGCCACCAGTCCCTCATTAATCAAAAAACCTAATCGCCTCTCGCGGTCTGCCATAATAGAAGGTCGGAAAACGTCTTCTGGATCGAACCCAGTTAAGCGTCTCAATTCTCCTTTACTGATTTCCAAACCTAATAAATCCGGCTGCACTGCTGGATACTCCTTAAGGAAGCGCGAGTTGCGTATATATTGTAGTCGGTTTGGTGTAGATGCGATGGTTGTTTATTAGTAGAAGCGGGGTTTACCCGCCCTTCCTCCCGCCATTGAAAACAATCTAATAATAGGATTTGGGTATTTTTTTATTTCTTCAGTCCCCAATTCTAATTAGGAAAGTTGGGAAAAAATAACTTAACTGCGCCTGCGGAAATCGCTAAGACAAAACCAACAACAACAGAACGATTGATAAACTCTTGAGTATCTAACCGCTTACTAATTCCTTGAATTTCCATTTCCAGTACTTTAATTTCTCCTTTTAACTCAGTTTCAAGAGTCCCAAGTTTTCCTTCTAGCTTGACTTGTCCGATTTTGATTTCGGTAACGTCTTCCTGAAGCTTGTCTAACTTCTGGTTAATTTGGCTTAAGACTTCCTCTAAGGAGTAAGTGACTGTAATGGGTGTTTGACTCATAATGAGTAGACGCAAAGCAGCTTGTCGTAGACATCGCATCAACTAACAATGCCATTGTATCAACTAACTTACCTGTCTAAGGTAAACCAACGGCGAATTAACTCTACCTGAAAGCGATCGCCTTCACCAACTTCTTCGATTAACTCTCGCTGTAATAGTAACTTGCGGGTAGTTGCAGCATAGGGAAACTGTTGTGATAGGGTTTCGTGAAGTGCGATCGCTCCTTCTCCTTGAGCAGCAATAAAGCGTAAAATTGCCCTACCATTATCATCTACTTGGTTATTTTCGATATCAGCTAGTAATTTCCTGAGTGCGTAATGGACACGCCGAAGTTACAAATGGATATGCCGAAGTTACAAATGGATATGCCGAAGTTACAAATGCATACGCCGAAGTTACAAATGCATACGCCGAAGTTACAAATGCATACGCCGAAGTTACAAATGCATACGCCGAAATAACAAATGCGTAGGCTAGCCAGAACCGCAAGCATCGCTATGAGATCATCGCTCCCACGCAGAGCATGGGAGCCAGTTAGGATAAAGGTTTTGCGTTAAGTTGACACAGGTGGTAGATGCCGTGCCCCTACAGTGTTGTCTATTTACCTGAAAATTGCTGTAAGCTATATACAGCAGATTGCCAGTTGGTTAGGTACAGATTATCGTTGATTGTAAGGGCACTGGCACTGCCATGCCCCGAAGCTTGTACCTCATTTACCTAAAATATGCTGTATATTTACCTTGTGGCTGTTGATGATGGGTGAAAAACTTTGTTGATATTTATTTAAGAGTTTGCACCCCAGAATATGCCAGAATTTTTGCGTCAACAGTTACTAACTGACAGCCATAAATTCTGGCAGTGGCTACAATAACTTGATCGAATGGATCTTTGTGAAAACCTGTGAGTTTGGTTGATTCAACGATAATTGGAATTGTTAGTTCGAGTAACTGTACACCTGGGTAAGCTAAAGCTGCTGTTAACCATACATCAATTGGATCGGGTATAGTTAACTTGCCAATCTCTACCAATTTCGCAACTTCCCAACAAGACATGATGCTGATTCCTAACCCTTGGGATTCATATTGTTGCAGCCAGTTTTGATATTTTGTTGTCAGTCTTGCATCACCTTGAACCCACCAAACCCATATATGGGTATCTAATACTATCATTGCAAGACTTCCCAATCTTCCAAAGGCACAGCAGGTTCAAAAGGCTCCTCATAACGGTATGGTTGTTTACCACGCAAAGGATAAGGATTCGCTTGTTGAGGATGAGTTTGGCTTTCTAAAATGATAATTTCCACTGCTTCCCCAGCCTGAAATGGTAGATCTTTGACGATCAAAGTTCCGTCTTCAGTTAATATTGTTTCAATTCGATGTGCTTTCATTGTTACTCTGCTAGCTGTGGATCTAATAAATGAGCAAACAATTTTATTTATCCTAGTTTACATGAGTTCCCCTCGTCGGAGCGCGGCTTGTCGTAGCCATCCCATGAACTAATGGCTCAAATAACCCAGCACAACCCGAAAACCAACATTAATATATTTATTCTCTCGCGCATTACAATTACGCACAGCTGAGCGACAATTCCAAGGATTCAGATTCCAGGAACCACCACGTACCAAGCGATTGTGATTATCACTCAGCCAAACCCTACCATCTGTAGGCGCACCATTGTAATTTTTGTGCCAGTTATCTTGACACCATTCCCAAGTATTACCATGCATATCAAATAAACCAAAAGGGTTAGCGGGGAAGGTTCCCACATCGGTTGTTTGTCCGCGAAATTCACCCTTTGTCCCGGAAGAGTATACGTAATTCCCGTTATAATTAGCTAAATCAGTTGTAATCGTTTCCCCAAAGCAAAACGGCGTAAATGTTCCCGCGCGACAAGCATATTCCCATTCTGCTTCCGTGGGTAAACGATAGGGTTTTCCTGTAAATTGAGTAAGTCGCGCACAAAATTCAACAGCTTCATCCCAAGATACTTGTTCTACAGGTCGATTAGCGCCTTTAAAATGGGATACTTCAGAATTCAAGGGAATATTTACCCTTTCAAAAGCCGCAACAGCTTTCCATTGACTCTGCGTTACCAGATACTTTCCCATGAAAAACGGTTGAATCGTCACTTTATGTTGTGGACTTTCAGAGTTATATCTTTCTGGTTCATCCTTTGGCGAACCCATAAGGAAGTCACCACCAGGAATTGCAACCATCTCTAAAACTATGCCACTATTACCCAACTTTTCAGCAAAAAACTTTGCTCGTCCGCGAATGCGATTAATTATCAAACTGTTGCTTTTCTTTGCTAATTCAGATTTCACAGTTAGAGTAGCAAATTCAAATTCAAACAGTTGAGTTTTTACTTCCACTTTTCCATGTTGTGGTTTTTCAGGAAGGACTCTGGCTTCTATCACCGCGATGTCTTCATCTCGTAATCCTAAATGTTGCTGATAATCTTGCAAATCTTTTTGCGTCGTCTCATTAAAAGGATAATGCTGTTTAACTGCATCAATTAAAACTTGTTCGTATTCCTGTAACTTCTTTTGATATTCGCGATATGGTTGCAGAACTTGTTCGTGAATTTCTTGTGTTTTCTCTTCAGATAACCCTAACTCAATCCGTTTAGCTTCCAATATTTTCAACGCAAAAACGGAAAAATTACCCTGTCCCTGTTGTGCGCGATTTCTCGCCTCTTGACGGTAGACTTGCTCCGCAGAAGGATTTAGCAAAAGTGTTGGCGGTACTTTTAACGCTTGCAATGCTTCGCCAGCATGGGAATAGCGTAAACTAAAGTGACGCCGCACCATATTATTTAATACTTCCGCCAAATGATCGTTAATTTGTACTTGATTGCGCCAGATAATTTCCCCTGTTAATGGATCTTCTGGTAATTGGGAGGGTAAAATACCAGTTAACGCTTGAATGATGGTCATCCCTAAAGCATAAACATCACTACCCAAGCAAGGTCTGCCATTTTTTTGTTCTGACGCCATATACCCCGAAGTCCCGATGACAACGCTGGAATAGACTTCACCTTGAGAATTTACCATTAAAGAACCAAGTTCTTTAACTGCGCCAAAATCAATCAAAAAAATTCGCCCATCTTCATGTCGGCGCATTAAATTCTGCGGTTTAATATCGCGATGTACTACTCCTTTACTATGAATAAAGGACAGAACTTCTAGCGCATCTTGCAACAACTTAGTTGCATAATCCTCACTCAATCGCCTACCGGGGATAATTTCTTGACTCAGGTCTTGTCCTTCGATAAAGTCCTGAACTATGTAGAGAATTTCATCCTCGCTAAAATGTGCAAGTAATTGGGGAATTTGCGTATGTTGTCCTAATTTTTCCAGAACAGCCGCTTCTTTTTCAAAGAATTCCACCACACGCGGATGGGATTGATTGGGACGCAATTGCTTGACGACACATAAAGGTTTGCTAGGTTGCAAATTATCCCTAGCCAGAAATGTTACAGCAAAACCACCGCCGCCTAGTTGCCGAATGATTTCGTAGCGTCCAGCCAGTGTGTTCAAGATGACTGTCAACCCCCAGAAACCTGATGAAGTTAAGTGTAATTGTCAATGATGGAATACGACAAGTCAACTTCAGCCTGAGTGCAGATGATTCGCATTGATAGAAGCGAGGTCTGCGGTTAAATTTGTTGACGCAGCAGATGCACAAAAGTTGCTTCCCCATAGGGGTATGGAATAATAAGCGATCGCATCTTACAGTACTCAGAACAAATTTAAAGTGCGCTATGATTTCAATAGACAATTGATTAGTAAATCATCAAATTTTGCCAGCTTCTTTAAGTGCAAAATCAATAACTGTTTGGCTTCAGCGAATATTGTGATTCAGCCTATTTTGAATAGCTGTTTTCATAGATAGAGGATAACCAAAAAAAGAGGCAGATAAATCATCCGCCTCTATCATGAAATTAGTAATGTAACTAGCTATTTAATTGCTGACAACAAATGACCAATGACAAATGACTAAGGATAAAGACCGCGATCGCTCAATGCTTGTGCAACTCTACCCACGCCTAAAGTGTAAGCTGCTAACCGCATAGTAATCTGTCTTTGCTGAGATTGTTCCATAACTTGACGGTAAGCATGTACCATCAAATGTTCCATTTCGCGATTCACCCGTTCTTCATCCCAGAACAAATAAGAAAGTCCTTGTACCCATTCCAAATAACTAACTACAACACCACCAGCATTCGCCAAAATATCAGGTAACACTACTACACCCCGCGCTTCTAGTGCTTGGTTAGCTTCTAAAGTTACTGGGCCGTTGGCTGCTTCGGCTACAATATGCGCTTGAATTTGATTTACATTCTCTTGGGTGATTTGATTTTCCAAAGCTGCGGGAATCAAAACATCGCAAGGTAAAGTTAGTAAATCTGCGTTGCTAATGGGTACGGTTTGCGGGAAACCAACAACACTGCGGTGATTCTTTGCAGCGTATGCTTTTAAAGCCGGAATATCTAAACCGATTTCCGAATATATTCCCCCGCTACTGTTAGACACAGCAATAATAATTGCTCCAGCTTCATGCAGCAATTCAGCTGCTGCCATACCCACATTACCAAAACCCTGAATCGCAACTCGCACACCTTCTAAGGATTTACCTCTATCCGCCAATGCTTCCCGGACAATAATCATGGTTCCGCGTCCAGTCGCCATTTCTCGTCCTCTGGAACCACCAACGGAAATTGGTTTACCTGTGACAACCCCTGGTACAGCATGACCGACGTTCATAGAATAAGTGTCCATCATCCAAGCCATTTCTCTGGCGGAAGTACCTACATCTGGTGCGGGAATATCTACAGAGGGGCCGATATCTTTAATTAATTCGCTGGTGTAACGGCGGGTAATTCTTTCTAATTCAGTAACACTATATTGTTTTGGATCTATAGCAATACCACCCTTTGCACCACCGTAGGGAATTCCTAACAACGCACATTTCCAAGTCATCAGCATTGCTAAAGCAGAAACTTCTCGCAGTGTCACAGCTGGATGGTAACGAGTACCGCCTTTATAAGGGCCTAAAATATCAGAGTGTTGTACCCGATGTCCGGCAAATACCCTGATTTCTCCATTATCCAGTCTGACTGGAATAGAAACTGTAACTACTTTACGTGGATGACTAAGGATTTCTAAAATTCCTGCATCTAATTTTAATTCTTTAGCTGCTGCTTCTAGGTAGCTACAAGCTTGATCGAATGGACAAATATGCGCTGGAGTCGCAGGTTCCAGTGGTAATACAGGTGTTGCAACCATAAAATTTTCTCCTAATCGCGGTATCTTTGCGAACCGGAAATATATATATGCCTAGCTTATCCTTTCTTTTAAAGAAAATTAGCATTTTTGTAGTTTTTGTTACAATTTTATTCAAGTTTTATGCATACGGCTAAAGTGCTGACTACGCGATCGCTAAAATTAGGGCGTTCTCAACAAAAGTTCATATTTTCGGTAAATGCTTTAGGATCGAGATACTGCTGTGAATCTGTTAGGTTTAATGCTATGAAAACTACTGTTACTGAGGTAAAATCTACTCTACCTTTACCTCCGGGTAACTTCGGGTTACCGTTAATTGGCGAAACAATTAGCTTTTTAAACGATCCCGACTTTACTCATAAGCGGTATCAAAAATATGGATCGATTTTCAAAACCCATCTGTTTGGTCGTCCTACAGTAGTAATGATTGGCGCTGATGCTAATCGCTTTTTATTAACCAACGAAAATCAATATTTTTCGATTAGCTGGCCGGATAGCACTAAAACTTTACTAGGCCCAGCATCTCTGTCTATACAAACGGGTGGTATACATCAAAAGCGGCGTAAGCTACTATCCCAAGCCTTTCAACCTAGAGCGCTGGCGGGATATGTCGGTAAAATGGCGGAAATTACCCAAGCTTATCTGCATAACTGGGAAAAGATAGGTGAATTGACATGGTATCCGGAGTTAAGAAAGTATACTTTTGATGTTGCCTGTAAATTGCTGATTGGTACAGATGCAGCTGCTGATAGTCATTTTGCTGAGTTGTTTGAGGAATGGTGCGGTGGTTTATTTACTCTTCCTATCAGGTTACCTGGAACTAGGTTTAGTCGGGCGTTGCGTTGTCGTCAGCAGTTGCTAGAGAAAATTGAGGAAATTATACTTCAGCGTCAACAACAACCTGATTCTTCTGAAGATGCTTTAGGGTTGCTTTTGCAAGCACGGGATGAAGAGGGTAATAGCTTGAGTTTGCCAGAACTAAAAGACCAGGTGCTACTATTACTTTTTGCTGGTCATGAGACATTAACATCTGCGATCGCGTCTCTATGTTTATTATTAGCGCAGAATCCAGCAGTTTTAGCACAAGCCCGTGCAGAACAACAGCAATTGGCTAAAGATGAACCGCTAACGATGGCGCATTTACAACAGATGCAATATCTAGACTTAATCCTCAAGGAAGTACTGCGAATTATTCCCCCAGTCGGTGGAGGTTTCCGGGAAGTAATTCAATCCTGTGAGTTTAATGGCTGGCGCATTCCTCAAGGCTGGTCGGTTCTCTACCAAATCGGTAAAACACATCATGATAACAGTGTTTATACTGAGCCAAAACAATTTAATCCCCAGCGATTTGCACCAGAACAAGCAGAGGATAAACCGAAACCTTTTAGTTATGTACCCTTTGGTGGGGGAGTTAGGGAATGTTTAGGTAAAGAGTTTGCCAAGTTAGAAATGAAACTATTCGCTGCACTTTTAATTCGTGGGTATAATTGGGAACTTTTACCAGAACAAGATTTAGATTTGGTGATGGTACCTACACCTAAACCCCGTGATGGTATGAAGGTAAGTTTTCGCTCTTTGAATCCAGAAGAAAAAGTATCTGTATATACTGCTGTTTAATAACCCCATACCCCACACCGCTTTTTAGAGTGTGGGGATGATATCAATTAAGGTGAGACAAACACTTCAGGGGTGAAACTTCCATGTAGACCGTAGGGTATATGATGCTTGAGATGCAAACGCGCGATCGCACCTTGATTTAAATCTCTTGCATCCAAAATTACCACATCTGACCGATGATGAGCTGCATCATAAACTAAAGCCAACAACCAACCATCATCTTCTGTTTCTCCACCTAGACGGGGAACGAAAACCGGCTCGCCCATAAACCCACGAGGTGCAGCACTCCAAAGTTGTTTCTCTCCCGAATCTAAATCAATTTTCAAAATTGCTTGCAAAGGAGCATTACCTGTCTCTGCATGAGTTGCACCTATATATAGATAACGATATTGGCGTCCGACGTTATTAGGATGAATGGTAGGAAACTCACAACAACGACTTTCAATTAACTTGCGTTCCACTGTTGTATTTTGCAGTTGCAATGCAAATCGCCAGAGTTTTCCTGGTGTATTGGCTTCAAAATTTACTTGGCGAAAATCGCTCTTAGGTTCAACTTCTGGTAAGGAATCGTAGCATATTGAGTCAATGACAATTTCATCACCTACTTCAAAAGCATTAACGTGATGAAAGATAAAACCTGCTTGTGTTTCTAAAATTTTGATGTCTTGTTTCCCGGCTTTGGGGTTACGAGGAATCACGATGATCTGAGTAGGTCGATCCAGATGAAATTTGATACATTCCCCAGCCGAACGGATTCCTAAAACCATCGGTATGGGATTGAAGGTAACGGGATTTTGGAAAAAGATGCAGTAATTAGGCGTAATTACAAAGTCATGAATAAAACAGAAACCAGGTACACTATGGTCATATTTTCTCACTATCTCCCCTGCTAGATTCAACTCAAAAATGGTTATTTTAGTAGAGAATTTTGGTTGAATGGAAAAGTTAACCAAGCAAGGTGCGCCATTATCTTGTTGACAACTGGGGTCTATCCGAGGATGGGCACTAAAAGGTTCACCTGTTGACAACGCACCATTAAAATATTCCTTTCCTAAAGTTTCTAAGGTATGTGGATCTAGGCGATGAGGTTCAGCAGCTTCCCACAGTGCTAATAATTTTCCACCCCAATAAATAACGTTGGTATTAGCAATTGTTTTAATTTTGAAATCGAGAAAATTAGCTAACCAACCACCTGGTTTTTGCGTACCAAATGCACCGCGATAAAGAATTTTTCCAGATTTTTGTTCTGCAATATATTCTTCAGTCTGCACATAGCGATTGCGATAATGGGCACGGCCATTAACAAAGCTAATGCGGCTAATCATCCCATCACCATCAAAAGGGTGATGAATCCGTTGACCGTTTACATCTAATAAACCAGGGCCGTTTCTAAACAATGTACCTTGCAGTTCTGGGGGAATTTCTCCTTCGATATCATCAATCCAATAATCAAATTCTTCATATAAAGATTCATACCCTCTTTGCCAATCAGCGCGAGTATAAGATGGTTCTAAAATGGAGTTTTCTGAAATTTTTGAACTCTGCATACCCTTAATATCCTCTTGTTATCTTGCACAAAGACACACAGGAAATTTCAACGTAGTTAGGGCTTAATTTCTTTAAAAATCAAGCACTAAAGTGCTTACTACGAAATAATTTGAATTTCCTTGTCTTTGAGCAAAATAATTGTTTATTATCGACTTTGAATTTGGCTGTTTGTCGCTTCTACCTCAGATATCAACTCAGGTAAAAACGGCTCATTTGCAGAGGCTGGTTGCAATGAGGAAATCTGAGTTTGCTCTTCTGCGGCTGGTAGCCAGCTGAGAAATGGTAATGGTAAAAGTGTGCTGAGGTTAGTAATTACTACTAGCAGCCACAGCAATTCAAAGTTAGTTTCGGTGATTCCTAACCAATGCATAGCGATCGCCCCAAATTCATAGGACACCATTCCTGCAAGGTTAGATACTGACATTAACAAAGCAAATAATGTGGCTTCTACTCCCGGAGGACAGATTCTCGCCGCTAATACCAACACAGGCATATAGGCAATTTGCCCCATAACGGTAAGAATCAAGCTATCACCTAAACTAAACCAGTGGTCATCTATACCTAAAGCCCGGTTAGTGTGAGTTACTAATAGCAGCATCGTCATTCCTAAAGCAGAGGAAAGTACTGTACTCCAACCAAAAATGACGCGAAAAGGTACGGTTTTCAGAAAACGTTGGAAAACCCAAATACCTAGTAAAGATGCAAAATTTGTAACTAGGCGTACCCGTCCCAAAAATTCTGGTGCAAAGTGCAATTCATTGGTGCTAAAAAAGAAAAATGCTGCATCAGCTGTTGGGGTAGCTTGCCAAATAAAGACAAAGGCGGTAGGTAGCCAAATTGCTTTTTGGGTAATAGCTTGGCGCAGTTGTACAAGTTGATGCTTGACGCTGACAAAGTTATTTTGCTCGGGATTTTCAGGATCTTTGTTAACTGGAGATTCAGCAATTAGCCAAGCTACAGCTGAAACTAATAGCGGGAAGATAGCGGTAATTCCAAATACAGTGTGTGTAGAGAAATGTTGTAGGAGCCAACCGCTTAAATAAGCTGTGAGTAAACCACCAACGGCGGAAGCACCCCAGCAAATAGATTGTAATGAACCGGCATCGGCTTGGGATTCTCCTCTGGCGCGTTCAACTACTAAAGAGTCAACGATCACATCACTAACTGCAACGGAAAGTGAGCCTAAAGCGATCGCTAAGGTAGCAGCCCAGGTAGTATGAACTATTGTTGCTAAACTCACCCAGGAAACTGTTCCCAAGATTCCCGATAAAATTAAATATGGTCGTCTACGATAGCCAAATATAGGCAAACCGTCGGAGATGAAGCCAAATAGCGGCTTGACAATCCAAGGTAAGGCGACTATACCTAAGAGCGCTGATACTTGCGTCGGACTCAGTAGCAGTTCATCTTTGAGGAAAAAGCTGACAGCTAAACGTGCCAACCCTAAGATACCTTGGACAAAGTAAACAGTAAGAATGGCGATTAACTCGGTACTTGGTTCATGACCGAAGAAAATTTTTGCTGTTACTGAGTCTTTGACCTTGGATAAGCCAGAGGATTGAATCAGCATTTGATGAATATTTTTTAAGTTTTATCTACTTTTCTATCATATCCATAATCTATGAACCTGGGCATCGGGCATTGGGCATTGGGTATTCTGTCACCCTTTTATTTCTAGCCCCTAGCCCCTAGTCCCTAGCCCCTCTACCTTGTCCCCCTTGTCAATTCAGCAAGGGCATAATTTCATCACACCAAGCTAACCAACCTGTTTCGTAGTAGATTCCCCGCAATAATGTCATGTACTGAAATTTTAAACTTTCTGACAATTCTTGGGGATTTTGGAAGTACTGACTCTGAATTTCTTGATAAATCGCTAGTCGCTGCTGATGTTGCTGACGGTGGGCTGACAGTTTTGCTATGAGTATTTCAGATGAAACCAAATGACCTGCATAAAGTTTCACGACTAAATCATCTTTGATAGCTACCATGTCCTCTGCTTCAGCAATCCACTGACACAATTGCTGTTTACCCAATCCTGTCACGGCATAAATTTTTTTGTCCGGTCGATTTTCTTGTTGTACAGATTCGGCTTGCAGCCATTCCTTTTCTTCTAAGCGGTTCAGTTCTCGATAAATCTGTTGAAAACTCGCACTCCAGAAAAAACCAACGGAACCTTCTACAGAAGGCTTGAAACGCTTGGCTAGATCGTAACCACTACTGGGGGCGCTGACTAAGGCTGACAGAATGGCATAGGTAAGAGACATGGGCGATGAGTTGACATATTCAATTAGTTGAATATACACTAAAAAATATATTCAACTAATTGAATAATAAGATTGTTGAATAGATAGTTTTAACTCAAGAGGATAAGTGCAATTATGTATTCCGTTTACCAAATTGATTTACCCGAACAACCAGAAGCGGTAGTTTTTGTTAACGGTTTTTTAGCACGCGATCGCGCGGGATTTTTCTGGATGTGGAAAAATCTCCTATGGATTAAGAATGCAACTATTCAGGCTGAAGGTTGCGTGCAAGTCAAAGCTGGTATTTGCGCACCCAATGAGGTAATTATGGTAAGTTATTGGCGATCGCAACTAGACCTCAAACAGTTCTTTCGAGGTGAAGCACATCGCCAGATGATGCAGTTTGTGATGAAAAATCCCCGCAGCCTGTGCTTATACAATGAGACTTATCACCCATTGCACAGTGGAAAATACAGCCACGAACCTCAAGGTATGGCAATGCTTTACGCAAGTTTAACCAGCTAAAATTTCTTGAGAAGCGATCGCTGGCAAGGATCAAAGTTCAGTGTCTTAATAATTATTTAGAACTAGAACTAGGTAGTGTTTCTGCGGTTGTAGAAGAAATTCGATTTACAACAAATATATTGCGATTCTTGTTACCTACTCTTTCATAAGTAAACTTGTCCACACCTTGAATAGTGAGGTAAACGCCTAATCCCCCTATCTTTCGTTGCTCCATAGGCAAATCCATATCATCTGGAAGAGCTTGCTTGGTGGGATCGTAGAATTCGCCTGTGTCTTCCAAGGTAATGGTTAAAGAATCATCGGTAAGTATAGCTTGGCAGATGACTATACCCTCGCGGCCAGCTTCTTCATAACCATGTACGATGATATTGGTTGCTATTTCGTCTACTGCCAGCCGGAGTTTATAAGAAGTCTTTTTGTCTAAGTTTGCAGTAGCTGCGGCTGCTAAGACATATTTTGCAATATCGCTCAAAGAGTCAAGCGTTCCTTCGACCGTTAAAGGTTCCATAAATTATCTCATTGATTGCCAGTAATTTTTTTACTAAATAGCCCAGAGAAATTACTTAATTTCTCTCTCATTGATTATTTTCTAATCGCTGCACAGCCAGCATGGTAATATCATCAAACTGCGGAGCATTATCCATGTAGGCAAATAAGTTGGTTTTGATCCACTCTAGAAGTTGACTTGCTGAAGCTGGCGGTGGTTGAAACAGTGAAAGCAGTCTCTGACTGGTAAACAATTTGTTATCTGGAGCACGAGCTTCTGTGACACCATCTGTATAACCAATCAAGATGTCACCCGGAGCAAGTTGCACCTGCTGCACTTTAAATTTCATATGGGGCATCATTCCCACTGCCGGGCCTGTTGGCTTGAGAGTCGCTTTCACACCTTGGGAATCAATAATAAATAATGGCTCATGTCCACCATTAACATAGTTAACTATGCCCGTTTTCGGATCTAAAACTCCAAAGAACAGCGTTGCAAACATGCTCATCTGTGCGTGCTGTTGAGCAATATAGTTATTAATCAGCCCTACAGCTTTGAGAGCTTGAGCCTGTTCCAGATTACTGCTCATCTGCACATCTGTTACACCATTTAATACCTCCTCATCACCGAGAATTGTCACGCTACACAAATTAGTCTGTCCGGAAAAAATCCGAATCAGACTGCGGAACAAAGCCATAAATAAAGCTGCACCTACACCCTTGTCGCACACATCTGCGATCACTAAACCTACATACCCACCAGGAAGCATGAAAGAGTCATAGAAATCTCCTGCTACTTGGCGTGCGGGATAAAAACAAGCTGCAATCTCCCAATCAGAGAGTTTTGGTAGATCTTCTGGCAAAAAATCTCGCTGAATCTGCCTACCTTTTTCTAATTCATAGTCCAGAGCTTGAGAATAAGCTTCTATCTCTTGTTTGGCTTGATCTAGAAAATTGTAAGATTCCTCTAATTTGGCGTATAATTCAGCATTTTCTAAGACTAATGCGATTTCATTAGCCGTTTTCTGCATTAAGTTGGCTATTTCCCAATTAAAGCAATGAGGCTCGCTATGTAGCAAGGTAAGAATACCTAACAAAACCTCTTCTTTGAGAATTGGCACAGCTAATGCTGAACGCACAGTATATGGCTGATTCGGCAGTTGTAACCAGCGATCATCTTCTATGGTGTCGGTAATCAATCCAATTTCGCGATGACGGTTTACCCAACCTGCCAGACCTTTGTCTAAAACGCTACCAATTAACTTGGAACGGGTATCTTTTGCGGTGGTCTTTTGCGTGAGAATACTGTCAGTAACTACTCCCTGACTATTGAGCAAAAATAGACTACCTGTTTCCGCCCCTGTGAGTTTGCAACAAACATGTAATGCTTCTTCTAAAGTAATTTTGAGCATTTCCTCCTGTTCGGGAGAACGTGCCATCGCCACTACCTTTGCCAACAGTTCTCTTTGAGCTTCAAAAGCAGCTTGTGCATTTCTCAGTGCAGCCACTTCTTGGCGCAACGACTCCAATTCTTCGTAATATTGGTCTTCTCTCAAAGGTTTGTGAGTATCCATAAATTTTATGAGGAGGTAGATCTTAGGAGCCGTTTTGCGCTACTGTGACCTAAATTCTCTGAAGAATATTAGTTAACATGGCGCACCAGTGACAAAATTTAAGAGTCACCTTGGCAGTGTATTTTTAAGTAAGGAAATTAAAGATGTTTTTCATTATACTTGAAAATTTTGCTCACAATCTAAGAAAAGCTAAAGGCTAAACAACTTTAGCCTTCATACTTCAAACTTGTTCCTAATTCTCTACTACCAGAATTAGGCTACTTCGTAGGTATCTTGGATAATCACGCCTTGATCGAAACCAGTTTTTTCTAGGGTGTCTAGCACTTGTTCTTGTCCACCGACTACATGAATATCAGCATCAGCACCCATTTTTTGTTTAGCAAAAATGAGGACGCGCAATCCAGCACTGGCGATATATTCAAGATCTTGGATGAACAACACTAGACGCTTCACTCCGGCTTTGAGGGCATTTTCCACCTCTGCTTTAAAAATGCCTGCGGAACTAGCATCTAGTTCGCCAGTTAAAGTAATTTTAGCGGTATCGTCTTTAATTTCCAGGGTTGCACTAAAAGTCATAATTTCATTCTCCGTTTTGCTAAGGTTTTGGTTGTTGATTGATATTTCGTCATTGTTAACGGACGAAACCCGAAGATTTATTTGCCTACTAGAATAACTAATGAGCGATCGCCTAGTAAAATTCCCTGCTGATTTTCTAGTTCTGGTTCTTTACCCTGCTCCCAGCTTGCTTCCCCAGCAGGCGCACCGGTGTTGGCAAAGATATGCCATTTCATACCCGCTGGCGGTTGGGGAATTTCAAACCAGTGAGCTTCCCAGTGCATATTCATGGCAACGTAAATATAGTTATCGTTGACTGTGCCACCTTTAGCGTGTTTGCCACAAAGCATAAAAGCTAGGGTACGACTAGCGTCTGACCAGTCTGCATTCCAAGCTTTAGTACCATGCCAGGTAATATCAGCATAGCCACTACCAACGTAGTCGCGATTTTGGAAGTGCCAGTGATTTCTCAGTACGGGGTGGGCTTTGCGAAAAGCGATGCAATGTTTAGCAAAGTTGAATAGGTCGGCGTTAGACTTTAACAGTTCCCAATTCAACCAGTTCAGCTCGTTATCGTGGCAGTAAGTATTGTTGTTACCGTTTTGAGAGCGTCCGACTTCATCACCCATGAGGATCATCGGTACACCTTGGCTGACTAGCAACAGAGCGATCGCATTTTTCATCTGCCGTTGACGCAAAGCATTAATACCTGGATCGTCTGTCCAGCCTTCTGCGCCACAGTTCCAACTATCGTTATCGTTGGTACCGTCGTTGTTGTTTTCTCCGTTGGCTTCGTTATGCTTACCGTTATAAGAAACTAAGTCAGCTAAGGTAAAACCATCATGGGCGGTGATGAAATTAATCGAAGTTGCAGGTGCGCGTCCCGCCCAAGCATACAAATCTGGTGAACCTTGCAACCTTTGCGCCATATCGCCAACTCTTCCCGGTTCGCCTTTGAGGAACTTGCGAATACCATCGCGGTATTTACCATTCCACTCCGCCCAGCGACCAAAAGCTGGGAAAGAACCGACTTGGTACAAACCGCCAGCATCCCAAGCTTCAGCAATCAATTTACATCTTGCCAAAATTGGGTCAAAGGCTAATGTTTCCAACAACGGTGGATTGGCTAGGGGTGCGCCCCAAGGATCGCGTCCGAGAATTGATGCCAAGTCAAACCGGAAGCCGTCGATGTGATACTCCGATGCCCAGTAACGCAAACAGTCAAGCACAATACTGCGCACAATGGGGTTATTACAATTGAGGGTGTTACCGCAACCACTAAAGTTGTAATAGTATCCCTCTGGAGTAAGCATATAATATGTCTTATTGTCAATACCCCGGAAGGAAATCACTGGGCCGTTTTCATTACCTTCGGCGGTATGGTTAAAGACCACATCTAGAATGACTTCAATGCCGTTAGCATGAAGTTCTTTCACCAGTGTCTTCAACTCATCGACCTGCATCCCAAACTTACCTGTGGCTGCATACCCTGCTTTGGGTGCAAAGAAACCCACAGTACTGTATCCCCAGTAGTTAAGTAATGTTTCACCTGTTTGGGGATTAGGACGAGAGTTTTCAAACTCGTCAAACTCATATACAGGCATGAGTTCGATGCAGTTTACACCCAATTCTTTTAAGTAGGGGATCTTCTCACGAATCGCCGCAAAGGTTCCTGGATGCTTTACCCCAGAGGACGGATGGCGGGTAAAGCTGCGGACATGCATTTCGTAAATAATCAAGTCTTCTGGCGGAATTTCCAGAGGTCGCTCTGATTCCCAGTCAAAGTCATCAAAGGCAATCCGGGCGCGGTGATGGTAAATATCGCTCCAATCTGGCGTTACGCCCCAAACATCCCGACCGCCAATAATTTTGGCATAGGGATCTAAGAGAATTTTGCTCTTATCAAACCAGTGTCCGGCTTTGGGATCGAAGGGGCCATCCATACGATAGCCATACTCGATTTCTTCATAATCCAAGTCAAACACCACCATGCAAAAAACGTTCCCAATCCGAAACTCTTCGGGAAAAGGAATTTCTGCAAAAGGTTCGGGCTGGTGTTTCTTAAACAGCACTAAAGAACAGGATTTGGCGTGACTGGAAAAAATAGAAAAGTTCACCCCGCCTGGAACTAGTGTGGCTCCAAAAGGGAAAGGTTTACCCCGACGGAGTTTAAAGCCGTCGTAGATATGGGTGGGATTAACGTCGATGCGCTCCATTATTCTTTGCTAGTGAGTGGAATGGCATTCAGCTCGGCCGATGGGGGAAACAGGGACGCGGTACAAAAAGCATTGCTAAAGCATTGCTTGACCGCGTCTGTTCCTTGGGGACTCAATCTTCTGGAGTTGATTAAGCAGGTAGAGGATGAACTTTAACTTGGAGAGATTTTAAGCCCGATTCTATGGTGTTGCTAATAGTGAAGAAATTAAGAAACCCAGTAACCTCCATCGTATCTTGAATCTCTGGTGCAACTCCTACCAGTACCAGTTGTCCTTCTTGATCGGCAAATTTGCGATGTAGGGATAGCAATGCACGTAAGCCAGCACTGGACATATAAGGAACTTTTGTTAAATCCAGCAGCAATTTACTTTTTGGTTGCACCAAAGGTAAAACTTGAGTTTGCACTTCTGGCGCGGTTTTGCCATCTACATCACCATCTAGCTCGACTACAGTGACTTCCTCTTGTACTGCTGAAGCTGCATCGCTTGTGTTGATTGCAGTTACTTGGATTTTGTTGACAATAATCTCCATAATTAATTACTTCCAGCAGACTAAGCGGTAGGGACAATTGTAACTTTGACTTTGAGTTGGGCTTTGGTGTCTGGTAGTTTCACAGTTAAGCCATCAGCGTCAAAATCGGTGTATGGTTGGTCATCGATCCAACAAGCACCTATCTTGATGCTACCAGGAGGTAAGATATCAGGCTGCACCCGCAGGATGTTGTCCTTGAATGCACCTGGTTGGGGTTTAAAGTATAGGTCTAGTGGTTGCTTGGTAATCAGTAGGTTAGTGTAGACTACTGATAAATAACATAGTTCTGTTGAGTGGTAAGCACTCATGGAGTGAGAGCCTTTGAAGCGTTCGTTACCCAACAGGTAAGGTAAGCCGTTAGCTAAAACGTTGAAGTAAACTGCACCGTCATCATGATCCAGGAAGAAAGCATTGTAGAAGGCAGCGGCTTCATGGGCTTGAACTTTGTATTCTGGCTTATTCAAGATACCGTAGAGAATGAGGTAAGCGAGAATAGCTTGTTCTTGTTGCCACCAAGCTTTGCGATCGTGCCAAACGAAGCGGTGCTGTTCTTCACCTTCAGCAAGAACCCGTTCAACTACGTCATACCAGCCGCCTCTTTGTTGGTCGCTACCAACTTTGGGCATCAGGTGAGCGATTTTTTCTGCTAGTTGTACATATTCTTCTTTAGACTTGAGGGAATTCATCCGCATCAAGTTCCAAGCAATTTTCAAGTTGTGACCGACAACGGCGCGGTTTTGCTGCCAACCCCATTCTTGGTCTTTGCTCCAGTCTTCAAAGAATTTCTCTTGGACAAAGGGGCTGTTGTCGTAGTCAGGGAAATATTTGGCGATGGTGTCAAAGGTGTATTCAAGGAAATCAGCGTATTTTTTCTCGCCTGTAGCTAACCACAAGTTGATTAGGTAGGCAGGTGCATGGTCACCGACTGAGTTCCAGTTTTTGCGTGCGCGGTTGCGACCTAAAGATTCGGCACGGGGATCGAGGGTAATCGGGTCAATGTGGGAGAAATAGCCACCACCGTCTTTATCCAGGAAGAATTTATCAAATAAATCCACGGTCATCTCTGCGTCTTTGAGAATGCGCGGATCGCCTGTAATCCGGTAGGTTTGAATCGGGCCAGCTAAAGCGTAAATTTGTTCGTAGGCGGGGATAGCGTCGTAGTCGTCACTAAACTCGGAAGTCAATAGCTTTTGTTCCCGACGACCAGTAACTTTAACCCCGTGATACCAGTAAATTAGGTTTTCATCAGGATCGTAGAAGCGCATGTGTTCGCGCAGATATTCTGTGCCTCTTTCTGCTGCTTCCAGAAAGCGGTCTTCACCGGTTAAGAGAAACGCTGAAGCGAAACCATAGACGAGACGAGAAATGGTATCAGTTTCTTGTAAAAAATCATCGCGCTTTTTACCTCCGGCTAAGTGTAGATAAGTGCGGTATTCGTGGTAATCAATTTCGCGATCGGGATAATTAAATTGCCATTTTAGGTAGCTGTCAGCAATCGAACGTATCTGTTTAATCCACCAGTCTGGTTCTTCGTGGCGATAGGAACCTGGTTTATCATTGGGGAATACTAGGGACTTAGCTTCAAATTTATAGCCATCTCCCTGGGGATAAAAAACACCGTAAGCAAATACGTGCTGACCTGGTACTAGCAGTTGTTCAATTTGTCCAGTGCAATCTCTGTAAGGCTCTTCTAGGTTTTGGGCAATTCTGGCATAAACAGTTGGAGTGAGATATGCTCTGTATTCTTGCTCACCTGAGGTTTTAATACCAAAAGACTTATCACTGGGGTTAAAGTCAGTGACGTAACCAGTGATTGTGTCTGAGATTGAGAAGTTTAGTTTGTTCATCTTTTACTGTTAAGGAAATAGAAGGGTAGATATTGTTGCTAAATCTAAATCTCGAGTTTATGTAGCCCTTTAGTTCAATTTGGCAGATTTGTTAGCGATCGCTACGCTGGAGTAATTGTTTGTAATAGTGCTTGAGGTAGTGAAGTGCTACTCTTGCTCTCAAGTAGTCTTGAGAATTGAATACAACCAACGTAATTTTTTTCCTGCTGGACAGGGTAGCTTGAGTTTTTATTCCCCTGGGAACAATGAGCCTAGAAAACACTACCAACAGGACAAGAGTTATTTTATCCCCTTTTACCTGGATATAGTAGTAAAAAAACAATATATGATAGTAATTTTACTTAAGTCATAGCTACGGAATATTGATCATCCTAAATTTCATCAGAATAACTTGATATGTATACACCTGAATAGCAACCAGTTACACAAATTCATGCTGAATTTTGGCTTTAGAGCGATCGCTGTTGCTGGCAAACCAGACTTACTTTGATCGCTGAAAAGTACTATGGTTAGGAATACGGTTGTGCACTAACACAACCGTATTCATTAGATCGCCTTACCCTCAAATAGTCTGGACAACTTCTTGATTCCGAGAGTTGGTTTTTTCGATTTCTTTGACAAACTCTTCCATGAATTGGTCTACAACTCCTGGGTGTTTACCTGTAATCAGATTGCCATCAATCACTAAATCAGCTGTGACATCGTTGTCATAAACAACCTCTGCACCAGCATTTTCAACATCACAAATAATGTTATGGGCACAAGTTACTTTCCGACCTTGAATTAAATCTGGATCGGCACAAAATAGCCACAAACTATGACAAATAGTTCCTAATTTCACATTATCTGTGGCCACCGCTCTGCGCAAAAAAGCCACCGCAGGAGCTTGGTTTTTTTGCCCTTTCTTGACATTAACTTGATATCTCAGGCGATCCATCGCATAGGCACCAATGCAAATTATGCCTTTATAATCAGCAGGGTCAATATCTTGAACTTCGGTGCTAACTGTAACATGAAGTTCTATTTGATCGTTTTCTGGATTAGAACCAAAGTGTAACTCTTTATTACCCCATAAATGAGATACATACTCTACTTCATAACCTTTTTCAGGAAAATACTCATTGAAGCGGCGAAACTCTGTGGCATCAAAATGTTCTTCAATCAGTACAGCGATTTTACCTTTACTAGCAGTCATGTTATTACCTCTGACAAAATAGTTTTTCAAACCTCCAACTATACTTTAATTAATTTCAACAGTTCTGGAGCTGCGAACACATCACGGTAGAAGGTTAATTGTTCACTCTTGAAGTAGCAAGCTCCTCTATGTCCCCGTCTTACCCAACAAACGCTACCTTTGGCTAATGTTTCACCAGTTGCATCATCTAAACACTGCCATTCAAAATGCACAAATTCGCTCCAAAACTGGACTATAGGCCAGGTCATTGTTACGCCTGGTTGAGCAATTAAAGCCCACCAATGTTGCTCTCTTTCTTTTTGCTCATCTAACCCGTAGTAGGGGCCGTCCTGACATAAATAAACTAAATCGCTGCGATATTCTCCTGTTAAAATATCTCCTCTGCCTTGACGCAAAGCTTCACAGTGAGTTGGCCACCATTCTTTGTTTTCTTTTTCAATTTGCTCTGGAGTATAGTCTGTCCCAATTTGGGGCAATTTTTCTTCTTTTAAACTAATAAATTTCCAAGCATCTTCTATAAGTTTATCTTGCTGTTCTTTAGATACAAGTCCTGGTCTGGAATAATCAGCAGATAAATCTTGGTAGTAGTTGATGCGCTTTTTCATGTTTTAATATCTCCTGTACTTGATCGATTTATTTAGTAGTGATCGACATCCAAAACATTAACGAACCTTACTCATGAGGTCAACTATATTGTCTTGCAATTGATTAACTGCGCCGATGTCGGTAATTAGTTTGGCAACAGTAGAACTTCTTTGTCCAGCTAAAGTCATCTTGCTGTCATATACAAATACATAGGCTGTTCTTTCGGGAAACGGGCTAATTTGTCTGACATACTTAGCTTGTTCTTTGGTAGCAGCTTGATATTCAACTGAAGCAAAGAATATTTCCATGTCTAAACGGGTCGTCAAATAACTCTACAGTAATTCCCTGTCTCTTCCACAACAGTACGTAAAAGCTTACCTTTCCTGGTCGATCGCGCTCGGCATAGTTATGAGATCTCATGTGTTTTTCTATTAGATGAAAAAACTATTAACGAACCTTGCTCATCAGCTCAACTATGTCGTCCTGCAATTGATTAACTGCACCGATATTAGTAATTAGTTCGGCAACAGTAGAACTTCTTTGTCCAGCCAAAGTCATTTTGCCGTCATAAACAAATGTATAAGCTGTTCTTTCGGGGAAGGGACTAATTTGTCTGACATACTTAGCTTGTTCTTTGGTAGCAGCTTGATAGTCAACTGAAGCAAAGAAAATTTCCATGTCTAAACGGGTAGCAAAGGCAATTTCAAATGCAGCTTGGTATTGCCTTTCTGGTGCTTCGTAATGCGATACTCCCGCTGCATCGGGACGGGAATTATCAACTTCATCAAATAAATGCAAGCGCAATTTTAAAAGATGTGGATTATGGCTAATTTTGCTAGCGAAAACTTCTTTTAAATATTGACGAAACTCTTCTACACTTACGCCATCAGCTTTGCGCAATAGAACATGAAATTTTTCAACACCAACTACGCCGTTAGGGCTACCATTTTCAATACCATCTACATAGGTGATAGAGTTACCTGGACTAGTGTTATAGCCAATGGCTTTGCTAAATAAGTTGTGTTCGTCATCCATGAGAATGGCAGCTGCTTGAAACCAAATTTGCCGCTCTTCGGGGGACTTAAAGGTTAATTCTGCAATGCCATCAAATTGATCTTCTTCTGGTAAAGTTTGAGAAACACCGGGAATTTCTGGAAAGACTCCACCTTGATTATGGGCTACATGAAATTGCCAGTATTGATATTGACCAGGAAGTCTAGCGCAAACTGGGCCGTGAACGTTGCGCCAATAATCATCGTATAACTCCAGAGTAATTCCTTTTCTCTTCCATAAAGGTACGTAAAAGGTTACTTGTCCATCGCGATCGCGCTCGGCATAATTATGAGTGACCATTTAATTTTCTCCTACTTTAATGCTTGCTGAATAATCGGCACTAAATCTTGACATTCTTTGGGGATTTGAACGTGTTCTGGCTTTTCTTCTCTGTATTTGAAGATGATATTTACCATCCGGGAGTCTAAACAAGATTGAACTCCATAGACGTTTCCGGGATAAGAAGCAGTACGCAGAGTTAAATTATCTAGAGAAATGTCAAATTCTTTACGCTCTTGATCGTAAACTACAGTATAAGCAGTTGGATAGTAACCACTAACTGGGTATGCTGCTGGTTGGGGAATTTCTGCATGAAAATTCGGTTTGGTTGTGAGATAATCCCTGGTAATCATTGGTTCCCAAAACAGAATATTGCCATCATGTCCCCCAAACAGGAAAATATTTGTGAATTTTCCTGGTTGCAATTGCTCAGATTTCATATCTGCGTAATGAGTGCCCATACGTGGCTCAGAAGTATTGGGAGCGCGTTCATATGAGACGGGGATAAATTCTTTGGGAGGTTCTATATTTAAGATTTTTAAATCGAGTAAGTCTTCATTTTTAACTTGGTGGCGATAATCAGGAGTCGCCATATAAAAATGTACGTCAAAGTGAGGACGGAAAAAGACGTTGGGTAATGGCCCATGTCCTTCAGGGTTCCAATTAAAACCCATATGAGTGAAGGCTGTCCTATCTACTTCCTTGGGTGGAAACATTAATTCATACTCATAGGTATGATAGGGACTACCATCGATCAGCTTGAGCTTGATTGAACCTTTTTGGGCGGGATCTTTCTCTTGGGGTAACCCTTCTAAGGCGGCTTCTGTCAGTGTGACACCGATGCTATCAGGAATCCCAGTTTTTTCATCTACTTTGATCCAAGTACGAACAGAGCCATTGCCAATTGATTTCTGCTCGCCGACGATGGTTTTAGTATCTGCGATCGCTGTTTGTGGATACCAAAGGCAGGAACTTACTACCAACAACAGCACTGCCAAAACATTAATAAAGTATTTGATTTTTTTCATGGTCTGTTAGCAAGAATCAATCTTTACCTACAATTCACAGAATTTTACATTCTATATAATCGTTTTGCATGAGCAATAATTTTTTGTCTGATTGCCCAAAAAGTTGTTTTACTCCTGAACTAGGATGGCTGGATTATTTTACTAATCCAGGATCTCGAAAGCCGATGTTGGTATGGGCACCATCACAAAATGGTTTATTGGCTGAGGCTCCGCAACGACAAAGATATGCTGAGGTTCCTTGAAATGCGTCTCTGCCGCCTGCGGCGCGAATTGTTAATGCCCCAGAGCATTCTAAGGGGCCATCTGGCAGGAGTTTGACTCTCAAAGCTCCTTTCTCTTCCAGATTGCCTTCAGCATCACTATTAACAGGCCCCGCATCTTGAAAACCGACTTTTGTATGGGCACCATCGCAATATGGTTTATTAGCAGAGGCTCCACAACGGCATAGGGCTACCCTTGTTTGAGTAGCTTCGTTATGGCCTTCAGCATCTTGGACGACAATTTCACCGCGAACATAAAGCGGCCCATCTGGTGATACCATCACCGTATTCTCTGAGGGTATGCTTTCTTGCCCGGCACCATCAACACGCTTATAGTTCAATGCACCTGCGGGACAACGGGTAACTACTTTAGCAACTTGTTCAGCAGTTGCTTGATCGGGATCGATCCAAGGAGTTTTTTTGCCATTGAAAACTTCCTTGAGTCCTCGTCCACATTCAGCAGCATGAATACAGCGTTTGCGATCGTACCAAACTTCGATTTCTTTACCGGGATAAATAGTGCGATCGCCTTGCAGCCTCAGACTCGGATCGAAGACAGAATAATCTTGGTTGGACATAAACTACTTTTTAGGCTTTTGCTGTGGTTTTTAAGGAGCAAATACGGGAGAAATATCTATATAGATATGCATTTCCCGGAATTTATCACCCTCTAGATGAATTACGTCCATACAAGGAAGAGTCACAACTTTATCATCATTACGTGTATATGTGACTACCATTTCGCACACGACAGTATCTCCTAGTTGCCAAAGATGTTGAATGTCGTGAGCTATGCTTTTGAGCATTTGGCGAAACCGTACTGATGATTCTTGAATGCGATCGCGTCCAATTATCGGCTCATTATTACCAACACGATAGAAAGCGTCTGCGGTAAAGTAAGAAGCAAATTGCTCAGCTGACCTTGTTTCTGTCAAAAAACGCTTAACAATCTCTGCTTTAGAACCGAGAGTAATTTCTGCCATGAATCTTTACCTTACGTTTTTATTACAAAATATGTAGTAAATTTAACTTAAATTCGTCAGGATTATCATCCTACATTTAAGATGTTATCTGATACCACTTTTATGTGAACTTGAACTTAATAATTGCTCACACAATTATCTAGCACCAGTCATGAAACAGCATTGCCGATGAGAGCGCATTCATCAACAGCAGCCTCAGAAACCAGGAGATTGCAGTTCAGGCGATCGCCAATTTGCATTGATATGATGAAGTTATTAGGCTAATTGATAATTTTGCTCAATCAATCTTATGACTATTACTAATAACTAGGATTGCCTTTTTATCGGTGATATTCTCCCTAGTAAACAAATAAAAAGTTTACCATCTACAAAACCTCTGATTTTTTGATTAGCTGGGAATGCTCAATTAATCACATTCCCAACATTGTCTCCATTGATAAATTTAGCGGTTGTTTGAAATGTATTAAATTTAACTTTAACCTCCAAATCTCAACTCCTTCCTAATATGGAAGGATTAAGGAAAGTCAGATTTGCGAAGATTTCCTAGCAGTAGAGATGGAAAAAGAGGTTTTACGTTACCTTTACTACTTAACAAACACCCTCTTAGGAAAAGGCAGGAGAAGCATCAATAAAGGCTTGATATTTCTGGATTTTATCGCCTTTAAAGGTAATGATGTTCAGGCAAGGAATTGCAAACACCTTGTCATCTTGTCGGGTATAGATGACATTCATTTCGCTGACAATCGTATTTCCCAGTTCCCAAATGTTTTTTGCTTCATGAACCACACTCTTAAACATTTGCATCACGGGAAGAGCAAAGGCTTTAATTCCTTCACGCCCAATCACAGGCTCATAGTTGCCAATTTTGTATACAGCATCCTCAGTAAACAAAGTGATATAGGTATCTACATCATTGGTTTCAACTGCTGTTAATGCTTGTTTTAATATTCCCAAACGATCCACTGGTTCTGGAGGGGGAGCAAACAGAGGAGTTGCATCCATAAAAACCTTCATTTCCTGAACTAGTCCATTTTTGAATAGGAACACATCAGTACAGGGTAAGGTCAAGATGGAATCATCAATGCGTGTATAGTGAATTAGCATTTCACATACGACATTGTCTCCTGCTTCCCAGATATTTTGGATATCAAATTTAATGCCTTTGATTTGATCAAGGTGGCTGGCTTTGACGGTTTGTTCAATTGCGCCTTTACCAATAGCAGGAGGATAGTTACCGAACTGATAGAGAGCATCTTCGTTGAGATAGTTGAGGAATTCATCAACTTTCATCTGCTCAAATAAGCCAATCAGATGCCTAGTTTTTTCTGCGTTTGTTCCAGAAACCATTGGAATAGTTAATCCTTATTTTTCAGGTTTTGATTGCTCAACCTAGAGGTCGTTATGTACTGCTAAGACTGAGTTAGGCTAGCTATGCAGGGTTATAATCAGCAAATACAGGCGAGATATCCATGTAGATTCTCAGTTCCTTAACTTTATTACCTTCAAAACGGATAGTGTCACAACAAGGTAGTGTAAATACCTTGCCATCAAACCGAACATAGGTAACTTCCATTTCACAAATGATCGTTCCGTCTGCGGTTTCCCAAATATTTGTGATGTGGTGATGTAATCCCTCTACAGTAGCGATAAATCCTGCGGAGGCTGCGGCGATCGCATCTGGCCCGTATACTACCGGATAATTGCTAAATTGATATAGAGCATCATCGGTATAAAACTTTGTAAAGTTGTGGACATTCATGGCTTCCCCAGCCAAGAACATTTTTTTGATGATATCTATCTTTTCTCCAGAAAATTTCGGCCATTTTTTGGCATGAGGCCAATCCCAGGTAATTTGCTCTGTCTGTGCGACCATAATTTTATTCTCCTTTGAGAAAGCCTTCTAAGGTTACCGGATTCCAAACGTATTTAGTGCCGTTAGCTTCGTTGTATTCTTGCTGCGCCCGCATAAAACTCTCTTTGGCGGTGCGAGTTACTTGGTTAAATTCTAGTTGCTCTCCGTTGGGCCCTTTACAATAGAATAAAGACCAACCATGAAAGCTGCCAAAATCTGAGTCTGACAAGCCATCTACAAAATACTCTGGGTCATTCCAAAATTTGAATGCTGCATATTTAGCAGCAGCTTTTTTCCTTTCTTCCTCGCTTTTAACCGTAATAATTCGATTACAAGCAACATGAATGCCGCGCTTTTCGCATTCTTCTTCCAAGATCAATGCAAACTCATTTAAAGTGACATCATCTTTGACATGAAAAGAAATATGAGGCACATTACCATACCCCACACAACTTGGTAACTTATCCATCACATTGGGAGCATTTGGTGTCAGCTTCGCATCCCGAAAATGAATAAGTTCTAGTACTGTATTGCCAAAGGAAACAAATCTCACATCTAAAGATTCTTTCGTACCATCTCTAATATCAGGAACACCCAATCTTCGAGAATCTATGCCTTGACTATAGGCATCAATCTCTTCTTTTTGAAAGAGATTATTATGTAAAAATTCGCCTACAAATCCATCACCTGCAATCGCAACTTTGCCTCCTAAAACGTCTATATAAAACTCCATGGATTTTTCCATGTTATCCACGGTAATACCGAAGTGTTGTATGCCTTGAAGATAATGACCCAAGCCCGATCTAGCGTTTTGATGGTTGTTCATAAGAGAAATTTATCCTCGTTTTAACCTCACGTCTTATGGTTTGCTCAAAGGGTGCTTAAAAGTAAAAGATGTGTCTAAATCTTTTACTTCCCCTGGCAAATTACAATTATATTTACCATACGCGTGAGAGTATAACGCTCTCACTTTATGTATTACAAGAGACTCATCAAATTTCATCATTCACAGCTTTACCCCTCTATTTAGTAAGTTGACGTGAAATCATCAAAGTATATATAAAAACGTGCCAGAGCCTATCTATTTCCTTATTGATGGTTTCCCAACCACCAGAGAAATAAGTAATCACAATCTGCAACTGCTGAAATTAAACTACAATAGCTTTTGCTAATTTTTCGTAAATTGCTCTCATTAATTTTTCGTTACATACTGAGAAATGCTCCCGACCGCTTACTTAGATATAGTGTGATATCTTGTTCCACTGTTAACTCTTTTGGATATTAGCTTATTGCTGAAAAATATTTAAGTCTGTTTGTGCTATAAAACGTAGGTATTGTCAAGATATCCAAAAAAATTTAGATTTTCTTTCGTATTTCTTGAAAACGGGCAACCCTGTCTAGAATATGGTCAAAGAAATCTAAAAAATTTTAGATTTCTTTTGTGGATTACAACTATATAGCTATATAGATGACTCTTTGATACTCTTCGTTCTAAGTGAGTAAAGAGCTTTCCAGATTATCTCATCAATCAGTAATTTCTCCTCAAGAATTATACAAAGTGTGATATTTCTTGGTTGCTGTTAAATATTGCGTATAAGGTTAAGGTTAGTATTTCAGTTATGAATTGCAAGAATCCTGTCCTTTGCAAGTCTCTTGCAGATGAATCTGAGCGATCGCTTGATAGCCACAATATTCATAGAAATACTAAGCTAATAATTAGCTCACAACTCACTGTAGAGTTTTTTTGAGCTATATCTATCCAATTACCATCTATAGAGCCTGTCACTGCTGTCAAAGAAGAGGACAAGGATCTGGGGGTAGAGGGGACAACCCTATACCGAAAGTGGGGACTGACAATCAGGAGACAGTATTTCTGGCGCTATTGGTCTGGAAATACGTATAATTCTGTAACTTGAGGTTTCAAAGGCTCAAAAAATCTAAAAATTAATCTGAGTTCGGAGATTACCTACAAAAATTGCCGGATTACTATCAAAGTTATTTGGATTCATAATGGCATAGAATGCTGGAACTATAGCAATATTCCTAGTTAAGGGATAAAAATAAGTTGCTTCAATATTATATTGAGTGCCGCCATTCCCAGCTCCAGAAACTAGATATTGACGCCCAGATGTGACATCAAAAGGCACTACAAAGGATACAGTTCCCATTGCTCCTCGCTTACCCAAATCCGGAAAAGCTGCCCCTAACTGAAAAGCTTGGGCTGTAATCTCATCATCAGGAACCCCAGAGTTAGGATTAATTTGGGTAATAGCGTAATTGTAGCGGCCAAAAATGCCAAATTTAGGATTAAGTAGCCAATCGAAACTCACACCAAAAGCATGGACTTGGGAATAGCCTAATCCTCCTTGAGGCGCACCACCAGGCCCATCATCAGCTACACCATGCAGTGACCATAAAGGCTGAACTTGTCCAACTGGGTTGGGCATAATGTTGGAATAACCGTAGATGAAGCGAATATTGGCATTTTGATTCGGAGAAAAGGTTAACTCAGCAATACTAGAATTTGTACCTCCAAATAGGCCTTTAGATGGATCGCTAGCAGTGCGTAAAAAACTTGGTAAAAATTCGGTACTTTGAGCTAAATAAGCCAAATTTAATTTGAATTGGTCGTTAATTTTCCATGAAGCGATAGCACCAGCACCACGTTTGACGTTAGCGATTAAAGGATGCTCAATTGATTGATAGCTACTAGCACCATTAAAGAAGAGGGTGAAACGGTTAAAGTCAAAAAAGTTATAGTAATTGACTGCTGGGCCAACTGCTAGTTGCAAAGAATCATTAAGAGGGAATCTATAATATAATTCCGATATGATTAGCTCAGTACTGCCTCTTTCCGGTCTAGGAGTTTGATCGGTAAAGGGAACGGCAAAATTGTTGAATGTTCCCGCAGAGCCAAATTCATTCACGGGAGAGTTACCATTACCTGCGGCTAAGGTAGTCACTAGGGCATCTCTACCAGAAAAAGAGGTATTTAAATTTAACCAAGTTAATGTACTAAAAGTAATGTTAGGGTCTCTCGTTACTTGCCTGACCAGAGGTTGAGTGAAGCCAGTAGCCGGATCTCGAAGAGCGCTAGGGCCAGCTTGACTAAAACCGAGAGCTTGGGTTCCTTCGGCCAGAACAGTATCACCTGCGGTGGCACCTGTGAGATTGAACCAGACAAAGCCATTGAGCTTAGTAGTTGTCGAAAATTGATTGGCTTCTAATTCGCTGGTACGTGCTTCTAAAGCATCTACTCTACCGCGCAACGTAGCAAGTTCAGCAGCAAATTCTTCTTGTAGTTTTTGCAGACTACCTAAATCTTCTTTTGTTACCAGCTCACTAGTTGAGGTGGCAATCAACTGTTGAATTTGGTCTAAGCAAGCGTTTAAACCAGCTGCAAATTCATAGCGGGTGAGGGCACGGTTACCGCGAAACGTACTATCAGGGTAGCCAGCGATACAACCATAGCGTTCGACAAGATTACGTAGTGCTTCAAAAGCCCAGTCTCCAGGTGCGACATCTTGCAGTTGGGAGACATTAGTAATTTGTCCCATGCTATCGTCAGTATCAGTGGGATTGTTAGGGTCAAGGGGCGGTAGTGCCTCTAGATTGGAGTTAACGGTTAAATTGTCAGTGATTTCTGCCCTAACATGACTATTGGTGATGATTGACGAAATTGCGATCGCCACAACTATCGCCATCTGACTAGATACTAACTTTCTCAACTGAGACATCTTTATTTCTCTCACACCACACGCTCAGTGATTTTACTCTACCGAAGCGAGAATAGTAAAATTTATACCAAAAAAATTAACATTTTTTTATATTCTCCCGATTCATCATCACAGAAAGTATGATGAAGAATCAAATATAGAAAAATGGCTAACTATTATCACAACCTCAAATCAGAAAGTCATCTATAGTTTAGGCACTTCACCAACTGCAAATGCTATGCTTGTTTCTACACTCCTGTACTAGGAAAACCCGAATTAGTTTTGATTAACAAATCTATAATTTTATGCTAAGATTGTGAACTTGCAAATCCTCTAATTAAATTATTTAAGGTAAAGTTAAGAAAAGTTTAGTATGTAATAAGTACATATTTATTTAAACTTTGATAGTCTTAAGTAAATATAAAATCTGTAATTCTTAGGTTTGAGGAAAATTTACTTACTATTTAGTTATTAATATATATAAAACTAAGTTGACAAATAACTTGGTATTACACACGATAAAACCTGGTTCCCATACATGTTATGGAGCTTGGGAGTATAGAATAGTCCATAAGTTAAAACAATAGACAAGAGAGTTAGCAGTTTATGGCATACAAAAACGCAGTTTTAGATGATAAGGAACTTCAAGCAGCTTTAAAAAAAATCAATCCCAAGTTTGGTGATTTTGTGACTCGGGTAGCTGGAGAAGCGTGGGGTCAACCATTAATAGATCAAAAAACCAAGGCTTTGATTACAATTGCTATTGATGTTGTCAACCAAGATCATGTAGGGCCAGGTAATCCTTTTAAAGCCCATGTGAATATGGCTCTTCAGCAAGGAGCAACCAGAGAGGAAATTGAAGAACTACTTTTATTTACCTGTGTTTATGCAGGTTTTAATAAAGCTGCTGGTTGTTTTGGTGCCTTAAATGAAATATTTGACTGTTGATTGAAATTTTCATCTTTATTTAAATAACATTGCTATTAAAAAGCCGCTACTTAGCGGCTTTTTAATTTACTATAACTAAGCTACATTCAAATTAATTTGCACAATCATATCATTGAAGTCGGCATCACCATTATTGGCTAAATCTTCAAAACCAAAAACATTATCACCTAAGAGGCGAATGTGATCCATCCGATCTGAGTTAGCTCCCAAGAAGGCAAAATAAACTTGCGGAGGATTATTTCCTGCTAAAACTGCCTCTGGACGACCATTAGCAATAATAAATGGTGCAAATAAAGAACCTGCCTGGAAAGTTCCTCGGTGGTTTGCTGTAACTTGATTTCCTACGGTCAAATCAATGCCTTCAACTCGTCTGCGAACTGCTTGTTGGGCATACCCTGGGTCACCAGGACGTAAATCAGCTTGACCATCGCCAGTGGTATCAATCCCACCATCTGAAGAGACAATCTGATAGAAACCGACAAAGTTACGATAAGCGGCTTCACTGTTGACCTGAAATTCAGCATTAACCTGACCAGTCAAACCACTCAAATCAACAATTTCGCTTTGGGCATTTCCTTGAAGTTTTGACCCTAAAGATATCTCAGTATTTGTTACTTGAACTTTGACAATCAAACTTTGAAAAGCATTAGCGTTATTGCCTGAATTATCCTTCCAAGAGAGAGAGAATTCATTAGATGCCAAGTCTGTAATTTTTAAGGAATCCGAAAACAAGACTTCTTGGGTTGAAATCAATCCAGCTTGAACAGAATCTATACTGCCACTTTTTACTAAGAAAAATTTCAGATTGACATTAGAGTTAAATTCCAACAAGCGTATCAAGTTTTGGGGACTGAAACCGTTAGGAGTATTGGCAATGGAGGAAAAAACTACCTGACTGCGTTTGAGAGCTGCTTGTGTATAACCAGAGGCTCCTGGAGCAATACCATTGATATCTCCTTGCTCATTGTCGGTAATAAATACTCCTACTTCACTGACAACCGAAGAACTTTTTTCTGTGAGCGTGACTTTGAGCTTGGTCTTACCACTGTAATTTTTGAAGGTGAAGATATCATTATTCGATTCTTTGAAGAGTTTGGGAAAATTTAGGTATTCTGGGATGTTTTCATCCTTGAGGTGAACTAATTCGTAATCACCCTCTTGTTTACGTGTATAGAGAACTGGTTCCCCTTGAGCTGATGTGAGATCGGCAAAACTGCCTAAAAAGTCATTAATCTTGTCTTCATCATCAAAAGTTAATTCTGCATCTAAGCGAAGTGGATCGCCAGTAGATTGTTCACTTCCTCCGTGGTGTCCGCCTCCACCCACATAAGTCAATACCTTGACCTTTTGCTGCTCACCATTAGGCACATCCTTAGCGAGAGTGGTGATATTGGCACGATAGCTTTGAACAGCCTTGCTATTGGGTAATTTTGGTCTTTGGAGTATATAACCAGAAGTAACCTCAATTTCCCCTGTATAAGTTTCACCATAAGGTTTGTAATCGGTTAACAAAGCTGTATCATGTGCAGTATCTTTGCCATTTGCGATCGCACTAGTACCCATAGCTTCAATTGATTTGCCGCTATAGATTTCTATGCCGCCCCCACTACCTTGACCAACAAGGATATCGTCAAAGTTATCGCCGTCTATATCTCCTGTTGCTAGGTTGATTTTGCCTTGATAACCGTGATGAAAAGGGTCAAGATTAGCCAACAAAGTATAATCTTTACCACTAAAAATTTTCACTTTGGGGGCGATTGTTCCACCTACACCCACAACAATATCTGCAAAGCCATCGGCATTAATGTCCCCAACTGCTATTGATGTCGTTTGCTTTTGCTGTGTTTCTAATGAAACACTATTATCCTCGAAAGGTTTAAACTCTTTAAGTAGTAGAGTTGCATCTGAACCATCAAGTTTTTTCTTACCTGCATTTTGCTGATCGATTAGTGCTTTGCCATCAAAGACTTTAACTATGAATTGACCGCCAGAATTATCTAAGGAACGCTGAATAGTAACAACATCAGTGACATTGTCTGTGACATTTTTATTATTTTTTGTTTTATAATTCACATCTGCGATCGCCACATCTATGCCTTTGCGGAAGTTATTTCCATAGGCAGCCAGATTGATGTCTTGCTTAAGATTATTGGCTCTAATGAGTGTTAATTCTCCCCGACTCTCCTCAGTTGCTGCCAAACCTATCCAGGTATCTGCTGTGTTCAGAATTACCCGTACAGGGGCCATCATCCCTGCATCTTCATGGAACAGAATATGACAATGGTTAACAAAAGTACCTGGGTAGTCATCGAAGGGCATCAAAACGCTGACTTCAGAAGGTGTACTGGCTATAGTTGGATTAGGTGGTGGTGAACCATAGGGGTTTTCTGGAGTAGGTGGAGTATTGGCGGCGTAAGCTGGCGGTAGATTAACAGTATCATTTAACACACCATCAAGGTAACCTGCGATTTGGTTAACAGGGATACCATTAATGTCTAAGATGGTAAATTCATTTTGGTGAATGTGAAAAGGATGCCATTCTGTAGATGTGTTGCGGATATTCCAGATCTCTTTAGTACCTAACATCGGCATTGTCAGGGGTACCATAGCATCTGTAAAGTTTTCCGAGAAATACTGCCCATCAATGAGAAAAGCACCTTGGAAACTCTTAGGATCTAAATCACTCAGAGGTACAAATGGGGGTGCTGCCAAGGCGGCAGCAATGTTAGTTGACCAGACATATGTACGTTCCCGGAATTTGCCTTGTTGCGCTTCAGCAATGAGTTGATCGAGTTGTTGGGCTTTATCTTTGAGGCGCTGATATGCTTCGGGCGCTGCTCCAGTAGTGACAGTATCACCTGTAACTGTAACAGTGGCTAAGACTTGTGGCCCCCAAATTAAGTGACCATCATTAAAACCTTTTTGGTTGCCAATGGCAGTGGGTGCCTTATCCCCTAAAATTTCTTTTGTCCCATTCGATAAAAAGTAGTAAGTACCTGTTTCCTCAAACCAGTGTTGAATAGTATATCTCTGTCCTGGCCCTAAAATCGGTATTTCAGTAACTATTTCGGTGTTAGAAGCTACTGCTCCAGTTAAATCTCCATCTGTCCCAATTAGTCTAACTTCTTGCGGAGTCAATGACCCATCGGCTTCCAGTTTTACCAACTGAATATTGTGGAAAGCATTGGTATTCATGTTGGTGAAGCCGAACACATTCCACTCACCAGTTTCTAGTTCCAGGGTAGGATTGTATTGACCGTTAACCGTGTGAATTACGTTTTCCACAGGTTCTGCTAATATACCACCGCCATAAGGAAAGGTTAAGTTAGGCGGAGGATTGCCCAGTGGATTTGCCGGACTATAAACTGCTGGTAAGGCATTGTAACCCGTAAAAACGGCATCTGATAGAGTGTAAATGGGATTGCCGTTAGCATCTAGTTCTACTGCTAAGGGTGTACCCGCAGGCAATGGAGCGTTACTTTGATTGAGAGGATCGCTAGTGCTACCTGGTCTGTTGATTTGCTGAATACCAAAAGTGTTCAACGCCATGAAATGCATGGGCTGTTCTTTGGGATTCCAGAGATTGATATCTGGTAGAGTTTCCGGAGCTAATACTAGTAACTGACCTGCTAAACCGGAAGCAACTTGTTCATTTGTTAATCCATGCAGGTGTGGGTGATACCAATTGGTGCCAATTGCATGGTTGTCTGGGATTTTAATACTGTACTGCCAGCTATTATCCGCTTCAGTACTGTGATGATCCGATTCTGTACTTTCTTTCTTCGGTTCGATGGCTAGCAGTACATTATCTCCATGTCCTACAGGTGAAACATGTAGTCCGTGAGTATGTAAGTTACTTACTTGTTTTTTACCTTGTACTTCCTTGGTTAAATCATTGATGAGCTTGATGTTTATGGTGTCCCCAGGTTCAGTAATGATGAAAGGCCCGGGAATCAAGCCATTATAAGCTCTTAAAAATTCGTAGGGAGTTTCTGCATTATTCAACCAGGGAACTATACCATCTCCTGATTTGAGCGTCCCGAAGCCATCAATTGTGATTTGGCTTAGGTCGGTCATTGTCAGTGTGATGTCTAAAGTATCTGAACCATGACCCCAACTAGAGTAATAGGTATTGGTTTGTAAACCTTTTTGCCAATCACTAAAAGGGTCTTTAAAGATAACAGGAGTTTTATGCTGGGGTAAAACTTTTAAATAGCCGGATTTATCAAAATTGCTACTCCAGGCGTTTAAGTTATCTGCACCAATAATGTACTTATCTAACAGATTATTAGGAATCTCAGTCATGTTTCAATCATCTCCTAGCAACAATAGCGTTTGAAATAATGAGAACGAAAAAGCAATGACTCGTCTTGATGAGACTATCAACCACAGATGCTATTAATTGGACAATTTGTAAAATAATTTACTTTGTATACTGATAAGAATTGGGTAAATATATAGTATATTCTGTAACAATTAAACTTGTCTGCTGTGGGTATTGATTGGGAATTTTTTTGATACAGGGACATCTTAGCTCAAAGTCTAGCTTTTAGGTAAAATGTATCTGCAAGCTCGTAAAATAGTTTTCGGTTAGTAATTTTTAGTAGCTGATCGAATGAAAAAAAGTTTGTGGCAAGCGCCTAAATTAAGGGTTGCTGAAGAAGAGGAAGAAAGACGTGCCACTTGGCTCGAACTTTTTTATGATTTGATATTTGTGGTAGCGATCGCTGAATTAGCACACAATCTGAGCAAGGATGTAACTTTGCAAGGATTTATCGGCTTTATTGTGCTATTTATACCAATTTGGTGGTGCTGGCTAGGTGCTACATTCTACGCCACGCTTTTTGATACTGATGATCTGAGCGATCGCTTGTTAACTTTAGTACAAATGACTATTGTGGCAGGGCTGACAGTCAATGTACATCATGGAATGAGTACATCGTCTCATGGTTTTGCGATCGCCTATATAGCTGCTCGTAGCATTCTCATCCTACAGTTTTTGATTGCGGGCTATTTTGTCCCCGAAGCTCGTCCCTTAACTAATTGGTACGCTAGAGGTTTTAGTTTAGGCGCAGCCTTGTGGTTAGTATCGCTGCTGGTACAAGGTGACTGGCGTTTTGCAATTTGGGGTATAGCTTTGATTTTAGAATTGCTTACTCCTCTAGGTACAGGTCACATAGCAGCGCGAATACCACCCAATGTTTCTCACGTTCCAGAACGTTTGGGGCTATTTACAATCATTGTTTTAGGTGAGTCAGTCGCAGCAGTAGTTAAAGGCGTAGCTGGTAAAGAATGGGATACCGCATCAGTCTTAGCTGCTTTATTAGGAATGACTATAGCTTTTAGCTTGTGGTGGCTTTACTTTGAAAGTGTAGATAAATCGCCACTAGAGACTATGAAAGCTGGGAAAATCAACATTTTTATTACTTGGCTTTATTCTCACCTGTTTCTCGCTATTGGTCTAGCAGCCACAGGGGTGGGAGTAGAACACATCATTACCAAAAGTGCAGCTAATATTCTGCCAGCAACCGAACGTTGGCTTTTGTGTGGTGCTGTGACTCTGTGTTTGATAATTTTAGCTTTGATTAACTTTACAACTGGTATTTTAGAAAGAACTCGACAAGGAAGAATTTTCAGCCTCTATCTTTTGGGGTCGGGAGGATTTATTTTATTCCTGGCTATTGCTGGGATGAGTTTACCCCCTATAGTTTTAATTGCCCTAGTTGCTGCTGCTTGTCTAGCCACAGTGGCTTTAAATTTATTCACAAAAAGTCAACATCATTTTTATTCGTGAACATCTCACTGAATAAATTGGGAAAATGAGAGACAATCAATATAGTTTGTCTCCTTTTTTATCTTAATAGGTTCTGATAAAACTTACCGATAGGTTAACAGGGATGTAAGATCAACAGTTATTCATAACAGAATTTCTTAACTAATTTTCAGCCAAGCTTGCTTAAGCGAAATCAAGAATTGTAGCTTGATTTTTCGTTACATACTGGAGTTTTTTGCGCCTCTCTCCTAAAATTTACCGCAGATTGCCAAAAAGTGATGTCGAAATGAGTTTCTGGGGAGAAGATTGTGGTGCTTATACATGTATACTTGATATATCAGATATCTGCTTGATCAAAAGCTCATAAAATAAACCCTCGGATTTTTATTTTATGGAAGTAATAGCAACGGGCTAACAGTTGTTTTTGATCACTAAGTATCATCACTTAAGTAATGGAAAAATTTCATAAAAATTTCATATTATCAGCCTTGATTTGATTGGTATATTTACTATAAATAACTGAGCAAGAAAGCGTGGCAAAATCATTGAATTAAAATGCCTAGTCTTAGCAATTACTCCACCAAGTTTGTGAACCGCCTACAGAATGGAACTGTTGCTATATAGATAAAAAAGGCTACTTCATATCGTTACATCTGTACATACAACAACAGATTGCAAAGGAGTGAACTACAGATCATCATCAACTATAGGGAAGATGCGTCCTGGCAATGTAATTCATTTACCTGAAATACCCTGTAAGTGTTGATGATATGGCGATACCCTAAAGGGCATTGCCATATTCATCTTAGTTTCATTTAATTCACCCAGTTCAATTTATCTGATTTAAGGATATTAATTATGAGTGGAGATCATTCACACGGAAGTGGAGAACATTCACATGGAAACACCCCTCCACCAGTAGCTGCCAATAGAGCCAAATACTTAATAGTTAAAAAAGAAGGTGATGCTTACTATCCTGATAATCCGTCTTATTATGTTGGGGGTGATATATACACAGTATTAGCTTCTGCACAAAATACTGGAGGCCCGCTAGCAGTTCTAGACTTTTATGTGCCGCCTCATGATGTTTTCCCTCAGCATATTCATGCCAATGAAGCAGAAGCTAAATATCTTCTAAAAGGAAAGGTCAATTTTCAATTTGGCACTGCTAATTTTGATGCACCAACGGGCACCTTTGTCTATTATGCCATTGGTACACAAATGGGATTTACCGCAGAAAATGAACCTGCAAGAATGCTGGTTTCAGCAATACCAGGGGCAAATTACTATCAATTAGCAGGTGTGCCCTTAATTGATGCTCAAGGAAATAGAATTGCTCCTCCAGATGCTGATTTAGCAACTTTACAAGCACAAGTCGATTTAGGAAAAGTTGCACAAATTAATCAAACTTATGGTGGTAAATTAGTCATTCCTGGAGTCCCCACACCACCAACACCAGGATTACTGGATAGAGTCGTAGTTGTACCAGATAATTCTGTACCTGATAGTGAATTAGAGGCCTTAGAAGCAGTACCAGGTGTGAAGGTATATGAAGAGAGTGAACGTCGCAAATTTACAGGAGCATTTGGCACACAAAATACTTCTTTAGTCGATTTCAGCGAGACTAATGGAATTCTTGCCTACTCGAAGTTTTCCCTCGATAAAACAGTCAATTCTACTCCTAATTTATTTTTAGCTAACTTAGAGGCAATAGCACCTAATACTTCAACAGCTAAAGGTTTAGGTAACTTCACATTCAAACCAACTAGCACATCCTTAGAATACAGCCTGAAAGTGACAGGGCTTGACTTTGGTGTTTTGAGTAATGCTCCCCAAACTCCTGATACTCAAGATGATGTGACATCTGTCCAAATTCATCAAAGTTCAGGAGTCTTTAATATTCTTCAAGATCCGGACTTAAAAATTACCAAGAATTCGGATAACTCCACCACAGTTAGCGGTGTGTGGAATCCGACAGATGCACCTCTACCTGACGTATTCACTAACCGCTTACCCGGAGAGTCTACAGAACTGTCTGTGGATGTTCATACTGTTGGTAAACCCAGTGGAGAAATTGCAGGTAAGATTGTTGCCACTAGCAAGGACTTTGCCGCACCCATAGTTAGCTCTGATCATCAAACCATATATGTTACGGAAGGAAAGTTATCACTACTGATAGACGGTAAACCAGAACTGGCAACACCGGATACTTTTGTGTATATTTCACCAGGTCAAGAATTCTCTATCAAAAATTTTGGAGACACGAAAGTGACAGGCATCGAATCACAAACCAAAAATAACTATGTACCAAAAATAGGCGAGTATTTTGATGACTTGTATGTCGATTTGTATGCAGGTTATAAGAATGATTTTCCTGCCAGTATCCTCAATGGTAATGAGTATACTCAAGGCAAGATCATTTCCACCAATCCTCAACAAATAGGTAATGACCCCAGCGCTTGGATTTACACATGGGGTGCATTTAATGATAGTCAACAACCCTTGTCTATTGGTATCAGCTTCACAGAAGAAGCTTTAAATGATGTCTTCTCAGCAGCAGCAGGTGCAAATGGATTTCCGCGTTTAGTACCTCACCTGGGTACTAAAGATGGTCAGCCTCCCAATGATAATAATCAATACGATCCATCTCGGGTATTTGACCTAGTATTTCCCAATGAAGTGTCGAAAAAAACCCCATTTAACCACATGGGTTTTTACGCCAACTCAGAGGGACATGCGCCGACACATATATATGACACCCCCCATCTTGATGTTCACTTCTTCACCATTCCCTTAGAAGAACGTAATCAAATCACTGGCTATCCTGTAGGCGCACCAGGAGGTACCAATTCTGAATACGCCAACTTACCACCAGAGGGATTTTTAAATTCAGACTATCTCGCACCGACCATTCCCAATAGCAATATTCCGGCGACTGCTGATGCGCTCCAAGGAGTTCACTGGGTAGATAAGAATACTCCAGAATTGAATGGTGGAGAATTTGGTCAGACATTTATTTTTGGCAGTTATGCTGGCAAAGTTAACTTCTGGGAACCGATGATTACCCAAGAGTTCCTAGCTGAGCTTGGTTTAGCTCAAGATGGAACCAAGACAACAAAGAAAATCACCTTCGACATCAAGCAACCAGAAAGATTTGCTAAAGCGGGTTTATATCCCCAAAAATACAGTATTGTTTACGATGCCGATCATCGGGAGTACACTGTTTCTCTGGATTTACTCACTTATCAAGAGCCAGATTTTCTGCTGAGGTTTGGTAGCAAAAATGATGACGATAGTACTGTAAATTCAGCAATAGAAGCGAACGGCGCAGATATTGTGTTTGCTGGTAATGGAAACGATATTGTTGATGCATCCCAAAGTAAATTTGGCGGTAATCGGCTTTATGGTGCAAAAGGCGAAGATGAATTGACAGGTGGTAAGAGCGATCGCTTATTTGGTGGTGCAGACAAAGATATCATCGATACCACCCAAGGGACTGGAAGCTCTGGCGGTGGTAAAAATCGTTCCTATGGCGGCGATGGCGACGACGAGATTTATGTCGGATTCAAAGATCGGGCTTTTGGCGGCAAAGGCAATGATACTATCGATGCGAGCCAAGGTGAAGGTCAAAATCGTCTTTATGGTGGGGACGGAGACGATGAGCTAACTGCTGGTAGTGATGACCAATTATTCGGTGGAGATGGCAATGATACCCTAATTGCTGGTCGTGGTGGTGCTACTCTCGTAGGTGGCGGGGGTGTAGATACCTTCGTACTCACTCAAGCAGAACTACCAGAACAAGCCAATAATGTTAAAGACTTTGATAGCGCAACCGAGGTTTTAGTCATTGCTGGCTTAGATTTAACCTTGGAAGATTTAGATTTAACTCAAGATGGCAAAGATGTTGTCATTACAGCTGATGGTAAATCTCTTGGCGTCATCAAAAATCTGAAAGTAGCCGACCTCAAAGCTACAAACTTCTCCTTTGAGGAAACCTCTGGTGGTGGTGGTACAGGTAGTGGTAACAATAATGGTGGCGGTAACAATAATGGTGGTCAAACCCCCGCCAGTAGCGAGCAAGTAGCATCAGCACAGGGAGGTCAAACATTAACAGGAACATTAGGAGCAGATAACCTTTACGGTAATACTGGTGGTGGAAACACCTTTGACGGCAAAAATGGCGATGATAACCTGTACGCAGGTAAAGGTGGAGATACAGCCAAAGGTGGCCCTGGAGCAGATGTGCTTGTCGCCGGTTTAGGCAATGATACCTTCAATGGTGGCGATGGTAATGATGCCTTTGTCTTTCAAAAAGAATTTGCGGTCACAGTTAAGGGTAATAATCTGACAATTGGTGGCTACGGTGGTAATGATGTGATTGAAGATTTCCAGGCCCGAGCTGGTTCTGGAGATATTATCAGGTTGAGAAATCTCGATAATGGTACTGGTATTGCCATCAACGGGACTCAGACTGGAGATACAGTCATTACTATTAGCGATCGCATCAATGTTGAACCCGGTACTGGTGCTTCTGGCAATGGAACCTTTGTACCTAAAACCCTGCAAACCATCACCCTCAAAGGTATTACTCCTGGGGCCTTAATGACCCAAGGTCAAATAGAAGTTAACGGTCAGCCACTCAATGAAACAACTCAGGGTTTAACCAAAATACCTCAATTTGGTGCCTATGACTACGTAGTCGGTGGTTTGAATAGTAACTTCCCAGTCAGACCAGGTGGAAGTGTCGGTAACTTTGTACTTGGCGATTTGAATTTCGGTCAGCCAAATGTCCCCATTGAGAACAATTTGATTACAGGCGACTTTGTCTCCAATGAAAAAATCGCCGCAACCTTGAAAAAAATTGCTCAGGCTTTCCCCAATGGAATTACACTCCCCGGTACTGACGATCCCAACCTCACACCAGAAAAACGTGCAGAACTAGAAGCCAAGAAAATCATTGGGACAATTCCGACAGCTTTGCTACCACAAAACGCTTTCAGTTTTGCCTTTAATGAGCAGGGAGAAGTCGATTTAAGTAAATTTACTCGTAGCCCTGTACCAACCACAACGGGTGATGATACCGCCATTGGTGGGCCAGGTAATGACTTTATCATTACTGGGCCAGGTAATGATATTGTGGTTGGCGGCCCTGGTACAGACTTGATCTGGGCGGGAATTGGTCAAGATATTGTAGTTGGTCGCCAAGGAGTCGATTACATCATCTTTGACTCGATTTTGGACTTCCGCGATCGCGATAAAGTTGAAGAAGATGCTATCAGTAATGCCGTTCCTGATGCTCGCATCGGTTATATTCGCGAAGAAGAAGCTTATGGTACTCCATTAGTAGATCCTTTAACTGGAGCAGAAAATCCCTTTACTAGTAAAACTGGGCCTGATATTTTCTTCATTAATTCCGAAGCATTTAACCGAGGTATTAATGATGGTAATTTCAACGGTCAAAATATAGGTTTCCTCAAACCAGGCACCATTATTACTGGAGATGGAACTGGGCCTGCTGCCGGCAAAAACGGTCAGTTAAAAGTTGCAACCAGTACTGTACCTACCAGCGATGGCCCTGCTGACGACGATCTCCAGCCAACTTTTTACTACAGCCCCAACGCTGGACGGATGTTCTTCGACCGAGATGGTATCGGTGCCCAGTTTGAAGACTTCTGGATGGCTGATATGGCTCAAGGTAATTTGGGTCTTCCCGACGGTAGCCCCAGTGCGGCTGCTCAGATTTTACTTGCCGTCTACTAATTGCTTTTCGAGAGGTCAATAGTCCTGTTAAAGGTACAGCAGTCATGTTGTAAGCTAATGCGCGTCTAAATTGCATAACTACTAATCAGGGATGTTAATTGTTGACAGTCAACGGTCAACGGTCAACAGTTAACATCCTTCACGATTTATTATGCAACTTAAAAGTAGAATAGCTTAACTTTAAAAAAATTTACTTGCCTGAATACATCTAGAACTGATTTAATTTATACCAACAATCAGCAACGTCTAAATCCTTCAAAATTTCAACAAAATAGAATCTGAAAATGGCTGAGTTACTTGCAACAACTGTTAAAGAATTAATTCTTGCAATTAAAACTGCTAACAAAAATCTGGGTTTAGATGTTATCAATTTAACTAGTAATCTAATCTATAATTTAGTAGATTCTAGATAACACCACTGATGAAAAACAGTCTACCTTCCATCAGCAGTGAAATTATTTTTAATCGCAATGGTGCAGTAATTAAGACTGAATTGTCCTCAAAAAATTAAATTTGATATTGGAGCATTTAAATTCGTGGATAAACCAGTGTTTTCCGGTACTCCTGGAGATGATGAAATTAATATTGATAATCTCACAGAACCAGACAAATCTTATTCAATTTCTGCTGGCGATGGCAATGATATTGTCGATATCTCCGAAAGTGAACCAGGTAGCAATCAGGTCTATGGTGGTAATGGAGATGATGAGCTATATGGAGCAAAAGGCGATCGCTTATATGGCGAGGCTGGTAATGATATTATTGATACCTTTCAAGGTACAGAAATCGACGATGGCGGTGGTAATGAACTTTATGGTGGTGAGGGAAATGATGAATTAATTGTTGGCATTAGCGATCGCGCTTTTGGGGAGGGTGGTAATGATACCCTCGATGCGAGTACAGGTGGAGGTGGTAATTTTCTCTATGGCGGTTTAGGAAAAGATGTCCTGATTGCAGGTAGTACTGATCAATTATTTGGTGGCGAAGACAATGATATTTTAGTTGCTGGTATAGGTGGTGCTAATCTTACAGGTAATGAAGGCATAGATAACTTTGTATTAGCGGCCGGAGCATTTCCTGAAGGTACAAATATTGTTAAGGATTTCGATCCAGAAAGAGAAATATTAATTATTAGTGGATTAGGCCTAACCTATGGCGATCTACAATTCCAGCAAGATCAACAAAATGTGATCATCCGTGGTCAGAATCAGCTTATAGGTATTCTAGAAAATGTTAAATTATCTGACCTATCCCAGAAAAACTTTTCTTTTGCAGATACATTCGATCCGGATAGTAATGCTGGTAATGGTGACGATGACGGTGGCGCAAACAATTCGCCGTTTCTTTCCATCGATAGTCAAAGAAATTTGCTAGTAATTAATGGTAATGCTAACACTACTAAGCTTCAATTCCAAGTTACTAATAAAAATCTTGGCAAAGGCCACGTACATGAAATAGGAGTATTTGCTGTTGATGACAATGGTGCAGTCGATGGGATTCTGCCAACAGAAGCAGGTTATTTACAAGCTGCGCTGAGATCGGCTAAACTAATTTTTTCTGTTATTCCTGATACATTTAAAGCAGTTGAAGGACAAAATGCCATTAGTCAGGGTTTTAAAGGAAATAAGCTAGCTTTTGTCTTAATTCAAAAGGCCACAATTCAGGATGTACTGAATAATGGAAACTTATCATCACAAGTATTATTTGGTTCTGCCTTTAACACGGGTAAGAACCAATCTTTGCAAATGCAAGCCGTAACCGATGGTTCTATCGGCATTAAATTTGAAGATTTCTTGGGTAATAGTGACTTTAATGATATTGAATTGAATGTTAAAATTACTAACTCTCAATCTCCTTTAGGCACTTTTAAAGGATCTGAACAACAGCAACATTTAGGGCTGGTTGATTTGCGCTCCGATTTGCAGGGCAATAATTTGCAAGGACGCATTGTAAAAACTGTATTACCAATTGTAAATAGAGAAGCTGTTTACAATAATGTTTTTGGTTTTTACCGCATTGAAAATCTATCAGGGAGTGTACGCGATCCGTTGACAGGTCAACTGATAGAAGCAAAAGCCGAAAATCGGCAAGCATATGTTGAAGCTGCTCTGCGTCTGATTCAAGCATCTGGGTCAGGGTTTAATACTAGCAGTCAAGATATGCAAAAAGTCCAAGGTTTTGAAACAACATTAACAGGTGGATATCTGTATGCACCTGTTTTGATTGCTAATGGTCAAATCCAAGATTTCTTTGATAATAATCCCAGTAATCCAGCAGCCTATTTTTCTTACTTAGGTGTTAATCCTGATGGTGTGGGACATATTCGTAAGCTAGGAGATAATGTTTTCGGTTTTGAGGATTTATTAGGCGGTGGTGATAGAGATTTTAATGATGTTGTGTTCCGAATAGAGCACAGTTTAGTTTAGAGAATGTCTCTTGAATTATTAAATATTTTTGCTGATTACCTCCTTTTAAGGAGGGATAAATTATCTATAATTCCCCTTTAATAAAGGGGATTTATGGTGATCTACAAGCTTTAAATACAATACCAAAAATTTTTAATACATCCTCTTAAAGGGGGACACATATAGTTCAATAAATTGCCAATGGGAATACTACTTAGTTGGCAATTATTTGAAGAAAATTCCAAATAAATGAATTATTTACCTCCACTCACCTTGGAGTGTAAAAGCTGCCCAGAAATAGGGTGATTGATAGTTGGGATTGCGCCACATTTGGGTTTGTGCTGCTCTCAGCGCCGCTGCGGGTTTCATGTTATTTTGTAACATGAAAGCGTAAAACTTCTTCATCAGTTCGGAAGTAGCCTCGTCATCGACACTCCACAAACTGACTACGACTCTCGGACTACCTGCATACATAAACCCTCTTGTCAAGCCAATTAATCCTTCGCCTTTAACTTCCTCACCCAAACCAGTGTCACAAGCACTGAGTACGACTAGTTCAGCGGGTAGTTTGAGGTTAAAAATATCATGTAAACGTAAAAAGCCATTTTGGGGTTTACCATTTTCATCAAACAAGGATAGCACCACACCTGACAACTCTGGATGTTGACTGTTGAGGATGCCATGAGTAGCAAAATGTACTATCCGATACTGACTTAAGTCTGTATTAGTCGCCGCATAACGATTAGCTGCAAAGTCAAAGGCTTGTTTGCGCTCTTTCGCCGGTACTAAAGAAAGAATGGTTTCGGCTTCTTTGCGAGTGAATGGTAACCGATCGAAACTAATGTTGGCAACTCTAGCAGATCGATTGAGTTGTTGTAAATCTAGATTCAGATTGTGATTCTGGGAATTTCTCCCTCTGACTTTAACTCGCTCGTCGTTAGGAGAAAATATCGGATCGGCAATCACAGCTAATGCTTTCGGCGCAGTTTTGCGTTTAGAAGTTTCTTGTCTGAGTACGGCAATTGTCGAGGCTGATGGTAAGGTAACGATTTCGTGATTGACTGCTAATGGCTCATATCTGCTGTCAGTGGAACGAGGCGTGTTCAAAGCGGCAAAGGGTACATATTGCAAAGCTCCATCAGCTATGATAACTAGGCGACGTTGTCCTAATTGCTGGGCTACTGGTGCAAGTATCATCTTTGTGAGAACATTGGCGCTTGCACCTGGTTTGCTTCTAGAAATTGGGGAGGTTAAAACCTGCCGGAATTGTTGCACTGCTGCCGCAATTTCTGCACTTTTGGGCAGTTCGTAACTAGTAATGTTATTTTTAGTCACTGCCCAGAGGTAGCTGCGTTCTTCTCCCAGTGCATATTCTAATAGCAAAGTATTATCATCTAATAGGTCAGATTGAATTTGGGCGAGGGAGAGGGTTTGCGGCTGTGTTAGGGCTGCATAACGAGGGCTAGTGGCTCTGATTTGGGCTTGCAGTTGGCGATACTGTTCGAGAATGGCTGCGGTTTCTTGTTCAAATTTTTCTGCTTGGGCTTTGCTCGATTCGTCACTGAGTAATTTCAGCCGCCTTTTTTCTAAAGCATCAAGTTGTTGTTGTAGGTTGCGTTCGCTTGCTAGTAACTGCGGCTCTACACCTTGACGAATATCTGCACGAGCTTCGTTGAGCAAATCCAAGAGACTGCGGGCGCGGGCGCGTTCGTTGGCTTGGAGGGCTAGAGCATTGTAACCTTGGGATGGTTGCTGTTTGTGCAACTGCATCAAAAGGTCGATGTAGAATTCATAATATTTCTGGACTGAGGCGAAGTAAGAGGTACGTAAATCTTGACTGGTAACTCTGGTGCGAATATCTTCGACAATTTTAATTGTTGATTCGATTTGCCTTTGAGCAGCCTCTAAATTGCGACGATCGCGATCGCTCACTGCCATATTATATAGAGTCTCTGCTTCCCCAGTGCGATCGCCTAATTGCCGCAACAGTTTCAGTTCTTGTTCGTAACTAGCAATTGCTTGCTGGTGCTGCTTGAGAGAATTATAAGCTTTACCGATATTACGTAGTGTATTGGCTTCACCAAGGGGAATGCTTAAAGCGCGAAATTGTGCGTTTGCTTGGGTAGAAAAATCTAGGGATTTTTGATAATCTCCGGCGGCTAAGTACACCCTACCCAATAAACCCAGCGCCGAAGCTTCGCTAAGAGGACTTTGTTGTTTTTTCGCCAAGGTTAACGCTTGGTTAGCGGTATCTAATGCTTGGGGATATGCTTTTAAGGACTCATAAGCGCGAATCATACCGGTGAGGGTACTAAATTCTTGGAATAATCCCCCCTGTTCGCGCCACAACTTAATTGCTCGGTCGTAATATTCCAAGGCTTTTTGATACTGTTGTGCTGTACGATAAACGCTAGCCATATTATCGAGGATTTGGCCGATTTGAGCGCGATCGCCTATAGTTTGGAATTTATCTAGCGCCTGAGTATATGTATCAATACTTAACTGATAATCGCCTAATGACTGATACAGTTTAGCGATATTAATGATTGTAGCTGCTTCTCCTGGTAGGTCTTTTACCTGACGTTGTAGGGCGATCGCTTGGTTGTAAGAATCCAAGGCTTGTTGATAATTTCCTACTGCTGCTTGCATTCCCGCAATATTGTTGAGTGTGGAGGCTTGTTTGGATCTGTCTTTTTGGGCACGCTGGATACGTAAGACTTGGTTTAATGCATCCAGAGACTTTTGTTGTTGTCCTAATTGATTGTAGATAAAGCTGATTTGTGTCAGAACTTCGGCTTCTAGATTGGGATTGCCAGCTTGTTGAAACAGCGATCGCGCTTGGTTAAAATATGCTAGTGCCTGTGGATAATCGCTGCTCGCTACATAAATTGTACCTATCCCCATAGCAGCGATCGCTTGTCTGCCAGAGTCTGGTTGCGGTAACTGTTTTTGTAGTTCTAATACTTGGGTTAAGGATTCTCTAGCCTTTTGATTATCGCCCAAGGAACTGTAGAGGGTGGCGATGATTGTCAGAGTCTCAACTTGACCGGCTAGATTCTTTGTTGTTCGCTGAATCTTTAATGCTTGATTGAAAGCTGCTAAAGCCTTTTGCGATTCACCTAAAGAGGTGTAAGCTTGACCGATTGTTCCTAAAATGTCAGCTTCCCCATCTAGATTACCACTAGCACGATGAATCTCTAGAGCTTGATTGTAGGCTGCTAGTGCCTTGCTCGTCTCACCGGAACTAAAATAAATTCTGCCAATCCCCACTAAAGCAGCTGCAACAAAATAGGATTGTTTGGCAGATTGAAATATAGACAGAGCTTGATTGTAATATTCTAAGGCTTTGGGCTTTTCTCCCAAACTAGAATAGGCTCCAGCAATAGACTGAAGCATGACAGCTTCTCCTAGCTTGTCTTTGAGTTCCCGCCTAATAGATAGAGCTTGATTGTAATATTCTAAAGCTTTGGGGTTTTCGCCTTGGAGATAATAGAGTGTGCCGATAGCTAAAAGCGCAGTCGCTTCTCCAGAGCGATCGCCTATTTCTTGCCTAATTTTTAACGCTTGCAAATATTTTTCTAGGGCCTGCTGTCTAGAGGCTGGTGTTCCCTGTTGGATGAGTTTCTCTGCTGCTTGTAATAGTTCCTTTGCTTGTGCGTCAGCTCTTTGTTGAGCAGGGCTAAGATTTTGGCTATTAATTGTTGGTTTTTGCACTATTTCTACATTTATTGCCTTGGCTGTCATCCCTACAGATTCAGACAATAAAATTATGTTGGCAAAGACAACAAAAGTCTGTTGGCTAAAATTTAATCCAAGTCGCCTTTGCATGAGTTTTCGGTTCCTTTTGGGGTTTATTAATATAATTTGGCGCAAGCATCATCTTTGCCAGCAACTTTTCCTGGAAATCTCCAGCAGGCATTATTTTAGCTATATTTTCAATTTGATAAATGCCCCTAACTCTGATCACATCGATGAATTTACCTTTGCGGAGTAAGATTTACAATCTCTGCGGTTGATAAAATAGATATCTATAATATAGCGATTTTAAAATAAATTAAACACATGTTTATATTTGATAATAAATAAGAAAACAAAACATTAAACCTACTGTAATTTGCCACGAACTTAAAAATTAAATTTTGCTTATTGCCACTCTCCCTGGAGAGTAAAAGCAGCCCAGAAAAATGGTGAATTATAATTGCGATCGCGCCACATTTCTATTTGTGCGGCTCTTAGCGCCGCAGCAGGTTTTAACTGATTTTGCAACATAAATTTATAAAACTTTTTCATCAGTTCTGCGGTAGCCTCATCATTGACGCTCCACAAACTGACTACAACTCTCGGACTACCTGCATACATAAATCCTCTAGTTAAGCCGATTAATCCTTCACCTTTGACTTCCTCTCCTAAGCCAGTGTCACAAGCACTGAGTACAACTAGTTCGGCGGGTAGTTTGAGGTTAAAAATATCATGTAAACGTAAAAAGCCATTTTGGGGTTTGCCATTTTCATCAAACAACGACAGCACTATCCCCGATAATTCAGGATGTTGACTGTTGAGAATGCCATGAGTAGCAAAATGTACTATACGATACTGACTTAATTGGGGATCGATAGCCGCAGCTCGATTAGCAGCAAAGTCAAAGGCTTGTCGGCGCTGTTTTTCTGGTACGAGGGAGAGAATCGTGTCGGCTTCTTGGCGGGTAAATGGTAAGCGCTCAAATTCGATGTTTGCAGTTCTTGCAGACTTTCTCAAAAGTTGTAAATCTAGGTTTTGGCTGCTATTTTGTTGATTTGCAGTTCTAACCTTGACTCTTTCGTCGCTAGTGGAAAAAATGGGGTCAGCAATTACAGCTAATGCTTTCGGGGCGGGTTTGCGTCCCCTGGTTTCTTGTCTGATTACGGCAATTGTCGAGGCTGATGGGAGGGTGATAATTTCGTGATGGACTACTAATGGTTCATATCTGCTGTTAGCGGAACGAGGTGCGTTTAAAGCAGCAAAGGGTACGTACTGCAAAGCCCCATCAGCAACGATAACTAAACGACGCTGTCCTAATTGCTGGGCGACTGGTGCAAGTATTAACTGTGATAAAGCGATCGCTGTTTTGTCTGGTTTCCTGGGAATGGGTGCGTTTAAAATATTCAGGAATGCTTGCACTGCGGCTTCAATTTCGGCACGTTTGGGCAGTTCGTAACTGGTAATGCTGTTTTTGGTTACAGCCCAGAGATAGCTGCGTTCTTCCCCCAGGGCATACTCTAGTAGTAAGGTGTTGTCATCGAGTACGGAAGACTGAATTTGTGCAAGTGAGAGGGTTTGCGGTTGGGTGAGCGCAGCATAACGGGGACTGGTGGCTCTAATTTGGGCTTGCAGTTGGCGATACTGTGCCAGAACTGCGGCGGTTTCCTGTTCCAGGTTTTGCGCCTGGCTGGGAGTATGTTTACCGCTGAGTAATTTCAGCCTTCGCTTTTCTAAAGCATCAAGCTGTTGTTGCAAATTTTGTTCTGCTGCTAGTAGCTGAGGATCGACACCTTGACGAATATCTGCATTTGCTTCTTTCAGCAATTCCAAAAGGGTGCGGGCGCGGGCGCGTTCGCTAGCTTGTAATGCTAGGGCGTCATAGCCTTGAGATGGTTGCTGTTTGTGCAACCTCATCAATAGGTCAATGTAGAACTCATAATATCTCTGGACTGAGGCAAAGTATGAGGTGCGTAAGTCTTGGCTGGTAACTTTAGTGCGAATATTTTCGAGAATCGCAATTGCTGCTTCTATTTGGCTGCGGGCAGATTCTAGCTGCTGGCGATCGCGTTCAGTCACTGCAATTCTATATAGTGTATGGGCTTGTCCATTGCGATCGCCTATTTCTTGTCTAATTGTTAGTTCTTGTTTATAAGCATTAATTGCTTGCTCATATTGTTTTAAATCCTTATAGGCATCACCTAAACCATATAAAGTGTTTGCTTTGACTTGACGCGCACCTATATTTTGGGATTTCGTTAAAGCTGCTTGAGCTAAAGACAGAGCTTTTTGATAATCTCCCAATCCTCGGTAAGCCATCGCTTGATAACCAAGCATAGTCACCTCAAAGGAAAGATTATTTTTTTCTCTGGCTATAGACAAGCCTTGGTTAGCTGCTGCTAATGCTTGGGGATAATCCTTTAAGTAATCATAGGTTTTAGTGATGCCAACTAAAGTTAGAATTTCGCCATCAACTTGCCCTTGTTGCCGCCACAAAGTCAGGGCTTGATTGTAATATTTAAGAGCATTGGCATAATTTTTAGCTGTTAAATAAGTCAAGCCTATTTCTGTTAAAATTTGGGCTATATTACTATTATTGTCAATTTTTTGATAGATTTTCAACACCTGGTTATAGGTGTCTAAACTCAACTGATAGTCACCAAGTAGTCTATAGAGGTAAGCTATATTACCTAAGGTTTCTGCTTCCTGCGGTAGGTCTTTAATTTGACGTTGAATCTCTAAAGCTTGGTGATATATATTCAGTGCTTGTTGATATTCACCTTGAGATTGATAGAGATTGGCAATTGAATTTAACGTGTTGGCTTCGGCGGAAAGATTATTAATTTTACGCTGTAAATTTTGTGCAGCTTGTAAATAAGCTAGGGCTTTATCTATTTGTCCTAAGGCTTCATAAATATGTTTGATTTGGGAAAGTATAGTAGCTTCTAAATCTGGTCTAACTATCTTTTGCGAGAGCGATCGCGCTTGATTATAGTAATCTAGAGCCTGCTGATAATTACCTTCGACAAAATAGGTTCCACCTAAGCTGATGAAAATTCTTACTTGATTTACAAAGTCAGTTTGCGAGCCTTGTTGACTAAGTTTCAGTGCTTGGTTTAATAATTCTCTGGCTTTGAGATAATCACCCAAGGAGACATAAACAGTACTCATATTAGTGAAAATTTCGGCTTGACCATCTATATTATTGCTTTGACGGTGGATATCTAAAGCTTGATTTAAGAAAGAGAGTGCTTTTTGTTTTTCCCCTAGAGAGTTGTGAATTCCTGCTAACACTGAAAGGGTTGTAGTTTGAGCCTGAGGATCGTTTTGCTCGCGCTGAATTGTTAAAGCTTGATTGACATAATCTAATGCTTTGGCGCTTTCACCCACATCTTCATAAACTATACCCATAGTTAAAAGCGCGATCGCAACCATATCAGTTGCTTTCTCGGCTTTAAATATTGATAGTGCTTGGTTATAATATTCCAGGGCTTTTTGTTTTGACCACAAATAGGAATAGCTGCTAGCAATTGACCACAGAGTCCTCGCTTGCGGTATGGGTTTTTTCAGTTCTTGAATAATATTGAGCGCTTGCTGATAATATGTCAGCGCTTTCTCGTGGTTGCTGCGCTCTGAGTAAGCGCTACCAATCACATAGAGGGTGTTATGTTCTAAGAAGCGATCGCCTAATTTTCGGGCAATTTGCAGTATTTCTTCATACTTTTGCATTGCCTGTTTGAGCGAGTCTGGGGTTTGCTGTTTACGGAGTTGCTCCGCTTCATCAAAGAGTTGTTTAACTCGTTGATCAGCTTTTTGTTGTTCGGAATTAGTATTTTGTGTTGCAGGTGGGTTATTTTGAGCTAGTTGGCGGCTATTTACCCTAGCTAAAGCCACAGACTCTGAGAAGCACATCAGAGTGAGTAATAAAGTGAGAGTGCGATCGGTAAAACCTGGCAAAAATCGCCGTTGCATTTACTGGCACTCCATTCCATTCATCATGACAGATCTTTCAAGAGAGATTAAACACGTTTCTGGGAATAGAATATCTGTAAAATCACTTATATTACTTATTTTTTTAATACTTTATTAACTTCACAAATTCAGTCCTGTAGAGCAGAGGGAAGCAAGAAAGATAAATGAAAATTGCTCTTCATCAATAGACCTCTGGCACAAATCTCTTGACAAGATGGGGGAAAGCCCAAAGGCAAAGGATTTTTTCTTAGCCTTTACCCCTTACCTTTTCCCCACTGATGCAATAAGCCCAATGCCCAATGCCCTATGCACCATGCCCTAAAGATGCAGATTGCCGTGATGTATCAAGTATGGCAGCCACTTTGGGGGGGACAGCTGTAAACCGAATCAGAAAATGGTGCTCATCCAGAGATTTTTTCAGCACTTTAGCATAGAGATCGCCATCTCCGGGAGCAATTTCTGGTGCATTTAACAATTTCATCTTCAGGTTACTTAAAGGCTCCAGTGAATGTTGCGATCGCAATTGCCCGCCATTTTCTGAGAGATAAACTAGCTCACCTTTAAATATAGTTCCTACTGCATGTTTACCTTCTAAAATTGTAAACTCTAGGAAAATTTCCTCCGTTAATTGCAGCATATTATCCTCAGATTGAGGCAAATGCAGATTATACTTACCGCCAATCCCACCTATATCGTAGATAGTAATCGGTGCTTTAATTCCCTTAGGTTCTACCCGTAGTTCTCCATTAATTTTTAAGTCAATGTTGGCATCTTTAATGGTTTCTTCAGAAATTAAAATTTGACCGCCTACTGTATAAGATTCAATCCGGGCGGTAAGATTCACATGACTACCAACTACTGAATATTTAGCACGTTTTTGTGAGCCGACATTTCCAGCTACAACCTCACCTGTATGAATCCCAATTCCCATTTCTAGAAGTGGTAAATTCATCTGCTGATTATGCTCATTGACAGGCTTCATGGCTAATTGCATTGCAATAGCACAAGCGATCGCTCTTTGAGAATCATCTTCGCGGCTGACTGGCGCACCAAACATGACAAAGATGCCATCGCCAATAAATTCATTAATCGTTCCATTGTAATGATTAATTACGTCTGCCATCGCTCCCAGATACACGTTGAGAATCGCTACTACCTGTTCTGGCGCTAATCGTTCTGATACGGCAGAAAAACCTCTTAAATCAGACATTAAAACAGTAACTTTTCTTCTTTCTCCGCCTAGCTTTAGCCCAGAAGGAGTTTCGAGTAAATTGGCCACTACTTCATCTGTGACATAGCGCCCAAAAGTGCGGCGCATTTCGGCTGCACTACGAGCGATATACTGGGTAACAGCGATCGCTGAACCAGTTAAAGCTAACAGTGAAGGTACTACAGGAATCCACCAAGAAAAAATAAACGCCAGATAACTTCCACCCAGCAAACAGCTGCCGACAATAAAGACACTACCAGTACCATTAGCAATGAAGGGTAAATGTCTTTTCTCAGTACTACTATGTCTTTGTTGCCAACACAAAGTAGCACCAAAAATTGACCAAAATAAAATCCACAACCACTCTAACTGTTCCGGCAAAGTTTTGATTTCTGGTCTTCCTTGCAAAGCAGAACTCAAGATTTGACTAATTAAATTAGCATGAATTGCTACCCCAGCCATGCGTTCAGGAGAGGTAAATAAATTACTACTATAGGGTGTCCAGAATAAATCTTTTAAACTCTCAGCAGTGGAACCAATTAAAACAATTTTACCTGGCATTAACCCAGCAGGAATCCGGTTTTCCAAAACATCAGTAATAGATATTTTGTGGAAATGATTTATTGCTCCTCTATAGTTTAAGAGTACTTGATAACTACTAGCATTAGCCCCCATATAGCCACCATCATTAGATTCAAAACTGGGGAAAATACCTTTACCAAGTTGCAAGAAGTTTGGATTATTTTTTGCTGGTTTTTCGGTAATACCTTCGTCTTTTAAGTATAACAATGCTAGTTTTAAAGCAAAGCTTTCTAAAATGCCCTGATCGTTCAAACCTACATATAACAAACCACGACGGATTTTACCATCCCCATCTATAGGTAAGTCATTTGCTCCCACTTGTTGTCGCTTTTTCAATTCTGGAGGCGCTTCCACATGAAAACTATCAGCTGTATGTGATATTTTTTGTACGCCAATCAAGTTGGGTGTGGTTTGAAATATTCTTACTAATTTTTCATGACCAGGATTTACAGGTAAATCTCGATAAATATCAAGACCAATTGCTTGAGGTTTTTGTTGTTTGATATTATCCAAAACTTTAGCAAGTACACCATCAGATATCGGCCACTGACCTAGCTTGGTAATGTCTGGTTCATTAATCTCAACTATAACAATGCGTTCATCAACAGTTTCTTTGGGACGTAAAATAAAAAACTGATCTAATGCTGCTAATTCTAATAATTGCAGCAAGCCAGTAAACCGCAGCGCAATCACAATAGCTGTTACATTGGGCACTGCTAGAAAAACTCCCCGCCATTGCCATATTAGCTGTTTTAGCTTCGCCCGCATCATATTAAATCCTAAGTCTTTAATATTAACTATTCGACCAAAACTCATTTATTAAGTTACTAAATTCATCTTCAAAGTAATTGCAGCCAATTACTGTTGAAATTTGAAGGAGAAATTATCTGAGTTGATTTTAGTTTATCCAAGTAAGCCAGCGCGAAAATTTCGCCGGAAAACGACTCGAAATGTCAATTTATATTAAGAAATATAAATTAATTTGAAATATTAACACCAATATACTTAAAACTAGGGAACACTATTTTGCATCAAAAAAAACTTAGAGTCACCAGTTGTTGTATTTTATCTCTGCTTTCTTTGCAAAGCTTATTAATAGCTGTTGACTGTTGACTGTTGATTATTGACTGTTGACTGACTCGAAAGGCTTTTATTGTCAAGATTTTATCTTAGCTTAATTTCCTAATCTATCTGGCTACGGCTATATTTCTGTCTTGAGAATAGGGGCGCTTAGACTAGGGGCGAGGGAAGAGAGATTGTTATCCTGGGTTATGCTAAAACATAGAGTGAATGGCTGTATTGAAAAGACATATCTATTAATAACAGCCTCTATTGCGATTATAAATTACATAGATAGGGGCACAATATCTTGTGCCCCCAGGATTATATCTATTTCACTGGCAAATTAACCAGCACTGTGCAAACAATTATTGCTTATTGCTACAACAATCAAGAATGGGTTCAGATGCAAACTGACTCAAGTTAACTGAGAGAAAGAATCTTCTCCAATCAGATGTAACCTTGAAATTATTTGGTTCAGCACAACGTAACTCCACTAAACTAGTTAGTGCTTCATGCCAAATTCCTGCTTCTGCATAAAGAGCTGGGCGTTTGCGTATGTCTGCTTGTTCTAAAGCTTTTGATAAAGTTGCTTCTGGTTGTGTACGTTCAACCCATCCTTCTGTACTTGGATTTCTCGGAGGATTTTGGCGATCGCAAATTAATGTCAGATACCAGTGGTAGCGCTTACCTACTTTTAAAGGAGAGCTACCCTCTGGCAGAGTAAATTTCATAATTCCGGCTTTATTGGGTACATTTAAAGTTGCTTCATAAACTACATCGTCCTCTATGCTATTCTCATCTCCTTCCGCCAAGATAGAAAACTGAGCAGTTTTCACAGTATTTGCAGGCACATGCCAGAAAAAGGTGGGACGTTCTGAAAAGGTTAAGCCGATATTCTCTTTAGGTAGTAAAGGGGTTAATAACTGATTTTTTTGGACGCAATAAGAGCCACGGGTAGCACCACCCGCACTAGGTGGTGCTGTTCCTCGCTGGGGTGGTTTAAATGCTTGACTAATTAACCAAGGCTGTTTTTGCTGTTGAGTCAGCAATGTTGGGTCAACCTGGGCTTGTGCTTGTGCCGCTAAACTAGGAATAGTAGCCAGTTCCAAAAACATCGGTATGGAAAATGCTACTAAACTGATAGACTGCGCGATCCATTTCATGTCTGAATCTCCTCTCAATTAGTTATATAACCATAGAACTGCCTTAGTTTTTGCTCAACTAAGAGTCTGGCAGCTATTAATCGAAACAATCAATAGACTATAAAAGTACTGGATTATTGGGAAGCTAAATAAAATATAGTATTACCTGAAGACAGGTTTTACCTGTGATATCAGTCGAAAACATATTAGTATTGTTCCCGTTAACTACTACACCAGTGTGGAACTAAACTCCGTTGAAGTCGAATAAATTAAGGAGAGCTTTAGCTCTCCCTAACAGCAATTTAGTCCTTAGATGGGTAAATATTTAATTATTTTCTTCATTAAACTCTTTACCTAAGGCTATAACTGCATTTTGCCCACCAAAGCCAAAACTCAAACAAAGAGCATACTGAATCTTTTGTTGCTGCGCTACTTTGACTAAATTTAAATCAAACTCTGGTTGTTGTAACCCTACGCATGGTGGCAAAATTTGCTGTTGCAAGGCTAGCAGGGAAAAAGCTACACCTAAAGCCCCTGATGCACCGAGAGTATGGCCTGTAGCTCCTTTGGTGGAACTGACTGCTACTTTTTGGTTAAACAAATGCTCAATCGCCATGCTTTCCACAGAGTCGTTGAGTTGTGTGGCTGTACCATGAGCATGAATATAATCAATCTCGGCTGGTGTGAGGTAACTACGTTCTAAGCATTGCTTAATAGATGCGATCGCACTTCTACCCTCCGGATCGGGGGCATTTTGATGATAGGCGTCGTTAAGTAAGCCAAAACCAAGAATTTCACCATAAATCTTTGCTTGTCGCTGTTTGGCTAACTCTGCTGATTCGATCACAAATATAGCTGCGCCTTCCCCTAACACCAAGCCTTCACGGTGTAAATCAAAGGGATAAGCCCCTGTTTTCGCCAAAGCACCCATTTGTTGAAATCCTGCCAAAGTCAAGGGTGTAATTGGGGCTTCCACTGCACCGGCGATCGCTCGTTGATATTGTCCAGTTTGCACTAAACTTGTAGCCTGAGCGATCGCCCAAATTCCTGTAGCACAGGCTGTCATGGGTGCTAAAACGCTGCCAATTGCCCCAATTTGTCTAGCGGCGGCGATCGCATTCATATGGGGTAATGTTTCTAACCAGTTCTCCATTTCCCCGTTTGGGAGAGGGGATGAAAGGCGATCGCAACTGTAAATTTTTCTTGCTAGCATTTCCCACTCAGCCTGATAGCTGCGACTTGAGCCGATCGCTACAGCACAATCAGGTAAAGGCGGCGATAACCCAGCATCTTTTAATGCATCAGCAACTACCAACTCTGTCAGCATTTTTAATGAAGCTGGTTTTTGACCAATCAATCCTAAAGGACAGGGTGACAGTTCTGGAAACAGTTGATGTAGCTTAATGCCAGACTTACCTGCTATCAACCTTTGCCAGCTAGTTTCTAAGTTTTCTCCTAAAGCTGAAATTAAACCGATACCAGTGACAACAACCTTAACCAATTTGGACTTAGGAATGTGGGATTTGAGATTGGTCATGGGTAATCAGAAAAAACTATTACCCATTACCCAATTGCTAACTATTGACCGGAGGTTTTTAAGTTTTCTACGCCTTTGGTGACTTTAGCAGAATCAATGCGATCGCCTTGCTGAATCTTATTGATAACATCAAAGCCTTGGGTAACTTTGCCAAATACAGCATAGTTTCCATCTAAAAAGCTCAGATCTGCTAGAGCAAAGTAAAACTGAGAAGATGCAGAGTCTGGTTGTTGCGATCGCGCCATTGCGATTACACCCTGTTTATGGGGTAAGACAACAGCTTGAGCACTAGCATCAAAAGTTTTATTGTAAATCGGTGTATCTGAACCTTTAGCTTTAATTTCTAAAGGTATGTATCGCTCATTCTGAGTTTTAGGGTCAATAAAGCCACCTGTTCCTAACCTGTTTGCTGGAACTTTTGGGTCTTTACTTTGGGGATCTCCCCCTTGAACTACAAATGGTTGGGGATCGCGGACTACGCGATGAAAAGCTGTACCATCGTACACACCCCGTTGGACTAAATCTACGAAATTACCAGCTGTAATTGGAGCATTAGTGCCGTCTAACTCGATAGTAATTTCTGAGCCTTTCACCGTCATCACCACAGTAGCTTGACCTTCGAGGCGTGGTAAATCTTTCATTCCCGGAATACTCTCACTAGTAGTTTCTGATACGGACGTTGCTTCAGTGCTTGTCCTGCTTGCCTCGGTTGCTGTTGAAGTAGTTGTTTCAGATGGAGAAGAAGCCGGAGAAACAGCTTGTTGTGTTGAACATCCACCTAAAACCAACGCTCCAACAATTACAAATACAACCAAAAATCGTGGAAATCTTAACCGCATTACCAATTACTGACTCAACCAGAGTATCTTATCGTTACCCCACGATTATAGATTTTGAATTTACTCGTTGAGGACTTGATTAACCCGCAGGGAAGAAGACTGCAAATAACTATTGCCTATTAGCTTCTGGGCAACTGACAACTGAACAATTGACCATTAACAATTGTCAATCGTTAAAATTCTTTACAGTCCTTCTAGAGGTACGCCCAAAAATCGAGCTAACTCTGCACCTTGAATTTCTAAATCTTTTAAAGGTAGAGGTTGACCGACTCTGGTCAAAGGAATATCTCTCCGTCCTTTAACGCGGAGGTAGAGTGCGCGACGAGGATTAAGCCCTTCTTTCACGGTGAGTTGTACAGATTGTACATCTTGAATACGATTTTCTACCTCGATCCGCCGATTTTTTCCAGGAAATCCATTACGGAAGATTTTGACTGTGCCTGTTTCCTGATTAAACTCGTTATATCCGCCGCCTACATCCAATAAAATTACTAACCACTGATAAATAGCCAAAAGTAAGCCAGCTGCTCCGTATAGCCCCATAACTAGACCTTGGGGGACAAAAACCAGTTGTGTGGGGTCGGTAACTATGAGTAAATTAACGTTGAGGTAACTGGAGACAGAAGCTAATACAAAGCCTGTGGCTCCTAGGGTAACGACCGTTGCCCACCAGTAGTTGCTTAACCGACGAGAACCCAAAACTTTTTGATGCAGAACCAGTGCCTTAGAGCGATCGCCATTAGATGAATCGCCTTTGTTAATTGTTGATGCCGTCATAGAACTACCTTGGCCTGTGACATATACCCTTTAAAAGTCTGCCATTGGAGCAGTATCTATTGCAAGTTGTCAGTTGTTTCCAGGTTCTGTGTGATTATCTCTAGGCTTTATATCCAATGCCCAATGCCCAATGCCCAATGCCCAATGCCCCATGCCCCATACCCCATGCCCAATACCCAATTTCCAATACTAATTGTTTAGATTTCTGAGAAAACTTGTGTCAGATTGTAAAATTTCTGATATTCATAATATTTAATAGCTTCGTGTTAAATCACCTGATTCACTTGCGTGGATCGGTCAAAAACCCGGAGGAATGTGATAAGTTAAGAATCATTAAGTTACCACAAACTAGATTACTAGCTAATGGTACGGGTAATGGCATAACCCTGAGAAAGACAGACTGAATAAGCTGTGAATTCTCAGAATATCAGTAGTTTTCAGGCTGCTGAAAATTGTCAAAAAAAACGTTAATTCCTCAGAAACGCTGAAATTTTAGTAAAAAAGAGGATTTTAGTTCAATGACCATCGCAGTTGGGCGCGCCCCCAGTAGAGGGTGGTTTGACGTTCTAGACGACTGGTTGAAGCGCGATCGCTTCGTGTTTGTTGGTTGGTCAGGAATTTTATTATTCCCCTGCGCTTTCCTAGCACTAGGCGGTTGGCTGACAGGCACAACCTTCGTCACGTCATGGTACACCCACGGTTTAGCATCTTCTTATTTAGAAGGCTGTAACTTCATCACAGTAGCCGTATCCACCCCAGCAGA
>NZ_JACJRE010000041.1 GCF_014697075.1 Tolypothrix sp. FACHB-123 | reverse complement strand
TTTTAGCGATCGCTCTCTTCACCAGTTATATATAGTTCTCTTGTACTACTCAAAACACACCTCTACTTAGCACTTTTCTCTATTTAGATGCGTTTGCCCTGACCTGCTGACGAGTCATTCTTTTACTACCTTTATTACCTTCTTTGTAGGTTTTTAAGATAAAGTCCTGCCATTCTTCATCAACTCGATGTTTTCCTTTGTCATTTCGTTCTGTTTGTGCCAGTCCGACTAGTCCCTCCTGTTCCCATTTATCAACTAATCGCCGCACTGTTCGTACTGACTTTCCTAGTTTGGCTGCTGCTTCCTTGAGCCTTTGAGCATATGTAGTGCGATCGTCTGCTTCTAGAAGACTTTGGATCACCTCCATTTTTAACTTTGCTTCATCGGAAAGTTCCGAAACAATAACTTGAGTTTCGGTAATATTGCTGCTTAAATCTGCAATTTTTGATTTAGTTGCAGGTATTTGAGAAGAATGATCGTCCTGCATATACATTTTTGTTTAATTGCAACATTTATGTATATTATAAGTACGTTGTGACATTTAATTTGTTAATTTTTCTCAACTCAGCAATTTCCCTTGTTTTTAGAAAGTGACATTTAAATTGTTAAACTTCAGGAATTAGACATTTAATTTGTTAATTTTCTATAACAGACATCGTGAGAAGTCAGACAATAAAAACCCTGCTATAATTGTTGCTAGAGAAGGCTTTCAGCGATTTCATTTTAAAATGACATTATTTTGTTAAAGTGACAAATAATTAGTTAATGTACATTTTTTATTTATTGCTAGAAATAATTTATCTAGTTTGACAAATTTGATACAATATGATGCATTTACAGACAATCACTAGTAAGTGTGATGAGTGCGATCGCTTTATCTGGTTGTAAATGTTAAATTCCTGAACATGGATCGTCGGAATTTTCTCAAGTATGCGACTTTAGCGGGTTCTAGCTTGGCGTTGAATAGCTGTATGTCCGCGAGAAATTCGCCATTACAAAGTGAAGCTACTCCCCAAGCTTCGCCTGTATTAGTTAGCGAACCGCTAAAAGTGGGATTTGTCTATTTCAAGCCTGTGGGTGATTTTGGCTGGACTTACTCCCACGATCTCGGTCGCAGAGAAATGGAAGCGACTCTACAAGATAAAATTAAAACTACTTTTATTGAAAATGTTAATGAAGGGGTTGATGCGGAAACAGTCATTCGCCAACTCGCACAAGATGGTAATAAATTAATTTTTACAACTTCCTTGAGCTACATGAAGCCAACAATTAAAGTAGCTAAGGAATTTCCGCAAATTATCTTTGAAAATTGTACCGGAAATGAACTTACGGCGAATGTTGGTACTTATATAGGACGCTGGGAAGAAGCCAGATATTTAACAGGAATGATTGCCGGAAAGATGACAAAATCAAATGTTGTTGGTTTTGTGGCTGCATATCCCATTCCTGAAGTAATTCGCGCAATTAATGCTTTTACTCTAGGATTACGGTCAACCAATCCTCGAGCAAAAGTGAGGGTATTGTGGGTGGAAACTTGGTACAATCCTGTCAAAGAAAGGGAAGCTGCGCAAGCTTTAATTAATTTAGGTGCAGATGTGCTGACACAGCATACAGACTCGGCTGCAATAATACAATTAGCAGCAGAAAAGGGCATTTATGCTATTGGCTACAATAGCGATATGAGTAAGTTTGGTGCTAAAGCACACCTGACATCAATAATTAATAAATGGGGAAAATTTTATACAGATACAGCTTTAGCGGTAATCAACAATACATGGAAACCGCAAAGGATTTGGCATGGAATTGCGCAAGGAATGGTAGATATTTCGCCGATGAATCAGGTGATTCCTAGCGATGTGCAACAATTAGTTAATAGGAAACGGGAACAGTTTATTCAAGGTATTGCTCATCCTTTTAATGGCCTGGTAAAAGACCAAAAGGGAGTTGTACGCATACCTAAAAGCAAAGTGTTGGACGATAAAGCACAAATGACAATGGACTGGTATGTGGAAGGAATTGAAGGCTCAATTCCCAAGTATAAATTTTAGTTAAAAGTTTTTACGCAAGTTTAATATTAAAATATTACTGCTAGGTATCAATAATTTGACAAAATAAAAAATATTAACAGTCTAAAATACAACTTCTTTAGACTAAATCGGATAATTTTAATGAATTTTAAATTATTTATATATGCAAATCTGTCAAAATCCGAATTGCTCAAATCCTTTTAACCCTGATAACAATAGATTTTGCACTAGTTGTGGTTCTAATAATTTTGGGACATTGTTCAAAAACCGCTACCGTATCAGCCGATTATTAGGCGAAGGTGGTTTTGGTAAAACCTATGAAGCTAAAGATATTGATAGATTAGATGCGCCTTGCGTAATCAAGCAATTTGTCCCCCAGGTTCAGGGTACAGGTGCGCTGAAAAAAGCGGCGGAGATGTTTAAGGAAGAAGCCAAGCGTTTATTTGAACTGGGAGAAAATCATCCCCAAATTCCCAGGCTGGTGGCTTATTTTGAGCAAGGAGTAAATTTGTATTTAGTGCAAGAATTTATTCCTGGAGAGACTTTAGCGACAGAACTACAACAACATGCTTTTAGTGAAATGCAAATTCGGGAATTGTTAAACGATTTATTGCCAATTCTCCAATTTGTTCACGATCGCCATATAATCCATCGGGATATTAAACCAGAAAATATTATTCGCAGAAACTACGATCGCAAATTGGTGCTGATTGACTTTGGCGGTGCGAAACAAGTTACCCAAACTACTTTAGCGCGTCAAGGAACGGGAATATATACAATTGGCTATGCGCCTTTAGAACAAATGCAAGGATACGCTTACCCAGCAAGCGATTTATATGCTTTGGGTGCGACTTGTGCGCGGTTATTAACCAGATGTTTGCCGTTACATGATGCTTACGGTAATTTGGCTGACTCGCTTTATGATGTGAGAGAGGCACGGTGGTTGTGGCGAGAAAGGCTCAGAGAACAAGGTTTAAGTATTAGCGAGGATTTAGGACAGATTCTCGATAAATTGCTGAAGCATTTAGTCAGGGAAAGATATCAAAGTGCAGGGGAAGTTTTGCAAGATTTGCAAAATCGCACATCGAATATACCAGCCACCGTACCAGTTTTTCACCAATCCCCAGATAATGCCCAAACTTATCACTTTTGGGGATTAGATAAACTACAACGCCAAGATTATGAAGGTGCGTTAACAGATTTTAACCAAGCTTTACAGATAAATCCTAGCTATGTTGAGGCTTGGTGTAATCGAGGTAATGTGTATTTAAAATTGGGCAATTATGATGCTGCACTTGCAGATTACGATCGCGCTTTGACTATCAATCCTCAGTTTACTCAAGCACTGCAAGGGCGTGATTACATTTTATCTATGCAGCGCGGCTATACCCCTATCAACTCGCAGCCCAACTCACAACCGCAATCACAGCCGCAATTCCAAGCAGCAGCTTTCGCCTATACTCTCAGTGGACATGGAAACTTAGTCAGAAGTGTTGCTTTTAGCCGAAATGCGCCAATTTTGATTAGTAGCAGCAACGATAAGACAATCAGGATTTGGAACTTGCAAACACGTAAGTTGCAAATGTCACTAAATGATACAGGAATTTGGATAGTTACAGCGATCGCACCTGATGGACAGACGATTGTTAGCGGTAGTAACGATAATACAATCAAAATTTGGCATCTGAACGTTAATAAACCTCAGCGCGTCCTCAGAGGACATTTTGACTTGATTAATTCTGTCGCTATCAGTCCCAATGGACAATTTTTGGTGACTGGAAGTAGGGATAAAACAATTAGAATTTGGCAATTACAAACAGGAAATTTACTGCAAACCCTTTCTGGACATAGTGGTTTAGTGTATGCTGCGGCGATTAGTCCCGATGGTAAATTGATTGCTAGCGGTGGGAGCGATCGCGCTATTAAAATTTGGCAATTGGATAATGGGGAACTCCTGCGGACAATTCCCGATAACCCTGGCTTTGTGCGCACAGTGGCTATTAGTTCCACATTACAAATTATTGCCAGTGGCGGCTACGGTAACACCATCAACCTGTGGAACTTACAGACAGGAAAGCTACAACACAGGCTGGAAGGACATAAAGGTTTAATCGAAAGTTTAGTAATTACTCCAGATGGACAGACTTTAATCAGTGGTAGTAGCGATCGCACCATCAAAATTTGGAACTTACAGACAGGTCAATTGCTACAAACCCTCACTGGACATAATGGTAGCATTCTCTCTCTCGATATCAGTCCCGATGGTAAAACCCTCGCCAGCGCCAGCGAAGATAAAACAATCAGGATTTGGCAGGCTGGGTAGGGGGTAATTAATTGGGCATTGGGCATTGAAACAATTTTGGATTTTGGATTTTAGATTTTGGATTCCAATCTAAAATCGCAAATCTAAAATCTAAAATTCCTTGTCTCCCTTGTCCTCCTTGTCCTCCTTGTCTCTCTCCCCCTCCTATCTCTGTAATAGAGAGTGAAGATTACTACATAGTATGTAAACCAAGTTTGTTGTTTTTTTACAAAATTGTCTTTTTTCGGTGTAAACCTGCTTTTATTATTTAGTGTGTCATTTTCATGGCTAACGTCGGTTACATCTCAACTTTCACGAACAAAGTTGAGTAATTATTACTACATTTTATTTCGGTGCCTGTCAAAGCTCGGTAGTTAAACAATACATAGAGGTGCAGACCTAAAAACTGGGTGAAGTCTTTAACTGACACGCCCAAAATATATCTATGAGCCTTGTCCAAAGTACATACAGGAAAACAAAGGAGAATTGTTCACAGCAGATTTTGCACTGCTATAGATAACCCATTGCACCTAATTTATGGACATAGCTTGCTAGTGAGGTTGTCATCTAAAAACAACCATCTCTAAGCATTGATAAATATCAAATAATTCACCTCTACAAAAGGCTGTCAGTTTTCTATGACTATTATTCAGACAGCTAAATGTTGCTTGTGAATTTAAAACTTACCCTCTGCGATCAAAGGAATTAATTATGCCAGTTACACCTACTTATCCTGGTGTTTACATTGAGGAAATTCCTAGCGGTGTTCGTACCATAGTTGGGGTAGCAACCTCAATTACAGCTTTTATTGGAATAGCCAGCCAAGGAAGAGTTAATTACCCCGTTAGAATCCAAAGTTTTGGCGATTTTGAACGTCAATTTGGTGGTTTATCGATTCAAAGCGCTTTAGGCTACGCCGTCCAGCAATATTTTCTCAACGGCGGAACAGATGCATTAATTATTCGGGTTGCTAGTAGCGATGCGACGCCAGCGACGGTGAATGTTGGCGGACTAAATCTCACCGCCACTAGTCCTGGTAAATGGATTAATGAGAGATATAAAGCCAAGGTTTCTTATCCGAAATTCGGCCCAGATGCTGATAACAATCAGATATTTAATCTGGAAATTCTCCATGAAATTAATCCAGGAGAAGACCCGATAGTTGTCGAATCTTTCCGCAATCTTTCCACAGATAAAGATTCACCCAGATACGTCAAAAGTGTCATTCAAGCAGATTCTACTTTTGTCGATGTTACGGGAGAAGTACAGCAAAACCGACCTACAGAAACTGAGGTAGCATTTACTGCGGGAACTGATGGCGCTAATAATCCCAGCTATGCAGATTACATCGGTAACGAAGCCTTGAAAACTGGTTTGTATGCGTTAGAGAAAGCAGATTTATTTAACTTGCTTTGCATTCCTCCTAATAGCCGCGAACAGGGAAATAATGTTGCTGATGATGCAGGACAAGCCTTACTCACAGCAGCTATAACTTACTGTAAAAAACGGCGCGCCATCTTAATTATTGACCCGCCAACTAAGTGGGATAGTACGGCTAAAGTTGTTGAAGATTTAACTAGCAATAGCAATAGTGTTATTAATCAATTCCGGGATGAAAATACAGTCATCTATTTCCCACGCATCAAAGCACCGGATTTATTAAGAGAAAACCGTCTAGAAGAGTTTCCTCCTTGCGGTGTGGTTGCAGGAATTATGGCGCGGACTGATGCAAATCGTGGAGTGTGGAAAGCACCTGCAGGGATTGAAGCCACGCTTTCTGGAGTCAGACAGTTTTCTTACGAACTGACTGATGGTGAAAATGGTCAGTTAAACCCCTTGGGTGTCAACTGTTTGCGTTCCTTCCCGGTATATGGAAATGTGGTTTGGGGTGCAAGAACCCTCGAAGGTGCGGATCAACTCGCCTCGGAATGGAAATATTTACCGGTACGGCGTTTAACTCTGTTCATGCAAGAAAGCCTGTATAGAGGAACGCAATGGGTAGTATTTGAACCCAACGATGAACCTCTATGGTCGCAAATTCGCTTGAATGTTGGCGCGTTCATGAATAACTTGTTCCGCCAAGGTGCATTTCAAGGTAAGACACCGCGGGAAGCCTATTTTGTCAAGTGCGATAGTGAAACAACTACGCAGAACGATATTAACTTAGGTATCGTTAACATCGTTGTTGGGTTCGCACCCTTAAAACCTGCTGAGTTTGTCATTATTAAATTCCAGCAAATTGCTGGGCAAATTGATACTTAAGGAGTTGTATAAAAATTAGCTATTAGTTTGGACTGCGATCGCATTTTTCTACAACTCAACAGGAGAAATTTATGCCTCAACCCCAATTTGTTGTTAATGCACAACGTTTCGATCCCTATAAAAACTTCAAATTCCGCGTCAAATGGGATGGTAGATATGTGGCGGGAATTAGTAAAGTGAGTGCGCTCAAACGTACCACGGAAGTAGTTACCCACCGCGAAGGCGGAGATCCCAGCAGTCCTCGTCATTCACCAGGACAAACCAAGTATGAAGCGATTACTTTAGAACGGGGTGTTACCCATGATAAAGACTTTGAACAATGGGCAAATAAAGTCTGGAATTATGGTTCTGGTTTAGGTGCAGAAGTATCGCTGAAAGACTTTCGTAAAGACATCATTATTGAATTGATGAATGAAGCGGGACAGGTAGCTATAACCTACAAAGTTTTTCGTTGTTGGGTATCAGAATTTCAAGCTTTACCTGACTTAGATGCAAATGCTAATGCTGTAGCAATTCAAACTATTAAATTGCAAAATGAAGGTTGGGAACGCGATTATGATGTGACTGAACCTACAGAACCAAGTTTCTTAGAACCAACTTAAATTTTAGTAGGGTGCGCTACGGCTTAAGGCTAACACACCCTACTAAAAAAGGTGGTTGTTTAGCGGGTTTAGCACTGCTAAACCCCTACAATATATTAATTGCAAACCGTGAATTTTTATTATGCGTCCTTTGACTGGCGAACAAATATTAAAAATATGGGAAATTGGTCAGAATCAACATCCTATTGATAGAGCGTTGACTTTTCTAGCTTTTGCTTGTCCAGAAAAATCACCGGATGAATTAGCCACTTTAAGTATTGGACAACGAGATGCACATCTTTTAACTTTAAGAGAACTCACTTTTGGTTCTAAGATGGAAAGTTATGCTGAATGTCCAAAGTGTGGGGAAAAGTTAGAATTTACTATTGGTGTGGCTGATATTCGCGTTGCAGAATCGTTAGTAACAATACAACAAGAATACAATTTAACATCTGGTGAATATCAATTACAGTTTCGTCTACCTAATAGCAAAGATTTAGCGGCTGTGGTTGGTTATCAAGATTTAAATATGCTACGAAATTTAATCGGACAGCGATGTATTTTACAAATAAAGCGTGAAGGAGTTGAGATTAACTACCGTGATTTACCTGCTGTTGTGATTACTCAATTAGCAGAATCTATGGCTGAATATGATGCACAAGCTGAAATTTTATTAAATTTAATTTGTCCAGCTTGTAATCATTCTTGGCAAGTTTTATTTGATATCGTCGCTTTTTTCTGGAGCGAATTGAATACACAAGCTAAACGTTTACTGCGGGAAGTTCATACATTAGCACGATATTATGGTTGGCGCGAAGCCGATATATTATCGATGAGTAATAATCGCAGAAATTTCTATTTGGATTTAGTAAATTGACTTTTTATAACCCTTATGAGGCGCTGATATGTCTGCTGATTTTTTAACTACATTAGCTGCACGTACTCTGGGTTTAACACCAATCATTCAACCTGCGATCGCTTCTTTTTTTGCTCCTCAATATAACATGATAGAAGAAGGTAGGGGGGAAGATGCTTTGATATATGATGACACTTCTCTGACATCAAATTCTTCATCTTCTTTAGTGGCTGGTGGTAATTCTTCGGCAGAAATATCTAGATTGCCTTATAGTCGAATATTAGCGGCTGCACCGGATAATGAGTTAGTTGATTCTCAGCCTGTGATATCTCCAGGATTACCGACTCATGATTTACCATTGCAAATGGGGGAAAGTGCGATCGCATTTTCAACCGAACCATTAATTAATACTGAAAATTTACAATTAAGTAATAATATTCACAATTCTATAAAAAATGAAATATCACAGTTTACTCCTCAAACTGAAGTATCTAACTTAATACAATCACCAACGCAGAATATAGTTCAGCGACAAGTAGATGTGGTTACACCTTTACCTCCTCCATCTGTAGCTTCACCAAATATAGGTTTGGGAGTTTCTGAGTCTGTCACACCATTAGTAGAACCTGTAATAAATCAGGCGAATTTACAACCGCAAACGCCTAATCAACAGAATTTTGATTTGCAGTCATCAGAAACTCTTAATAATAAAGAGACATCAAATTTTCAACAACATCATCAAACTATTGATGCAGAAATATTTCCTGATGTTGTAGAAGTTGCGCAGCCAGAATTAAAAGCATCATCGCCTGTTATACTTCCTGCAAATTCGATAAATCCTGTAGTTTCAACGCCAGAAAATCAACAACTTTTAGTTTCTCCAGAAAAAGATAATTTCAATTCTGAATCTTCAACAGCACCACCGCAGTCTGTATTACCTCTAAATACTGTTACCCCTGTTTCATCACTAGAAAATCAACCAAATTTAATTTCGCCACGCCAAAATGATTCAGCAATTTCACAATCTAATTTATTATCGACATCTGGATTAAATAGCAATGCTGTAACCCCTGCAATTTCAACGTCAGAAAATCAACAGTATTTGGTGTCTCAAGGAAAAGATAATTTCAATTCTGAATCTTCAACAGCATCACCGCAGTCTGTCTTACCTCTAAATACTGTTACCCCTGTTTCATCGCTCGATAATCAACCAAATTTAATTTCGCCACGCCAAGATGCTTCAGTAACTTCACAATCTAATTTATCACCGCCATCTGGATTAAATAGCAATGCTGTAATACCTGCAATTTCACCGCCAGAAAATCAACAGCTTTTAGTTTCCCAAAAAAAAGATAATTTCAATTCTGAATCTTCAACAACACCACCACAGTTTGTCTTACCGCTAAATACTGTTACCCCTGTTTCATCACTAGAAAATCAACCAAATTTAATTTCGCCACGCCAAGATGCTTCAGTAACTTCACCATCTAATTTATCACCGCCATCTGGATTAAATAAAAATGCTGTAACCCCTGCAATTTCAACGTCAGAAAATCAACAGTATTTGGTGTCTCAAGAAAAAGATAATTTCAATTCTGAATCTTCAACAGCATTACCGCAATCTGTATTACCTACGAATACTGTTATCCCTGTAGTTTCATCTCTCGGAAATCAACTAGATTTAACTTCCCTAAAGCAAAATAATCCAGATTTTCAGCCTTCAGCATCAAAAGTATCACCACAGTCGATAGTTCCAGCAAATACTTTTACAAATGTATTCTCATCGACAGCAAATCAACAGTTTTTTGTGTCGCAACAAGAAGATAACCGAAATTTTCAGCCTTCAGCATCACCAATATCACCACAGTCTGTAATTCCGGCGAATACTGTCACGCCTATAGTTTCATTTAGAGAAAATCAAAATACTCTGATTTCTCCACGCCAAAATGAATCTGCAACATCACAACTATCACCACAGCCTCTAGTTCCAGCAAATGCTTTGATATCAGCAGTCTCACCACGAGAAAATCAACAGCCTGCGATTTCATCACGCCAAGATGAATCAGGAAAAATTACCCCAGCCTTAACAGGTGAATTATCAGAAATTACATCGCAAAGCAAACGCCAGATCGTACAAAACTCTTTTCAGGAGAGTACAGCTATACCTATGCCTATACCTGTAACCTTAGCTCTAGAACAGCAGAACTCTGCAAATTCAGAATTTCCTCGACAGCAACAAATCAATCGGGCTGTAAATACTTATGCTGTGATAACTCCCTTAGTAGATAAACGGATGCTGAAAAACGATCGCTCTTCTGAATCTTGGGATTTACAAACAAGACTACCGTCGGAAACTATAATCGCGCAAAACGAAACAAAAATCAAGCCCTTAGTTACCATCTCCCAAAAGCGATCGCTTGATTTTGAAAATGACAGTCAATTAACATCTAAGCGAGAGTTAGGAAATACTCAATCTTCAGACGCACCGCCGACTGTACAAGTTACCATTGGCAGAATTGAAGTCCGTTCTGCACCAGCACCTACAGCACCCACAGCTAATAAAAAATCTAGTTCCCGCCAGCCATCGGTTTCTTTGCAAGATTACCTAAAGCAACGCCAAGGAGGTAAATTATGAGTAACTCAGTGGCGATCGCTGCTGTTACTGCCACACTGCGCAATTTAATTGCCTCTGCGATTACCGACGAGCTAGGAAGTGGTGTGGTAACGACTCAACCGCCAGATAAAGCGCGAGAAAACGGCAATAACGGCAATCAAATTAATATTTTTCTCTATCAAGTTCTGCCAAATGCAGCTTTACGCAATCGGGATTTACCGCCACGAGTCAAGCCAGGAGAAACGGGACAAGCGCCATTGGCGTTGAATCTTTACTATATGCTGACTGCTTACGGTAAAGATAATGATGATGTTTTAGGTCATCGTCTCTTGGGTCGAGCAATGCAAGTATTACACGATTACCCAGTGTTAGACCCAGCTTTAATTAAAAGTACCTTGGCAGAAAGTGACTTACAAAATCAAATCGAAAAAGTTCGATTTACGCTGCAACCTTTAAATTTAGAAGATATATCCAAACTTTGGACGACTTTTCAAACTCAATATCGAATTTCCGCCGCTTATGAAGCTTCTGTAGTCTTAATTGATAGTAGTTTACGCATCAAATCGCCTTTACCAGTGTTGACGCGAGGGCCAGGAGATTACGGCGTATTTGCCCAAGCCGATTTACTTCCCCCCTTCCCAGCGATCGAAACTTTGCAAATACCCAACCAACAAACCAGCGCCCGTTTGAGTGAAATTATCACCTTAGAAGGTCATCATTTAGACAGCGATGATGAAAGAGCAATTGTGATTTTGCATAATTTCCGACTACCAAACCCGATTCAAATCCAAATCCAGCAACAAACTAAGTATAAAGAAATTACATTTGAGCTACCAAATCGACCAGCCGATATACCAGCGGGATTTTATACAGTCAAAACTAAATTACTGCGCAATGGTAAAGAACAGGTAACCAACGCTTTACCCTTGACTGTCGCACCACAATTGCAAGAGCTTAATTTAAGCGATCGCACTCTCACTCTCAATTTTACGCCCCAAGTATGGAGGGAGCAAAGTGTAGCTTTATTATTGAGCGATCGCGAAATTCTACCCCAAATAGATACAGACGCGACTGAATTACCAGAAAAAACCAATACCCTAACATTTGACTTGACAAAAGTTCCGGCTGGTGATTACTTTGTCCGCTTGCGGGTAGATGGCGTAGATAGCTTATTAATCAACCGTTCTGTGAAACCGCCAGTATTTGACTCTAGACAAAAAATAACATTGTCATGAAAATGGGCATTGGGCATTGGGCATGGGAAAGACAGATTTTCTTGTGAGGGATTTTGATGAAAGACATGCAACGCTGGCAAACTGCTAATGAGGAATATCTCTCAGCTGCTGTTAAGTGGATACGTCTGCGGTTACAGCAAATGGTTGATATAGAACAAGTCTCGCCCGCAGAAATCGCCCAAGCGCAAGCAGCAATGACAGAGGCAGAAAATATCCAAACACCCCCGGCTTTGGTACTCTTGGCGCAAAGGTTTGGACTTTCTCAGTTTGAGCAAAATTTATTGCTGTTATGTGCAGCGATAGAACTAGATACGAGAATTGCTAAACTGTGCGCCGCAGCCCAAGACGATCGCAATCGCCCTTACCCCACCTTTGCTTTAGCTTTCGCTTGTTTAGATGAGCCAGCTTGGGATGTACTTTCACCAGAAAGACCTTTGCGTTACTGGCGCTTAATTGAAATTAATCAACCTCCTGCCCAACCTTTAACCACCAGTGCATTACGAGCAGACGAACGCATAGTTAATCATATCAAAGGATTAACCTACCTGGACGACCGTTTAGCACCGTTATTAGTACCTCTAGAAACTGCTGAAAGTGACATTGCTTTACCACCCTCCCAGGAAAAGTTAGCAATCGCGCTAATCCAGCAACTTAAACATTCTACCTATTGGCGATCGCCTCCGGTCATCCAATTATTAGGTGCAGATTCTCTCAGCAAACAACTAGTAGCCCAGCAAACATCAGCAGCACTCGGCTTGCATCTCTACCGTTTACCTGTGGAACTCCTACCAACCCAAGCCAGTGAATTAGAAATATTTGCCCGACTTTGGCATCGCGAAACCTTATTATTACCCATCGCGCTTTATCTCGATGCTAACGAAATCGAAACTGCATCTTCAACTCAAGGATTAGCCTCACCACTGCACCGCTTTCTCAGCCGTAGCCACACCCTGATATTTCTCGATACCCGCGAACCCCGCCAACGCTTGGGGCGAACTCACATTAATATTGATGTAGCCAAACCCACCGCCAACGAACAAGTCACAGCCTGGAAATCGCTGTTAACAGAAGTAGCCGATAATACATCTCAATTACTTGCAGGACAATTTAACCTCAACTCTGTCACCATTGAGCAGATTTCTAGACAAGTAGTAAATGAAACAACAGATAATTCTGCAATCCAAAATCCAAAATCTAAAATCCAAAATCAGATATGGGACGCTTGTCTGAGTATTACCCGTCCCCAATTAGATAACTTAGCCCAGCGCATAGATGTTAAAGCCACTTGGGATGACATTGTATTACCCAAAGAAGAGATTAACTTATTACATCAAATAGCCGACCAAGTGCGATCGCGTCATCAAGTATACGAAGATTGGGGATTTCATCAGCGCATGAATCGCGGGATGGGTATCAGTGCCTTATTTGCAGGGGAAAGCGGCGTTGGTAAAACAATGGGGGCTGAGGTAATTGCTCATGATTTAAGTTTACATTTATACCGCATAGATTTGTCATCTGTTGTCAGTAAATACATTGGCGAAACCGAAAAAAACTTGCGCCGACTATTTGACGCAGCCGAAGACGGCGGTGCAATTTTATTTTTTGACGAAGCCGACGCCTTATTTGGTAAGCGTAGCGAAGTTAAAGACAGTCACGATCGCTATGCCAATATTGAAATTAACTATTTATTACAGCGCATTGAAGCCTACCGAGGTTTAGCCATCCTCGCCACTAATATGAAAAGTACCTTAGACGTTGCTTTTATGCGGCGGCTGCGGTTTATTGTTAACTTTCCCTTTCCTAACCCTAAAGAACGTAAGCTAATTTGGCAGAAAGCATTTCCCCCAGAAACCCCCATTGAGAATTTAGATTTTCACCGCCTAAGTCAGTTTAATTTAGCAGGAGGTAGCATTCATAACATTGTTTTAAACGCAGCCTTTATGGCAGCTAGCACTAAAACTGCCGTAACAATGCCCATAGTACTAGCAGCCACACGGATGGAATATCGGAAACTAGAGCGACCAATTAATGAAGTAGATTTTCGTACCTCAGAACCCACAGAAGCAATTATATAGATTCATTAAATATCAATGCCCCATGCCCAATGCCCCATGCCCCATTATGAATATTAATTTACATATCGAACAGTTAATTTTAGAAGGATTAGATATTCCCCGCAGCCAGCGGGAATTATTACAAGCCACCGTTGAAGCAGAACTAGCAAGATTATTATCAACCGAAGGATTACCAACTGGCTGGCAGTCTAGTGTATCAATTCCACCGATAGAAGTTACACCCAGTAGTAATACTACGCAAATGGGACAACAAATTGCTCAAGCCGTATATCGAGGAATGGGACAATGAATGGTAAAAGTGGTAACCAAGTAAAGCAGCACAAAGCAACAAATAACCCGCTTGCAACGGGGATTTTACAGCGCCAATGTACAAATTGTGGGCAACATACCATTGCGGGTGGCGAATGTGCAGAATGTCAGAAAAATCACTCTGTATTACAACATCATGGTAGTTTTTCTACTATGTCTTTGGCGAAATCTCAATCACAACCAGGATTAACAAATAATTCTGACTTCAATCATGACTTTACCCAAATACCTATGGCCCGGATGAAGTCATCTATACAAGCTAAACTGACGATGAGTCAACCAGGGGATAAGTATGAGCAAGAAGCAGATGCAATAGCAGAAAACATTGTTCAAAATCTCAATAATGCTCCATCTTCTCAAATATCTCAGCAACAGCAAAAGCTGCAAAAAAAAGAAGTCACCAGTGAATTTCAATTAATGAACCAGCCAATTGTGGCAACTAATATAGAGTCTGTAACTAACTATATCCAAACTCAAAATGAACAACAGAATAATTTTGTTCCTGTGTCTGTTGAAAATAAATTAAACGCCACCAAAGGTAGCGGTACACCCTTACCAGCAGAGACTCGTATCCAAATGGAATCTGTATTTGGTACAGACTTTTCCCAGGTGCGACTACACACAGATAAGAATGCTATTCGGCTCAATCAAGATTTGAACGCACAAGCTTTTACGCATGGCACTGACATTTATTTTAATGCCGGAAAATATGATAATAACAGCCCAGAAGGGAAAAAGCTATTAGCCCATGAATTGACACATACTGTGCAGCAAACTGGAGGTAGTGCATCATTAAACATAGGCAAAAAAGATAAAATTATTCAAAGAAGTGTGAGTACTTTTTGTAATGCTCCTAGTAGTTGGGGAATGCCTCCAAGTATGTGGCTAATGCTTGGTGAGTTTGCCCATTTAATTGGCAGAGGTGATTATTTAACTAAAATGGGAGGTACAAGAGGAGTAGATGTTTATTTCGACACCTTTGAGTTATTGCCAGTTGACCCAGATTATGCAGCATTTCTTATTAGAAATAATCCTTCACTGAGCGCCTGGAAGCAAGTTTTTCTTAGCCTAACTCCACTAAAAAGACCTGACTACATGGTTCACAGACCAGGATTAACTGAGTTTGATGAGTTGAAACCCGATTCAATTCCTGGTGTTTTGGGTGGGGTGAATAAAATTTATGAAATTGCCGGGTATATGAGTCTATTAGGATTACCTTATCGATTTGGAACTACTTATACCCCAACCCGCATGATTCCTTTATTTACTACTTCATTAGGCGGAGTTCCTGTAGAAGTAGCTTTGAAATTTGAACGGAAGAGATCTGGTTTGATAGTCTATGAATTGTGTATTACAACTGATTGGGCTTTAGTAGCAAAAGCAGCTTTGATTGCTTTGATTGTAGCGATTCTAATTATTTTATTACGTAGATTACCAATACCAGGGCCTGCTCCTGTTCCCTCTCCTGTATTAGCAGAAATAGGCGAACCAGATTTTACTCCTAGTTCTGCAGTAACTCAGTTAGGCTAATGGCAACATCTTCAAACTTGGGGAATTTTAAAAAAGTGTCGTTAAAATAAGGAATCAAAACTTATGCTTTCTATTCTTTCATCAACTCTAGAAGTTTTAATCTTTCTCTTCATTGCGGCTTTTGTGAGTGGATTTTTCTTATCCGATTTTGCCAAGAAATCCGAATCTTCTACACAAGTAACAGGTAACAAAGCAATAGCAAATAAATAAAATCAGCTATCATCATCTCTTGGTATATCTGTTTGGGTATACCAAGATGATGATGTCAACCTTTAAGAAATTCTTGGTAAGCTATTACACGCCTACCAAAATATTGCCATTTTCCACACGGGTGGGGAAAACAGGTACAGCTTTTTCCTTAGATACTAAGCCCATGAGCTTATTAATCCCAGGGGGAAAGGTAATCCATTCCGTAGGATTACCAGTATTTAGGTCAAAGGCGCTACGGTGAAATGGACAGACAATTGCCCCGTCATCTGTAATTTTGCCTTTCTTCAAAGGTAGCTTCATGTGCGGGCAAGAATTTTCTAAGGCGTAAATTTTGTTGTTATGGTGGACTAATAAAATAGAACGGTTTTCAACTTTTACTACTTTCCGTTCATTGGGTGGTAGTTCATTTTCTGCAAGAACCTGAATCCAATTCATAAATTCCTCTCTTGACATCATCTAAAGGACGGCTGGGTAATTCGTAATGCTTCGGCTTCTCTTCTCCCAAAGGGAGACGCTGACGCGAACGTTGGTAACGTAATTCGTCATTGAAGGTACAAGCCTAAGCTGCTATGCTGACACCGGCTCCTCACATAAGGCGCAGTCAATTCAAACATTGCCGAAATTGCAGGAAATAGCCTGAATTACCGGATAATTGACTTTTTGGTATTCCCTAGTTGATTAGACAAACATTATTTATTATCCCAGAGCAAGGGACTTCAATTGTGGAGAATCAATGACTAATCAGCATTGCCGCTGGTTGAGATCTAGTACAATCTGTTGACTTGTACCAAGAACTGTGAATATTCCCTGTGGCTGTATGGGCGGTGAGTACAACTTCGCCTTGGGGATTGACTGCCCATCCTGTAGCTTCGACAATTTTTGCATGAGGAGATGGAGAATTTAGGCTAGCAGTGGGTTGAGAGGTTGGTTGACGAATATTATCTACTGCAATCCAATCAGCGATCGCAATCTCACTATTGAGGGTTTGTGTGGGGTTGGAAGGTATACCCCCACGTCCAATAACTGTAAAACTACTTTTATCATTAGCGACAATTACTTTACAAGTTTCGTCTACTTTCAGTTCTACTGGTTGAGTTGGTAAGTTGACTAACCCACTATTAGGATCTACATCTGGGGTATTAATATCGACTACGCCGCTTAATGTTGGGTTTGTCTGGGAAATGGCGGTAATATCGTTTGTTTGTAACAGTTGGGGATTGAGTTGAGTCGGATCTTTAGTGTTGAGCAATGTTACCAAATCTTCCCGGCTGCGCTGTTCGATGCCAAAAATATCATAGGCGTTGATTTCCACTCTGCCACCAGAACCAGTGAAAGCATTAGCGGTGATATCGCTGTTTTCTTGGGGAACGGCAACAATAAAGCCATTGGGAGTATTGATGGTAATATTACCACCATTACCACCGCCCCCAGATGTTCCGGCGGTTGTGGAGATTTGAGCGCGATCGCGTAATAACAGTAAATTTTGAATTTCTAATGTTAAATCTCCACCGTTACCAGAGACGGTTTCCGCAACTACTTTACTTTGTCTCTCCAAACGCATTTCTGTGGCATTAACTGCCAATATCCCGGCATTTCCTCTCCCTAAAGCTTCTACAGTCAATCTTGCGCCATCTCTGACAATTAACTTTTCTGTATTCACAAACAAAGAACCCGCCTCTCCACTACCGCGACTGCGCGCAAATAAGCCGCTAGGATCTTTATCAATGGGTGAAACTCCACTTAAATCTATCAATTCAGAAGCCCGTACTGTGAGGCTACTGCCATTACCCCGACTATTTCTACCTGTACCGGCGGTAATTACTCCGCCATTCTGGGCAATAAACTGTTTGGTATCAATGATTATCGAACCGGCATTGCCTAAATCGAGAGTTTGCGAAAATAAGCCACTGGGAAAATCCTGAAAAGAAGCCCCGCTGAGTAAAATCGAATCTGTAGCGGTGACTTTCAACATTCCTCCATCACCTCTACCTTGCCAAGCGGTAGTTGTGATATTTGCCCCACCATCAATAATTAATTTTTTGGTTTCGACAGTCAACAAGCCAGCCGCACCATCGCCAAAGGTTCTAGTAGCTAAACCGCTGGGGAAACCCGCAAAAGGCTTACCTTGGGGAATAGTTCCGCTGACTTGGATCAAGTCTGTGACTTTTACGGTTAAACTTCCCCCAATACCTGTTGTTCCAGGGCTAGTACCAGCTACGATTTGCGAACCATCTTGCAGTGTTAACTGCTGTGCTTGCACAACAATACCTCTACCATTTTCACTGCCTTGGGTGTCTGCTTGGACTATAGAACCATCGGTGAGTTGAATTTGTCTACCTTGGAGTTGAATAAAACCACTCCCCAATCCATCAGCAACAATTACAGCTAGATTTTTGAAGGAAATATCCGCTGGTGTGACGTTATTCGGAAAGCTTAAAGGCTGATTTTGGCTGTCAATGTTGATTTGGATTGTCCCTGGCTGTGATATTCCACCAATAGCAATTTGTCCGCTAAAAGCTTTGAGCGTTCTCCGATTTTCCTGTAATTGACCATTGCCTATCAAGTTAATATTACCGCCCACTAAAGCCAAAGTTTTACCTAGGGGTACTTCTAGCGCTCCATAATGATTAATTTCTCCCCCTAGCTGGTCAAATTGCAAACCCACAGGTGTACTAATTGTTAATAGGGGTGCTGTTTGGGGATTAGTGGCACTAAAAACTGTGTCATCGGCAAATTTGATGCCGCTGGCTGTACTAGCAACAAAGGAACCACCTATATTGAGTCGAGCATTGGCTCCAAAAAATATGCCGTTAGGGTTAACTAAAAATAAGTTGGCATTGGAACCTACTATACTCAGTGTGCCAAGAATCTCGGAGCGATTATTACCAGTAACCCGCACCAAAATATTTTGAATATTACTATTAGGACTTAAGAAAACTGCTGAACGTCCTTCACTGACGTTAAATTCCCGTAAACTGTGGAATAAATTGCGATCGCGGATTGCGCCTTTGGCGATCGCTTCGGTAGCATCAAGGTAATTCTGGATAACTTGAGAACTTTCATTACCAAGGTTACTATCAGGAGTAATGGCACTCTGGGCAAATACAGAATTGCTCATGAACAAGCTCATGCTCAAGGTTAACGCGCCAACACTTCCTAAGCCCAGTTGCCAAGCACAAATTTTCCTACTTTTAACCATCTCCAGAATTGCCTCTGCTGAAAAATTTCCCACAAAAAAACGCTATAAATAGCGTCTGGTAAGGCATTAGCAATCTAGTATACCTGGTTGATGGGCCTTGATTCTGACTTTGACCACCCCATACTCATATCCAGGGGGCAGTTTTCCCTCTCCTTTCACCTGAGTGATGGGGTTTCCCGCCGCTTTTTATGAAGCTTCTTCAGTCTCGCTCGGCTCAGATGTTTCTTCTGTTGGCGTAGTTTCAGTTGCTTCTTCAGTTTTTGTCGGTTTAGATGGTGGATCTAAGGGTAATAAAGGTTTGGGATTGGGGGGAGTGTAGGTACTCTTGACTACAGTGCGTGGGCGCTCTAATGTTTGAACCATAAGTTAATTTACCTGGATAAAAAGATTAAACTATGAGGTTTGAGACTCAGTTGATGTAATTTTCAACGTCTACATTTATATATCGCCCTCTTATCTAGGTTTTATGCAATTAACTCAATTTTTTACAAAACTTCAACTTAAATCAGTGGTAATATCTGCACGGGTGGTTGACTGTTGACGGTTGACTGTTGATTCTTAACAAAGGCTTTTCATTCGTTCTGGTGTATGCATGAAAATACTTCCTTTCCTTCTGCCATCTGCCATCTGCCATCTGCCTTATTTAGGTAATAAAAACAACTGACAACAGACATCTTTACAATCAGCCTGAATTAGGGTATCTCTTGACTGTTGTTAGATTTGCTCCCATGAAGATGACTAGCAAAATAGAGCAAAATTTTGCTTATCGCTCATTCAATAAGCAGATTTTTAGAGGCATAAACATATGGAAGTTACTATGCATCAGTCTAGTAGAAATCCTCAATTATTAATTTCACCCAGTTTTCCACAGGATGACGCTAGCTCAACAACAGATTAAACTGTGGATACTGTCTATAGTAATCCGAAGAGCGGATTTGTGAAATATTACATGTAGAGTTGTTGACGGTTAACGGTTAACAGTCAACAGCCAAAACCGATATTTTTCATAACTGAAATAGGATTGCTATAGAGATTGTTGTCATCTGCAACAATTAAATTACAGTTCTAAAATATAACCATTATATATATAAAGCTGATTATGTCATCGCATCAACCTAGTTTTGATGAGACTGCCGATTTAATTATTGGTGTTCGTAATCCAGAAAATGGCTATTTACAAGAAAATACTGCTCCTGTAGGTGCGCTGGCAAAAAGACAAGGAACTATTTCATCTTTTCTAGCTCCCTTAACACAGGAAACTTTTAAACAAGTTGTTAAAGAAGTCGAACAGAAATTACAGATTGTACACCAAACTTTATCCAGATTAGATTCTCATGAGTTTGATACAATCCTGGAAGAAATGTTGCATTCGATTACTTTAAAAACTGGTGAATTATTAGGAGCAGATAGAACGACAATCTTTTTACTAGATGAAGAAAAGCAACAACTATGGTCAATTTTAGCGGAGGGTGAAGGCGATCGCTCTTTAGAAATTCGCATTCCCGCCGATAAAGGTATTGCTGGCGAAGTCGCAACTTTTAAAAAAGTCATCAATATTCCCTATGATTTTTATCAAGATCCTCGTTCAGTATTTGCGCGGGAACAGGAAAAAATCACTGGTTACCGGACATATACAATGTTGGCTTTGCCATTGTTAAATGAACATGGACAATTAGTTGCAGTAGTGCAATTACTGAATAAATTAAAACCTGTCCATAATTTAAATGCGGCAATTGCTGACAGAATTGATACTAAAGGTTTTACTAAAGCAGACGAAGAATTATTTCAAGAATTCGCTCCCTCAATTAGATTAATTTTAGAATCATCGCGTTCCTTTTATATAGCTACGCAAAAACAAAGAGCCGCTGCTGCTTTAATGAAAGCAATTAAATCACTTTCACAAAGCAATTTAGATTTAGAAGATACCCTCAAACGGGTAATGGATGAAGCCAAAGAATTAATGAATGCCGATCGCAGTACCTTGTGGTTAATCGACCGCGATCGCCAAGAGTTATGGACAAAAATTACTCAAGTTGACGGCACAAAAAAAGAATTACGAATTCCTATAGGTAAAGGGTTTGCGGGGATAGTTGCAGCATCTGGTAAAAAACTCAATATTCCCTTTGATTTATACGATCATCCCGACTCGGAAACCGCAAAAAAAATTGACCAGGAAACTAACTTTCGTACCTGTAGTTTACTTTGTATGCCCGTATTTAACGCCGATCGCGAATTGATTGGTGTTACTCAGTTAGTCAACAAACGCAAATCAGGAGATTTTCCCGCTTACGATCATTCTCTTTGGCCGAAAGCTCCAGAATGCTTCCAAGCAAGTTTCGATCATAATGATGAAGAGTTTATGGAAGCTTTTAATATTCAAGCTGGCGTAGCGCTACAAAATGCCCAGTTATTTGCCAAAGTGAAGCAACAAGAACAAATGCAGCGAGATATTTTGCGCAGTCTTTCTAATGGGGTAATTTCTACAGATAAATCCGGCTTAATTATTGCTGCGAATGAAAGTGCTAAACGCCTTTTAGAATTACCAGAAGTAGACAGATTAGAAGGTAAGTTAATTCAAGATATTATCCGCATTAAAGAGGGTAATTTTAGTATTTGGTGCGAAAATGCTTTAAATGCAGCCGACTTAAAAAATCGCCAGCAGTATTATCCCGATCGCACTTTAATTACTCCTGGTACAGAACAACACAGTATCAATTTATCAATTAATACCATTGCCGATGCTAGCGATCGCCAAAAAATTCAAGGCGCGCTAGTTGTCATGGAAGATATTAGCGATGAAAAGCGGCTGAAAAGTACCATGTACCGCTACATGACGCAAGAATTAGCTGAAGAACTACTTAAGTTAGATGATGCCAAATTAGGAGGCGATCGCAAAGAAGTTTCTATTCTCTTTTCTGATATTCGGGGCTATACAACTTTAACCGAAAATCTCGAAGCTGAAGAAGTTGTGAGTATGCTTAATGAATATTTTGAATCAATGGTAGAGGCAGTTTTTAAACATAAAGGCACACTAGATAAATATATTGGTGATGCCATTATGGCTGTATTTGGTTCGCCTTTACCATTGGAAGAACATGCTTGGATGGCAGTGCAAACAGCTTTAGAAATGCGCCATCGATTACAGGAATTTAATCACCTCCGCTACCTCACTAATAAGCCAAGAATTAACATTGGTATTGGCATTAATTCTGATACCGTAATTAGCGGTAATATTGGTTCTAGTAAAAGAATGGAATTTACTGCCATTGGCGATGGTGTAAATCTTGGTTCCCGACTTGAAAGTGTTAGCAAACAGTACGGTTGCGACATCATTCTTAGCGATAATACTTATAAACCATGCCGCGATAATATTTGGGCAAGAGAATTAGATTATATTCGCGTCAAAGGTAGAAATGAGCCAGTAGCCATATACGAATTAATCAGTTTACGTTCCGACCCTATTAGTAGTAAAAAATTAGAAGTAATTGAGCGTTATCAAAAAGGGCGCGAGTATTACCTGAATCGACAATTTCACCAAGCACAAACCGAATTTAGTCAAGCTTTAGCTGTTGATAGTAATGACAAAGCCGCTATCTTATACCTGCGCCGTTGTCAGCACTGGATACAATCACCCCCATCAGATGCAGATTGGGATGAAGGTGTTTGGACATTTAAGGAAAAGTAATATTTATTGGGCATTGGGCATTGATGATTTATTTTTTGTCCTGCTTTCCTTCCCCTATCCCCTCATCCCAATGCACAAAAAATTTGGTACAGATGCAAACGCTAAAAGGTATGCTGAGTCTCACTTTCTTAATTTTGAATTTTGCGAAAAGTTGCGTGCGGGGGTTCCCCCCGTTGAGCAAACTTTTCAAGACGAATTTTGAATTTTGAATTTGTATCACCACCCAAAAGGTGAAAAAATAGTGCGACCGTGATTGTAAAAATGTAGTCGGCCAAAACCAAGAAATTGCCCGTGAGATTTTTCTCCGGCGGGAAAAGCTGTAACACCAAATAAATAAACACCAGAAACTGAGGGATTTTGTTGAGGTTGGAGCGCAATTGTAATGGTTTTACCGGGAGCTACTGGCGGATCGAATGTTAGTGTTACTGTCTGAGTTTTGCGATCGCTATTCGCTTCTTTTAATCCTAGCTTTTGACCTTCACGGGAACTCGTCCCTTCAAAGGCAAAACTCTTTTTGAGATTGAAGCGAATATAATCTACTCCTTCACGCTGGTTAATTGTGATTTTCTGTAAGGGTTCGCCAGCATTTTCTGGGAGGCTAAGAGTAAAGTAGTAGGTTGCACCCCAGACATAAACTTCATTAAAAGTAGTAGACGCCCCAAGCAGGCGAGGTGGTGAGGCAAAATATACTGTGCCATCTTGCAACTGAATTGCTGAACTTGATTTTGAGGTATATCCTTCTAGTCCAACTATAGTTGCGATCGCTATGCCAAATATGACTGCAACACGCATGGCTGTACCTGAAAAGCCCAACTATTACAGCCTAACGTACTTAAATAAGGGCTAGGGGCTAGGGGCTAGAGACTAGGGGCTAGATAGAGCTAGAGAGTAGAGAAGGCAATGCCCAATGCCCCTTTCTAATAAGTTTTATAATAATGTTTATAGCCTTTGTATTGAGTTTTATCTCCATTAGCCACAATGCCTAAGAGATTGACTGGAGAAATTTTCAGACTTTCCTGAGCTTGCATGATGCCTGTTTTATCTGTTTTGTCTATCCTGACAACTAAGACTACTCCATCGGTGTAGGGTGCGAGCATTCTGGCATCAACTAATCCCACGATGGGCGGAACGTCATAAATTACTAAGTCAAAGGTTCTTTGGAAATATCCCATCAGCTGTTTCATCTTTTCTGATGAAAGTAACCTTGCTGGGTCGGGTGGTATAGGCCCGGAAGTCACTACAGATAAGTTATTCATCTCTGGCATTTGCCGGATGACTTGCCCCGCAGGTATATTTGTCGAAATTAAACTACTCAATCCCCATAAATTATTTAAATCGCATAACCGATGAACTTGGGGACGGCGCAAATCTGCATCTACAAGTAGGACTCGTTTACCCATTGCGGCGGCGATTTGGGCTAATTGGAATGACACAGTAGACTTACCATCACCTGGTAGTGCTGAACTAATAATTAAGGATTTAATCGGTTGATCGGAACTGAGCAGTTGAATATTTGAATACAGTACCTGTAAAGATTCCCAGAATCTACCTTGACCGTAATAGCGATCGCTCCCTGAGCCATGCTGTAAACTTTTAGACACTTTAGAAACTTTTCGCCAAAATTTAAATGGCGTTTTTTCGGTAATATTTTTCCGTTCTATATTGTGATAAAGCTGGTTTTGAATTTTCTTCTCAAAAGGTAAGACTCCTAACAAAGGTAGTTTCAGATTTGCCTTAAGGCTTTCTGCATTATGGTAAGTATTATCTACCTTCTCCATTAGCAGGCTAATACCAAAACCTAATAGTAAACTAGCTACAGCGCCTAGAGCTAAACTCCGAGGAACATTAGGAGATATAGGATTTTCTGGCTCAAATGGTTCTTGAATTAATTCCCAGGGTAGTTCTGTTTGAGCAACTTGAATTTCTAGAGTTTCGCGAGTAGTTAAAAACCGATTTAGGCTATCAGTGGCAATTTGGAGTTCTCGTTGAAGTTCCGCATATTTTCTAGATAAAACTGGTAAGAGTTTCACTTGACGATAGAGAAGGCTTTCGGCTTTACTCAGTTCTTGACTTTGAACTTCCAAAATTTGGATTTGCGTGGCTACTTCAGCAAATTTTACCCCTAAAATCCGCTGTGCTTCTTGCTTGAGCATTGTTAAGATATTTTCTTTCTTCTGCTTCAAGCGTATTACTGGTGGGCTGTCTTCTTGAAATCGCACTAATTCACCAGCCATTTCCGTTTCTAATTGCTGTATTTGTCCAAATAATTGCTGATATACAGGTGCATTATTTAAGGCTGCTAGTTCACCTTGTTCTCCTTTAAGTCCCGTAAAAATAGCCCGATATTCTGCTAATTTCTGATCTATTGCTAGCCTTTGCTCGCTTAAGGCTTGGACTCTTTCTGCTACGTGTGAAGCCTGAGTTTCTGGACTAATAAATTCATATTTTTGGCGAAACAGTTGTAGCTCTTTTTGGAGATGTTCTACTCGTTTTTTAATATTAGGTAACTGTTTATCAACAAACTGTACTCCTTGCCTTAGCTTAGTTTGGCGTTTATCTAGACTGTAGTTTAAGTAAGATTTGGAAATAATATCTAGTACTAATTTAATTTGATTACTATCACTGCTGCGATAGCGTACTTCTATAATCTTAGCTGTACCTAAACGCCGAATGGTTAGATTTTCGATTAAAGAGCTATAGCTAATTTCAGGATAAAAAGTTTGTATTTGCTTAACAATACCTGCCATTAATTCTGGACTTCTGAGAACCTGAATTTGGCTTTCATAATCTAGATTACCTGACTTATCTGAGTTAGTAGGATCTACCGTCAGTTGCAACAAAGATTTTTCTTCATTGAGGGGTTCTACTAAAAGTTGAAAATTGCTTTCATAAACTGGTTTTTGATTGATTGTTGAGTAGGTAACAGCACTCATGACTAAAGTACCTACCCCCACAATAATTAAAGCCCTGCGCTGTAACAGCCCCAGGATTTGCCGTAAATCCCAATCACTGCTTTCTTTTTCAAATCCTAAGGCTGCAAACTGAGATGGAAATATTGAATGGTCAGCATTTCCATTCCGTTCGTAACTTGAAGTTTTAGTAAAATGGTTCTCCATTATTAATTCGTATTGTGTAATCAGTTAAGTGAGTTTATATCCGACAAAGTTCAGTTAAAGCCAGCACAATCTTGTAATTCTAATTAATTGCTGCTATCGCAAATGTCAATAGTTAAATTTAAATAAATTCAATATTTTTTCTGGAAGACTTTTATCTACCCCAATCCACAGATTTACTCAAAGTTGAGATTTTATCTAGCTGGTTGAGATTCTCAGATGAGATGCTAAACCTTCCCAGTATTTATACTCTGAATGCAATCAACCTGGATTAGCTGGAGCAAAATCAGAGGGTTTGCTGGTGTTAAATAGTTGAAAATGAATATTGTCCATTGTACGTAGTTTAACAGTAATTACTGTAGTAATGTAAACAATTGGATACTTGTGCAAGTATATTCTGGCTTCTCTTCAGTAAGCCTGGGTATTTATGTTAATTTTAAGTATAAAAATATTTAAGTATAAATGATTAAGCTCGTTTAGCGGTTGATTGGCACACCCTTTTAGTAATCTTGGTTGATAGCTTCAGTCAGCACTGTTGACAGTAGGCAGTAGTATCTGTTAGTAAACAAGGCAGAAAGCCGCAAGCAGAAAGATTTAAATTGTTTTATTCATCGCTAGTGGCGATCGCTATCAGTGGGGCTGTCTAAAAAGAAACAGTTTTTATTGGTTTGCTAGCTAGCCTACTGCATTTTTGCTAATTATGATATTACATAAATATTAAGTTTTGTATAGTCCTCAGATAGCTTCGATTTGATTGTTGCCAACAACCTTTCCTAGAAGCTGATGTTTAAATCGGGCATTATCTAGAATATAGCTCGTTCTTAAGACAAGAAAAAATTGCGATATTCATCCAAAGAACTGGAAAATCATTGCTAAATACCAATTTTTGCCATTAATAAAGACAAAAATCTACGTTTATTAGCTCCTAGCTAATAAAAACTAATAGCTATTAAATTTGAGTGACTTATAATCGAAGTCTAATTCAGTGATTGAGAAGTAGCCGCGATTTACAATTTGGCAATTTTGCGGATAATTAACAGCAGTTTTAGCTTGAGAAATAATACCTATATCGAGAATATAGCTCCTAGATTATCCTCCAAAGAGACGATATTCAATTTATTTGCTTAACTACCTATGGGCTGATTATTTCCTAGTTGTAGGTAGTTGGGCAGATGTAAAATTCTTGAGCCGAGGAACAAAATACCTGAGTCTAGAAAAAAATTAAAAAATTATTGAATTGCGATTAAATTATTGACTTATCAAATATATTTGGTATGATATTTTGCTTAAGTGGATCCGTGTTGCCAGAAGCACTGAAAGTAACTCAAAAACCAGCAAAAGGTTGAATTAACAGCTTTTGAGGAGTTGTAGCAATAATTTCTCATGGGGGAGACAGCAAAACAAGGTGATAGACAAGGCATTATTTGTGACTACTGTCATCTAAATCTGTAAAATTTTGCTCTTAACAAGATTCGGAGTTTTATAAATGAAACTCTGGGATTTTTGCGTCTATTGCTAATAAAAATATTCGCTTATTTTGGCGTCATTTAATATCTTAAACATACAAAATACCAGCCTTAAAACATCTGTAGTTTTTGAATCGCGAGAAAAATAAAGTGCGAGCTTACTCAGGACTATATAAAAAGTTATACTTTTTTTTAATAAAGAGTTGCTTTTTAACTAATTTCCTGAGACATAGATTATAAAGGAATTTAACAACAGGGACTCAGCCATAAAAGCCGACACTGTTTACCTTGCTGTTAAGGGTATTTCTAGATAGAAAACATTTTGAAAGGACGATGTAGCCAATGACATTTAGTGAGTGGCTGAAAAAATCGTTGCTAACCAAATCCATAAACAACCGTTCTCAAAATCAGAAAATAGTCGAAACTGATAGAGGATTGTTGTCAAGTGAAGAAGTTAACTTCGAGGATAAAAGAGAAAATAATGGCAAGAATTTTTCCACCTTTGTTTTTCCTTCCATAGTTCCCCATCAGTCTTTAGGCTTCAAGGAAGCTTGGTACAATCAATCGCTAAATTTATCGGTAATAACTGAGTTTTTTCCCCCAGACTATGCTGCTACAGGACAATTAATTGAAGAATTAGTTAGCCAGTTAAGCAAACAGGGGGTAAATATTGAAGTATTTACAGGACAGCCTGGTTATGCGTTTGGGACTGCTAGTGCGCCAGCTGTAGAACAACTCGGTCGAGTCAGAATTCAACGATCGCGCACTGCACAATTATGGTCGCGGCGGGTTCGAGGTAAGGCCGTCAACGGTATATTATTTACTTTGCGCGCTGTGGTACATCTCATCAGATGTGTCCGTCGCCGGAATTTATTGTTGTTGACTTCCGCCCCACCATTTTTACCCATCGTGGGATATATTGCTCACTTGTGTTTCGGGTTATCCTACGTATGCTTAATTTATGATATTTACCCAGATATTGCGATCGCTCTCGGTGTCATCCCCAAAAATCACTGGTTAGGCAAATTCTGGCAAGCACTTAATAAAAAGATTTGGCAAAAATCCAAAGGTATCGTCGTCCTCAGCCCGGCGATGAAACAGCGCTTAGTGGCAACTTGTCCCGAAGTAGCGGATAAAGTTACCGTGATTCATAGTTGGGGAGATCCTGACTTGATTGTGCCAATTGTTAAAAAAGATAACTGGTTTGCTAAGAAATATGACTTAGTTAACAAGTTTACTGTTCTGTATTCTGGCAACATGGGTAGATGTCATGATTTAGACACAATTTTAGCAGCTGCCAAACAACTGCAAGACGAGCCAATTCAGTTTGTTTGTATTGGTGGCGGGCCAAAACATGACAGTTTTATCCAAGAAGTTAATGATTTAAATCTCAGCAATTTCCTGTTTTTACCGTATCAAGAAAAACAAGTACTTCCTTATTCTTTAACAGCTTGCGATCTCTCCTTAGTCAGCGTAGAAGCAGGAATGGAAAGTTTAGTTGCACCTAGCAAACTTTACCCAGCCCTAGCAACAGGCCGTCCAGTAGCCGTGATTTGTTCCAAGTATTCTTACTTAAGGCAACTCATTACAGATGCTCAATGTGGTGCTAGCTTTGAAAATGGTGACAGCTATGGACTAGCAGAATTTATTCGCCTACTCAATCACGACCAAAAACTAGCAGAATACATGGGTGTGTCCTCGCGTAAGTATTTGCAGTCGCATTTTACGCCAGAAATCATTGCTAAACAATATTTAAGAGTTCTGCAAAAGGCTGTATCTTAAAGTGTGTGAGTGCGATCGCTCTGACTTATTCCCAAACTTGTATTAATTTATCTTCACTGTTGGCTTGACAATTAAAAATGGCAGCTATATAAACTAAGTGCGCCTACCTTTTTGCCCAGCTAACTCTATGAGCGATGTTGTGTAAGCTGGTAAATGAAATTTATTCCTCAGCAGAATTACTTATATCTGCTGCCAAAGAAAACGAACTTTATGCATGTTCCCTAGAACTTGTACTGGTTCATCACTGTTTCTTTTAAAACCCAATAACTGTTGTTGATGATAGAAGTGGGCTTTGATGGTCTTTAAGATCTCAGTCCCTTCAACGCAACCTTCTTGTAATCTATTTGATTTTTACTGATGCGGAGGGCCGAAGTGCAGAGAAGGTGTGATCGAAATCGAAAACGTTCCAAACGACGAGCTATATATTGTCCCGTACATAACTGCTACATGAATAGTGTGAGTCAAAAATACGGGTTATTTGCTGAACGAGCAGGACAGTTACAACAAAGGGGGGTGAAGCGACGAGAAGCTTTAATGTTAGTAGCAGCCAAAACTGCGGTTCCGTTACAAGGTGAATGGTTAGAAGCTTTTTGGTGTGAAGAATGCCAACAAACCAAGTGGTACCACATTCGTAAACGCGACGCGACTTATGAATTATCTCTAGCACCAGCAGAACTTTGGGAACAAGCAACCGGCGTCATTCATCCCCACAAAAATCCCACTGTCAGCGAGTTCACAACAAGACAGTCCCGGATGATGGATCATCGCAGCATTCTTGATTTTCGGTTTATCAGCTAATGCAAAAACTCAAACATCTGTCGTTCTGAACGAAGCAAAAGCTTTAAATATAATTCGCTTCGACCAAAATGACACCTGCAAAGTCTGTTATTAGATGAGGATACTTGCAAGAAACAAAGTATTTATCGATTTGATGGATTCATTCATAAGTTTTGTTTAAGCCTAATTCGATTAGACCAAAGCATTAATAAGTTTTGTTTAAGTCTAATTTAATTAGACATAAGTATTTATCGATTTGATGAATACGTTTAAAAGTTTTGTTTCAAGCTAATTCGATTAGACCAAAGCATTAATAAGTTTTGTTTAAGTCTAATTTAATTAGACATAAGCATTTATCGATTCGATGGATACGTTTAAAAGTTTTGTTTCAATCTAATTTGATTAGACATAAGCATTTATCGATTCGATCAACTCATTTACAGATTTGATGACGATTTTGGCAACTATAGCCGTAGCCAGATAGATTAGGACATCAAGCTCAGTGCGGCGCTGTTAACTGTTGACTGTTAACCGTGAACCGTCTGTAGGGGCGGGTTTTGTGAGATATTCACGCTCCTAACAGATATGTCGGTTAAACCCGCCCGTACAACAATAGCAATGGGATATTTTCTTACTTGGAAGTCCCTAACATGAATATCTAGAACAGAAAGACTGTCCGCTTTATGCCGTAAAATCAATTATTCTGCAATAAATTAGGGAATTTACCCAAATATTGTGAAAATTTGATATAGCTGCATTCCTTGTTAACACTGGTTTCGTCTAGCTCAGACGTAGGTTATTTTGTGTGTATCGTTTAGAACATTGATACATACAACTCATATGTCCAGAGCAAAACGGAGTTCTGCAATTCTTGATAAAGCTCAAATTAGAATGGCTGCTTTGAAATCAATTGATACCTCCCTTGATTTGGGAAATGGGCTAACAGTTGAATCATTTTCCGAAGTGATTGAAGATACACGGCAGCAATTAGAAGCATACAACACAGCTTTGTCTACGGTCGATCAGACACGCAATATGGTTGCAGAAACCGAGAAAATGCTTGCAGAACTCTGCGAGAGAATGTTAGCCGGCGTAGCTTCAAAGTACGGTAAAAATAGCGATGAATATCAAATGGCTGGAGGTGTGCGGAAGCGCGATCGCAAGCGGAATACTCGCAAAGTGAGTAAATCAATATCCGCATAAAGTCTAGACAGAGCTTACAACAAGCCATCATTAATATTCAACAACCTGCTATAGGGATATAGGGACACAAACAAATTTTTGTGTCCCTATTGAGTTTGCAATCAGAGTGCAGTTGTAGAAGTAGATATCTAGGGCTTGTTTTCAAAATCGCCGTCACCTCCGGGTGCTTTCAATAAACTGGTTTACCTACAGTCAACCGTCAACCATCAACCGTCAACCAATTGATGAAAAAAGCCCTAATTTGTGGAATATCAGGTCAAGATGGAGCCTACCTGGCGCAGTTACTGCTCAATCAAGGCTATACAGTCTGCGGTACTTCGCGAGATGCACAGATTTCCCCATTCTCAAATTTGGTTTACTTAGGAATTCGCGAGCAGGTAAAGCTAGAGTCAATGGCTTTAACTGACTTCCGCAGCGTGTTGCAGGTACTAACAAAAATCCAACCCGATGAAATCTACAACTTAGCTGGACAAAGTTCAGTAGGTTTATCCTTTGGACAACCAGTGGAAACTTTAGAAAGTATAGCCACTGGAACCCTCAACTTATTAGAAGCCATTCGCTTTTTGGGTAAGCCCATCAAGCTTTACAATGCTGGTTCTAGTGAAAGTTTTGGCGATACTGGCGACACAGCCGCCAATGAAACCACACCATTTCGTCCCCGCAGTCCCTATGCTGTCGCCAAAGCCACGGCATTTTGGGAAGTTGCAAACTACCGCGAAGCTTACGGTTTATTTGCTTGCTCAGGGATTTTGTTTAATCATGAATCTCCCCTGCGCCCAGAAAGATTTGTGACACAAAAAATTGTTGCGGCTGCTTGTCGAATTGCCCAAGGTAGTAAGGAACAACTTTATTTAGGAAACATGCAAATTCAGCGTGACTGGGGTTGGGCACCAGAATATGTTGAAGCGATGTATTTAATGTTGCAGCGAGAACAGCCCGATGATTATGTCATTGCCACAGGAGAAAGCACTTCCCTAGAAGATTTTGTCTCAGCAGCATTTGCATCATTAAATTTAGATTGGCGCGAACATCTGGTGATAGATAATAGCTTGCTCCGCCCTACAGATTTAGAAGTGGGTAGAGGTAATCCTGCTAAGGCAGAAAATCAACTAAGATGGCAAGCAAAATACAAGATGAAAGATGTAGTACAGATGATGGTAGAAGCGAGGTTAGCTAAGTCTTGACAATGAAAGATTCACATTTAGTAATTGAAGCTGGACGCACAGAAAAGCAATATTGGAAAGACTTATGGCGCTATCGAGAGCTATTTTACTTCCTCGCATGGCGAGATATTTTAGTGCGGTACAAGCAAACAGCAATTGGGATTGTTTGGGCATTAATTCGTCCGTTTCTCACAATGGTTGTATTTACAGTTGTATTTGGACAATTAGCTAAGTTACCTTCCCAGGGTGCGCCTTATCCAATTCTAGTTTTTTCGGCGATGTTGCCTTGGCAGTTCTTCGCAAATTCCCTTTCAGAATGCAGTAATAGTTTAATTAGTAATGCTAATTTAATTTCTAAAGTTTACTTTCCGCGCTTAGTAGTGCCAACAAGTGCAGTTGTAGTGAGTTTTGTAGACTTTTTGATATCTGGTATGATTTTGTTGGGGTTGATGGCTTGGTATAACTTTGTCCCCAGTTGGCGAATTTTGACACTACCTCTATTTATTGCGATCGCTTTTGCTGCTTCAATGGGTGCTGGGTTATGGCTGGCTTCGTTGAATGTCAAGTACCGCGACTTTCGTTATATTGTGCCGTTTATTGTCCAATTTGGTCTTTATATTTCACCTGTAGGATTTAGTAGCAGCATTGTGCCCGAACAGTGGCGCTTACTCTACTCCCTAAACCCAATGGTAGGAGTAATTGATGGTTTTCGCTGGGCTATTTTAGGGGGTGAATCTAAGCTATATTTACCTGGCTTTTACCTATCTATCGGAATAGTAATGTTAATCTTCGTCACTGGAATTTGGTATTTTCGCAAAATGGAAAGGACATTTGCCGATGTAATTTAGATTCTTACTGAATTCTCGATTAAGCACAACACTATTGTGATCAACTAAAGAACTAATGTCTGACACTGTTATTCGAGTTGAAAATTTAAGTAAAAAATATATTATTGGTCATCAGCAGCAAGAACGCTACACTGCGCTAAGGGATGTAATTGCTAATAAAGCTAAAGTACTAATTAGCCCTTTTTACAATAAAACATCAAAAATGTTAAATTCCCAAGAGGAATTTTGGGCACTAAAAGATGTCTCATTTGAGATTAAGCAGGGCGACAGAGTTGGAATTATTGGACGTAATGGTGCAGGAAAATCTACGTTATTAAAAGTTTTAAGTCGGATTACAGAACCTACAGAAGGAAGCATCAAAATTAAAGGAAGAGTTGCTAGTTTGTTAGAAGTAGGTACAGGATTTCACCCAGAGTTAACTGGGAGAGAAAATATCTACCTCAATGGTGCAATTTTGGGGATGAGTAAGGTAGAGATTAAACGTAAGTTTGATGAGATTGTTGATTTTGCAGAAATTGCCAAGTTTTTAGATACGCCAGTCAAGCGGTATTCTTCAGGTATGTATGTGAGATTGGCATTTGCGGTAGCTGCTCATCTGGAACCAGAAATTTTAGTAGTAGATGAGGTATTAGCAGTAGGAGATGCTCAATTTCAAAAGAAATGTTTAGGGAAAATGCAAGAAGTTAGTACTCAAGGACGAACCATTATATTCGTTAGCCATAATAGTAGTGCTATAGCTAATCTTTGTGACCGAGGCTTATTTCTAGAAAAAGGAAATTTAAAAGCAAATACAACTAGCATTCAAGCGCTTAGCCTTTATACTAGCGAACTTAATAAGTTCAACTTTGTTTCTCAGACAAAAATAGATTCACCAAGCATTTGGAAAGTAGAGATTGATCAAAATGCTTTAGAAAAAGGAGATCTCTGCGTAAAGGTACACTTTACTTCTCCTTGGGTACTTGATCCTCCTTTAGTTGGAATTGTAGTATACAGTATTCACGGTATTCCATTATTTGGAACGAATACTTGGCTAGATCCTGATTTTAAACCTCAATGTCTAAAATCTGGCATCGCTACCTTGCTTGTTAAAAACTTACCCTTACATTCAGGGAGCTACAAGCTTTCTATCTGGCTAGGAGAAAAAAACCAAAACTACGATTCTAAACTAGATGCGATTGCCTTTGATTTTATTTCTCTAGATGTGTTACCACAAGGTTTATCTCCAGACTTTATTGGTCCATTTAAAATTTATGGACAATGGCATTTAGCACCTATTATGGAAAATATAAATATTGTTAAAGGTTAATTTTTGATGAGTTTTTAATGATAAATATATTTAAGAACATTTGGCTAAAAATACAGGTAATTCAACAAAAATGGCGATTATTTTTGTTGAGGGTATTTGGCGTAGAAATAGATTATTCATGCTTAATAAGCGCAAATGTCGTCACATCTTTAGGATACTCAAAAGGCAACCGTGGAAAAATTAAAATTCGAGCGAAAACGCAGCTATCTCATGGAGTAACATTGGAATGTTGGGGTGGAAATATAGATATTGGAGAAAACGTTTATTTTGGTCCTTATGCAGTAATTTATGGACATGGCGGTGTCAAAATTGGCAAAGATAGCCTAATTGCTATGCACTGTCGTATTATCTCTTCAAACCATACAATTTCTGATAGAAAAACTAGAATTCGCTCCTGCCCAGATATTATGTTGCCAGTAACCATTGGAGAAGATGTTTGGCTCAGTGCTGGTGTCACGATCTTGGGAGGGGTAACTATAGGAGATGGATGTGTCGTAGGTGCAGGTGCCGTAGTTACTAAAGATTTACCTCCTTACTCTATTGCTGTAGGAGTTCCTGCTCGAGTTATTAAGGAACGTTTATAAATTTACATTGGTCTCAAAGAAAAGTTTATTTATGACAGCATTTTCAAATGTTTTTAATCCCAAAAGTAATAGCTTAGGCTTTATTAGATTTGTAGCAGCAATCTTAGTGATATTTACTCATTGTTTTCCACTTGGAGGATTTGATCAAAAACCACTGATGATTTTTAATGAAATTCCAGGATCTATAGCAGTTGAAGTTTTTTTTATTTTAAGTGGTTTTCTTATTACAAGCAGTTATTTAAAATCAACTTCATTGATTCGTTATGCTTGGCATCGATTCCTTCGCATTTATCCTGGGCTATGGATCTGTCTAAGTATAACTGCAATAATTATTTGCCCCTTAGTAATTATTCATACGAATGACGGTTCATTAGGACAATATTTTGCAACAACAAATAATAGCCCATTTACATATATCTACGCTAATTTGTTTAATCCTAGAAAGCAAATAGGAATATCAAATATTTTTGAAGCTAACCCTTGGCCTATTGATTTGAATGGTTCTCTTTGGACTCTATGGTTAGAAGTAATATGTTATACTTTAGTACCTTTTTTAGGGATTATAGGATTTTTATCTAAAAAGAAAGACTTATTCTTATTTATATTTTGCTTAATTTTTGCTATTTATATATTGCAAATTATTATTCCTAGTACTAATTATTGGTTTTCATCATTACCTTATCTAGCATTTTATGCCCAAAATGGAATCAATAACTGGAAAAATAAAAGGCTGGTTTTATATTTTATGTCTGGCTCTTTGTTCTTTCTATATAAAGACAAAGTAGATATTACTTCAAAGCCTCTAGTCGTTATAGTATCCATATTAATTTTCTTGGGAATTACTGTACTACCTCACGACTTAATTTGTGTTTTTGCTTTTCCTTATTTAATTTTTTGGCTAGCAGTTCATCTACCTTTTAATAAATTTGAAAAAGCTCTGAAGGGCGATTATTCCTATGGGCTATATATATATAGCTATCCTATTCAACAAACTTTAACAAGTTTTAAATTAAATCACTACAGTTTTAGTATTTATTTTATGATGTCTTTGTTTTTCACTCTAGCTGTTTCAATAGCAAGCTGGCATTTAATTGAAAAGCCTTGTCTTAGCATGAAAAATATACAATTTACTTTTTTAAAAAAGTAAAAATGTTAGTTTTTAATTTTAAGTAACTTAAGAATTTATTAAAATATCACATTTTAAAGATTTATTAAAATTTTGGATTTTGAATTTATTTTTTTATATATAAAAAGAAAAAATCTCTTGTTTAAAATTAATTAATTTAATAAGAATTGTATTGGATTATGAATCCTCTGATTTCTGTAATTATTCCTACCCATAACCCTAATCAGATCCGTTTGCAAAGAACCCTTTGTGCTTTAAAGCAACAGACTTTGGCTCAAGAAAACTGGGAACTGATAGTAATAGATAATTTGACACCAGACCATAAATATGTCCCTAGTTTTGATTTCTCCTGGCATTCTTCCACAAGAATTATTAGAGAGGAACATTTAGGCTTAACAAGAGCAAGAATAGCAGGAATTAAAAATAGCCAGGGCAATTATTTGGTATTTGTCGATGATGATAATGTTCTCTCTCCTGATTATCTGGAGAAAGTAATTAATATTTTCCAAAATAATCCTAAGTTAGGAGCAATTGGTGGAAAATCATTACCAGAGTTTGAAATTGAACCAGAACCTTGGGTAAAAGATTTTTGGGTTTGTTTAGCACTACGAGATTTAGGTGAAGAAATCCAGATTTATTTTTACAATCAAGCATCTATTGGAGAAAAGCAACATCCATCATTTGCACCAATTGGCGCAGGAATGGCCTTAAGCATAAAGGCAGCTAAATTTTATGTTGATAGTCTTTTGAAAGACATTACCAGGATGTCTTTAGACCGAACAGGTAAAAATTTGCAATCTGGAGGAGACTGCGACATTAACCTCACACTATTAGATGCAGGTTGGGGAGTTGGTTACTTCCCTCAATTACAACTATCTCACTTAATTTCTGCTAATCGCCTAACCAAAGATTACCTTGCTCGGCTGAACTATGCTTCATCACTTTCATGGATTCAAGTTTTAAACGCACATAGTATCCGCCCTTGGAAGAAAATTTACCGTTGGAGTGTTCTACCTAGAAAAGTAAAAGCGTTTCTTAATTATCAACCTTGGAAGAGCCATGCTGCTTATGTGCGTTGGCAAGGTGCATGTGGCACTTTTGAAGGTTTAGGTGCACTATCAAAAAAATAGATACAGGCTTTATTAAAAGCATATTTTCACATAAGTATTTTGTAATTCAAATAAAAGTCAATTAAAATATTAGATGCCAAACCAAAAAGAACACAATAGAAATGTATGGTTAGATACTCTTAGAGGAATAGCAGCATCTTGGGTAGTTATTTTCCATCTCAATGAAGTTATACCTAAAGAAGATAATTTTTATTTTCATTTTGTAGGTTTAGGCTACTTAGGAGTGCCCATATTTTTTATTATAAGTGGTTATTGTATATATTTAACAGCAAGACGTTCAAACTCTATTTTTGAATTTTACTTAAGAAGACTTCGTCGCATTTATCCCCCTTATATTCTTAGTATTTTTATAGTTATCAGCATTTGTGCTTTGCGTAAGTTTGTAACAGGCAATAATGATGTGACACAACTACCAAGCAATTTACATTCATGGTTCGCTACTTTGACTATCACAACTACTCCTGTTAGCTCAGTTCCAACTATTAACTCAGTATCGTCAAGGTATATGGCTAAAATTATTACCCTTACATATTGTCTATGATTTGTGTGTATTGCTATTTTGTTTAGTGGTAGCACTGTTATTTTTTAACTTAATTGAACGTCCGTCACTTCGTTTTGATAGCTCTAAAAAAGTTAGATAAAGTAATTAATAATAATGATATTTTTCCCAAATATAAAACCAGGAGTTATTGCTTACAAGCTCTACTATGCTCCTAAAGGGTTCCTCCAAAAATTACTTAAGAAAGGTGCAATCAATACGGCTGTAAACTTTCAAGCACAACTGCAAATGGAACAAGCAGCCTACCGCCTGAAAACAGTAAAGAGTGAGTCAGCAATTAGTCCGTTAGAAATTCATTTTCTAACTGGCAAAAGGTTTTGGTATCAAACCTGTTTTTGTGCCTATTCAATGGCAGAACATACAAATATTCCATTGTGTCCGGTTATTTATGATGATGGCTCCTTAGAAAAGGAGTCTCAAAAAGAGATTCTCAGAATTTTTCCCAATGCAAAAATTATTCTTAAGCCAAAACTAGAAGAACATCTAGATAAATACTTACCCCAAATGAAGTTTCCCTATCTCAGAGAGCGCCGCCTCAATTATCCCAATATGCGGAAATTGACGGATATTCACGCTGGCTCAAAGGGTTGGAAACTAGTACTTGATTCTGATATGTTGTTTTTCCACACTCCAGATGTTCTGCTGGACTGGCTGAAATCACCCCAGCAACCTTGTCACATGGTGGATGTAGAAACTTCCTATGGATATTCTGATGCTTTAATGACCTCATTAGCAAAAGCGGCAATTCCCGAACGCTTGAATGTAGGAATCTGTGGTTTAAAAAGTGAAGATATTGACTGGGAGCAGTTAGAATACTGGTGCAAAACCATGATTCAGCAGCAAGGCACTCATTACTATCAGGAACAAGCACTTGTGGCTATGCTTATGGCGGGTAAAGCTTGTAAAGTTGTGTCGGCAGAAGACTACATTGTTATGCCAACTCAGGAAGAAGTAATTCAGCCGAAAGCAGTCCTACATCACTATGTAGCAGATTCTAAGCCCTGGTATTTCCGCTATGGCTGGAAGCATGTTTTACGAAACAGCCAAGTCAATTTAATAAAAGCTTGATCAAGGCAATAGTAACAATTTTTATTCCTAACTATAACTATTATCGACAAAATGTACTCAAGCATTCACAGTGAATCAAGTTCTAAGGCTCGATATACATTTGATTGGAACCTCGAAGGGTTGAGAGGCTTTGCTGCTCTCGCTGTAGGATATTCCCATGTTTTTGGATTTAACAACTTTCTCGATCCTTCTTATCAACCAAGTGCATACTTGAAAAATTTATGGGCTGGTCATGCAGCAGTTCTAATTTTCTTTATGCTTTCTGGTTATTTGATTGGTTTGACGAACACAGCTAAATTTTCTTTACAGAACGCAAAACTGTATTTAATCCGTAGAGGTATTAGATTAATTCCAATATACTGGTTTGCTATCTGCTTTTCTATTGTAGTTTTGCCGACAAAAAGTTTGATAAATATTCTAGGGAACTTATTATTTTTACAAAATTTACTAGTTTCGCCATTACAAGGCAATACCATTATATGGACTTTAAATTATGAAATAGTGTACTATTTATTATTTTTATTAATTTGGTGTTTCAAACCAAAACTTGCACCTTTACTGTTGGGTTGCTTGATCATCAGTTCAATCGGATGGTTGATTCCACAGACGCCACAGCTTTGGTCGAGTTACGCAGCAGGTTGGATATTTTGGTTAATCGGTCTAGGGTTTGCTTGGAAAGTTCAGTGTATCCAAACAAACTCTCAGAAAATACCATTATTCAGTTATTTATTACTGTTAACTGCTACAAATTTTTTTAGTACAGGAAAAGTATTTTTAAATAGCTTAGGTTTTTCTAATCCATCTGCTGCTATCGTTAATTTATCTGATCTAGCATTGTTGCCTATTTGTGTACTAATTTTTGCTGAGGTGACTCATCGCCAATTACGATATCTAATAATGGCTACAGTTAATTTGCTTTGCTATCCCGTTAACGAATATTGTTCTCTTAATGCTTATAGGTCGTTTGTTTGAAAATACTTCATGGATAGTATCAACAGTTTTAACTGTAGCTGCTACAATAATTTTTCCATTTAAGAGTGAAGTAACTATATTAGCCATATTAGCTCCTATTGGACGAATATCTTATGCATTTTATATTCTTCATATGCCCATAATGCGATTGATACATGATTATTTTCCTTATCAAGGCACAAGTTGGAGTTTTGCTATTCGTCTAATATTATGGTTTGCAGTGACAATATGTTTGTCAACTTTATTAGAAATAGTTATACAACCAATAATTAAGCAGTTTTTTATAAAAAACTGCTTCTCGAAAATACTTAATAATGTTAAAAGATAAATTATAATATAGCAAACTGCATGAAGCCATTAGTATCTATCCTTATTCCTTGTTATAATTCTGCACCTTGGCTAGCAGCGACTTTAGAATCTGCCCTAGAGCAAACTTGGGAAAATATAGAAGTTCTTTTGGTAGATGATGGTTCAACTGATGACAGTTTAGAGATAGCGAAGAAATTTGAGCCATGCGGCGTCAAAGTTATCAGTCAAAATAATCGAGGAGCCAGTGCTGCAAGAAATCGCGCATTACAAGAAGCACAAGGTGATTTTATTCAATATTTAGATGCTGACGATTTGTTAGCACCTGACAAAATAGAACGACAAGTACAACTTTTAAATAGCGATCGCAATTCAAATTATATCGCTTCAGGAGCATGGGCAAGATTTTACAAAACTCCCTCAGAAGCTTTGTTTATTCCTCAGCCTCTTTGGGTAGATATGTCACCTGTTGACTGGCTGATTTGTGCTTGGGAAGGACACTGGATGATGCACCCTGCTGCTTGGTTAGTTCCTCGCAAGATTGCTGACAAGGCTGGCTTTTGGAGTGAAAATCTATCATTAAATGACGATGGTGAATATTTTGTCCGTATTCTCCTGTCTAGCCAAGAAGTGAAGTTTTGCAAAGGAGCTAAATCATACTATAGATCAGGCAACTCTAATAGTCTTAGTGGTTCCAAATCTAGAAAAGCATGGGAATCTGCTTTTCTAGCTCTAGAACTTAGTAGCAATAATCTCTTGCTGAAAGACGACAGTCCACGTACACGCCATGCTTGTGCTACTGTTTTTCAACGTTTTCTTTATGAAGTCTATCCTCATGTACCATATCTACAACAAAAGGCAGAAGCAAAGGCTAAAGAATTGGGTGGTTCTGATTTGGAACCCTCAGGTGGACTAATATTTAAGCTTTTGTCCTCATTTTTGGGCTGGAAGAGGGCAAAATATATTCAGGGGTTTGCATATCAGTACGGATACATTAGCCTAGCTTTAGGATGGAAGTTATCGAGACTTAAGGAAAATAAGTTTTTAATAGACCCATCCGAAAACTCGTAAGCCAATATTTACAAGGCTTTGAGACCAGTCCTTGCAGATTCTGTTTCAACGAAGAAATCAGTGTTTGATATAGTTATTGATAGTTTAGATCTGAAAAATACATAATCTTGCCCGACGAAAACACAATTTTTAATTAATACTAATTTATTTCGGTAAGACAAAATTTCCAATTCGCAGTCTTACTAGACCACACACTAACAAAACTATTTCATTATAAACATCAGTATTTAATCTAAATCTTTGTGATGCTTTTTCTTCAGTCATGAAAAGTATCATTAGATAAAGTTTTTGATATACCAAACATCATTCCCAAAACTTCAAATGTGGGTATTTATCTCAGATAAAACAAACACAAACATACATGTTCTGGGATAGATAATAATTCTTTGCGTCCACCTCCAAGACGATGTATTCTAACTTTCCTCTGTTCAAATTTGAGTTGTTCTTCTTCATGACTTTTTTTAGCATAGTTTACAAGGTCAGTAAATTGGCCATAACTAATCCCTAAAAGTTGCTTTGCACGCGAGGGATACTTTTGTATATAACCAAAGATACTAATCATTTAGTTAGATGCTGGTAGAGGGTCAATTTTACTTTCTACCATTTTTTTGTACCCAAATCATATTCCGGACATGTCTATTGATTTATGAAAAAAATTTGTTTACTGAGTCATGGACAACCTTCCAGGAATCCTCGTCTTGTGAGAGATGCTAATTGTCTTGCAGAAGCAGGATATGATGTAACTGTAATCACACCAAGTTTTGTAGAGCGTTGGGTCAAATACGATCAAGAAATAATAAAAAGTGTGAAATGGAAATATATATATTTAGATTTTATTAACAATCCCATATCTAGAATATATTGGAACTATGTTAAAACGCGCCATCGCTTAAGTAAAATACTTGCCTCTTGGCTTCTTACAGAACAAATTGTTGCAAATGCATGTGAATACGTCAATCGAGAATTATTCATGTTAGCAGCAAAAAATGAGGCTGATATTTACATATCTCATCAACAACAATCTTTACCTGCTGCTGTTTGGGCTGCCCAAAAAGTAAAAAGTAAGTTTGCTATAGATATTCATGATTTACTATCTGATTGTTCATCGGAACCTATTCATTTAATCAAGAATATAGAAGAACGCTACTTAAAACGATGTGCATATGTGTCAACTATGTCCAGTGTAGCCGCTCAAAGGCTAAAAGAGGTAAATAAACTTTCTAAAATACCCATAGTGAGGCACAATACACCAAAAATCCAAGAGAGGGAAGGAATTTTATCTCCAGAGCAGCGTTCATCTTCGGACATCATAAGTATTTATTGGTTTGGGCAAACCATAGGATATCACTCTCGCGCTGACCAGGTAATAAGAGCTATGCCATTGCTATGTAAGCCAGTGAAACTTGTATTACGTGGAAATCCTAATAATGAATTTGTTGGCAGCTTGTACGCTCTAGCACAAAAACTTGATGTTGCTCAATATTTGGAAATAAAGCCAATATCTTCTCCAAATAAAATGGTTAAACTGGCTGCAGAGCATGATATTGCTCTGGGAACACAACCAGGAAAAGAACTATTTCATCAAATGGCGATTGGTAATAAAGTTTTTACCGGAATGATGGCTGGTCTTTGTTTAGCTTTGACTGATACAATTGCTCATAGGCAGTTAATGCGTGAAGCTCCAGGATGTGGATTTCTTTTTCCTGATGAAGATGAATACATATTGGCTGAAAGGCTAAATGAACTACTCAATAATTATGAGAGAATTCAAAAAATGAAATCTACATCATGGCATTTAGCTGAAGAGCGCTTTAATTCTGAAAAAGAGGTTCAAATTTTGCTAGATACTTTGCTATATCTAACTTAAATGAATAAGCGATCGCTTATTGATTCACTCTACTGTTCCCAATGACGAGTTATTATCCTGCATTGCTGAACACGATATTGGTATAGCTTTATAGTGCAATGATATTCCTAGTCGTAATCTCACAGTGACAAATAAACTTTTTCAATATCTACAAGCAGGTTTAGCAGTCATTGCAACTGATACAGATGGCTAAAGAGAAATTTTGTCTCAATATCCTGAAGTTGGTCAATTGATACCTAATAGTAATCCATTAGCTCTAGCTCAAGCATTAAAAGATTTACTTTGCCAACCGAAAAAATTAACTGCTAGCAAAGTAGCTGCCCTCTACTGTACTCAGGAGCAATTTTGTTGGGAGCAGCAAGCTAAACAGTTATCACAGTTGATTGTTAAGACACTTGAGTCCGCTAACTTAAAGTCATTAAGGTTGAACATCCTGAAATGCGTATCCTGCTTACTGCCGATCCTGAACTCCCTGTACCGCCACAGCTTTACGGCGGGATTGAACGTATAGTTGATTTATTAGTCACTGGGCTACAAACCCGTGGTCACAAAGTTGGACTAGTTGGTCACCCCGACTCAACCTCATCTGCAACTCAGTTGTTTTCTTGGCGGCGGAAGCGATCGCAAAATAAATTTGATACTTTAAACAACAGCATTACCTTATGGTCAGCAGTGCAGCAATTCCAGCCCGATATTGTTCACAGTTTCTCTCGCATCCTTTATTTATTACCGCTTCTGCGCTCTCAGCTACCCAAGGTAATGTCTTATCAGCGATATCCTAGCTATTGCACTACAAGCTGGGGTGTCAAACTTGCACAAGGTTCTCTTTCCTTTACAGGTTGCAGTGATTATATTTGCAGCATTGGTCAAAAATCTGGAGGAGTATGGCATAGGATTCACAATTGTGTTGAATTAGAGAAATACACTTTCCAACCCACAGTTGCAGCAGATGCTCCTTTAGTGTTTCTCAGTCGAGTAGAACGGATTAAAGGAGCGCATACTGCGATCGCCATTGCTCGCAAAACAGGACATCGCTTAATCATTGCGGGTAATCATATTCAAACTGGAGAAGCAGGACGATATTGGCAAGAAGAAATTGTTCCTCACTTGGGAAAAGATGGAATTGAGTATATCGGCCCTGTTAATGATGCTGAAAAAAATCAGCTGCTAGGGCAAGCGGCTGCGATGATTGTGCCGATTGAGTGGGAAGAACCTTTTGGAATTGTTTTTGCTGAAGCTTTAGCTTGCGGTACACCTGTGATCTCCTGCCCAAGAGGAGCCTTACCAGAGATTATGCGTCATGGGGTTGACGGTTATTTAGTTAACAGTCTTGACGAAGGAGTTGCTGCTATTAAGCAATTGCCAGATATTGACCGTTCTCAATGCCGTCAACGTGCTGAGCAGTGTTTTTCTGCTGATGTGATTGTAGAGCAGTATGGAAAACTTTATCAAACCCTTTTGTATGGAGATCAAGATGATGAAAACTGTTTCTCTACCAATACCTTTAACCTGGATACAACCAATCGATTTTCAACATAAATTGGGTATTTGCGAACGCTTATTTGGAAAGGCGATCTCCTCAGAAGGTATTTGTTGGGTAAAAACTGGATCTGGTATTTCTTGGAAACTTGACCTAGCAAACCCCACCCATCGTTGGATTGTCTATGGCAAATATGAAGGTGCTGCATTCCTTAACTGGGCACAAAAATTTCTGCCTACAGATGCCATTATCGTAGATTCAGGAGCTAATATCGGTCAGATGTTGATGTATCTGGCTCAATGGATACCGCAAGGTAAAATATTAGCCTTTGAGCCAGGTAATGAAGCAGCCAAATGGCTAGAAGAATGTTTAACTATTCACACTAGCTTACCTGTTGAAATTATTCGGGCCGGGCTTGGTGCATCTCCAGCACAATTACATCTCAACAATATAGGAGCTAGTATTGGACACGGAGCTTGGAATCAAATATCTGAAACTGAAGGTGAAATAATTCAGATTGTAAGCCTAGCAGATGAGTTAGCAAATCGCTCAATGACAAAGGTTGATTTGTGGAAGTTGGATGTAGAAGGTTATGAAATTCCAGCTTTAAAAGGTGCAGAATCCTTACTCAAGGAACAACGGATTAAAGCTATTTATGCAGAGCTTATCGGTAATAACGGTCAGCAAATTAGGAATTACCTAGCTCAATTTGGCTATTATTGTTATCTTTTTGACTCTCATGGTAAGCTCTATTCTCCTGCTCAGTTGCCAAGTCATACTAACGGACTATTCATACTTCGCTAACTTTGAATGAATGTTTGAAATTGATGAATATGGCTTTTGAATATGGGGCTGAGGTAATACCTCTCACCTAATAGAATTAGAACTAAAAAGCATTGAATTAAGAACCAACTAATTTATGTAAGGTATGAAACATTGAATTATAAAGTTCTAATTGTTAGTCCCCATTTCCCACCAATTAACGCCCCCGATCATCAGCGAGTACGAATGTCCCTACCTTATTTTGAAAAGTTTGGCTGGGAATCTCATATTCTGACAGTTCGACCAGAATGTGTTCAAGGTGTTCAGGACTCTCTATTAGCAAAAACAATTCCCGACCATATTCCTGTCACTTCTACATCAGCATTACCTGTTCAATACACCAAACTAATTGGTTTAGGCAACTTGGGTTTGCGATGTTTTCCCTATTTACTTAAAGTAGGCGATCGCCTACTCCATCAAAAAAAATTTGATTTAATATACTTTTCAACTACCGTATTTATTAGTATGGCTCTAGGCCCCAGATGGCAGAGCCGCTTTAGCATCCCCTACATCTTAGATTTTCAAGATCCCTGGCTCAGTAATTATTACAAACAGTCAAGGGAAGTACCCCCAGGTGGAAGATTTAAGTACGGATTTGCTCAATTCCAAGCCAAGTTTTTAGAACCCAGAGCTACAAGCAAAGTTAGTCACATAATTAGTGTGTCACCAAAGTATCCAGAAATTTTACAACAGCGATATCCACACCTAAAACCAGAACAGTTTACTATTTTACCTTTTGGCGCTCCAGAGCCTGATTTTGAGCAACTTTCCTCCTTAAATGTTCAGCAAACAATATTTAACCCCAAGGATGGTAAGCGCCATTGGGTTTATATAGGCCGAGGCGGCAGTGATATGGCTTTGGCAGTGCGAATTCTATTTTTAGGAATTCAGTCAGAGCGTTGCAAAAACCCGAAACTGTGGCAAGCTGTTAAATTACACTTTGTTGGTACAAGCTATGCACCTGATAATCGAGCAGTTAAAACGGTAGAACCGATCGCTCAAGAATTAGGTGTTGCCGATCTTGTAGAAGAACATCCTCACCGTATTCCTTACTTTGAAGCTTTGCAAACTCTGGTAGATAGCGATGCTATTTTACTGATTGGCTCCGATGATCCTGCCTACACTGCTTCTAAGCTCTACCCTTGCATTCTGGCAAAAAAACCAATTTTTGCGATTTTCCATCAACAAAGCTCTGTTGTCAAAATTCTCAATCAATGTTGTGCAGGTAGAGCAGTGACATTTAAAGAAGGCGATCTGCCCAACACACTCTTACCTAAAGTCGTGCTTCAACTTCAATGGCTTTTATCTACTTCCAAAGGTTATCAGCCAGATACTGACTGGCAAGCTTTCCAGCCTTACACTGCAAAGGAAATGAGTCGGCGGCAATGTGCCATTTTTGATCAGGTTCTCATGACTGCCAGCTAAGACAAACTGCTATGAGCAAAGATATGGAATCACAACCTTTATTGATCGCACAATACGCAAATGCCTTTGAGTATCGAAGGCATCGAAAATTGCTCAGAGTGTTTTGGCTGGTTGCTTTCTCTTTACTTATATTTGAATTATTTTTTACAAATACTACTTCTTTAGAAAGCAATCTGGGAGCAATTTTCATCACCATTGCAGCGCTGATACCCGCCTACCTTTGGTGTTCTAAACGGGCACTAGGTATACCAATTTTTCCAGTTTTTGCACTAACCTTTGTTTGGACTTACGCTCTGCCCTTGGTAAGCAATCACCCCAAAGTGTTACAATACTCTCCAGAAAGCCACTTATTTGCCAGTATTACTGTTACAGCATTTTTACTCTTAGGAACATTTATCTGGTTTCAATTTGTTAAATCTGCACCTCCCATACCTAAGTTATATCTGACCTTTAAAAGTGGTAGCGGTAATGTATTTTTATTATTTGTTTTAGCATTTAGTATTTTATTTAACTTTTCTTCCTTGGGTGGTTGGTTATTGATTGATAGCGGCATATTTGCCCTCCTCCGTGGTATTGTCCTGGGATTATCTGCACTAGCTACTTTTGTGCTTTCCTATTACTTTGGTACTAAACAATTATCGAAAGCACAATCTCTAAGTTTTTTGTTCTTAATAGCAGCAGCAATAATTACAAATTCGGTGGGTTTGCTACTAGTAGGTGCAGCTTCTCAATTTTTGATTGCAATAACTGGCTTTGTAATTGGAAGCAAAAAAATACCAACCTTACTAATTATCATTATACTCCTTTGTTTTTCGTTTTTGAACTCTGGCAAAGGTGAGATGAGAGCTAAATATTGGTTCGGAGTACAAAGCGCCTATGTACAACCGTGGGATTATCCAGCTTGGTATAGTGAATGGGCAGGCTATAGCTTGAATTCGTTATTAATTAATCAAAATAATTTTGATCTAAGCCAGTCCTATAATTCCTCAGAAAAAGCCTCATTTTTAGAGCGTGCTAGTGTAATTCATATGTTACTGCTGACGCAAAATAAAAGTCCCCAAGAGATACCTTATCTTTATGGAGCGAGCTATGCAATTGTACCACAGCTATTAGTTCCTCGAATTTTTGGCGTTAATAAAATTGCTAGTCATGAGGGTACTTATTTACTTAATATTCATTACGGTTTACAAACCCGTGAAGCTACTTTCAGAACCACAATAGGTTGGGGGCTGTTGGCTGAATCTTACGCGAATTTTGGTCTATTTGGTTGCGGTGGGCTAGCTATTGTTTTAGGGTTAATGTATGGACAAGTTACGCGCTGGAGCATTAATGCACCAGTACTGTCTGCTAATTATTTATTTGCTGTTCTAGTGCTGACATTATGTTTCCAAACTGAATTTAGTGCAGGGGTATACGTGGCTGCCTTATTTCAAGCAAGCATTTCACTTAGTGGGGTAATAGTGTTGTTAATGCGACCCTACAAAGCACCAAACTTTTTAGTTTGACATAAAAAGTGGTGTTTTATGCTACGCGATAACACACTCTACATATACTTAGATTCTTTCATAAATCAAATCAGATTACTATCATAAAAAATCATATAAAAACTAAGGTTTTACCAGTATGGGATATTCTAATTAAACGGATATGCGAAAAATAGCAATCATTACCTCTCATCCAATCCAATATTATGCACCTTGGTTTCGCTATCTAAGTAATACTGGTAATTTAGCCATTAAAGTTTTTTATCTTTGGGATTTTGGTGTTACTCAGCAAGTTGATGCAGGTTTTCGTAAGACACTTAAGTGGGATATTCCGTTATTAAGTGGCTATGAATATGAATTTGTACCAAATGTTAGTTTAAAACCAGGTACTCATCACTTTTGGGGGTTACAAAATCCAAATTTAATTTCACAAGTTAGAGCCTATAATCCTGATGCTGTACTATTGATGTCCTACAACTATGTCAGTATATATCGTTTTCTGTGGCATTGGAATGCTCATCAAATTCCATTAATATTTCGGGGTGATTCTCATCGATTGTTACCTACTCATGGCATCAAAGCATGGATGCGTCGGCAGTTTATCACCCAAATTTATCGGCGATTTTCCGCCTGTCTTTATGTAGGTAAAGCTAACCATGATTACTTTCAATATCATGGTGTACCTACTGATAATCTCTTTTTCTCTCCCCATGCAGTTGAGAGCGATCGCTTTTTAAAACAAACTGAAATAGCTAAGCAGCAAGCTATTGCTTGGAAGCAAGAAATCGGCATTCCTCAAGACCATGCAGTTATATTATTTGTAGGCAAGTTTATAGACATCAAACGTCCTTTAGATTTGCTTCAAGCTTTTTTACAAGCCAAGCTTAACCGTGTATCATTGCTGTTTGTAGGTAATGGCAACATAGAAAATGACTTAAAATCCCAAGCCGCAGGGCAGACAAATATTTACTTTGCCCCTTTTCAAAACCAATCTTTGATGCCACGCACTTACGCAATTGCAGATTTAGTAGTGCTACCTAGCTATAGTGAAACTTGGGGTTTGGCGATCAATGAAGCAATGTGCTTAGGCCGGCCAGTTATTGTTAGTACTCATGTCGGTTGTGCACAAGATTTGGTTCATCCTGGTAAAAATGGTTTGATTTTTCCGGCTGGTGATGTGCCTGCATTAGCAAGTAGTCTACAAGCAGCATTCTCAGATCGACAATGCTTACAGTTTTGGGGAGAAGAAAGCCGCCGTATCGTATCTCAGTACAGTTATATCCAAGCAACTCAAGGACTAAATCAAGCACTAGACTACATAATGAAGAGTAAGATTAATAACCCTGCTGTTGCTTAACAATAAATTTGATTTAATTTTTTAATGTAATTATTTAATCTCAAAAATACCAATCTTATCAAAATGCAAACTCATTCTAATGGAAAGCAATTTCATTTGTGGCTTCCTAACATTTTTCAATTTAAAGGTGGTATCCAGGTTTACTCAGCGTTTTGCTTACAGTCATTGCAAAGGCTTTATCCTCGAAGTCAGTATGAAGTTTTTCTCAAGCATGATGTAAAAACATCATCGGATATCTCTTATTTGCCTACGACTCGATTTCATTTCTCTGGAACTTGTCCGCTAAAAATTCGTACACCTGTCTTTGCTAGCAAAATCATCAGTCAGGCTCTTTTAAAGCGCCCTAACTTAATAATTGCAACTCACCTCAACTTCACTACGGGTGCCTACTATCTAAAACATCTCAAAAATATCCCTTACTGGACAATTGCTCATGGAGTAGAAGCTTGGAATATTAATAATCCTACTTTAAAAACTGCGCTACACCATGCAGATCTAATTTTGTCCGTTAGTAGTTACACCCGCGATCGCCTGATTAAAGAACAAAACATTGATCCACGTAAAATTTCTATCTTACCCAACACATTTGATCCCAACCGTTTTCAACCTGCACCAAAACCTCAGTATTTACTTGAACTATATAAACTCAAACGAGAACAACCAGTTATATTAACGGTGGCAAGACTAGCAAATGTTGAGCGCTACAAAGGATATGACCAAATTTTAAAAGCGCTGCCTGACATTCGTTCGATTATTCCTAATATCCACTACATAATTGTTGGTAAAGGAAATGACAGAACAAGAATTGAAGAATTAATTGCCCAATTAGGTTTACAAGATTGTGTCACGTTAGCTGGATTTGTTCATGATGAACAGCTTTGTGATTACTATAATCTCTGTGATGTTTTTGCTATGCCTAGCAAAAGAGAAGGGTTTGGTATTGTTTATTTGGAAGCACTAGCTTGTGGCAAGCCTGTTTTAGGTGGTAATCAAGATGGAGCAATTGATGCTCTTTGTCATGGCGAACTTGGTGCATTAGTCAATCCTGATGATGTGAAGGAAATTGCTAATACGTTAATTCAAATTCTACAACGAAGCTATCCTAACCCTTTAATATATCAGCCAGAAAAGTTACGCCAAAAGGTAATTGATACCTTTGGATTTGAGCGTTTCCAAAAAACTCTGGCTAGCTATTTAGATTCCCATTTTTCAATCCATAACAACGATGCTGATTTTGAGCATAAATTGGTTGTGTAACTAAATTAAATTTTTATATTTTATTTTCAAATAAAGCTAAAATGTCAACAACTGCCACATTAGTTGATAAATTTCGTGTTTGCCAAGTAGTCGCCAGTATAAATGAAAATGTTGGTGGGCCTGCTTATTCAGTTACTAATTTAGCTCAAGCATTATGTCAACATCATATTAGTTCTCATCTATTCACCCTTGATTATCAATCTCACGGCAAACAAATTTTTGCGAATGGAGTTAAAATTCACAGTAAGGAAGCTTTAAAATTAGCAAAATATTTTAGAGGTTTTCAACCGCAAGCTGCTAATTATTTGTCAAAATTAGCATCAACAGATTTAGATTTAATTCATAATCATGGTTTATGGATGTTTCCTAATCTTTATGCTCGGCAAGCAGCAGTTCGTAATAAAGTTAGCTTAGTAATTTCTCCAAGGGGAATGCTAGAACCTTGGTCATTAAATAATAGCTGGCATAAAAAATGCTTAGCATGGATATTATACGAACAAAAAAATTTAAATAGTGCCACAGCTTTTCATGCCACATCTGCTGAAGAGGTAAATTCAATTCGTAGATTAGGATATAAGCAGCCAATTGCATTAATTCCTAATGGAATTAGTGTTCCTGCTATTAATAATCAACCTGGTAGACAAATATTAATTAACAATTTTCCTGAACTAGTTAATAAAAAATGGTTACTTTTTTTATCAAGAATACATCCTAAAAAAGGTTTAGATAATCTATTAGATGTTTGGCATTCTCTTACTAATCATTTTCCTGAGTGGCATCTAATTATTGCTGGGCCAGACTTAATCGGCTACCGAGAGAAGTTAGAACTAAAAGTAGAAAAGTTAAATTTGAGGCAACAGGTCACTTTTACTGGGATGCTATCAGGACAACAGAAATTTTCTGCACTCAGTAATGCTGACTTATTTGTTTTACCAACTCATTCAGAGAATTTTGGCATTGTAGTAGCAGAGTCTCTAGCTTACGGTGTCCCAGTGATAACTACCAAAGGTGCTCCTTGGGAAGATTTACAGTATTACGGATGTGGTTGGTGGATTGAAGATAATCAGCAAGCACTAAAGGTTGCTTTATTTAATGCAATGCAGATGTCTGTTATAGAACGCCAAATAATGGGTTTGAAAGGGCGAGATTTAGTAGAAGCTAAATACTCTTGGAATTCAATAGCAAAGGAAATGGCAAATTTCTACCAGTGGATTCTCCATGGTGGTGAACCTCCCAATTGTATTCAATCTTATAATTCTTAGGAAGGTACGACAGTGATTATTAACATTGCAACAGGCCCTTGGCTGCCTGTTCCTGCTGTGCAAGGAGGCGCTATTCCTAGACTTTGGCAAGGTTTAGCAGAAGAATTTGCGGCTAGAGGCCATGACGTAAGGATTTTATGTCGTTCTTATCCTGGGCAGCCTCAAACAGAGGTAATTAATGGTGTGCAATACATTCGATGTGGAGGAATGCCACAAAGTACCAATATTATTTTGGATCTACTCAAAGACTTTTTCTATGCCTTGTTGACATTTCCCACATTACCTCCAGGCGATATTTTAGTTATTAATGATTTTTGGTTACCTATATTTGCCGCTCTGCGTCCTACAACAGGCAAGGTTGTAATTAATGCCAATCGCTATCCTAAAGGACAGTATTGGTTATATGCAAAAACTACTTTTTTTGCTGCTGCATCACGAGCTATACAAGAAGCTATTGCTAAAGAATATCCTGCTGCTATACACCGAATGGGAATTATCCCTAACCCGATTGATACTTGTATATTCTCACCAAATACTCAACCAAAATTAGAAAATAAAGAAAAAGTTATTTTGTATGTAGGTAGAATTCATCCAGAAAAAGGAGTTCATCTTCTTTTGGATGCATTTTCAATATTATCTCAACAAATCTCTACAGTAAAATTGAGGATTATTGGCCCTATAAAAGAAAATCAAGGCGGTGGAGGAGAGCTATATTTACGTAATCTTCATTCTAATTCTAAAGGTTTAAACGTTGAATTTTTGACACCTATTTTTGATGTGTATAAGCTAGCTGAAGCTTATCGAGAGGCAGATGTATTCTGCTACCCCTCATTGGCTGAAAAAGGTGAGTCTTTTGGAGTTGCACCCTTAGAAGCAATGGCATCTGGTCTTGTACCAGTTGTGTCAGACTTAGCTTGTTTTGGAGATTTTATTCAAGAAGGACAAACTGGATACTTTTTTAATCATCGGAGGGTTGATGCTGCTAAAAATCTATCAGAAAAATTAGCCTTAGCAATAATTAATTGTGAGGCTGATAGCACAATGAGCATACAAGCTGCTCAAAAGGCAAAAGAATTCAGCTATAAGCAAGTTAGTGAATTATACCTTGCTGATTTTCAGCAATTATTAGCAACAGAATCAATAGGTTAGAATCTGCATAAACAGACGATAAAAGCTTTGTATCACAGCAGGAGTAGATAAGCTTGGTAAACTTGGAGTTACAGCTAATCAACATGATATAGAATATATTCCCTATAAGTATACAGATAACTTTTTTGATGAAGTATTTTGGGGTGATAATATAGAACATCTTTTTTTCCCAGAAGCAGTTGCTAAGGAAATATATAGAATTCTCAAACCTGGCGGCAGATTAGTGTTAATTACACCTAATCATGTTTGGATTATTAATAGAATTTATTATCTATTCATGGTTGTTACTAGAAGAACAGAAGGACATAAAATTCCAATTTGGGAATGGCAGTATATTAGGTATTTTAATAAATCTGAAATGCCACGATTTTTAACTTACTGCAATTTTAGTAATAATTCTTCTTTTTATGGCGATGAGCGTAGACAACCATTTGCAGCTTTAAGCAGATATTTCCCCTTAATTATGGCATATGTCATGGTTGTGAAAGTTCATAAATAATAGATATGCTGGATCAAGTAACTCCTCTCATTCTCACTTATAACGAAGCACCGAATATTGCTCGTACTCTCCAACATCTTGTCTGGGCAAATAAAATTGTCGTGATTGATAGTGATAGCACTGATAACACTATTAATATTTTAGAGTCTTATCCTCAAGTTCAGCTATTTCAAAGGAAATTTGATACCCATTGTTTACAATGGAACTATGGTTTAGAAAAAGTTGAATCTGAATGGGTTCTTTCCCTTGATGCAGATTACATCGTTACGGATGAACTGATTGCAGAGATTAAAAACCTGTCTCTAGATTCTACTATTGATGGCTACTTTGCTAGATTTAAATATTGTGTATTCGGCAAACCTCTGGGAAGTACTATACTACCACCACGTCAAGTATTATTCCGGAAATCTAAAGCCATTTATATTGATGATGGCCACACTCAACTACTAGAAGTTAAAGGTCAGTCTAGTAAATTATCAGCGTATATGTACCATGATGATCGCAAACCCTTAAGTCGTTGGCTATGGGCACAGGATCGTTATATGGTGATTGAAGCTCAGAAATTGCTAGAAACACCAAACAGCGAACTCAGTTTAAGCGATCGCATCCGTAAACGAAAAATCCTTGCACCCATTATTATCTTGTTCTACTGTCTAATCCTTAAGGGAGGAATCCTCGACGGTTGGCGCGGTTGTTATTATGCATTCCAGCGAGTATTAGCAGAAGTTCTATTGGCAATTCATCTAATTGAAGCGGAAAAGTTAAAACATGATTCTGCTGCACAAATTGAGAAGTCGATGCAATATCAGTGACATCTTCGTATCGCTCAGTATTAATCCATTGCAAATAGCGATCGCTCTTATCCCAGCTTTAATAAATTCTAGTCTGTATAATAGTAAGAAATCGACCCTGCTAGCGATCGCCTAAATCAGACCATGACAGTTCTACAAGGTCACCCGGCAAATGCCTTACCCCCGATTACCTGGCAGAAACTAGCTGCTGATTTTCCTTTGCCCGATGAACCTGTGGAAAGTAACCTGCAACCCCTGTTAGCCGCCGCCCTGCGAGAATCCCTAGAATTAGCAGGTTTGATTCTCGAATCAATGTTGATTGCTTCTAATTTTGGTATTTGTGCTACCGTCGGTGACAAAACTATCGTTAAAGCCCCCGATTGGGTTTATGTCCCATCGGTTTATCCCCTACCTTCAGGAGAAATTCGCCGCAGCTATACTCCCCATGCAGAAGGAGACAAGCCAGCTTTAGTCATGGAATTTATCTCCGCTACAGAAGGAGGAGAATATTCAATTAATCCCCACTATCCTTATGGTAAGTGGTACTTTTACGAACAGATTTTAAAAATTCCTGTCTATGTAATTTTTCATCCGCAAATTGGAGTATTAGAAACTCATTTATTAGAGCAGGGTAAGTATCAACAACAATCCCCAGATGAAAACGGACGTTTTTGGATAGAAGCCTTGGGTTTATTTTTAGGCCTGTGGATAGGGAAAAAAGCAGAATTAGAGGGCTACTGGCTACGCTGGTGGGATCGATCTGGTAATTTATTACCTTGGGGAAGTGAGTTAGTAGAACAAGAACGTCAACGTGCAGAACAAGCAGAACAAAAAGCTGGTAAATTAGCACAAAGACTGCGAGAAATGGGGATTAATCCTGAAGAAATTTAGCTTTTTTCCCATAATGAAGCGATTGCATAGACAAATCAGAAAATATGGGCTATTAACTTTAGCCACTATGATTCTGGTGTTGTTGAGCGTCATTCCTATCCGAATTGCGATCGCATCTTACCAAGCCCCCTACCCTCAAGCTATTCTTACCCTTGGTGGCGGTTCAAATAGAGAAAAATTCACTGCCCAATTTGCCCAAAACCACCCCACTCTAGATATCTGGGTTTCTAGTGGTATACGCCCAAAGCTAGCCCGTAAAATTTTTGATAACGCAGATATCCCTAACAGTCGTCTTTACCTTGACTATCGTGCTGTTGATACAGTTACTAATTTTACTTCTCTGGTATTTGAGTTTAAACAACGTCATATCCAGCATCTATATTTAATTACCTCTGACTTTCACATGCCAAGAGCAGCATCCATAGCCATTCTAGTTCTTGGTAGCCAAGGCATTACTTTTACCTCCATTTCCATTCCCTCCAACCAACCTAGAGAATCTACTGTCCACATTCTCCGAGATATTGGCCGTTCCTTCCTCTGGATTATCTCAGGGCGTACAGGAGCTAGCCTCAATCCTAATATTTAAGTAACGATTTTATGCATTTAAATAACTATTCTCTTGGCAGTTATACTCCTGGCGCACCTTACTGGAAACAACTGTTGTGGTACTTTTTGGGTTCACCTATAGTTGAGAGTAATTGGCTACCTTTTTCAACTTTCAAGGTTTGGGTACTTCGCAGTTTTGGCGCTAGCATTGGTAAGCAAGTCCGGATTAAACCAGGCGTGCGGGTGAAGTTTCCTTGGCGTTTAAATGTTGGTGATTTTGTTTGGATTGGGGAAAACACTTGGATTGATAACCTTGCGCCTGTCATTCTTGAAAGCCATGTATGTCTATCACAAGGGGTCTATCTTTGCACGGGTAACCATGACTGGTATCATCCAGACTTTAAACTGATTCCTGCACCTATCCACATTCACGAGAGTAGTTGGATTGCAGCTAAGTCAGTAATTGGCCCTGGGGTGACAGTTGGGCGAGGTGCAGTGCTGGCTTTAGGGGGAGTGACAGGGCGATCCTTAGAGCCAATGATAATTTATGCAGGTAATCCGGCTCAACCTATCAAGAGTAGAGTTCGGGAAAAAGTAGAAGATGTACTTGAAATATCCGTCGCAGATGAATTCATTCATACCCGCCACGTTCTTGAAGAGACTAGAGACTAGGGACTAGGGATTAGGAAACTAATGACCAATGACTAATACGCTATTTTAAATAAAATTATTACATTGCATTTTTAAGTAATAAAACTCAATAATCTTGCTGTTTTTATCCCCAGTTGCAATTGCTTTGTAAAGGATAATTGATAAGTGTTGTCAAACTCATGCCTACAGCTCGAAACTAGAGATACAACACAGCAATTATTCTTATGCTTACTATTTCTAACGTTCAATTCAAGCAGTCCTTTTGGCGACCTGCTGTCCTATTAACTTTAGGCTTTTGGCTTAGTGCTAGCTTACTTTTAGATTGGGTAATTATGCCTAGTCTATACATTTCTGGCATGATGACTCAAGCTAGTTTTTCTACAGTTGGCTATGTGATTTTTTGGAATTTTAATCGTGTGGAATTATTATCGGCGGCTGTAGTATTAACTGGTGTACTAGCTCTAAGCCAAACCCATGCCAACTGGCGGCGCAACGGTATTATTTTGTCTGTGCTGCTGCTAGTTATAGCGTTGCTTGATACTTATTTTTTAACGCCACAGATGAGTGCGATTGGCGTAAGTCTCAATGCATTTGATGCGGAAAATACTATTCCCGCAGCGATGAATTTGCTCCACGGTAGTTATTGGGTGTTGGAAGTTACCAAACTGATAGCTGGTGGTTTGCTTTTAAACTGTTGTTGGAAACAGGAAGCTTAAGATTGCAATCTTAAGCGATCATCTTCAATAAAATTAACTAAAATTAGGGGGTACAACATTGTTGTGCCCCCTAATTGATATATGGTAATTATTTTGCCAGTTTTGTATTGACTATGCCGATTCTTCAGAGTCATTAAAAAATAACAAGCGTATGGCGAGTATAGCAAATCCTACAGCCGCGATCGCTTTTAATAATCTTGTGGGTAAAACCTCTGCAACGGCTCCCCCGGCTAATGCTCCTAATAAACTAGTTAATATTAGAGCAAGAGCAGTAGCAAAAAACACAGCACGCCGCGATTGACTGCGTCCAGAAAGAGCGATCGCTGCTAGCTGGCTTTTATCACCTAATTCTGATAAAAAAACTGTAATAAAGCTTAGTCCTAAAAGATGCCAATCCATATTATTTGTTGACGGTTGACTGTTGACGGTTGACTGTGGTTACTGAGTCTCGACTATGCGGTAATCGAGCGAAGTCGAGATTCAACTACCGCGAAGCCAAAGTGTTGACCACTAACCACTGTACGGGCGGGTTCACAGATATCCTCAAATATTCATAACGATCTCCCTTAAATCCGCCCCTACTGACCACTGACCACTGACTATTGACTATTAACCAATCAATACATCCCAAAACAGCATGATGGAAATGAGCAATAACATCACACCTGCTGATTTCTCTACAGTTTTGGGACTTAGCTTAGTGGCGATCCATCCTCCTAAGAGAACTCCTAATAAGCTGGTGGTGATTAATGCAGCCGCAGAACCCATAAATACTACCCAAGGCGCGTGAGATTCTGCACTCATCAATAAAGTAGATAGCTGAGTTTTATCACCAATTTCTGCGAGAAAAATGGTGATGAAGGTAGTAGCAAAAATCATCGCTACTGATTCTGGCTTTTTGGGACTATCGGCTACTACAGGCTGAAGCTGCTCAATGGTTGCGGTCGTAACGTTAATGTCGTTACTGTCTTTTAGTTCTAGCTGGTTTTCAGTCTGAGATATACCAGAAAGGCTTGGTGGTGCAGAATCAAGTTTCACGGGCAGTAGTTTGATTACTAGATTGTTTTCATATTTCTCTCATTTTCTCAGATTGTTGTAATAAATTGCAACTAGATCAGTTGTCAGTTGCTTGAGTCTGATTAAAAACCGACGGCTTTGTTGAAGCGGATCAGTTCCAAACTGCGATCGCCATATACCCCTTCTATTTGTTGGCGACAGCAGTCAATGGCAAAATCGTTTAACTCTTCTGGTTCAATACCATACATATCTTGAAATATTTCTGATTCCACGCGACAAAAACGCGGGCGATTGGCGTAAATGCGACATTCTCGCGTGATATGGTCAAAATTGACGCACCATCCGCCTTCACCTACCATGCTCATGTAAAGTTCTAGTTCTGCGGGTGTCAGATAATCTTCTATCTCTGGACGATCTGCTGGGTCAAGATTACAGCAGGCTCCACATTGCTTAATACATTGCCAAGTTGTCATAATTTTTAGTCAGTTGTCAGTTGTCATTAGTCAGTAGGGGCGGGTTTATGTGAGATCGTCATGAATTCGTGAGGATATCTGTGAACCCGCCCGTACAGTTGTCAGTTGTCAGTTGTCAGTGGTCTTTCTCTACTCCCTAATCCCTAGCCTCTAGCCCCTAGACCCTTATCTTACATTTTTGTATTTTTTTCTATAATTTTGTTAAGTAAATTAAATCTGGCGCTCCTTCGCCGGATATGATCGATTGCGGGTTTTGCAATTTGAAGTTATTGAATTTTTTAAAACAATCGGGAGGATAACATGTTTGAGGCTCTAGCTAATATCAATTGGGAAGTTATTTTTCAACTGCTGTTTGTTGGTCTCATTGTACTTGCTGGGCCAGCTGTAATCTTTGTCCTAGCATTTCGTAACGGCGACCTGTAACAGTATTGCGTTACTGAAGTTCAGAGCAGCAGTTTGAGCTGCTCTGATGTTCGATGTCTGGAAATTCAGAATTTTTGGTTCAGCACGGATAAAGCCTGAAGTGCAGCTTGAATGATGTTGTCATACTGTGGTTGACAAATATCAACTTCTTTGGCGTCTTCACGGCTATTCCCCAGTAAACCAATTGTATGTCCTGGTTGCATAACTAAGACTTTGCCTTCTGGATTTTTAATTCTTAACTCTGGTAAAGAACCCTGGTGAAAGATTCCACAACTGTATTGACGTTGTTTGTACTCAAAATTGGTTCTTAAGGGTTGAGTTGATGGGGTAAAAAATAGGTGAGACTGTGTATTCAGCCTCAATCCTAGTAGTTCCATCTCAATGGTGGTACTGCCATTAAAGTTATTTTCTCGTAATTTATAAGCAACATCGACGCGCGAGGGTAGGGGGTAGTAGTCGCGCCAACGCCAAGCGATCGCTTTAATTTTATACTGTTGTCCATCAATAGTTTGGGCAAGTGTGAGTTTGATATGTCCTTTCCCAACTATTTGTTGTTCAACTACTTGCACATTCGGCGTCCAGAAGACTGGATCGGGATTATCGATACCGCAGGGATGCAAAGCATTGATCTGTTGGTAAAGCTGGTAATTGATTTCACTAAAGTTGACTTGGGTGTCAATTTTCAATAATGGCTTGAGGTGCTGGGGTTCTAAGCATTGATTAGCAAATTCAATTAAACGCGATCGCAATTTGCCTAAATTCACCGCAGGTAAAGAAAATCCGCCAGCAGCCTTGTGTCCGCCATATTTACCTAATAAATCGTCACAAGCTTGCAAAGCTTCAAATACGTGAAATTCAGGAATTCCCCTGGCGGAACCGCGAATATGGGTGTCATCTTCATAAGTACCAATAAACACCGGCACACCATAGCGTTCTACCAAACGAGAAGCGACAATTCCTATCACACCATGATGCCACTTTGGTTGCACAACAACTAATACTCTGTCTTCCGGGAGTGAAGTGATAAATTCAGTTTCCACATAAGCGATCGCTTCTTGTTCAATTTGCTCGCACATTTCTTGGCGCTGTTGATTCACCGATTCGCACTGCATTGCTCTTTCCAGGGCAATTCCCATATCATCTGTGGTGAGTAAATCAATTACAATCTGCGGATCGCCAATTCTCCCGATCGCATTAATTCTCGGCCCCAAACGAAACCCAATATCCTCAGGCTTTAACGATTTTGGATTTTGGATTTTGGATTTTGGATTGATCTCAACTTCTTCTGAATTTTGAATTTTGTAGCGCTCTGCGCTTCCCGCAGGGTATTTTGAATTTTGAATTGTTTCACTCCCCTGAACTCCCGCCATTTGAATCAACGCCTGTATCCCTGGTAAATGGGATTTGGGTAAAAGTTGTAAACCGCGTTTTACCCAGCGACGGTTAACGCCTGTTAAGGGAGCTAAATCTGCGATCGTGCCCAAGGTAAATAATGCTAACATTGGCTGAACTAAACCCCGAATTTCGCCTAGCTGTTGTGCTAGGGATACAGCCAGAATATAAGCGACACCGACACCCGCAACGCCGCGATAGGGTGAAGATTCAGCGATTAATTTTGGATTGAGAATAGCATTTGCGGGTGGTAATTGTTGGGGAATGTCGTGATGATCGGTGACAATTACCTTTAATCCTAATTCTCTGGCTCTGGCGATGGGTTCATAAGCGGAAATTCCGTTATCAACGGTGAGAATTAACTCTACGCCTTCACTGTGGAATTCTTCAACAATGCGTTTATTAATGCCATAACCATCGTGCATTCGGCTGGGAATAGCATAATCCACCTTAGCACCCAGAGCGCGGAGACTGCGCAACAGTAAAGCGGTGCTAGTCATTCCATCAGCATCGTAGTCACCGCAGATAGCAATTTTTTCTTCTAAGGCGATCGCATTTTGCAATAACTCCACACTCAGCGCCAAATCTGGGAATTCTTCTAAAGGCGCAGGTAAAATTAAAGATTCTGGCTCTAAAAAGGCTTGTGCTGCTTCTAAGCTTTCAATCCCTCGGTTAATCAAAAGCTGGCTGACAATGGGCGATATCTGACTGGACACAGCCAACTTTTGGGCAAATTCGGCTTTTTGTGGGTAAATTTGCCAACGCTGATTGGGTAAGCGCCTACGAGGTTTTAATGTTTCTGAGCGAGCAATCTCTAGCACAATCAAAGTTAAAAGTTATTCCTCATAACTCATAGCGTAAACTGATTGATTTTGCTAGTTGTTAACATCATTCTTTCCATTTTTAGGGGTGAAATTCTGGAGGCGATCGCTAACCAAGTCTAGATTAAAATTCGCGATCACGGTAAAGGGATAGGTGCAGAAGTCCAAGAGAGAATCTTCGACCATTTATTTACGACAAAAGCAGTCGGTAAAGGTACGGGGTTAGGACTAGCGATCGCCCGACAAATTGTCGCAGAAAAACATGGCGGTCAAATTAAAGTAAATTCTGTTTTGGGAGAGGGAACGGAATTTATTATTTCCCTACCGATTGCTGGTTAGTTTTTTTGATGGTTGACGGTTGACGGTTAACGGTTGACTGTGGCCGCACTGCGATGTCGAAGGGAGTTTGTCGAAGTGTGGTCTATCGTTAACAAACATCTGGCTAATGGGAATAATAGTTTCACGAATCAAAGCCCAATTTGTGCCATGAGGTATATTGAGATGACGACTGAAACCTACACACCAATTATTCCCGGATATCAGATTTGCTCTCAATTATATGCTGGCACAAGAACCAAAGTCTATCGAGCTATTCGCGAATTAGATAAAGTTCCAGTAGTCATCAAAATGCTAGCTGTGGAATATCCTAGCTTTCACGAATTATTGCAATTTCGTAACCAATATACCATTAGCAAACATCTCCACATTCCCGGAATTATTCAGCCTCTATCCCTAGAAACCTATGGCAATGGTTATATTTTAATCATGGCAGATACGAGGGAAATTTCTTTACGGGAATATATTCAAGATAATACTATTTCCCTGATCGAGTTTTGCCAAATTGCGCTCCAACTAACCGATATTCTCCATGATTTACACCATAATCGGGTGATTCATAAAGATATTAAACCTGCAAATATTCTCATTCACCCCCAAACAAAGCAAATCCAACTGATTGATTTTAGTATTGCCTCTTTATTACCTAAAGAAACTACAGAAATTCAAAATCCCCATGTATTAGAGGGGACACTCGCTTATATTTCTCCAGAACAAACCGGGAGAATGAACCGGGGAATCGACTACCGCAGCGATTTTTATGCTTTGGGTGTGACATTTTATGAATTATTGACTGGAGAATTGCCATTTATTGCTCGCGATCCGCTGGAGTTGGTACATTGTCATCTGGCGAAACAACCAAATCCAATTAACAATGAAGCCATCCCTCAGGTAGTGGGGGATATTGTGATGAAGTTGCTGGCGAAAAATGCTGAAGATAGATATCAAAGTGCTTTGGGATTAAAGCATGATTTAGAAATTTGTTTAACCCAACTTAAAGATACAGGGGAAATTACAAATTTTGCGATCGCTCAGCGGGATATTTGCGATCGCTTTTTAATTCCCGAAAAATTATATGGGCGCAAATTAGAAGTCAGCACCCTACTGCAAGCCTTTGAGCGTGTCGCCAATGGCACATCGGAAATGATGCTCGTAGCCGGGTTTTCGGGGATTGGGAAGACATCTGTAGTCAACGAAGTCCATAAACCCATTACCCGTCAGCAAGGCTATTTTATTAAAGGTAAATTTGACCAATTTAATCGCAATATCCCTTTATCAGCCTTTGTGCAAGCTTTGCGCGATTTAATCGGGCAATTATTATCAGAATCGGACGCACAATTGCAAATATGGAAAACCAAGTTTTTGGCTGTTGTGGGCGAAAATGGCCAGGTTTTAATTGATGTAATTCCGGAATTAGAAATCATTATTGGTAAACAACCCCCAGCGCCAGAATTATCGGGGAAAGCCAGCGAAAATCGATTTAACTTATTGTTCCAAAATTTTATTGCCGTTTTCACGAAAAAAGAACATCCATTAGTCATGTTCCTGGATGATTTACAGTGGGCGGATTTAGCATCCCTACAATTGATCCAGCTGTTGATGCAAGACAATGGGCATTTGCTGTTATTGGGGGCTTACCGAGATAATGAAGTGTCGCCTGCTCATCCCTTGATGTTGACAGTGGACGAACTCCAGCAAGCGGGGACAACAATTAATACTATTACTTTGCTACCGCTAGCTTTCAGCGATACCAATCTATTAATTGCGGATACTTTGCAATGTACCACCGAGCGATCGCATCCCCTTGCAGAATTAATTGCGCGGAAAACTCAAGGTAATCCCTTTTTTATCACCCAGTTTCTTAAAGCATTACATGAAGATGGACAGATTACTTTTAATCACCATCAAGGCTACTGGGAATGCGATATTACTCAAATCAATGCCCTATCTCTCACTGATGATGTAGTAGAGTTTATGGCGCAACAGTTGCAGAAATTGCCCAGCCAAACCCAAAATGTATTGAAGTTAGCCGCTTGTATTGGTAACTCTTTTGATTTGACAACTTTGGCGATCGTTTCTCAGCAGTCTCCGACTCATACCGCTACAGATTTGTGGAAAGCGTTACAGGAGGGGTTGATTCTCCCAGCCAGCCAGAATTATAAGTTTTTTCAGGGTGAAATTGCACAATCAGCTGTTACGGCGCAGTCTGTTAGTTTGACTTATCGCTTTCTCCATGATCGCGTCCAACAAGCTGCTTACAAACTCATTGCAGAAGCTGATAAACAAGCAACCCATTTGGCGATTGGGGAGTTATTGTTATCTAACACTCCCGCCGAGCAATTAAATGCATATATTTTTGAAATTGTCAATCATTTAAATACAGGCATTAATTTAATTACCCAGCCCCAGAAAAAGCTAGAACTAGCCAGACTTAATCTCATTGCTGGGTGTAAAGCCAAAACTGCGATCGCCTATGATGCGGCGGTGAAATATTTCAGCCAAGGGATTGATTTACTACCCGCTGATGCTTGGCAACAACAATACCAATTAACCCTAAATTTGCATCACGAACGTCTGGAAGCAGCTTGTTTACATACAGACTTTGACAAGCTTGCAACATGGGGTGACATGATTTTGCAATCTGCGACTTCGTTGCTAGACACAATCAAAGTCCATGAAACCAGAATGACAGCATTTCGTTCTCAAGCTCAATTTGCCAATGTCGTGGAGATTGGGTTACAGGTGCTGAAATTGCTTGGTGTGGAATTTCCGGCGCAACCGACTGTGGCGGATATTGGCGCAGCCGCCGAGCAAACCAGGCAACTTTGGCAGGAACGGACAGCTTTAAGTTTACTAGATTTGCCAGCCATGAGCGATCCGCATCAACTTGCAGCTATGCAAATCATGAGCAAACTAGTGTCTTCTGTCTACATTGCTGTACCACCACTTTTGCCGCTACTCATCTTCAAGCAAGTGGAAATGTCTATCCAGTATGGCAATTGTGCTATTGCTATTTTCTCCTATGCCGACTACGGATTGATTCTTTGTGGTGTCCTCGGCGATATTGATGCCGGGTATGAATTTGGACAACTGGCATTAAAGTTACTAGACAAGCTGCAAACTACTGCCTTCAAGAGTAGAGCTTACTTTGTTGTTAACAGCTTTATTCGCCACTGGAAAGAACCTCTGCATCAAACTCTACCATCTCTTTTGGCTGGCTATCAGAGTGGCTTAGAAACAGGAGATTGGGAATGTGTAGGATTGAACTTATTGACATATAGTCAGTACTGCTATTGGAGTAGTCGAGAATTAACTGATTTAGCTCAACAAATAGAGGCGCATCGGCAATTCATCAACCAAATCAAACAACAACCCACAATCAACGCTCAACTAGTTTATCAGCAAGCAATTCTCAACTTAATGGGACAGGCGGAAGTTCCCTATTTGTTACAGGGTAAAGTTTTGAATGCTACCCAAATCTTACCCGCTTTACAAGGGGCGAGTGACTGGACTGGGTTATTGTATATTTATCTGCATCAAGCCATTCTCTGTTATCTGTTTGGAGAAGAGGAACAAGCTGCACAACAAATAGCCATAGCAGAAAATTATAGTAATTCCATCGTTGGCTATTTCATGGTAGCTATTCAGGTATTCTATGATGCCTTAATTCATCTGGCGCGCTATGGAGATGTTGGAGATGCAGAAAAATTAGCTCTGATCGAGCGAATCAATACCCATCAAGACAAACTCCAAGGATGGGCGACTTATGCCCCATTTAATCATCAACATCGCTGGGAATTGGTGACAGCCGAACGCTATCGCGTGCAAAGACAACATGCTGAGGCGATGGAGTATTACGATTTGGCGATCGCTAATGCCAAAACCAACGGTTATCTGCAAGAAGAAGCACTCAGCAACGAACTAGCGGCTAAATTTTACCTGGATTGGGGTAAAGAGAAGGTAGCCGCAGGCTATATGCAAGAAGCTTACTATTGTTATGCTCATTGGGGTGCAAAAGCCAAAACTAACGATCTGGAAAATCGCTATCCCCATTTACTACGTCCGATTTTCCAGCAAACAGCACAAACTTTGAATCCCTTGGAAACTTTAGCCTCAATGGTGGGGGTTACTGTTTCAAATCGGACTTCCACCCATAGCGATCGCTCATCTAGTACCAATCTCAATACTGTTCTAGATTTTGCGGCGATTCTCAAGGCTTCTCAAAGCCTGTCGGGAGCAATTCAACTCGATGAACTTCTGCAAAAACTAACTCAGATTATTTTGCAAAATTCTGGGGGCGATCGCTGTGCCTTAATTCTACCCAACAGTCACGGCACATGGGAGGTGAAAGCTATTGCCACACCGGAAACTACACAACTGTGTTCTCAACCCCTAGAAGGTAATCCTCACCTCCCAGTTAAGCTGATTCAGTACGTCAAAAATACGCAAGAACTTGTGCTGATTGACGAACTTAAGACCGATTTAGCGATAATTGATGCATATTTAGAGCAACATCAACCGAAGAGCGTGTTATGCTTGCCAATTCTCAATCAAGGACATTTAATCGGTATTTTGTATTTAAAAAATCGCTCTGCTAGTCGCGTGTTTACTAGCGATCGCATTCTCATTCTCAATTTTCTTTGTACCCAAGCCGCGATTTCCCTAGAAAATGCCCGTTTATATCAAAAATCTCAAATTTATGCCCAACAATTAGAACAATCTCTGGAAATTTTACAGACAACTCAAAAACAGCTACTCCAAGAGGAACAAACATTACAACAACAAGCTTTAGCATTACTTCAGCTTTCCCAAAGTCAAGCTATTACTCAAGGAAAGTTGAGCACAGCATTCCCAGAATTGACGCAAGTCACGGCGCAAACCTTACAAACAGAACGAGTTAGTGTTTGGCTGTTTGATGAACATCACACCAAAATCCATTGTCTGGATTTATTCCAGCGTTCATCTCAAGAACATTCACAAGGATTTGAACTCCAGGTAGCAGATTATCCAGCTTATTTCTGCGCAATAAAGTCACAACCAATTATTGCAGTAGATGATGCTTTGAGCGACCCCCGCACCTGTGAATTTAGTCATGGTTATCTAGATGTATTACATATTGCATCTATGCTTGACTGCGGCGTGCAAGTGGATGGAGCCATCGGCGGAGTTATTTGTTGTGAACATGTGGGAGAAAAGCGTAGTTGGACTCCCGCAGAACAAAATTTCATTAGTTCAATTGCCAATTTAATCGCCCTCACCCTAGAATCTCATCAACGCCAACAAAAAGCGCAACAACTCAAGCAAGCACTTTTAGATTTAAAGCAATCTCAACTGCAAATAGTTCAAAATGAGAAAATGGCATCTTTGGGTAACTTAGTTGCAGGTGTAGCCCACGAAGTCAATAACCCGATTGGTTTCCTCAATGGTAGTATCAGCAACACTCAAGACTATATACAAGACATACTGGCACATCTAGAACTGTATCAACAACAATATCCCCAAGCCACTGCACCGATTCTCGATCACGCCGAAAATATTGATTTAGAGTTTTTGATTGCAGACTTACCAAAACTCCTGGAAGCAATGAAGGGAGCCACAAACCGCATCAAATCTATTAGTACTAGCCTGCGTACCTTCTCCCGTGCTGACACAGATTGCAAAGTCCTGGCCAATGTGCATGAAGGTCTTGAGAGTACATTGTTAATTTTAAAATACCGCCTCAAAGCTAACGAACACCGTCCAGCGATTATCATTCACCAACAATATGGTGTGATACCAGCTATTGAATGCTTTCCTGGTCAATTAAATCAAGTATTTATGAATATCTTGGCAAATGCCATTGATATGTTTGATGAGATGGCTCAAAGCCTGACCTTACAAGAAATGCAAGCCCATCCCCAACAAATTACGATTTCCACAGAGGCGATCGCTAACCAAGTCTACATTAAGATTCGCGATAACGGTAAAGGCATGAGTCCACAAGTCCAAGAGAAAATCTTTGACCATTTATTTACGACTAAAGGAGTCGGTAAAGGTACGGGGTTAGGACTAGCGATCGCCAGACAAATTGTTACAGAAAAGCATGGTGGAACTATTGAAGTGAATTCTGTTTTAGGACAGGGAACGGAATTTGCGATCGCCATTCCCATTACCATTTAAGCGCTAATTAATATACATTAATCCGCCCATCACTGAGCATATGCAGAGCGCGATCGCCTGGGTTGCGTATCCCCGGACGCAGTTCTACACGTAAGGTAGCAAAGTCGCGTTTAGATATCACCGCTTGTAGTGGTAATCCCCCCTCATCCCAGAACACTAGAGAAATGTTCGGCTGGATCTCGTCACCCTGAAAAAATTGTAATTCCTGTTCTGGGCGTAAAGGAATGGGTTCAGTTCCTTGAAGTTTTTCTAGTTTTACGATACCCCTTGTTTTATTAACTACCTCTAAGCGCAGGGATTGTCCGGGTGTAAATTCAATTGGTCGCGGGCCGCATTTAGAAGCACAAGTTCCCGCAAATGTAGCCCTAGGTTGATTAGTGGATGTGATGATAACAGTCACGGCGGCTAAGACAACTGGCAGTAGTTTGGACATAGCACCTAGTATAATTACGTGACTAAAATCATACTCTAGCAAAGTTCTTTCAAGCCTCAGCAGATTTTCCAAAGTTGTGAGAAAAATCCTTACTTCATTGGAAGATGCGCTTGTAGATTTTTACTGACTATTGAAATTTCCTGCTGAGGAAAGGGGAAATATAGAAATAGCTATCTTCTCAGCCACAGATGAATATTGCCTAATCTTGCAGTGTTTCATCATTAGATGTGACATTAGTCGCGCGCGAGAATTTTGGTAGCCAGCCTCTTTGTCCGCAAATTCCCATATCCTCAGAGCAATGGAACTCAATTCAAGCTTGTCAAGCACTCACCTTCAAGAACAACTAGAGCAACAAAAAGCTTTGACTAACGTCATTGTGCGCATTCGCGAGTCTCTTGATTTAGAAACTATTTTTCAAACTACCGTCACAGCATTATTACAATTGCTCAATGCTGACCGAGTAGCAGTTTTTCAGTTTGATCGCCAAAGAGACTGGGAAGGTGAATTTGTTTGTGAGGAAGTTGCACCTGGGTGGGAATCGGTCATAGCAGCTAAAGTTTATGACCATTGTTTTGGCGAACAATTTGCGGCTCAGTATCAACAAGGTCGAGTGCAAGCCGTTGCTGATATTTATGCAGCTGGACTAAGCAATTGTCATGTAGAAATTTTAAGTAAATTTCAAGTCCGTGCCAACCTGGTTGTACCTCTATTAAGGGAAAAACAAGTGTGGGGTTTGCTGTGTATTCACCAGTGCAGTCAGGCGCGTGATTGGCAAGAATCAGAAATTGAATTTATCCGCCAAATTGCTAACCATTTAACTGTAGCTATTCAACAAGCCAAGCATCTACATGATGTTCAACTACAAGCTACACAATTAGCACAAGCAGCTCAACGCGATCGCGTCATTGCTCAGATTGTTGATAAAATTCGTTCACCTTTAGATATCGAAAGTATCTTTGCAATGACAACCCAAGAAATTCGCCAACTATTACAAGCGGATCGGGTTGCTATCTTTCGCTTCAATGAAGATTGGACTGGTAACTTTGTAGCGGAATCTTGTGCAGCAGGCTGGACAGCTTTAGTTGGTGTAGAAGCTGTAATTAATGATACTTATTTACGGGAAAATCAAGGGGGACGCTACGCTGATAATGAAACATTTATCGCAAATGATATTTATCAAGCAGGATTATCAGACTGTCACGTCACTTTATTAGAGCAATTTCAAGCCAAAGCCTTTGCTACATCTCCCATTCTTCAAGGTGATAAACTGTGGGGAATTATTGCTGCCTATCAAAATTCTGCGCCTAGAGAATGGCAAACTTACGAAGTCGAATCACTAACCAAAATTGGCACACAAATTGGCGTAGCCTTGCGCCACCATCAGTTGCTATTACAAGCTAAATACAAAACAGAGCAACAAAAGACTTTAACTGGTGTCATCGCTCGCATTCGCGAATCTCTTGATTTAGATACTATCTTCCAAACTACGGTCAAAGAAGTGCGACAAATGCTTAAAGCTGACCGAGTAGCAGTTTTTTGTTTCGATCCACAACAAGATTGGGAAGGAGAATTTATCTCCGAAGATATAGCTCCTGGTTGTATTTCCGCCATTAAAGAAAAAGTTTACGATTACTGTTTTAGCGAAAGATTTGCACCGCTTTACATGGAAGGGAGAATCAATACAATTGCTGATATCTATCACGGAGAATTTCCCGATTGCTATATCCAAATTCTGGCAAGATTCCAAGTACGTGCCAATATGGTTGCACCTCTATTAAAGCAAGGCGAACTTTGGGGATTACTTTGTATTCATCAATGCGATGCGCCTCGTTATTGGCAACCTTCAGAAATTGAATTTGTGGCGCAAATAGCTGAGCAATTAGGTGTTGCGTTAAAACAAGATTCTTATTTAAAGCAATTTCAAAATCAGGCTGTGCAGCTAGCAGAAGCTAAAGAACGTGAAAAAGCAATGGAAAGACAAAAACTGCTAGCGACAACGATTGATAAAATTCGCCAATCACTCGATATTAAAACGATTTTTAAAACCACAACTCAAGCTGTATTAGAGTTGCTAGAAGTTGAGCGAGTTGCAATCTACCGTTTTAACTCCGATTGGAGTGGTAAATTTGTAGCAGATTCCTTTAAAGATGGTTGGAAACCTTTGCTAAAGCCGCAAACAATTCTCGTAGAAAGCTTTGCAGATCGAGATGACGATAACGAATTTCCTCGGAATGAAACTTTTGTTCCCATTCGCCAAGGCGAACAATTATGGGGATTGTTAGTAGCTTATCAAAATTCCCAACCCCGCTATTGGAAAGATGAAGAAATTAATTTACTTGCTCAAGTAGGCGTGCAGTTAGGAATTGCAATTCAGCAAGGGGAATTACTCGAACAAACCAAACGTCAAACTTTAGAATTGACGCAAGCTTTACAAGAATTAAAACAAACGCAATCCCAATTGATTCAGGGTGAAAAAATGGCTGGTTTAGGACAACTAATTGCGGGAGTTGCTCATGAAATCAATAATCCTGTGACCTTTATTAAAGGTAATCTCACATATTTGCATGAATATACACAAGAACTGCTAAAAGTGGTACGAATCTGTCAACAAAATCAATCATTATTACCAGCAATTTATGAGCAAATTAATGAAACTGAGTTGAATTTTATTATTGAAGATTTACCTAAAACCCTAGAATCGATGCATATAGGAACAGAACGAATTCATCAGATTGTCCTATCTCTGCGCAACTTCTCACGTACAGATGAAGCTGAATTAAAAGCAGTAGATATTCATGAAGGTTTGAATAGTACTTTGTTAATTTTAGGACATAGATGTAAAAATAACTCAGAGCATCCAGCTATTAAAATCATCAAGAAATATGGCGATTTACCTTTAGTAGAATGCTATCCCGCACAACTCAATCAAGTGCTAATGAATCTTCTGAGTAACAGCATTGATGCTCTAGAGGAGAAGTATCTTCATATCCGACAAAAATATTTGCAATTATCAAAACCTTGTCCAGAAGTTCCTTTAACTATTTGGATTAGTACGCAGATAGTAAATCACCAAGTTGTGATTAAAATAGCAGATAATGGTTTGGGTATACCAGAAGAAGTGCGATCGCGCATTTTTGATCCCTTCTACACTACCAAAGAAGTCGGTAAAGGTACAGGACTGGGATTATCCATTAGTCATCAAATCATCGTGGAAAAACATCAAGGTCAAATTCGCTGTTCCTCTCAACCAGGTGAGGGTACAGAGTTTGTCATTGAAATTCCCATCAAATCATTACGAGAAGTCTAAAACAGAAATTATTTTGCTGACGGTTGACGGTTGACAGTCAATCTTAATCAATATTTGCGCCTTCTAACCAAACTTCCACATCATCAGCGAGTAGCTTCTGTGCTGCTTCTAGCATTGAGCCGGCTATATCTTTGAGATCTTCGCGATTACCTAGATATGTTTTTAATGCTTCTATGGGATCGATGCTACTACTTGCTGTTAGTTCGGGAATGCGGGGTCTAGCTAACTGGCTGACTAATTCTGGTTGAATGGTGTAGGTATGAGCAGAACTTAAAGCGCTATGCAATAAGGAGTTATCAATTAAATCTAATTGTTCGGAGCGGAGTTTATAGATTAAGCGGACTACAGCATCTTGAATATCATATTTCGCGATCGCTTTGATTAATGCTGCTTGCGAATCTTCTGCTTTCGATAAATCTACTTCAATTGTCCGAAAAGTCCGCACAGGTAAAGGACAAAACTCCCAATCTGCTTTTCCTGGCTCTAATTCTACAATTACATAACCCTTAGCTTCTTTTTCTTCGCTAAAATCTACCCGTTCAATGCTTCCGGGATATATCACCGGGGGATTATTAGATTTATTCAGGTTTTGATGCTTGTGGACATGTCCCAAGGCGACATAATCAAAACAAGGCCTGGTTAATAAAGATAACGGGAGAGTAAAACCTTTCCCCACCGCTAAAAAGCGTTCGGCTCCCAAGGTAGCATTGTCAGCCATCAAATGTGCTAACAGTACAGTAGGTACATCCGGATCGAGACGGCGAATTTCTGCTTCTAAAACAACTTGTAACCTGTCAGTTAACAGTTGATTGACTTCAGCAATCGATATACCTTCAGTTTCTTGGCGCGTCATTAACGTTGAACGTGTCAGCCAAGGTAGGGTAATGACTTGTACTTTACCATTGCGGGTTTGGATGTTATGGGTTGTTAAGGTATCACCCACCACAAAACCGCGCACTCCCAAGGTGCGGTAAATATTTAAACTTGCGCCTCCCAGTCCTTGAGAATGTTGATCGTGGTTTCCCACCAACAATACCGTCGGAATCTCTGCATCCACCAGACGGCGAAATTGACTAGCAAAAGCTTCTTGGACATAAGGCGGTGGAGTCGCATCGGGAAAAGCATCACCACCAAATATGACTAAATCTACCGGATCGGCGATCGCTCGGTCAATACATAAAGATAATGTATTGACAAAATCCTCTAATCGTGTGTTTAACCCTGTTGTGGGATTAATACGTCCGTGGGAGAAGCTGCTCCCCATGTGGATATCTGAGAGATGGAGGATTTTAATCATAATCGTCAATAGTCAGTTGTTAGTTGTCTTTATTAGTGTAAATACTAATGATTAATCACAGCAGGCTAAAACTCTTTAGCTTACTAAGGTCTTTATCTTCGTTTTCTGATAAATTTTGCTGTAATATCTGAAATTTTGCAGAAAGTTCATTTTATTTTACGAAAATTGGTTCTTCAGTAGCTATTATGCCAAATTATTAGTTATAGCACTCATATAAACACAAAAAAGCATCTTTATTTTGCCAAAAGCCTTATATGTATTGACATCTGAATGGTATTTATTGTTAGCTGTAAATACAAACAGATTATTTTTATGTAAATTT
>NZ_JACJRE010000040.1 GCF_014697075.1 Tolypothrix sp. FACHB-123 | reverse complement strand
ATTCTACTTTTAGCATTCCTGTTTGATTTTCTACCACACCACCTATCCACAGTAATATGTTTTCTGCGAAAACTCCAGTTTTCAAGATGGATGAGGTTTAATGGTAATGCCAATTTATTTTTAATAAATCCCAACGGTATTGTATTTGGAAAAAATGCTCAATTAGCTATTCGCGGAGCATTTACAGCAACTACAGCAAATAGCTTAATCTTTCCCAATGGAGTTGAGTTTAGCGCTACCAATCCCCAATCACCACCTTTATTAACTATCAATGTACCAATCGGTTTACAGTTTGGTTCTCAACCAGGAAGTATTATTAATCAAGCTGTTAACGCTTTAGGTGTTAATGGTAGCACCTTAGCCCTAGTAGGTGGTGAAATTATCTTAGATAGCAGTAGATTATTTGCCTTAGATGGAAAAGTGAAACTAGGATCTGTGGCAGGAAATACAACAGTTGGGTTGGATGTTAATGGTTCATCCTTGGGTTTCGACTTACCAGAAAATTCAGCGAGGGAATCCATCAACTTAAAAAATAGTAGCTTAATTAGGGTAATTGGTAATAGTGAAATTGAACTATTTGGAGGTGAGATTAAGCTCAACAATTCGTTTATTTTTGGGAGCAATGGCGGCTCAATTGTGATTGATGCAACGCAACTAAGTTTGGATCAAAAGTCTTCAATTCAGAGTGCTATTACTGATGCAGTGAATGGGGGTGATATTCAAATTCAAGCCAGCGATGCAGTAACTCTTGCTAACGGTAGCTCGATTTTATCTGCTAGCAATGATTCAGCTACGGGTAAGGGTGGCGATGTTACTATCAATGCTGGAAAAATCACAATTAACGGAGATGGAATCTTACAAAATACTGGTCTTACCAGTTTCATCTCAGCAAATACCAGTGGAGCAAGTAATGGAGGAAACCTCAGCCTTAATGCTACCGAGTCTGTTAATGTCAATGGCGGTGCTGTTTCTGTTATATCTGCGGGTGTAGGTAAAGCGGGAAACTTCACTGTCCGGTCAACAGATGCTGTAAATATAACCGACAAAGGTATTTTAGGACTTTCTAGCTTGAGTTCAGGTTCAACAGGTAACCTGCGAATTGAAACTGGCACTTTGCGAGTTCAAAATACCTCACTAGGAGGAGGAATCACAGCAAATACTAGTGGTGGAAGTGTGGGTTCTATTGCCATTCAAGCTAGGAATGCAGTTGAGGTAACTAATGGCAGCATCCTTACAGGTGTTCAACCCGGAAGTACATCTCAAGCAAGCGCGGGGGATATTACCATTGAAACCCAGCGAGTTAATCTCAAAGATGGGGGCTATATTAGTACGAGCACTTTTAGCAGTGCAAATGCAGGTAATATTTTTATCCAAGCGGATGAGTCTGTAGAGATTAGTGGTGTTTCTAAGACATTTATAGACTTGAGTAGTGTATCAAGTGAAACAGGTTTTGAGGCAACGGGGAATGCAGGTAATGTCACGATACAAACACCCAGACTCAGCCTAACTCAAGGGGGAAATATAAGCACTAATTCTACAAGCAGTGGGAATCCTGGAAATATTACTATCCGCGCCAAGGATTTAGAACTAGATGGGTTTGTTTTCGTAGCTCAGGAACAGTTGATTGGACTAGATTACCCTAACGTGCTAGAAGTTTTGTCTAACCCGTTAACACAAGAAATTCTATCTCGCTTCGGTGGTATCAACTTTATCAGTACAATCACCTCTGAGGTTATTGGAAGTAATGCAGATGTAAGTGGTGGCACGATAACTATTGATACAGAAAGGTTACGCCTGAGTAATGGTGCAAACATATCAACTTCAGTACTCTTCGGACGAGGACAAGGTGGTAATTTAGTGGTTCGTGCCACTGATGCTATTGATATTTCTGGGTTTGGCCCCCAAAGAATTGATAATTCTTTTGCACCATCAGGTTTATTTGCCGACTTGCAAACGGGAGGAATTGGTTCTGGGGGCAGTATTGATGTGATAACAGGACGCTTAAACCTCAGCAATGAAGGACAAATTTCTGCCACCACCTTTAATCAAGGTAATGCGGGAAAAATTACGATTAATGCCGAGCAAATTAATATGGGTGGAAGTAGCAACATTATCACTCAAGTAGATAACGAAGCTACAGGCGATGCTGGCAATATTAGCATCAAAACTCAACTATTAAATGTACAAGAACAATCGCAAATATCATCAGGAACTCAAGGAAATGGAAATGCGGGTAATTTAACAGTACAAGCTGATAACATTATACTGACAGGCTCAGACAGCGAGTTGGTAACTGGCTTAGTAACATCCGTTGACGAAAGTGCTAATGGTAAGGGTGGCGAAATAGATATTACGACAAATCGCCTTGTTGTCCGTGATGATGCTGAAATTTTTTCCGGCAGTATAGGTAATGGTGATGCCGGAAATATGAGAATTAGTGGTAATTTTTTAGAAATTAATGGTCAAGGAAGTGCGATCGCATCTTTCACTAATATAGGTAATGGTGGTGACATCATTCTCGATATCAGCGATTTATTACTGTTGCGCCGTGGCGGTTTAATTTCCACCACCGCAGGTAGGGCGCAAGCTGGCGGTGATGGGGGTAACATCAGTATTAATTCACCCTTTATCGTCGCCATACCTAACGAAAACAGCGATATTAGCGCTAATGCCTTCACTGGTAAAGGTGGTAATGTTAGCCTCAGCACTCAGGCTATCTTTGGGATCGAACCCCGTCCAAGACTAACAAATCAAAGCGATATCACCGCAAGTTCTGAATTAGGCGTACAGGGACAAATCACCATCACTCAACCACAAGTCCAGCCGCCACAAAAACTCATCGAACTACCAACAGGATTGGTTGACGCTAGTACAAGATTTGCCCAAATTTGCCCCAGAGGCCGCTATGCTAAACCTTTAGGTTCCTTTATCGTCACCGGACGCGGGAGTTTACCTCCAAATGCCTTGGAACCACTTACAGGTATAAATAACCTCAGTCCTTTAGCTACTTTAGATGGGAAAAAAGCTGATACTGAAATTGATGCGGGAATGCAGGGAAAACCAAAAGCGGTGAATTCAGCACCAATTGTTGAGGCGCAAGGTTTAGTGAAAACTGCTGACGGTAAGATGATGCTGGTTGCACAAGCGCCAACAGCCACACCTGCGGCTACTTCAGCCACTACTGCATGTGTTACATCTCCCTATAACTACTGATAAGTGTAAGTTGAATCTCACGCATCAGCCCTCAGAACAATCAGTGATGAATTTGATACAGAACTGGCTATTACAAGTAAAAGGACTGAGAAAAAAGCGATCGCTTAAATTGTGCGATCGCATTACCTCGCAAAACTGCTATATTCAAACTCATCTCACCTTATGCAGTCTTATTCTCCTCATTGCTACCCCGGCTTACAGCCAAATCACCTCCGATAACACCTTAGGTGCAGAAAGTTCTCAAATTACGCCCAACGTATTAATTAACGGTGCAAATGCAGACCAAATTGACGGCGGCGCTTTACGTGGTAGCAATCTTTTTCATAGTTTTAGTGACTTTAATATTAATGATGGGCAAAGAGTGTATTTTGGCAACCCCACCGGAGTGCAAAATATTCTCACGCGAGTCACAGGCGGACAAGCCTCAAATATTCTCGGCACATTAGGAGTTAATGGTAATGCCAATTTATTTTTAATTAATCCCAACGGCATTTTATTTGGGCAAAATGCGCGGTTAGATATACGCGGTTCATTTGTGGGAACTACCGCCAATGCTGTGCAATTGGGTAATCAAGGAATTTTCAGCGCCACAAATCCCGCAGCACCACCTTTATTAACTGTTAATCCTTCCGCGTTGTTGTTTAATCAAATTAATCCCAATAGCATTACCAACCGTACCCGCTTCAGTGAGACGGATGCTGCAAATACTGCATTATTTTCGCCAGAACAGGGAAGCCGTTTTTTAGTAGGTGGAAATATCATCTTTGATGGTGGTCAAATAGGTGTGCTAAATAATCGCCTAGAATTGGGCGGACTAACAGCAGTGGGATCTGTTGAACTGATTGGTAGCGGTAATGAGATGCAGTTAAGTTTCCCAGAAAATGTATCTAAAGCAGATATTACATTTCAAAATAATGCTGCTGCATTGACAACTGGGGGTAGTCCAATTACTGTTAACGCTCACAACTTTAGCTTGTCTAATAATAGTTTAATTGGTGTAGCTTTTGCAGAAGGGCAGGGAACATTAGGAATTCCATCAGGTGACCTAACAATTAATGCGACAGGTACTGTTTCTCTGGATGATAAAAGTTATCTTCTCAACGTTGGTTTGCAAAATTCTTTGGGTGATACGGGAAATATCGCTATCAATTCTAATTCAATCCGTCTAAGTAATGATAGCCAAATCTCTACAAATGGTCAAAAAAATCGGGGTAATATTAGTTTAAATTCCCTTGAGGATATTACTTTAGATAGTAATAGCCTTATTAGTACCTTTGGCACATCAAACTCTATTGGTAAAGCTGGCGATATTTCTCTCAATGCCCAAACCATAAATTTAAGCAATAGAGCGGCAATTAATTCTGGTAACAATGGGCAAGGACTAGGAGGGAAAATAACTCTGCACGCCCAATATTCTATATCACTCTCTGGTAGTTCTATTATTGCGAGTGCTTCTGCTGCATCTGTATTTGGCGGAGTGAATAACCAACCAAGTGGTGATATTGAAATTACAGCGAGAACTCTTTCCCTTGATGGCGAATACACCACAATTAGTTCTAGAAATTTTGATGAGGGTCAAGCTGGCAATATTCAAATTATTACTGATGATTTAATTTCGCTAAATGGGTTTGCTACTATTACCTCTTCTGTCACTGGTCAAGGAAATGGAGGTGATATTCAACTGCAAACGCGAGTATTAACACTCTCCAATGGCAGCAATATTGATACTTTGACACGAGGACAAGGTAAGAGTGGCAACTTGTTAATTAACGCCTTAGATTCTGTTACTTTGACTGGGACAACAACGCTAGTTAATCCCCGAACTGGAGAAAACTTAATTTCTGGAAGTAGGCTAGGAACAAATTCTCAAGGTTCTGGAAACGGTGGAAAACTAACTATTAATACTGGACGATTGAGCATTCGCGACGGAGGAAATATTATCACGAACGCATTTGTCGGTCAGTCCGGTCGGGGAGGAGATTTAACAATTAATGCTACAGACTTCATAGAAGTCATTGGTACTACGCCCAATGGTGCTATTAGTAGTGCGATTAGTAGTTCAACTTTAGGCTCTGGCGATGCTGGAAATCTTACCCTTACTACTCCCCGCTTGAGTGTGCTAGATGGAGGAAGCGTGAGTGCAGGAGTATTAAACAGTGATAGCACTGGGCGGGGTGGTAATTTAACCATTAATGCCTCAGACTTAGTTGAAGTAGTCGGAGTTTCACCCGATGGTCAAGTATTCAGCGATATCTTTGCTGGTACTACAGGATCTGGGGATGCTGGAAATATGACTATTAACACGAACCGTCTAATTATTAGCGGTGGTGCATTGGTAGGTACTGATGCTCGTACATCAAGCAAGGGACAAGGTGGTAATTTGACCGTCAATGCTCTAGATTCTGTTGAGGTTATGGGTACTAGTCCAGATGGCGAAATCTTGAGTCAACTAACAGCATCAACTGGTGGGGCTGGTAATGCTGGAAATATGACCATTAATACGAATCGTTTAAGTATTACTAGTGGCGCATCAGTCAGTACTGATACTCGTGCATCAAGTAAAGGGCAAGGCGGTAATTTAATTGTCAATGCTTTCGATTCCGTTGAGGTTGTGGGTAAAGGCACAGACAGTCAACTTTCTAGTACCCTAACAGCATCAACTGGTGGGGCTGGTAATGCTGGTAACCTTACTATAAATACTCGCTCTCTCAGTATTCGGGATTTAGGAATCGTATCAGCAACAACATTTTCAGGAAGCACAGGGAACGGTGGTAATTTAACCGTCAACGCTTCCGACTCAGTAGATGTGATTGGTGGCTATTCAGAAGGTCAATTTGGCAGCGTTCTGACAACTGCGACATTTAGCTCTGGCAATGCAGGATATTTAAATATCAATACTCGCCGCCTCAGCATCCGTGATGGGGGATTCGTGTCAACAGCTGCGGCTGAAGAAAGTACAGGTCAAGGGGGGAATCTAACCGTTAATGCCTCAGATTTAGTAGAAATTGTTGGTCAATCTTCAGATGATTTATTTGGTACCTTTCTGACAACTGGGACATCTGGAACTGGCAATGCCGGAAATTTAAGCATTACAACTTATCGCCTCAGTCTCAGCAATGGGGGATATATTACAACAACTACAAGTGGTGCAGGGCGAGGCGGTAATATTGATATCAACGCTACCAACTCTGTAGAAATCTTGGCGAATCCAGCAGACATAGATTTACCTGACGGCATATTTACATCAACTGGTGGTGCTGGTAATGCTGGAGACGTAACAATTCGCACCCAACACCTCAGCGTCCAAAATGGGGGGGTAGTTGGTGCAAATACAGCCCCAGAAAGCACAGGGCAAGGTGGTAATGTTACTATTAACGCTTCTGATGCCGTTGAAGTTATTGGAATTTCAAATAATGGTCTTCTTCCCAGCTTCATTTCCGTTCGTAGCCGAGGCCAAGGAAAAGCGGGAGATATCACCGTCAATTCACCATTAATCAAAGTTGAAAATCGCGGTGCAATTAATGCGGAATCTTTTGCCAATGATGGCGGTAATATTGCGCTGAATACTAATATATTGTTGCTGCGCCGTGGTGGTAATGTTTCTGCTACTGCTGGTAATCAAAAAGCTGGTGGTGATGGCGGTAACATCAGCATCAATTCATCTTTCATTGTCGCTGTACCAAATGAAAACAGCGATATCTCTGCTGATGCTTTCACTGGTAAAGGTGGTAACGTTAACATCAATGTGCAAAATATTTTTGGAACTGAAGCACGTTCCCAGCAGACAAGTCAAAGCGATATCACCGCCAGTTCTGACTTAGGCGTACAGGGACAAATCAATATCTCGTCACCAGAAGTTCAAACTCCTCAAAAACTGCTGGAACTACCTACAGGATTAATTGATGCTAGTACTCAATTTGCGCAAACTTGCCCCAGAGGCCGCTATGCTAAACCCTTGGGTTCTTTTGTCGTCACTGGACGCGGTGGTAGTTTACCGCCTAATACTTTAGAACCACTCACAGGTACAGGTAACCTCAGTCCTTTAGCTACTTTGGATGGGGAAATTGTTAATAGTCAAACTGACGCGGGAATACAGCTAAAGGAAGAAGTGGTGAATTCTGCACCAATTGTTGAGGCGCAAGGTTTGGTGAAAACTGCTGACGGTAATATTATTCTGGTTGCGCAAGCGCCAACAGCAACACCTACTGCTACTAGTAGTTCTGCTATGTGTCCAGCATCTTAACCCTGATTTATTCATCATCTGAATCAGAAAATAATGATTCTAAATCTTGATAACCACTAACCACATGAACAACATCAATTCCATCTTCTCTAGGGTAATAAAATATCAAGTAGTCTTGAAAAACAATACCTCTTAAATTAGGTGCAAGCCTCGCATAACTTTTTCCCATATTGGGGAAATCAGCAACTAATTTACATTTTTGGCGAATTCGATCAAAAAGCTGGCTGGCTGCTTTCGGGTTGTTGCGTCCAATATATTCACAAATTTATTCTAAATCTTGAATTGCTTCATCAGAAAATGAATAATTACCCATGCTCAAGATTCCTCAGTCATAGCGCGAATCTTTTCTTGCAATCTCGCAAACACTATTTCACCATCTGTTACTTGTCCGTTAGCAATTTGTTCTGTACCTAATGCTATTTTTTGGCGGAATTTTTCTAGTCGATTAACTCGTAGTTCTAACAATTTAATGGCTTCATTCATGACTTCGTCTACACTATTAAATTGTCCGTTAGCAATTTGCTCTTGAATGAATTTTTCGTATTCTGGTTTTAAGTTAACGTTCATATTTCAACTGGAAATATAACTACAATGTCAATTTTATCAAAACTCATTTATTTGTCTGTTACGAGTAGTTCTGCTATATGTCCGGTAGATAATTGTAGGTTGGGTTGTAGCTTGCTTCCCGAAGGGTACGAAGTGAAACCCAACAAACTCCCGCAAATGTTGGGTTTCGTTCCTCAACCCAACCTACATAGTTTCAGGTTTTTGGCGCGAACACCAAGCGTATTGTGTCCGGTAGTTCAGTGAACAAGATTTTTTTATCTCACGCAAAGGCGCAGAGGCGCAAAGAGGAGTATGAAGAGGATTAAAAGGTTTGTGGTGTTGATGGCGATCGCTCTTTTATTATCTATAACATCGCCGGGGTTAGCGCAAGTAACACACATTGCTCAGGTTCCTGGTTTATCTGTGGAACAGCAAGCGCGTAATTCCTACGCTAAGGGTGAGTTTACAGAGGCGGCGCAGTTATTTCAACAAGCAGCGCAGGCTTATAAAGCTGCGAATAAACCGATTCAGCAAGCGTTGAGTTTAAGTAATTTATCTTTGTGTTATCAACAGTTGGGAAAATGGGATGAGGCGCACCGTGCTATTACTGAAAGTGTTGCGCTATTAAATACTATTAAAAATGCGAAATCAGATAAATCTTTGGCATTAGCTCAAGCTCTGGATATTCAAGGCGGGTTACAATTGGCACGGGGTCAAGCTGAAGCTGCTTTGAAATCTTGGGAAGCGGCGACATCTATATATAATCAATTAAATAAACCAAATCGGGTACTGACTGCTCAAACTAACCAAGCGCTGGCTTTACAAAATTTAGGTTTGTATAAAAAAGCAATTTCTCTATTGGAAACAGCGTTAAAGTTACCCCAGGTTGCAAATATAAACCCTGAACAACTCAAGCCTTTATTAGAAAAAATTGCAGCGACACCAGAAACAGCTACGGCGTTAAGAACTTTGGGTGAATCGTTGCGGGTGGTGGGGAATTTTCCGCCAGCGACTTTAATTTTAGAGCGCAGTTTGGCGATCGCGAATCAATTACAATTACCTGAGGCGATCGCATTAACCCAACTTAGTCTCGGTAATCTTGCCCGTACTCAAATCAGCTTGACTAAAGCTAGCAAAACTCCGATTAATCCCCAAGTGGCGATCGCATTTTATCAACAAGCTGCTATCTCTGCACCCCTAAATTTAAAAGTACAAGCGCAAGTTAATCAACTTAGCTTACTAGTGGAGACTAATCAACTAGATGCAGCCAAGGCTTTATTACCACAGCTACAACAAAATATTGCAGCCTTACCACCTAGCCAAAGTGCGATCGCATCACGGGTAAATTTGGCGCAAACAATGATACAAATGCAAAAGCAATCCGGAAGCCAAATTTCGGAAACAGAAATCGCCAAACTATTGGCAGTGGCGGTACAACAAGCCCAAGATTTAGGCGACATACGCATACAAGCTGATGCACTGGGTACTCTAGGTAACGTTTACGAACAAGCACAGCGCTGGCAAGATGCAGAGAAATTAACTCAACAAGCCGTACAATTAGCACAAAAAATCAACGCTGGGGATATCGCCTATCGTTGGCAATGGCAATTAGGTAGAGTATTAAAAGCCCAAGGGAAAAGCAAAAGTGCCATCGCTGCTTACACAGAAGCCGTTGGTACAATTAAATCATTGCGTGCAGACTTAGCCGCCGCCAATCCCGATGTGCAATTTTCCTTCCGCGAAGCAGTTGAACCAATTCACCGTCAACTCGTCGGCTTGTTAGTCGAATCCAATGAAAAAGATAATTTAAAAGCCGCGCGAGATGTCATTGAAGGCTTACAGTTAGTCGAACTCGATAACTTCTTCCGCGAAGCTTGTCTTAATGGTAACCCGGAACAAATAGACAAAGTCGATCCCAAAGCCGCAGTTATTTATCCCATTATTCTCGAAGACCAACTAGCAATTATTGCCAGCTTACCAAATTCTCAAGCAAAAGCCGACAAACAAGCAGAACGTGATTTTCGTTACTATAAAAAACCTATCAGTCGCCCAGCCATTGAAAAGCTAGCAACCAGATTAGGAGAAGATTTAAAGCAATCAACAGCTTTTGACTTGACTCTGCCCCAACTGCAAGAAATGTATAATTTAGTTCTCAAAGATGCAGCCGTAGACTTAGAAACTAGTCAAGTAGAGACATTAGTGTTTGTCTTAGATGGGGTATTGCGAAATATTCCAATGGCGGCGTTACATGATGGTCAACAATTCTTGGTGGAAAAATATAGTATTGCCCTCACACCCGGATTACAATTATTAGCACCGCGATCGCTCAAACAAGAACGCTTAGGAGCCTTAGTCGGTGGGTTAAGTGAAGCGCGTTCCGGATTTACCGCCCTACCCAACGTTCAGCAGGAAGTAGACAAAATTAAATCAGAACTACCCTCTCAAGTTCTTTTCAACGATACATTTACAAATTCCGCCTTTCAAAACCAAATTTCCGCCGTTCCCTTCCCCATTGTTCACCTAGCCACCCACGGACAATTTAGTTCCCAAGCAGATGACACATTTATTCTCACCTGGGACGGCAAAATCAAAGTTAACGAACTCAGTGGAGTTTTAAAAACCGTCGAAGTCTCACAAGACAACTCCCTAGAACTCCTAGTTTTGAGTGCTTGCGAAACCGCCACCGGCGATAATCGTTCCGCCTTAGGATTAGCAGGTGTAGCCGTGCGTTCTGGTGCTAAAAGTACAGTAGCAACCCTATGGCGCGTTGACGATGAAGCCACCGCAACACTCATGAGTCAATTTTACGAGCAACTAGTCAAAGCCAATCAAACAGGTATCACCAAAGCAGAAGCCTTAAGACGCGCCCAACTTAGCATCCTCAAAAACCCAGAATATCAAACCCCATATTACTGGGCACCTTACGTATTGTTAGGCAATTGGACTTAAGAGGGGACAGGGGGGACAAGGAGGACAAGGAATTTTAGATTTTAGATTTTAGATTTTAGATTTTGGATTCTAATCTAAATCTAAAATCCAAAATCCAAAATCCAAAATTGAATTGCCCATGCCCCATGCCCAATTGCATAAGTCCCCCTCACCCAGAACTATAGAGAGTCAGCTGGAAGTTACGGAGAGATTACCTTGGTAGAAGAACTATATACACCAGAACAACTCAATCACATGCATCAGCAGTTGTGGCAGTGCGTATTAGAATTTGCTAACCTTTCAGCCACCCAAGAACGCAACCGCATTGCACGAGAGTTGCATGATTCCCTGGGACATGCGCTGACGGCGTTAAATTTTCAATTACAGACAGCCAGTAAACTATGTAAACCCGATCCCAATCAAGCCCAAGAGTTTCTTAATGAAGCACATCGGTTAGTTGCGATCGCAACTCAAGAAGTCCGTCAATCAGTCAAAGCCTTACGTAACGATCCATTAGCCACCCAGTCTTTAGAATCTTTGATTGAATCTTTAGTCCGTGATTTTCATCAAACCACTGGTATTTTACCAGAAGTGAAAATCAATCTGCCGATTCCCTTATTACCACACTTAACCGCGCAAATTTATCGCATTATTCAAGAAGCACTCAACAATATTCGTAAATATGCCCAAGCAACAGCAGTACAAATTTATCTCTGCACCACATCAACTGGACTAAATTTAACAATTCAAGATAACGGTCGGGGATTCGATCCAGAAAAAATTTCTGGTGGTTATGGACTGCGGGGAATGCAAGAGAGAATTGCTGTTTTACAAGGTAATTTTTACTTAGAATCCCAACCGCAGGCAGGTTGTTGCATTCATGTTGAGATTCCCAAGCAAATATCGAATTTACCGGACATACCAAAAGTATCGGAAATATCCGATATAGCCATCATCTCGGAAATTTCTATTCCTCAAGAATCTGTTGCTCTAAATCACAATCATGCAGTCAAAATCGGTGAATGGCAACCTCTAAATTTAGATGAATGGCAAACTTTAGAATCACAGGAATTTATATATTAAGATTCTTGCGCCGACAAGATATACAAAAATAATTACAACTTTCGTATTACTAAAATTGCCAATTATCAACTTTCGTTGGATGAGACAAATTTGAGCCAAACTAAAGTTGGTAATTACTAGCAATACATAGTCAAATACCAAAAATCAGGTTTTAATTATGGATGTAACATTTATTTCATCAAACCGCCAAAACCATGATTACTGTTCTGTTGTTGATAATAGGAGGCTTAATACTAGCTTGGCAACTCCAGATATATACATTTCAATACAAAACTCAAAATTTGCTATTAATTCAAGCAAAAAATCATGAATTAATTAATTTATATAAAGCTTTAGGACAATCAATCATGGCTTTAAATATCCAACTACAAGCGGCACAGAAATTATCCCAAATCAATCCTATACAATCACAACAATCATTGTCTCAAGCTTACCAATTAAGTAGCGAACTGATGCAAGAATTGCGGCATATTGTCAGAATCATGGATGAAGAAGGTAGGATAAGCACTGCCCCCCAAAATTTTAATATGCTATGCAATCCCACTTTATTGCTACAATCCAAAATCCTGCGGCTGAGCGCTCACAACGAAGTCCAAAACCTAAAATCTAAAATCTAAAATCTAAAATTCTATGATTCGCTTATTACTGGTAGACGACCAAAGTTTAGTTCGCCAAGGTCTCAAAGCAATGCTGAGCTTAGAATCAGACCTAGAAATTATCGGTATGGCAGAAAATGGAGAGGAAGCAATCACCCAAGTAGAAACATTACAACCAGATATTGTATTAATGGATCTGCGAATGCCGGTAATGAATGGTGCTACGGCTACTAAAATTATTTGTGAAAAATATCCCCACATTAAAGTATTAGTTTTAAGCACTTATGATGACGAGCGCGATGTCAATGAAGCAATTCATGCTGGCGCAAAAGGTTATCTTTTAAAGGATATGCCTTCCGAAGAATTAGTTAATGCTATTCGCAGCATTAACCGAGGATACGCACAACTTGCACCTGGTCTTTTAGAACGGGTTGTTAATCATAAAGTAACACAACCAAATCCCAGTGAATCTGTTCCTCCGGCATTAAGTTTATTAACACCGAGAGAATTAGATGTAGCGCGTTTAGTGGCATTGGGTGCAACAAATCAAGAAATTGCTCAGAAATTATTTATATCAGAAAGTACAGTAAAAACTCATATTAACAGCATTTTTAATCGCCTCAGTCTTAAAAATAGAGCGCAATTAGCGATTTATGCTAGTTCTGTTTGCTTACCCAATACTTAAACTAAATGTCTGTTAGGAGAAGTCAAAGCATACCCTACAAATCTGGAGTTTTGCAATAGCAAGCAAAGAAGTAAACAAAATCACATTTTCTTTACATTTCTTTAAATACAGGCACAAATAATCAAGTCATAATCAACTTTAAAAATGACCTGAGTTAGTTTCTAGAAATTTTCTAAAAAGAAAATAGTAACTAGTTAGTATTGTCCTAAGTTATTGATATGATTTGTGGGAACTAACTGTACAATCAACAGCAATGGACGAAAATCATCGCCGTTCTTATTGGCGTGCTAATACGGCTTTAATTCGTAACCTTTTAATAGTCTGGGCACTTGTTTCCCTGGTTTTTAGTATTTTGCTAGTTGAACCATTGAACTCAATCCGCTTTTTTGGCGTTCCCTTTGGGTTTTGGATGGCACAGCAAGGTTCAATTTTAATATTTGTGGCATTAATTTTCATTTATGCCGTCCAAATGGATAAATTAGACCGCAAATATAATAAAAAGTGAGGAGCAAAAGTGTCAGTTGAAATTTGGACTCTTGTCATAGTTGGCATTTCTTTCTTAATTTACATCTACATCGGTTGGCAATCACGAGTTGAAAATACTAAAGATTTCTTTGTTGCTGGACAAGGAATTCCTTCGATTGCGAATGGTGCTGCAACTGCTGCTGATTGGATGTCTGCGGCTTCCTTCATTTCAATGGCAGGGTTGATTTCTTTTATGGGCTATGACGGCTCAATTTATTTGTTAGGTTGGACTGGAGGCTATGTACTCTTAGCACTACTTTTAGCTCCATACCTACGTAAATTTGGTAAGTATACAGTACCGGATTTTGTCGGCGATCGCTATTATTCAAATGTTGCCCGGTTAGTCGCAGTGATTGCAGCAATTTTCGTCTCTCTTACCTACGTTGCCGGACAAATGCGGGGTGTGGGCATTGTCTTTAGCCGCTTTCTGCAAGTAGACATCAATACTGGTGTGATCATCGGTATGATAATTGTGGGATTTTTTGCTGTTTTGGGCGGGATGAAAGGCATCACCTGGACGCAAGTAGCTCAGTATGCTGTGTTAATTGTTGCTTACCTACTGCCCGCGATCGCACTTGCTTATTTGCTTACAGGTAATCCCGTTCCCCAACTAGCATTTACCTTTAGTGATGTGGCTGACAAGCTCAATCAAATTCAGCTGGACTTAGGATTTAAAGAATACACTAAGGCATTTGTGAACAAGCCCATGCTAGATGTGCTGTTTACTACTATTGCCTTAATGGTGGGTACTGCTGGCTTGCCCCATATCATCGTCAGATTTTACACTGTGCCTAGCGTGCGTGCTGCCCGATTTTCTGCGGGTTGGGCATTATTATTTATCGCCATCCTTTATACCACTGCCCCAGCACTGTCAATGTTTGCTCGGTATAACTTGATTGATAAATTACACAATCAGACAGTTACACAAGTACAGCAACTAGATTGGGCGAACAAGTGGGAAAAAACCGGACTCCTAACTTTTGAAGACAAAAATAACAATGGCAGTTTTCAGTTAACACCAAATAAAGACACCAACGAAATTAAAATTGACCGAGATATTATTGTGCTGTCTACCCCAGAAGTGGCTAATCTCCCACCTTGGGTAATCGCCTTAGTCGCAGCAGGTGGGTTAGCCGCCGCTTTGTCTACAGCATCAGGTTTATTGTTAGTAATTTCCAGTTCCGTCGCCCACGATGTCTATTACCGGATCATAGATTCCAACGCTTCCGAGAAAAAACGTGTATTTGTCGGGCGGATCATGGTAGGTTTATCCCTGGTTTTAGCTGGATACTTTGGGGTAAATCCGCCAGGATTTGTCAGTGAAGTTGTGGCTTTTGCCTTCGGGTTAGCCGCTGCTAGCTTCTTCCCGGTGATAGTCTTGGGTATTTTCGATAAGCGTACCAATTCTCAAGGTGCGATCGCGGGAATGTTAACAGGCTTAATTTTTACGATTGTGTACATCGTCGGCGTGAAGTTTGCCGGTATGCAACCTTGGTTTTTTGGCGTTTCTCCCGAAGGAATTGGTACTTTGGGAATGGTAATTAACTTGGTAGTTACCTTAATAGTTTCGCGCCTCACCCCACCCCCACCAGCAGAAATTCAGCTACTAGTGGAAGATTTACGCACACCAGTCCTTGAAGAGTAGTTAACTAGCCATCAAATAGTTTAGTGCAATTACTGACTTACTAAGAAATCAAAATTACACATATCATCTAGAGGCATTTACATAAAATGTCTCTAGACTTTTTGACATAATCCCTCTGATAAAATCAGTTCTCAAAGTCAACCGTCAACATTATTACCAAAACAGTACAATTAAAACTGATTCGCAACTACCCCAAACTGCACAAACTTGACTTATGCAACTTTGGACACCCAACCAATCACTACAACAAGGACGATTTATTGTCCAAAAAGTCCTGGGTAGTGGTGGTTTTGGTATTACCTACAGTGCTATTGAACCAAATACGGGTAAATTATTTGTCCTCAAAACACTGAATCACATCCAACAAACAAGAGATGATTTTGACGCCCAACAGGTAAAATTTGTTAACGAAGCCCTACGTTTAGCTCAGTGTAGCCACCCTCACATTGTCAAAGTTCATGAAGTCATCAAAGAAGATGAACTCTGGGGAATGGTAATGGAATATATTGATGGGCAAGATTTAGCAACTTATATTGATGAATACGGACAGCTATCAGAACCGGAAGCTTTACGCTACATCGATCAAATTGGACAAGCTTTAGAATATGTGCATACCAAAGGATTTTTACATCGAGATATTAAGCCAAATAACATTTTGTTACGTCAGGGTACACAAGAAGCTGTATTAATTGACTTTGGGCTAGCCCGTGAATTTAACTTAGGAAAAACGGGTAGTATGACTAATGCGAAAACTGAAGGTTATGCACCGATTGAACAGTATGAACGTAAAGGAAACTTTGGTGCTTACACAGATGTTTACGCATTAGCGGCGACGCTGTATAGTTTGCTAACTGCGGAAGTACCTTTCCCGGCTAAATTTCGCAAAACTGGTATACCTCTACCACCACCACAGCAATTTAATCCCCAAATTAGCGATCGCGTCAATCAAGCGATTCTCCGAGGCATGGAGTTAGAAATAGAAAACCGCCCGCAAACAGTCAGAGAATGGTTAAAATTAGTCAATCCGCAATTAGCGATCGCTACTCTTGAATCTACTATTACTCAAGACTATACTCGCCTGCGGGACTTACTCGCAGTCGGCGAATGGCAAAAAGCAGACGAAGAAACACGCCAAGTCATGCTAGCTGTAGCCGGAAAAACAGCACAAGACTATCTTAATATTCAAGACATCGAAAACTTTCCCTGTGAAGACCTGCGGACAATAGACCAACTATGGATAAAATACAGTCAAGGGCGCTTTGGCTTCTCAATCCAAAAGCGTGTTTATCAAAGTCTCGGTGGAACCGAAAAATTTAACATAGACACCTGGGAAGCTTTTTGGGATCGCGTCCAGTGGAGCAAAAATGGCAAATGGATGTACTATAAAGACCTCACATTTGATCTCACAGCACCAGAAGCACACCTCCCCATAATGCATATTTATTTAAATAAAAAATGGGATTTTGTAGACTATGATTGCAAAGTAAAATATATCTCTTCTTTAACATCAAGACTGAAAGAATGTAACATATAGGGCATTGGGCATTGGGCATTGAACAACTGACAACTGACAACTGACAATTTAAATAAATGTCTGCCAAAGTCACCCTCAAGATTATCAAAGGCAAGCTTTTAGGAAGACAATATATATTTGATTCCCGGACTATTTGTATTATTGGCAGAAGCCAAGAATGCAACATTCAGCTACCAAACGATCCAGATCATAAAACTATCTCTCGCTATCACTGTTTATTAGATATTAACCCGCCAGCAATCAGAATTAGAGACTTTGGAAGTAAGAATGGTACTTACGTCAACAGTAAAAAAATCGGTCAACGTCAACCACATCAAACTAGAGAAGAAGCTGCACAATTAGAATTTCCTGAATATGATTTACATTCAGGAGATAGAATTAAACTCGGTAATACAATTTTTGCTGTTAAAATTGAGACTAATCCTGAAGAAATAAATATCCCCAACTATCTGCTACCAACAGCTAGAGCTAATCCAGATTTTACACAACCACCTAATCCTCTAGAAATTACCAAGCGCTTGCTGAGCGTGGCGAATATTAATGATGATACATTACAAACCATTCGCGGTTTCCAGCTAATTGAACTCTTAGGACAAGGTGGGTTTGGAGAGGTTTATTTAGCAAGACACAATGCTTCTGGTAAGTTAGTTGCCTTAAAGGTCATATTACCTGCGATCGCTGCTAATGAAAATGCAGTTAAAAGATTTTTGCGCGAAACAGAAAATACCAAAGCTTTACAGCACCCTAATGTTGTCCAAATCATCGATTATGACTTTTTTGAAGGTATATTCTTCTTCACAATGGAATATTGTTCTGGCGGTACTGTTAGCGATTTAATGGAACAGCAAGGTGGTAAATTACCTATTGATATTGCAGTACCAATTACTCTGCAAATTCTTAACGGACTAGAATATAGCCATCATGCAGAAATTCCTTATGTAAAATTAAGTAATGGTGGCTTTGGTAAAGGTAAAGGTTTAGTTCACCGCGACTTAAAACCAAGTAATATTTTTCTCACCTACAATGAAGGAAAATTAATAGCCAAAATTGGAGATTACGGTTTAGCTAAAGCATTTGACTTAGCTGGTTTAAGTGGTCAAACCCTTACAGGAGCTAAAGCAGGAACTCCTGTTTTTATGCCCAGACAGCAATTGTTAAACTTTAAATATGTGCAACCAGAAGTAGATATTTGGGCAACTGCTGCTTGTCTGTACAATATGCTTACAGGAACTTACCCACGCAATTTTACAAGCAACGATCCATTTTTGACTGTATTACAAAATGACCCCGTCCCCATTCGCCAGCGTGACCCAACTATTCCCCAAAAATTGGCAGAGGTCATAGATTTAGCATTAATAGATAAACCAGAAATTTATTTTAAAGATGCAATAACTTTTAAGCAGGCTTTATTAGCTGCATTATCAACGATATATACCTAATTAATATCAAACTTACTCTTATCAGTTAAATAAAAAAAAGTCCCCAACATAAAGCTGAGGACTGTATTTAAAATTAAGGTGCATCTACCATCTCTATATCCATCATGATTTTGTCAAATCGGGATGAATTAGATTTATTACAGAAACTTTATAAAAATCTCTTCCTCATCCAATATTTATGTGGCTGGGACTAACTCAGAATTAGCAATTACTCATTCTCTATAGTTTGCAGCACCTTGAGATATAGATTTTCTACTCTCTGAGTCTGTAACTCACCAAACGAAGCATAATTAAGCAAGCCAGGAGAACCATTGACTTCAATCAGAACATAATCCTCCATAGGCTGAGTGATATCACTAGTAATAATATCTACACCTGCTAATCTTAAATTCATATCCTTTGCGATCTTAATCGCCAATTGTTGGAAATCGGGATGAATTTTTTCAGTCAAATCAACCGCCTCACCCCCACTAGATAAATTGGCATTATCCAACAGATAAACAATAGTATTTTGCGAAAGTATGCTATCAAAATTTAGCTTTTGTTTTTTTAATTTTTTTTGAATCCTAAAATCTTCACAATCAATAATTCTCCTACCACTTTGAGTCAAATAAAATTGTTTCTTTTGCAGAAGCTCCCAAATAGAAGTTTTACCATCACCAACAATAAATAAAGGAATTCTTTGATAAGTAATAATTACTTCATCATCTAAGACAACAATTCTGTAATCATTACCAAAATGAAATCTTTCAACAATAAAACCTGAGGTTATTTGAAAGATTTTTTTGGCTACTTGATAATATTCTCGTTTATTATAAACCTTGGTCACCAAGGTACCTTGACTAAGATTAAGCGGCTTAACAATTACAGGAAAACCTAAATATTTAGCATAATCAAAACCTTCATCAACATTTCTTAAGGTAGCTATTTTTTGACATAAACCCTCATTAAAAAATGTTTTACCTTCAGGAACTATATAACCAAAATTCCTCAACAAAAAACTAGAGCAACCTTTGTCTTTAGCAATTTCTGCTGCACCAAAACCATTAATATTAAATTGAGTTGAGCGAAAAACAGTAGTTTTGCCGTTTTTAAAAGTAATATGTCCAACAAATTTGCATTCTGGGTCTATTAATAATACTGCTCCTATTTGTTCAACAACTCTTTGCAGTATTGACACTATAAATGGTGTTTTCATTTTTATACTTTTTAGTTTTAACCTGCAAGTAATCACACATCTAGGCTATTTTTTGCTATAATTAACAATCATATAGACATTATCCTAGTGACATTGGCTCTGTTGCTTTGAGGTTTATTTGTAGTTTTATTAATTAGGTGTGAAAAATCGACACATATATATTCAAGTGTGATGTACTAAATTGTCAATCCTGCTATTTGTCTAAAATCTATTCAGTAATTCGTTAAAAATAGCAATTTCTTCTCTGTGAAGAAACATAATGATACCTCTGACTCCTAGGGGGTCACACCCATTGTAGTAGTTATCCAGCAATGATTTTCTCTAAGACTGGCAAAGATAGCAAAGAAACTTTTTTGACAATCAGATGAGGGGTCTTACCCTTTATTTGCTACCAGTAGGATAATCAAGTACTACTAATGAAATCTTCAATTTTCACCAAACATTTAACACTAAGTGTTGACAAGCTAAAAATAATGTATTAATAAGGGTGCATCAAGAATTAAAAGGCGTTAGTAAAACATCCCCGCCAAGAGAATTACTAACGCACTTGGCTTTTACTCGTAGGGATATCTCGATCATGCCACAAAATACCGATTACGATTCCACAACAGAAAATCAAGCAAAAGCTTACAGAAACCGCTTGAATGCTTGGGCAATCACTCGTATTAGTCCTGATACAAAACCAGTGATTGTGGCTAGATTTCGCACTCGTTCTGATGCAGATGGATATTTGCGACACTTACGCCAGGTCATACCTAACACTACCTTCGAGATTATTGTTGATTATCAACGTGATGAAGTAGTAGTTTAAAAGATGTAAAACATTGCTAGAGGCTAAAAAAAATCATATTTTAGCGATCGCGTTTTCCCTGGAGTAAGGATATATCTCACTGAATGTTAGTTTTTGGATTTTGGATTTTAGATGAGATAATAGCTGAATCCAAAATTCAAAATTGTTAAAATTGGTCAGAAAAATCCTTGAGGATATTTTCCTAGCAATTTGATAAAAAAGGCGAACATTATGTTCGCCTCTACTCAAATACTGTTATGGTGTTGCTTAATTAATCAGAAATTCTAAATTTTCGCTTCTTCTTTAACCAACTTATCCCAACCTAAATCTTTTAAGCTGTTATTTCGACGTAGGGGACGAGTGACTAATTCCAGAATGTCACGAGCATTGCCAAAGCCATGAATTTGGGCAAAGGTGAACTCTACAGACCATTTAGTGTTAATACCCCTAGCTTCCAGTGGATTAGCATGTGCCATACCAGTAATAACTAAATCTGGCTTCAAGTCATAAATCCGCTGAACTTGGTTGTAATTATCTGGCTTCTCAACAATTGTTGGTAAGGGTACGCCCATTTCATGACAAGTTTGCTGTAATAGCGCTAACTCAGCAGCTTGATAGCGCTTATCCATATAAGGAATGCCGATTTCGGGAACTGTCATCCCACAGCGAACCAAGAAACGTGCTAAGGAAATTTCCAGTAAGTTATCGCCCATGAAGAATACAGATTTACCGCGAATGAGTTTGACGTATTCTTCTAAACCAGCCCAGATTTGTGCTTCTCGTTCATCCAAGCCTTGAGGGGTAATACCAAACACAGAGCAAATTTTTTCCACCCAAGCACGAGTTCCATCAGGGCCAATCGGGAAGGGTGAGCCGATGAGTTTGCATTTACGACGCCGCATTAAGGTAGTAGCCGTTCGGCTCAAGAAGGGGTTAACTCCAGAAACGTAATAACCTTCTTCTAGCACTGGCAATTCAGTGAAGCGTTTTGCGGGTAGCCAGCCAGAAACTTTAATACCTTGCTTCTTCAATTCTAAAGTTAACTGAGTCACCACCGGATCGGGAAGAGAACCGAAAAGCACCAAAGGTGGGTGATTGACATACTCAGCTTCTTCTTGAACGACTTCTTCTTTTTTCTTGCCAAAGTTGAGCAGTTTGGAAATAGCGTTGCGTTCGTTTTTGTCTGTTTCCGCCACAGGTGCTTTATCAGGACAGCGATTAGCCATTGCAGCTAAGACAGTGTCTTCACCTTGGGTAAAGGCGTAATCTAAACCGTTAGCACGCGCAACCACAATGGGAATGCCAATTTCACCTTCTAACTTGGGAGCTAAGCCTTCCAAGTCCATTTTGATAATTTCTGTGGTGCAAGTGCCAATCCAGACAATTACACTAGGATTGCGATCGCGTTTAATTTGCAAGCACAATCGCTTTAACTCTTCATAATCATTCAGCTGTGCTGAAATATCTCCCTCTTCCAACTCTGCCATTGCATAACGGGGTTCCGCAAAAATCATCACCCCCATCGCGTTTTGTAGGAAATACCCACAAGTCTTAGTTCCAATCACCAAAAAGAAACTATCTTCAATTTTTTGGTATAACCACGCCACGCAGCTAATTGGGCAAAAGGTGTGGTAATTTCCAGTTTCACACTCAAAGTTTAAAGCTTCTGGTTGTTGAGCGATAGTCATTTTGGTTGTTTCTCCCCTTGATTTTTAAAGCGAACAAGGCAGGTGAAAATAGGGTAGGTATGTGGGGAAAGAATTATTCTTCCCCCAAATTCCAGTGATATGGCACATAGCACCAGCCAGCAATCCCTAAATTCAACAGGAACGCTAATAATTTAAGCGTTGGGGAAGAGACGGGCAATTTCGGATTCATCAAAAACGCCAGCTGGCAGTTCTTCCCCTAAAAATTCGTTGTTGTCATCACCCTTGTTTAGTGATGTTTCATCACCCCAGACATCTGATAAAACATCGCTAAAAGCGTTATCGTCTGTTGAGTTCAAATCTTCAAGTACTTCGTCATCTAACTTGATTTCTGATGCAACAGTTGTATCGAAGGAAATCTCGCCAAATTCATCTAAATCTCCACTAGATGTATTTTGGAACTGATTTTTTTTGCTTTGTCCGTTCAGTCCATTTGTACTTTGATGAGCTGAATTAACAATTGTAAATTCTTGAGCAACCGCTGCATCTGCAAAGGTGTTGAGGTGAGTATTCGTTGATGTCTCTTCTGAGAGATTTTCATCAATGATTGCTACTACATCATTTCCGTAGTTCTCTGACTCTGCTTTGGGAATAAAGCGGTTACCAAGAGCCATGTCTGGGTCGAAATGCAAATCCAGTACTTCAATTAGGGTATCAGCGTCAGCATTCAGTTTAGAAAAAGGCAGCATTAACTGTGCTAATTTTGGTTCCAGCGCATTAACAACTCCCAGGATGAGGTAAGAAGGCGGTCGCTTCCCTCCATCAGGGGTGTAAACTGATTCCACCTGCATGTGGAGAGTAATCCAGTCACGATTTGTCTGGAAAAATAGTAACCATTTTTGCTTTATTGATTCTGTAAAGCTGTGAAAGAAAGCCATGAGATTTTCCCCATCCTGAGAATTTGATGATTTATACAATCATCAAGTCTAATTCCTCTTCCGGATTACGTACCTGGGGTTTACTCGGATTTAAATAAAAATCGGATAACAAAGAGAACAATTCTCTATCTTGAGCATCGTTTGGTACAACACCTTCTGGCCGTGCCAAAATTTGGTCGGCAATATTGAGATAGTAATCGCAAACGTAGTTCAAAGATGGGTCAGATTCTGCCATTTCAAATAAAGTCTTACCCTTAACACGAGAAACACGAATATCTTCAATTAAAGGCAGAACCTCCAAAACTGGCATAGGTACCGCTTCTATATATTTCTCAATTAAATCGCGTTTGGAGGTGCGATTACCAATTAAACCTGCTAAGCGTAGTGGGTGAGTTCTGGCTTTTTCTCTGACTGAAGCAGCAATGCGATTGGCAGCAAATAAAGCATCAAAGCCGTTGTCGGTTACTATCATGCAGTAATCAGCATAGTTGAGTGGTGCTGCAAAGCCACCGCAAACAACGTCGCCTAGTACGTCAAACAGAATTACGTCGTATGTGTCAAAGGCGTTGAGTTCTTTCAGTAATTTTACTGTCTCGCCAACTACGTAACCACCACATCCAGCACCCGCTGGCGGCCCACCTGCCTCAACACAATCTACACCACCATAGCCTTTATAAATTACGTCTTCTGGCCAAACGTCTTCGTAATGGTAGTCCTTCTCTTGCAGGGTATCAATAATTGTTGGGATTAAGAATCCTGTGAGGGTAAAGGTACTGTCATGCTTGGGGTCGCAGCCAATTTGCAGCACCTTCTTGCCGCGTTTTGCTAGGGCGACTGAGATGTTACAGCTAGTTGTGGATTTACCGATGCCACCTTTTCCATAAACTGCTAGTTTCACTGCTTTTGCCTCTTAATAGTTTATTGTCAAACCTTTGGCTGAAACATTTGCCTTCACCTAGCCTGAGATGGCGATGCGTGAGGTCTTGTGTTTGCATTATTGTCCAAATTCAACGGAAAATAAAGGGTCGTGAAATATGCAAAATAGAGATATTTAAATTATATAAATCTAAATATGATTTTAGATGAATTAAAGCCTTTAAAAAGTTTTTATAAGCTTTAAAAATATAAATTTTTAAATTTTGTTTTGTATTAAAACAAAAAGAGTAACAATAGACAAAATGATTATATATAGTTTTGTCAATACTTATAGTGAGTTTGGATGATGCCGATCTGGGTATCTCAAAGTCAATATCAAGAGATCCCTGGCTGAGTTCCTCAGGTATATATACAACACAGAAAAATACTTGATTGGCTTTAGAAAGCTCCTGAAGATGAAATTAGGAGTTTAATGCCTTAATTTAGGCTATTATGTGGCATTTAAGCTATAAAATGCAGTATTTAGCGTTGAATAAACTTATCTTGATAGCCCTAAGTCTTTACACCGGAAGGATTAGGGCTAATTTTAATAGGGTAGATCAGATTGGAGGAAACAGTCTCGGCAACAGAAGAAGCCTGAATCTAGAGATAAAAAGCCCACATTCTTATGCTGAAATCCTGACAGCATAAGAATGTGGGCTTCATTTATAAAGAGCAACCTCAAAGGTTGTCTCATGTTAACCAAGTAATTTTTGGTGAAGTTGCTTTTTATATGCAACAAATTATTAAATTTTGAATTAGTGGGCATTGGGCATTGGTTAATGATTAATTCTCCACCTCTGCTCTGCTTTATGACTGAAGCAAGTTAGCCCTTCATGGGAAACCCAATCAATGATAAAAATCTCTCCTTTTGTCCTTAAGGGGTTTTTTCAAAGTCGCCGTCACCCCATAAGGGTGCGGCTACCTCTACCAAGTCCGCCTGCGCGGACTAAGAGAAGTGAGGCTTTTTAGCCCATCGAAGTGGGCTTTGTTAATATAGCCTCAGGCATTTCTTCCTGAAAGCTGGAAGGGTTTGCAAACACGCCCTAGACCCTAGTCCCTCTCTTAAGAGACTTCATCTTCGAGTTGTGCGATTTCTTTGAGTGGTTGCCAGCCCGCTTGCCATTGGGAGTTATCTTGTAATAATTTGGCATTTAGCCAAAACCGAACTTTGGGATCGCAAGCTGCAACCATTTCGGCGTAAACCCAATTACCTTGATTTTTGCGATTGACGACTTGGAAATGTCGCCAACCATCTACTTTTTGCTGGGCTGTCCATTTAGAACCCAGGAGATAAGGAAATTTCTGTTTTTTAGGCATTTTTTATTGGTCAATGGTCAATAGTCATTTGTTATTTATGTAACAAAATAAGTCCGTAGTCAGGACTTTAATCCTCGATTTTGAGGCACTAAAGTGCTTACTACGAACTTAACAAAAGTTTAGAGACAGATAACTAGGCGATCGCAGCTACTTTATCTAATAAGCCTTGAAACATCCGCAAACCATCTTCACCGCCTAAAATTGGGTCAGATGCTCTCTCAGGATGGGGCATCATGCCTAAAACGTTGCCTTGACGGTTACAAATCCCCGCGATGCTATTTAAGGAACCGTTGGGATTTTCACCTGCGTAACGGAATACCACTTGCCCGTTATCTTCTAATTCTGCCAGGGTGGCTTTATCTGCATAATATCGACCTTCGCCGTGGGCAACTGGTATGGTAATAATTTCACCAGATGCGTAGCCTTGCGTCCAAGGTAAATCAGTACGCTCCACTTTGAGTGGAAGGCGATCGCAGATAAAATGTAAATCCTGATTTCTGGTGAGGATTCCTGGTAACAAGCCTGCTTCCGTTAAAACTTGAAAACCATTGCAAATCCCCAAAACAAACTTACCCTTTTGGGCGTGTTCCACCACTTGCTGCATCACGGGCGAAAAGCGGGCGATCGCACCACAACGTAAATAATCTCCGTAACTAAAGCCACCAGGGATGACAATCACATCCAAATCAGCAATATCAGTCTCTTGATGCCAAACCATGCGAGTCGGTTGCCCAAGTACGTCTCTGGTTACATAAGCAACATCGCGATCGCAATTAGAACCGGGAAAAACGATTACACCAAATTTTTTCATTTGTCAATGGTCATTTGTCAATGGTCATTTGTCAATGGTCATTTGTTATTGGGCATGGGGCATTGGGCATTGGGCAAAAGCCAAATAGAATTCTTACATTTTGAATTTTGCGGAAAATCTGAGCGCCGGCTTCCGGCGCTCAGAACTTTCCAAGAGAGAATTTTGAATTTTGAATTGTTTGTCCCCCTGCTCCCCTCCCTAGCCCCTAGTCCCTAGCCCCTAGCCCCTAAAAAACTCCTGTCTGTGTTTCGACTTCTATCAATTCAAAACGATAATTTTCAATTACCGGATTGGCTAGCATTTGATCGCAGATGCGATCTAGGTCTTGACGGGCTTTGGCTTCTTGGGTTGAGGTAATGGTCAATTCAATGTACTTTCCAATCCGCACTTGCTCAACGTTGTCATATCCGAGTTGCTTGAGACCAGATTGCACAGCTACACCAGCTGGGTCTAAAACAGAAGGACGAAGTGTCACGAAAATTTTGGCTAAATACTTCCTTTGCATGGGCGATCGCTAAATGCTGCGATCGCTATACTATAACTTTCTGTTCCAACTGAGTAAAAATAAGATTATGAAGCGATTATAGTTAATTTATTCAGTTAGCCTGTATGAGAGCTTCAACTACAGCGGCAAATTAAAAAAATTATTTATGAGAGCCATACGCACCCGCAGTCAGGAGAGGATTCTAAATCTGTTGAAAACCATCAAACAAGGAATTTCCGCACAAGATATATACGTGGAATTACGTAACCGTAACCAAAGTATGGGATTAGCAACAGTTTACCGCTCCTTAGAAGCCTTAAAATTAGAAGGAATGGTACAAGTACGGACTTTAGCGAATGGCGAAGCCCTATATAGTCTAGCGCAACAAGACAAACATCACCTCACTTGCTTGCAGTGTGGGATCTCAATTCCGATTAATCAATGTCCAGTACATGACCTAGAAGACAAGTTAGAAGTCAACCATAAGTTTAAAGTTTTTTACCATACTCTAGAGTTTTTTGGGTTGTGTAACCGATGCCAAAGTGAGCAAGCAGCAGAGATAAGACATTAGTCATTTGTCTCCTTTGTTCCATAGTCCGGCGATCGCTTTCATGGAAAAATGGCAAAGAGGAGACTAAAAAATAGCAAGCCTGTTAATAGCTTGATGAAATTTATGAATAAGCTGACAGTAAACTACCTAAACTGACGCGAAGCGTACAGTGTAGGCTTTTAGTAGCCCTGAACTATCCGTACACAAAGTACAGCACAAACAGTTCGAGCCTCTGGGCGAGTTTACAAAATTCACCCCAATAGCAGCAATATTTTTTGCTCCGTTTTATGTCTTATTAAATTCTAAATAACAACAACAACAACAGCGTAGCTGATATGAAGTTTTATCACTACGTTGTTTTCATGTCTATACAAATTATTCACTTAACGTTTCGTTTTTAATCCGCAATTCCTCAAGGGCACTGACCTGAGTACAGGTTCAGTGTGAGCCTCCTTGCGGGAATAGGTGAAATTTCATTGTCAGCATTTTTAATTGCGATCGCTAAAAAATTGGATTTTTTTTATACTATTTTTTATCTGGAATTAGAGCGATCGCCCCAGAAAAAATATGCATAAAATTAAAATTCTTGCTTGTGGTTTGCTTTATCTATCTTTTGGTAGTTTAAGTTATGCCTCTGAGGTGGTAGATTCGATTCCTTCAGGAGAAATTATTACAAAAGAAGTTCCGCAAACGCGATCGCCTGCTAGTAGTCAAGCCAAAGATTTGCAAACAGAATTACCGCTTATTCTTCCAAAAAACACATCAGAGGAACTGTTACAACAGCGATCGCTTAATAACAATTCAGGTGAAAATTTGCCAACACAGGTGCAGCTTTCACCATTGCAAAGACCGCCAACCCAATTGCATAACTTAGAAACAGGGAACCAACTACGACAGGGTGAAGTTCAGATAGAAGGTGGTTTTTTACAAGTTCTACCAACAGATAATTCTATTTCAGGCACAGGTTTACAAACCTATCAGTTAAATATTGATTGGGGAATTACAGACAATCTACAAATAGGTTTTACAGGTGATATTTTTGATGATTATCTTAAATGTCCAGTTAGAAGCGAATGCCCTTACTTTACTACTGTAAGTTATGGCACTAAATTAAAATATCAACTTATTAACGATAATCGTTGGGCTGTAGGTGTTGCAGGGACGTTTCAATTACTACATATATCGTCCAATTCTGGAGTTTTTAACAACAATCCCAATCAACCATTTTTTGTGGCTAGACCAGTTGGCGCTTTGCAGATACCAATTACCTATAAAGCCTCTCCAAATTTGCAATTACACCTCACACCTGGAGTCGTTGTTTTTCCAGATAAAGTTGCGGGAGGAGATTTTTTTGGGACTTTTTTCAATATTGGTACGGGGTTTAGTTGGCAAACATCCAAAAGAGTCAATTTATTTGCTAATATTCAAACTCCCTTGGGGCCTGGAGGTAATACTTTTATTGCTAAAGACCGTTCGATTACCAGCAAATTACTCTGGACTGTTGGTATAGATTACGCTCTCAATCCCAAAATGGGCGCAGAAGTTTATGCTACCAACAGTTACGGTGCAACACCGACTACAGGCTTGTTGAGCTTTATACCTGATGGCGAAGATTTATTATTAGGAGTTCGCTTCAAACACGCCATTGATTTTGGTCAAGGGTATGCAGCTAATTTTACTAATAGTCCCCCAATATCACTCTCTTATCGCAATCGCTCTTTACTATTTGATGGGTTGACACTTTCTAGTGCTAACACCCTACCAACTGGACGATTCCAACTCAGAGGCGGGTTGGGTACAGGTGGTAGTTCTAGTTTTGCTCTAGCTTATGGTTTAACCGATGATTCACAGCTAGAACTGACTGTAGATCAATTTGCGTCAAGCGATCGCTTTTCTGAACAAGATATATCCGGGCCGGGAGTGAAAATTGGGGGCGCAATAAAACTCAAGTTCTTAGACCAAATCCACGGTGATGGCCTTACTCTCAGTGTGAAGCTGGCGGGAATCAGTGATACAGAGTTGCAAAAAGGTGGACTCAACGGAACCTTGTACGTAGAGTTACCGATAGCTTATCAAATTAGTCCCCAAACAGCAGTATCTATTAACCCCAAAGGCGCATTTTTTGGAGACACGAGGCGTATAGGTTTAGGTATAGGAATTAACCAGGCAATTGGGGATAATTTGCAATTAATTGGTGAATATACCCCCGTTTTAGATGGCAAAAAAAGTACTTGGAGTACAGGCTTGCGCTTTCTGCCCAGTTCTGGCTTCGGATTAGACTTATTTGCAGGCAATGCAATTGGACAAAGTGGCTTAGGAAGCTTAACCGCAGAACCAGACGGTACTAACTTTGGTTTCAGTCTTAATTGGGGAATTTGATGTTATGGGGCATTGGGCACTTGTACTGAGCGTTCGCGCAGCGTCTCCCCTTGGGAGAAGTCGAAGTATTGGGCATTGGGCATTGGGCATTGGGCAAAAGTTATTTATCTCCTCCCTGCGCCCTGCGCCCTGCGCCCTACCTGCTCTGCAACTAACCGCGATGATTATTTACCCCTGGTATCTCCTGTCCATCTGCAACAATAGATTTGATGCCCTCTAAAGTAGCAGGAATAGTGCGGGGATCGATAAACATGACTTTGCTGCTATCGCTTTTACCAATTGTTGTGCCCATATCTAGATAACCCAAGGCAAATAGAACTTCCAGGGCTTTTTGGGCTTCGGGGTTGGTTTTGATTTTTTGGGCAATAATTTCTGCGGATTCAGCGATCGCTTGGGCTTTGAGAACTTGCTGCTGACGTTCAGCTTGTGCCCTCAAAACAATTGCTTTTTGTTCAGCTTCCGCTTGCAAAACCACAGATTTTTGACGGGCTTCTGCATCGAGAACTTGGGCTTCGGCTTTACCTCTGGCGCTATTTACTGCTGATTCGCGATCGCCTTCAGAAGTTAAAATAGATGCTCGTTTTTTACGTTCTGCTGACATCTGTAATTCCATCGATTCCTGCACTGCTTTTGATGGAATCAAATCTCGCAGTTCTACCCGTGTTACTTTCACACCCCAAGGATCGGTAGCAATATCCAAATCCCGCAACAAAAGTTCATTAATTTGCGCACGAGCAGTAAAGGTTTCATCTAACTCTAATTGTCCCATTTCCGAACGAATTTGAGTTAGCACTAAATTCACCATTGCTGACTGAAGATTTTCTACTTTGTAATAAGCTTTCTCCATATCCATAATCCGCCAGTAAACTACAGCATCCACAGTGATAGAAACGTTGTCACGGGTAATGCATTGTTGTGGCGGAATATCTAAAACTTTTTCCCGAATCGTTTGTTTGTAGACAATTTTATCGAGGAAAGGTGTAACCACATTCAGCCCTGGTTCTAGCTTTTTGTTGTAGCTACCCAATCTTTCCACCAAAGCCTCATCGCCTTGATTAATAACCTTAACTGAACCTACTAAAGCAGAACCCCCAAGTGCCAAAAATACTAGCAAAAAGAACTGTTCCATTGTAATTCTCCTAACTTTTTAATATTGAAATAATTAAAGATAGGTAAAGGAGCAGACAACAAAAAATTTTAGATTTTAGATTGAAATCCAAAATTGTTTCCAATGCCCCATACCTCATACCCCATGACCCATACCCCATACTTATGAATGCAACAGATTTTCCGGCATCACAATTAGGGTGGTGCCTTCTCGACGGACGATATACACTCTTTGATGGGATGGGATGCTGAGTTTTTCATCATCACATCTTGCTTGCCAAGAATTTCCTTCGTATAGTACCCGCCCTGGTTTACCGGCAGGAATTTCTGTTAAAGTTTCAGCCGTAATTGCATTTTGGATTTTTGTGTTACGTCGTCGCGGTTGCACAAATCGACGGGAACCCAAAACTAGTAATGTAGACAGCAACAGCCAAGCTACAACTTGCAACCACAAACTACCTAAAATAAACCCAGACAGTAGCGCCACTATAAAAGCGCTAATTCCCATCATGAAAGCGACAAAAGCAGAAGGCAAGAACAGTTCCATTAAACACAAAACTGATCCTGCTAAGAGCCAGATTACGGTATAACTTGGCATAGCGCCATCCTAGACACTACATTTATGTAAATCTCTTTCTCTTAACTAGATCCACCCTCTGGCTTAGTGTTTACGGAAAGCTAAATATGGTATTTTAACCATCAATTTTGATGAATTTCAGTAACAAGTTGTAGCCAAGGGTACACAAAAACAGTCTATTCTAGCCTTCAAGTATTTGCCAGGTATATTTAATCGAAATTAATGAGATGAAATTAATTAGTTTATGATTACTACTGAACGGATCGTCTATTGCATCAATCCAGACTGTACAAACCCTGTTAATCCCTTGGGAAGTCGTGTTTGTGCCAATTGTCAAACTTCTTTAGTGCATCGCTATATTTGGGCTACTGGGTCATCAGCCGCGAAAATTCCACCAGGGACGATGGTAGCAAATAGGTATGAGGCAATTACGCATCAAATTTGGTTAGATACACAACCAGGGCTACTACCTGACATTCCCGCAGAATTGCCACAGGCTGTGATTCCTTACCTGCGATTATATTATGAGCGATCGCACTTGCCCCAAGCTTATGGTTATGTGCGCGCTGGTGAGGGTAGCGGGGATGAGATTTTGTTGCTAGAAAACGTTCCCATAGCCGAGAATGGTAAACTTTATCCAGCGATCGCCAATGCTTGGGAACAATCCACGGCGGTTAGACAAGTTTACTGGTTATGGCAGATTCTCCAACTTTGGCAACCTTTATTAGAACAAGGTGTAGCCAGCAGTTTACTCATGTCTAACAACCTGCGGGTGCAAGGTTGGTGCGTGCGGCTTTTGGAACTGTACCAGACAACACAAAGCCTGAGTTTAAAAGATCTAGGTGAATCTTGGCAGCCTTTACTCAGTTCTGCTAAACCGGCGATCGCTCCTAGTTTACAGAACATCGTCAAGCAGATGTGTAGCGCAGAAGTTGAGTTTGAAGCTATTTCCCATCAACTCAATACTTTGTTACTCTCATCTGCGGCAGAATTACCATTAAACCTGGAAGTAGCAGGTGCAACCGATGCGGGAATCGTCATGACACGCAATGAAGATGCTTGCTTCCCAGCGAATTCTAACGACCTCAAAGATCCATTAATCCCACATCTATCCATTGTTTGTGATGGTATTGGCGGACATCAAGGCGGTGAAGTAGCCAGTCAATTAGCAGTACAGTCGATAAAATTGCAGGTTCGTGCCCTATTCTCCGAGTTAACCACACAAACTGAACTCACTACCCCCGATTTGTGGATAGATCAACTAGAAGCTAGTTTGCGGGTAGTGAATAACGTAATTTGTGCCACTAACGACGCCCAAAATCGCCAAGGTAGAGAACGCATGGCGACAACCTTGGTAATGGCGTTACAAATTCCCCAACGAATGCAGGCTAAATCCACTAAAGGATCAGCAACTACCCATGAACTTTATTTAGCTAGTGTTGGCAATAGCCGTGCTTATTGGATTACACAAAATTACTGTCAACTACTCACAGTAGATGATGATGTCGCGGCACGGGAAGTCCGCTATACCCGCAATTTCTATCGTCAAGCCTTAATGCGATCGGATGCAACAGCCTTAACTCAAGCCTTGGGAACCAGAGATGCAGATGCTCTGCGGGTGCAAATCAAGCGGTTTATTTTAGAGGAAGATGGCATATTATTGTTGTGTTCTGATGGCTTAAGTGACCATGACTGGGTTGAACAATCATGGCGGAATTTCGCCTTAAAGGTGCTGAATAAGCAACTAGATATAGAAGATGCAGTACAGCGTTGGATTAAATTTGCCAATCAGAAAAATGGTCATGATAATACATCAGTAGTCATGACCCTGTGCAACGTATCTCGCGAATACTACGTTTCCTTAACTTACGCACAGCCCCAAGTAGAAATTATTGAAGTAGAACAACCAGAAGACTACTATTTAGAAGAAAGTTCGCCCGTACTCATAGATTTGGATATTACCCCAGAACCAGAACCTATCCCAGTCCAACAACCAAGGCGACGTAAATCTTTAGTAATCATTGGTGCATTATCGATAGTTTTGGGTAGTGCAACTTTAGGATTATTACTGTGGTGGCAACTTCAGCCCCAATCCTTCCAGCAAATGTGTCGCCAACTACCCCCTGGATTGCAGTCCCTATGTTCGTCAAGTAGTAATGAATAGGGCATTGGGCATTGGGCATTGGGCATTGGGCAATTCAATTTTGGATTTTGGATTTGCGATTTTGGATTGGCTTTGAATCTAAAATCTAAAATCTAAAATCTAAAATTCCTTGTCCCCCTTGTCCCCCTTGTCCCCCTTCCCCCCCGCGTCCCTAATGCAACAACAAGGCGGCTTGCGGGGAAAGTGTCATCTTGTTGTAAAATTGAACTTGGCGTGAAACCGCGCCATAAGAGCTAAAACGGGTTTTCCTAGCCCGTGAGGGCCGCTCATCCTCAAAAAAAGCGCCTCTGAGACACCCCTAAAAGTGGACAAGTGCAGTGAGGAATCAATGATGGTAAGGGTTTTCCTAACCATCAACAGCCATATTGGTAAACCCTATCTTAAACAAACTCATTGTGAGAGTTTGTTTAACTATGGGAAGATAAAAAGTTAATTGACAGTCAAAGGATTAGACCTGTTGCTAAAACGCTAGGTAAATCTAGTGTTATGAATCGATTAGCTACCAAGCCTGCATGGGCAGGCTTTGTTCGTATAGCAGTTACGGATGCACTCAACAGCCAGTCTGTTCAGATGAGATGCGAAGCGTGGCTGTTACCAGCAGTCTGTTTTTCAAAAAAGCAAGTTCAGTGAGGGATGGCTGTGGAGATAGTTGTGGACAAGGAAAAGCTAGGTGTAAATGTTGTTATGAAAGTTGGCGATCGCGTTCGTGTTAAAGAGTCGGTAGTAGTTTACCATCATCCTGAACATCGCGGTCAGGCTTTTGACCTCAAAGGCTCAGAAGGCGAAATTTCAGCTATTGTTACCGAATGGCAAAGTAGACCTGTTAGTGCTAATTTGCCATTGTTAGTTCAGTTTAGTAAAAAGTTTAAAGCCCATCTCCGTGAAAATGAATTAGAAGTCATCTAATTTCTTTAAGAGCGGCGAAACCAGCGCAAAATATTTAGTTCGCCGCGCATTTTTTCTAGTTCTTGACGGTGACGAATTGCTGTTGTGTCATACCAATCACAATGCTGCTGAAATTCTGAGCGCTCCCTAACTTCATGGTAAAACTGGTGAGTTGTTTGATAAGTGGCAAAGGTTTCGTCAACTTCGCTGGACGTTGCCGGGATAATATAAGGTAAATTTTTAGACATAATGCCAGGAAGTGCTGAATCCTGAGAAATTTAAAATTAAAACTCTGTAACTACTGAAATTATAGCGATTGCAAATTAAACTTCTCAAAATACCTATAGTATTTACTCAAGTCACAGCCAACCGCGCAAGCTATAGATAAAAAGACCAACGTATTCTTTTAAAGCCCTGGTAAATTTGTCTAAGTTGTCGCTATCAGGTAATAAATTGAGGATAGCGGCTTTGGGGCTACTGCCGAGTTCTTGCATTTCGCCGCGACTGACAAGAAAATCAGTAGGTGCAGGAATCGCTGCAATTCCTTGACGCTGAAAAATTTTAAGCGATCGCGGCATGTGCATTGCCGAAGTGATTAATAATACTTTATCAATATTGCGAGATTGTAAAATCTGCTTGACATTTACCGCATTTTGATATGTATTCAGCGAATCAGGTTCTTGAACGATCGCCTCAGCAGGTATACCCAGGGATGTAAGAATATTGGACATATCAGCTGATTCTGAGTCACCGCTACCCCGCCAATCGATTCTCCCGCCACTGAGGATAATTAAAGGCGCTTTTTGTTGGCGATAAAGTTGAGCAGCATAAATTACGCGATCGCCTTGTTCGCTTAAATCCGCACCAGGACGCGGCCAAAACGCCGATTTAGTCGCACCACCTAAGACTACAATTGCTTGTGCTTGAGGTATTTGGCTAGTTGCAGTATTTTGCCATTCGAGCGATCGCACCAACCATTGAGAAACCCAAGCATTGCTGCAAAATAACAATAAAATTAAAGCCACAGCTATAGCAACAGCTGCGGTGCGCGGTCGTTTCCATAACGTAATCAAAGCTACCACCAAACTAATCGAAGCTAATCCCAAAGGATAGAAAAATAGCGGTAGTAACTTAGAAAGATATAAAAACATAATAGAGGCTAGGGGCTAGGGGCTAGGGTAAATAAAAATGACCAATGACAAATGACCAATGACAAATCTTACCTTTCCCAAAATCTCAAATTAATACCCCCTCCCGGTGTACGACGGAATCGCCTGGTATTTTTTCGTCTGCGCTTAACAGTACTTCTACTGCTTGCTTGTTCTTCTACAGCCTCTTCCGTCGATTCCATTGGTAATTGAGTTCTAGTTTCTTCAGTGCTTTTCCACCAAGCAATCATCCAGCCCCCACCTATAGCACCTAAAGCGCCCAATAAGATACTCATATGTGCTGGATAACCTAACCAGCTAAAGCCGATTAGGAACAATAACCAATATTTCAAGGCTGCATCAATACCTTCGGAAGAGTCTACAGACTGGGTTTGGGCGCTATTTTTACCTGCGGCTGTGATCCAGCCTAAGGTGAAAGCGCCGATGATTCCTAAAAAGATGCTTAGGGCTAATGAAGACCCTGTCATCGATAATACAATGGTTAAAATTAACCCAAATATCAGCTGTGATAGGAAACTAGACGAAAGATTCAAAAATTCTTTTTTCTGTGCCATAACATCAACAAGCCTATTAGCTAGTGATTAGTGTTAATTGTGCCTCTAGTGGCTGAGTTGTATCCCAAATCTTAACGTAGGGTTTTTCCGCATCCGTAAATTGTTCAAATTGTTTAAGCTGAGAAGCCAATAAATCAACGGTAGCATCAGCAATATCCCCAGTCCGGTTATGCAAACGCTCTTGTACAACTTCTAGAGGCGCTGTACATTGTACGATTTGCAGGGGTATTTGATGGTTATTAGCTTGGTTAATTGCTGCTTGGCGTAAATCTTGTCGGTCATACTTAGCATCCAGAATTACATAAAAACCTTGATTAGCCAGTATAATTCCTAATTCCAACAGTCGAGCATAAGTTTTTTGGGTCATCTCTGGTGTATAGATTTCATCTCCACCCCGTTCTAATAAGGGAATTCCGGCTAGATGTTTGCGCGCTGCGTCTGAGCGAATATGAATTGCACCTAGTTGACGAGCTAAATATCTTGCTGTCGTACTTTTACCAGAACCAGATAAACCAGACATTAAAATTAGTTGTCCTTGTTTGGGTTTAGTGTAATTCCAAGCCAGGGTGTAATATTTAGCTGCGGTTTTTGCAGCTTCTTCCTTAACGGCTGGGGGTACACCAGGATCGTCTAATAAAAAGGAAGTTACTTTTGCTCTGACGTATGACTGACGGATTAAATATATAGGTAAAATTTGTAACCCTTCCCAATCGCCAGTTTGCTCTACATAAGTATTTAAATAAGCATTACTCAAGTCTGGACGCTGTTGTGCTTCTAAATCCATCACCGCATAGGCGATATCAAACATGACATCGACAAAGCGAAACGGTTCATTAAATTCAATGCAATCGAATAGCATGATTTTGTCATGCAATAAAGCAATATTTCTTAAATGTAAATCTCCATGACATTCGCGAATATAGTTATTTTGGATTCTATTGGCAAATAATTCGCCGCGTTCTGCAAAAAAACGCTCAGTGTAGGCTTTAGTTTCATCAAACTGTAGCTGAGTCTGAGGCCCGCCGATATATTTTTCGGTTTGCTCATAATTTTCGTCAAAAGCCTCGCGAACTTTTGGTACTTCCCCAAAACTGCGGATATAATCATTTGTTTCAGTTTTGGCATGATATTGGGCGACAACTTTTCCTAATTCCTCAAAATCTGCTTCATTTAACTTACCTTGGGCAAATAAGCTACTTAATAAAGCTTCTTGAGGAAATTGGCGCATTTTCAGCACATATTCTACAGCTTCCTCGGTTCCGCCGAGATGGTATTGCTCGCCAACTAAAGTTATGGGTAAAACTTCTAAATATAGTTCTCCAGCGCCGCGCTGATTTAACCGCAATTCTTCATGACAAAAATGTTGCCGCTTTTCTAAGGTGGAGTAGTCTAAAAAGCCAAAATTTACAGGCTTTTTCAGTTTATAAACATAATCACCTGTCAGCAGTACATAAGAACCGTGAGTTTGAATCAGTTCAATTGGTTCTACGACTGCATGAGGATAAAACCCAGGCTGCAACATTTGCTGAATCAAGGCGGGAATAGTCGCTTCTGTCATAATTTCTGATTTAGATTGAATAACCGTTGATGAATACAAATAAATGCTGATAATTATCTCAAATCATTGGCATTTATCAGCATGGATAATTTTGACTCTCGATATTGAGGAATACCAAAAAATAAATATACCCCCAGAATTGGCAAATATAGAAATAATACCAATTTGAAGAATGATCGCTACAAATGTAGGTTGGGTTGAGGAACGAAACCCAACACCCCAAAGCCTTGTATATGTTGGGTTTCACTTCGTTCAACCCAACCTACGCATCTGATTTAGATGGAATAACCGTTGATGAATACAGATAAACTTTGTATTTGTAAATTAGTGACCGTTGATAGCTTAACAAAAAACCAGGGTGTTACCCCTGGCTCGATTGCTAATTATTTCCAACTTTAAGTTACAACGAAGACGAATAATCTTCTGTAATTAAGCTTTAGCAGCAAAAAAGCTAATGTGGTAAGTTGTGCCTTTTGCTGGATGGGATTGAACTTCTCTGATTACGGTTTTACCAGTCCATTCAAGTTCAGGAATGCTGAGTTCAACTTCTGTTTTGTTGACAGCAGCTTGCTTGAGCAGACGCTCAACTGCTTTAGCATCAACTACGAGAGAAATGGATTCGGCACCTTTGTGTCCGTACAAATTGGCAGGAATTAATCCAGAACGGCGCAAAGCGTTTGCCTTGGTACCTTCTGGGCGCTTTTTCGATTCGACTGTGATAGCCATACAAATACAGGTTGTGAGTTGTTAGTTGTCAGTTGTCAGTTGTTGATGACTGATGATTTAGGAGATTTCCAGAAAATAATTTTACCAATGCGATCGCACCCTGAGCGAAGTCGTTCGACGTGGTCGTTCCCGTAGGGTAGGGTGCTAGGTTGGCTGAGCGCAGTTGAAGCCAAACGCTTGATATATTCTTTTCTGTGAAATCGCCTCATAACTAGCGCTAAGCGCTAATTAAGGATACAGGTGTGCCGTCAGGATGTAACAAAGCACGTTTAGGCCCATGAATTGGGTCTTCTACAATTATGGTTTGATCGCGGCTAGCTCCTAAGGAGACGATCGCGATCGGGACTTCCATCAATTCAGCTAAGAATTTCAGATAGTCCAATGCTTGCTTGGGCAAGTCTTCCAAGGTGCGGCAGTGACTGGTGGATACTTGCCAGCCTGGTAAGGTTTTGTAGATGGGACGACACCGGGCGAATAGACGCGAACTGGTGGGGAAGTGTTCGCAGCGTTCGCCGTCAATTTCATAGGCGATACAAACGTTGATTTCCTCTAATTCATCGAGGACATCTAGTTTGGTAATGGCGATACAGTCCATACCGTTAATGCGGACAGCATAGCGACCGATTACAGCATCAAACCAACCGCAGCGACGCTTCCTGCCAGTAGTTGTACCAAATTCTGCACCGCGATCGCACAACAATTCACCTAATTCACCTTGTAGTTCGGTTGGAAAAGGCCCTTCCCCAACTCTTGTTGTGTAGGCTTTCGACACCCCAATTACCCGGTCAATCATTGTCGGCCCTAATCCTGTGCCAACGCAAGCCCCCCCGGCTACTGGATTGGAGGAGGTGACGTAAGGATAAGTACCGTGATCTAGGTCTAGGAGTGTTCCTTGTGCGCCTTCAAACAAAATATTCCGTCGTCGGAGAATCGCATCATAGATTTTGAGCGAACTGTCAACAACATAAGGACGTAAGCGTTCTGCATACCCCAGATATTCTTGAATTACTTCTTCTGGGTTTAGGGGTGGCAGGTTGTAAAGCTTTTCTAATATTGCGTTTTTATAATTAATCGTCCACTCTAGCTGATCGCGTAACCCTTGCGGGTCCATCAAGTCTAGAACCCGAATACCTGTGCGCTCAGATTTGTCAGCATAGGTGGGGCCAATGCCTCTGCCAGTAGTGCCGATTTTATGACTTCCTCGTCGCTCTTCCGATGCCTGGTCAATCAATCGATGATAAGGCATGGTAACGTGGGCTGTCTCAGAAATTAGCAGATTTTTCGTAGAAATATTTAAGCTTTCTAGCTGCTCGAGTTCTGCTATCAAAACTTTCGGGTCGATAACTGTACCACAGCCGATAATACATTCGGTATCTGGATACAAAATCCCAGAAGGAATCAAATGTAGTTTAAAAGTCTGATCTTTTACTACAATTGTGTGTCCGGCGTTGACGCCCCCTTGATAACGGACAACAACATCTGCGGAGCGGCTGAGTAAGTCAGTTATTTTACCTTTTCCTTCATCGCCCCACTGGGCACCTATGACAATGACGTTAGCCAAGCTTTTATATTATAGGTAAAGTTTCCACAAACAATAATTATCAACATACTATGTAATTTATGTCAAGCAGATTAAAGAATAGTTATAAAAACAAAATTAACAGCCGACTCAAAGCTACTCAGTTAGCATAGTTGTTGATGGTTAACGGTTGACAGGTGACAGAGAATAGAGATTTTGTTAAGTGGTTGTATTCGACACCTGAGTTAAATTATTTTCCAGTTTCCTAAATAAGAACATGGCAGTACATTCTTGCTTGCTTGGTTGGTTAGTGTAATTTTTAACCAAAATCTTTAGCAACTGGATTTATTGCATTTTTATTTTAATTTTTATCGGCAACAATTAAGTGTAACCAAATATTATATATAGCAATTTTTACAAGCCAAATATAGTTATTGCAAAGTAATCTTTGGTAAAAAGTAATTTTTGTTAAAAAAATATATTTATGGGAGTAAATGTAGCTAAAATGTCATTTTTAAAAGACATAAAGTTGCTATGTAAATTATTCTTAGCTCTTAAAAGGAACTTTTTTAGTAAATTTTGGGTCTCCCAATTACCTTAAATAGGTATAGTTAAGAATTTTTCTAACTATTAACTATGTGAGTCTATTTATTGGTAGATAGCAGAGATTTTCTTGTGTTACTACTGTTGCCCGGAAGCTCAAATTATGGTAAGTGTTTGTTTTTAATCTGGAATTTTAACTAATAGGTGATATCTGCCACATAAAGGGCGATCGCATGATGAAATGGTCTGTCATTCAAAAGCTGAGAGCATTATTTATTTTAGTCTTGGCAGTTTTATTTACTAATGCTGTAGTTTCCTATAGCACCACGATGAAGCTGATACACAATCAGCAATCGGCGATATCATCCCAGCAAGTTATGATGCAATTTGCTACCCTTAATTCCATATTGCAGAATGCGGAAATTGCTCAGCGTAAATACTTACTGACAGCAAGTACTGATGATTTAGCAGCTTACTTGCAAGCAAAAGAACAGACAAATAGCAATCTCGAAGTTCTAAAGCATTTAAATCAGACGGGGGGAAATCAGCAGCTAATTTCTTTGCTAGCAGAAAAAATTACCGAAAAACTCAACATTCTGCAAGCAGAAATTTCTGTTATTCAAAACCGAGGCTTAGACGCTGTGCGTCCTTTATTTTTATTTCATGAACAGCATTCACTCACTGAGGATATTAAACAATTAATTGAGAAAAATATATCAGCAGAAAAAAACATATTACAACAGCAAAATCAAAAATCACAAGGAAACGTTAACAAATCAATTACCATATTTTTCTTAGCTGCTTTTATCGATTTATTAATAGTTGCTTTGTTATATGATTTATTGTGGCGTTATGTCAACAAACTTCAGCACACAGAACTAGATTTACGCCAAAGTGAAAATCGCCTGCGAGCAATTATAGATGCAGAACCGGAATGTATCAAGTTAATAGGTAGAGATGGAACGCTGCTAGAAATTAATGCTTGCGGACTAGGGATGTTGGAGGTAGAAACGGCGGAAAGCCTGATTGGTAAACCAATTGATGGCGCGATCGCACCTGAATATAGAGAAGCTTTTGCAGAACTACATCAGCGTGTTTGTCAAGGTGAAAAAGGTACTTTAGAGTATGAGGTTGTGGGATTTAAAGGTACTCGTCGCTGGCTGGAAACTCATGCTGTACCACTGCGTAATGAAACTGATGGTAAATTTCTACATTTGGCGGTGACGCGAGATATTACCCAGCGCCAGCAAGCACAACAAAAAATCAGCGAGCAAGCAGCACTTTTAGATGTAGCAACTGATGCAATTTTAGTAAGAAATATCGACAATCAAATATTATTTTGGAATCAAGGTGCAGAAAGGCTTTATGGCTGGAAAAGCGATGAAGCTTTAGGTAAAAATATTGTCGAGCTTTTATATAAAAATACTTCACCACAGCTACAAGATGCCTTTTTTCAAGTCATCCATAAAGGAGAATGGCGTGGCGAATTACAGCAGATCACAAAAAATGGTGAGGAAATTATCGTTGAAAGCCGCTGGACACTGATGCGCGATGACAAAAATCAGCCAAAATCTATCCTCAGTGTCAGTACAGAAATCACTCAAAAAAGACAACTAGAAGCCCAACTTTTGCGATCGCAACGCCTTGAAAGTATTGGAACTCTGGCTGGGGGAATTGCTCACGACTTGAACAATGTCCTTGCACCAGTGTTAATGTCAGTTGAGTTATTGCAGATGAAATTGCCCGATCAACAGAGTCAGAAAGTACTGCAAACTCTCGAAAATAATGTTAAACGCGGCGCTAATTTGCTCAAACAAGTTTTATCTTTTGCACGCGGTATTGAAAGTAAACGCACAATTGTCCAAGTTAGGCATTTAATTCACGAAATTGAGCAAATTGTCAACCAAACTTTTCCTAAATCTATTATTTGTGATGTAGAAGTAGCAGAAAATATCTGGTATGTATCAGGAAATATCACCCAACTACATCAGATATTAATGAACTTGGTAGTTAATGCCCGTGATGCCATGCCATTGGGCGGTACATTGAAAATTTTATTAGAGAATGTAGCGATCGCAGAAAATATTCATGCTCAAGCAGGTTGCTATGTGGCTATTTCTGTTATTGATACAGGCGTAGGTATGTCGCCAGAAATTCAAGAGCGAATTTTTGAACCATTTTTTACTACTAAAGACCTAGGTAAAGGTACAGGCTTAGGACTTTCTACCACATTAGGTATTATTAAAAACCACAATGGTTTTGTGCAGGTTGATAGTGAAATCGGCAAAGGTACCACATTTAAAGTTTACTTACCTGCGGTAGGCGATGCCTACGGCAACCTCAAAGACGAACGCACTCCCCAAGTCCAGACAAAAGAATTGGACATAACTACAGGTAATGGTGAATTAATCTTGCTAGTAGATGATGAAGCAGGAATTCGGCAAATTACCAAATCATCCTTAGAAACATATAATTATCGAGTTTTAACTGCTAGTAATGGAGAAGAAGCAGTAGCAATTTACGCTCAGTACCAACAGCAAATAAGTATAGTACTGCTAGATATGATGATGCCAGCAATGGATGGTGCGATCGCTATGCGCCATCTCAAAGAAATTAATCCCCACATCAAAATCATTGTCATGAGCGGACTGTTATCAAATCACAATAAAAGAGAAATCGCTAACATAGGCGTCAGAACATTTCTATCCAAACCCTGCACTGTCAACGAATTATTACAAGCAATTAGTGCAATTAACATTCCTCAATAAAAATACTCATCACCAGGCTGGATAAGAAAGACAAGGAGGACAAGGAAGACTAATAACTCTTTCCCATGCCCAATGCCCCATGCCCCATATCCAATGTCATAAATTAACAATACCTTTACGAATATTCCTACAGACAAAGATTTTTTTCGCTATCCTATTGTTAAGATTATTAAAATTTCTCCGGAAAACACCATTATGGCTTTATACGCTGAATTGCATCGGCATCTGGGCGGTTCGGTTGTACCTCGTGTGTTATGGCGATATTTCGAGAGACATGCATCAGAGTTAATTTCCCGATTTGCGAACTATCCAGAATTTGAAGACTTTTATACCAGGCCGCGCAATACCCTAGATGAATATTTAGAGTTGCATACCCTAGTAGAAAGTGTACAGACTGTAGAAACCTTACCTTACTTTATCTATCGCTTATTGCGGGGTGCTTATATATTTGAAAATTTGGCTTATTTAGAACTGCGCTACACCCCCTATCTGCGAACACCAGAACATCTAACTCAATCCGCCAGAATTGATAAGATGGCAGAAATTGTTGAAGTTGTTGGGCGTGCTAGTCAGTTAGAAGAGTATCCTATTGTAACTAGCCAAATTCTCTGTATGCACTCGCGTCTACCTTATGAAGTTAATAAAGCAATTGTTGACTTAGCGGCGCAAAGCAAACAGTATGTTTGTGCAGTAGATATCGCTGGAGGTGATAGCTACTATGCTGAGCGCATGGAAGAATGGATTAGCCTGTATGAGTATGCTTGCTCTCTAGGTATTAACACTACAGGACATCTTTACGAAACCACAGCCGGTTGTTACACCGAACTCTTACCTTATCTCAAGCGGATTGGTCACGGAATTCAAATACCCTTACTGCATCCTGAATTACTACCAGATGTGGCGAAAAGGGGACAATGTTTAGAGGTTTGTCCGACAACATACCTAAAAACTGGGACTTTAAAAGATATACGGCAACTGAAGTTAGTTTTTGACCGCTGTTTTGAAGTTGGGGTAGATATTGCTATCTGTACTGATAACGCCGGGTTACACAATGTACGTCTGCCATTTGAGTATGAAAATCTTTTAACATACGACATTATTAACTTTAAACAGTTGCAAGCTTGTCAAGATGCTGCGTTTCGCCATGCTTTTGCTTGGCCTCACGGCGAACGTCCTGTATCCTTACTCAACGAATTGCTAAAACCTGAACTCCCAAAAGTTTTGGCAATGAGAGATTAAGCTCTTAGTGGGCATAGGTCATGGAGTATGGGGCATGGAAAAAGCTACCAATGCCCTATGTCCCAAATAGGCGGGCGTTAAAGTCAATTTTTTAATGAACTGCTAAGACGTATGAGACGCGCAGCCACTTTCCGAACGGGTAGAACGTAGAGAGAAGAAGAAATAGAAACAATCAATGCTTAACTGAACTTTATTGGACTAAAACCAAAATATTTAAACGCGAGATTTTTGCAATTTTTGATGATTACCTAACTTAGATATCCCACCAAAAATGATTAGCCAAACGACAACTACAACCCAGTGAATACAAACTATAACCCATAAAGATCCTGTGAGCATATAGGCAAGATTACAGATAATTCCTAACAAGGAAGCTAAAGTCAAAAAATCACGTTTAAAAAAGGTGGGATATCCAGCTTTAAAAAAAGTTTTAGCATTGAATGGATGGTAAACAATAAATAATAATAAACTTACCATTGCCCACAAATTCCATCCAAACCAATTGGTATGTTCACTAGGATGGGGAATCAATAAAACACGAAAAATGAGTTCTTCTACTAGCGCGGGTGCAAATAAACAACGCAATATTAATAAGATTTTATTAATCCAGCTTGCCGACCAAATTTCTATATTTAAAAACTTAGATTTCCAGCCGTAAGGTATGGCAATAATACTATAAATTAGTAACATTAAAACAATGACTAACCAATCTTGATGTGTAGGAATTGTTAATGAGGCTAAAAAGCGATTTAACAGAATTGACAGTGGTGCGATATCGGAAAAGGGAATCAGAATTTTTCCTAAAAATATTGTCGGTGCAATAGGTGTAATATCAGCTTGCCAACCACCCACTTGATTGGTTCGCAATACTTGCATTATCGCCCCATGTTTTAAAAATATTGTGGCCAAGTCTTCATGTGCTTGTCTGGGCATAATTGTTCGCCATGTTGTTAAACCAGCCCAAACACTATTATCTTGAAATACTTTCCTTGTCTTGTCTCTTTCTGTAGCCGCTAGTATACCAGCTTGATTTTGCCAATCAGCACGAACTATCCCCAAAGGTGCTAATTGTCTATCTAGAGATTCGCCTAATTTAATTAGTTGTTGAAAGCGTAATGCTTGGGGGTGGTTGGAGTTTGCTTTTAACCAAGTTTGAATTTGATTATTTGTCGCTACTTGGTTTTTAATTGCGAGGATAGCAGCAAAAAGTGCTTGGCTGGAGTCTTGAATACATGAAGTAGCAGGTGATACCACTGCCCCACCAGTACCATCGCCAACTCGATAACGCGCCATTGTGACTTGTAATTGTTGCTGGAATTCTTTTAAAGGGGAAATTTGAATGCCATCAAAATTGTAATCTTGGGTTACAGGTGGGAATTTGATGAGAATATCTGATACTGGACGAGTTGCTAACCAGCCACGATATAAATTACCCATATAATCGGCCCATGTATGCTTGGCGGCAATAATGCCATCGGGATTATGGGTATAAATTTGAAAATATTTAGTCTCGAAGCGTAATTCTTGAGTAAATTCGTCGCGAATCACTTCTGTGATGCCAAAAGCAAAATGTCCAGTGACAGTATAAGGTATTCCCAAAGATTCAGCTTTACGTCCGCCAATTCCCCCGAACAAATGGAGTGCGATCGCGCGATCGCCTGCTTGCCATTGTAATATGGATTGATTGGGCTTATTGGTTGAATCTAACAATACAGTATGAAATTGACCTTTATTTTCTTCAGTATTGCGCCAATTTATAGCTTTAATATAATTGATTGCTAATTGCTTGCTATTAATGATTTGACGGGGTTGAATTTGCAACAAAGAACGAGGTGCAAGTGCGCCTACTGTAAATATACCCTTAGCATCTTGAGCACCATAAATATACCACCCATCTTTACCCGCAGGTGAATTTTCAATTTGTTGCACGCTGGAAGGAGCAAAATTTCTTTGATCGATTGTTTGTTGAGGAATACGAATAGTTTCTTGTAGACCATCAAATTTATTTGAACTAGGGTTATAGTGTTGGACTAAAAAATAATCATTTGCCTGCTTGTTTGGGGAAGCTAAAATATTGATATCAATATCAATATTTTTCGCAGGATTAAGTATTTTGACTAAGCCATAAAATCTCCCAGTTACTAAAATAGGTTCATGCTCAATTTGCAAAATATTTGTTTTATCGTTTATCGCGATATTGGTAGTAGAATCTAAAGCAACAATTGCCTCATCATCAGGATTAGCACCAGCGAGAGAACGTAAAACGCCTACCTGACCTACTCCATTCAACCTGGAAGGATGGATGTTTCCTTTTTGTTGACTTTGAATTACTTCAGGAGTGAAATTTATCTCTTGCGTGACAGCTTGAACATAATTCAGAACATCTGGATTATTCTTCCACTGTAAACGCACAATTTTACCTAGCAAATTTTTGGCGTTAGGTGGTGCATATTGCACTTCCATCCATACCCAATCCTGGCCATCTTGTAATTCTTTTTTGGTTGGTAAAATTAATCTGCCTACCCAATCTGCTATGGGTTTATAAACTTGTGCTGAGGGAATTTGGGTTAGAGGATAAAAAGCAGATTGATTAAAATTTTGGCGAATATGTATTGCGTAATTACTTTGTTTTTCGGCGGCTTGAGTTAATCTTGGGGAGAGTTGCCACACAGCAATTAAAGCGATGAATGCTAGCAATAAAAATTTGATAAATCCGAGCCTGGTTTTGCGATTTAATCCACGCCGATTCATATACACACAAAAAGTTGCATTTCTCGATAATCTTACTCTAAATCGCGCATTTATAGTTGCGTCTTATTCTTCTGTAACACTGAGCAAATCACTGAAACTCTAACGCTATATTTATGTTGAATTTTGAATAATTCCACAAGGTCAGTACAAGTTTTGCATTCTGTAAAGAGCTTACCATCAGGGCAGCCTCCGCTAATAGAAATGAGCGATCGCTTTTTCTATCGTTTCCCCAGAATACTCAATTACTTCATGATCTAGTCAACAGTCAACAGTCAACAGTCAACAGTCAACAGTCAACAGTCAACCGTCAACCGTCAACCATCCCCATCATTTTCATAGGACTCTGAATCCGGTTAGCTTGTGCCAAGATTGGAATCAGATATTATCGCACTCAACTAGGCAAACCAGATGCTGGGAAACACACTTGTTGGCAGATACCAAATTATTAGCCATTTGGGAGGAGGTGGATTTGGTGAAACTTTTGTGGCTTGTGACACTCAATTACCAGGTTCGCCTCAATGTGTTGTGAAAAAACTCAAGCCGCAAGCCAATGACCCAGTAACTTTAGAGACTGCGAGACGTTTATTTGATACAGAGGCACAAGTTCTGTATAAATTAGGTACTCATGATTCTATTCCCCAACTTTTAGCCTATTTTGAGGAGAAAGCCGAATTTTATCTAGTACAAGAATTTATTGAAGGACATGACCTGAGTCAAGAATTAATCTCAGGCAAAACTTTGAGTCAAGATGAGGTCATTTCTTTAATCACAGAAATCTTACAAATTTTAGAGTTTGTGCATCAACAAAAGGTAATTCACCGCGATGTCAATCCCCGTAATTTACTCAGACGTAAGTCCAATAATCAGTTAGTTTTAATTGATTTTGGTGCAGTTAAACAAATTACCACCCAAGTCATTACTCCCCAAGGTCACACTAAAGCTACTGTGGCTATAGGTACTCCTGGATATCTTCCGGGGGAACAAGCGCAAGGAAATCCTAAATTTAGCAGTGATATTTATGCAGTGGGGATAATTGCTATTCAAGCTTTGACCGGATTACCACCAGAACAATTAGAAAAAGATGCTGATACTAATGAAATTATCTGGCAGAATCAGACAAAAGTTTCGCCAGAGTTCGCCCAAATTATTAACAAAATGGTATGTTATGATTTCCGTCAACGCTACAATTCGGCAACAGATACATTACAGGCTATAAAAGAGTTAATACAGCCAAATCCTAAAACAATAGCGTTGGTTCCCGCATTGCCATTTAAAAACTTAAATAAATTGCCATATAAAAAAGATATAATTCCCAAAATTTTAGGAGGTATATTTATTCTCGCTCTTACTAGTACCGCAGGTCTATTTATTATAGATGGGGTGCAGACTAAGAACGCTACAGAATTATATAAACAAGGCAATACTTTATTTGAATTGCAACGCTATCAAGATGCACTAAATATTTACGATCGAGCAGTTAATATCCGCCCAGATTATGCTGAAGGTTGGTATGGTCGGGGTAATACTCTCTCTGCTTTAAAACAATACCAAGAAGCGCTAATAGCATATGATAAAGCAATTCAAATTGAGCCTGATTACTTGGAAGCTTGGAGTAGCCGCGGCTTTATTTTAGGAAAATTACAGCGCCACCAAGAAGCGATCGCTTCTTTTGATAAAGCTCTACAATTAGAAAATAACTCTCCTGAAATCTGGAATGCTAAAGGCGAGGCTTTGAGTAATTTAAAACAATATGAAAATTCAATTCAAGCTTATGACCAAGCTCTGGAATTCAAAAAAGATAATTATGTTTCATGGTATAATAAGGGGTTAGCACTACATAATTTGAAACGTTATGAAGAAGCAATTACAGCTTACGATCGAGCTATAGAATTAAAACCAAGTAATGAAATATTTTGGTATAATCGCGGCAATTCTCTAGTAAATATCAACCGCTACGAGGATGCATTTAGAGATTATGATAAAGCTGTACAATATAAACCAGATTTTTATCAGGCTTGGTTATCTAAGGGTAATGTATTGATGACATTACGGCGTTATCCTGAAGCAATTGAAGCTTTTAATCAAGTAATTAAATATAATCCCAATAACTACCAAGCTTGGTATAGCCGAGGTTGGGGTCTACATCAAAGTCAACGCTATCCAGAAGCAGTTGAATCTTATAATAAAGCCATAGCCTTGAGGCCAAAAGACTATCAAGCTTGGTATAACTTAGGAAATTCTCAATATAATTTACAGAAATACCAAGACGCGATCGCATCTTATAATCGCGCAGTTCGTTACAAGCCAGGACACTATGAAAGTTGGTATAGTAGGGGCAATGCGCTAGTAAATTTAAACCGCTATCAAGAAGCGATCGCATCTTATACCCAAGCCATCAAATACAAGCCAGACTATCAACAAGCCATCACCGCCAAACAGCAAGCCCAGAATCAACTCCAAACAGAAAAACCACAGCCTGTAGTTGTACCAGTCATTCCTATTCCTAATTCCTTGTTTCCCAATCAAACACCGCGTTAGTCCCTAAATAAACACGTAGGGTGGGTACTGTGCGCCAAAACTAGCAAATGGCGCACAGTAACCACCCTACGGTGAGCTGATATCTCATCTTGGATTAAAAGTAACGGCTATCTGAGTGAGATTTTTTGGACGCAGAATTGATTTTTGATATAGCTACTTTATTAGATTGCGATCGCAGACGTTGCTTTTGAGTATACTCATTTAATTTGAGTTGTGCTTGTGCATATACAGGCGTATTTTTGGGAACCTTTTGCAGAAATTTTACCGCATCATCAAATTCGCCAGTAGACGCTTTATTATAGGCTTTTTGTAAAAAATAAGTAGCGCGAATTTTCTGCTTTTGATCGTACTCAGCCAATTTCTGTTGCACAATAGCACCAGCGGAACTGTTAATAGGAATTTGGCGCAAATACTCAATAGCCACAGAAAACTCTTTTTTGTTAGCACTTGCGTAAGCTTTTGCTAATAATTCTTGTGTTTGTGCTTCCACATAAGTGCGAGCCTGGGCAACTAGTTTATCAATTTTCGATTGCCAATATAAAATATCTGGTACATTCGCAGCAATCCGCAGTACGTCTGACCATCTACCCGCAACAGCAGCAGCTTCAACTAATTGATATTGTTCAGCAGCAACTTGCCATTGCTCTTCCCATTCTTCTGCTGTGGATTGGGCTTCTGGATAAATTTTACTATCTGAGGGAATGGATTTAACCAGAGCGATCGCTTGTTTTAAATCTCCTGCTTGATATTCTTCTGTCGCTTTATATAAAGTTTCTTTTTCTGAATAAGCTGGAGAATTAGTAAATACAGAATACATCCCCAATCCTAGCAAAACCGAATTAGTCGCTATCCCTACTTTCATTCCTGTTAATAGAGGAGCTGATTTTGGCGATGTATAGTTTTCTGGTAATTGACTAACTTTGGCTGGTTTCTCTAGAGGTAAGTTATTCTCTGCTTCTATGGGTGGTAAATGAGTTTCCCATAGCATTTCCTGGAGTATATGCAAAACCTCCGTCGCCGATTGGAAGCGGTCTTGGTAATCGTAGCGGATCATTTGGCTGAGAATAGCCGCTAAATAATCATTAACTGCTATGTGTGGAGAATGCCAAATAATCTCATTGGTATAGGGATCTAATTTAAATTGTAGTGGTGATAAACCTGTTAAAGCTTGAATAGCAATTATACCCAAGGAATAAATATCGCTATTGGGTTGTGTTTGACCAATAAATTGCTCTGGCGGAATGTATCCCAATGAAGTAACAGGAACCGAATGGATAGGTAATTCCGTCTCATCACCAAAATCAACTGGCTGGATTGAGCCAAAGTCTATCAGCACTAATTTGTCATCAAAAGCCCGTCTAATCAAATTTTCTGGTTTGATGTCGCAATGGATCACCCCTTGAGAGTGAACAAATTCAAGAATTCCCAAAGCATCTTCCAAAAATTTGATAACTTCGCTCTCACTCCAAATTTCCCCACACTGTTTATGAATAGGTAATTCTTCTGTCAGTGCGTGTCCTTCAATAAACTCTTGCACTAAGTAGAATCGCTCATTTTCTTCAAAACAGGCGATCAGTTGCGGAATTTGCTCGTGTCGTCCCAGGCGCTTAAGAGTTTCCGTTTCCGTGAGAAAACGCAGTCTTAAGTCGTCTAGATAACTGGGGTGCAAATTGTTAACCTTGAGTTGTTTGACAACACATTTGGGATTTTCTGGGTATTCTATGTCTACAGCAATGTATGTCTGTCCAAATACCCCTGCACCTAGGCTTTGGACAATTTGGTAACGCGCTTGTAGTACTTTACCGATCATGGGGTGGGTCATGAGCTGGTTACTGAGTAAGTCCTGATATAGGTTTTCTCAGTTTTTACCTCTGTTTCCGGAATGCCTGATAATTAATTCTACGGAGGGATGCCTCCCGGAATCGCAAACTTAGGTGTTTAAGTAATTTTTACTAAAAAAATTAATATATTAAGGTTTTTATACAAAATTATAGTATTGACGCGCTTTGTATTAAATAGTGCCAATTTCTTGCGTAGAGGGAGAGTGAGAGACGCGGAGATATTTTTGCATAAATTTTTCAAATTTAGAGTTTATTTCCGTATTACCTTTTACGGTTCATAGTTAACAATCAACACTTCCCTGCGGGACGCTTATGCGTAGCTTTGTTCTTTGCAGGAGTAAGATTGAGCTTCAGTCCGGCGCAGTCAACAGTCAACGATCTGAAGCGAAATAATTTCTTTTTTGGAGTTTCTGTATAAATTAAGAAGTACGAAAAAACCATAGTATGTAACAAAAATTAAATATAGCCAATTGATACTAATTTTTTTCGTACCAGCTTTATATACAGAACCAGTAGCAATATTTATCAGTGTCTTACGACAGGCGATCGCTTGACAAAATATACTTTTATTTCTCAGTAACTACCCTGAATTAATTATAAATGTATCAAAGTTTATTTTGGTAAATAAATGCTGAGTTCTATCTAGCTCAAGACAATACCCATGATTTGCTGGCTTAAATTTAGTGAAGTTATTTAATAAAATTCATGGGTGTAATTACCAGCAATAAGCCGAATAAATTTTCTGGCTTATCAGAATTTATTGGTGTTTAATATATTTTTAAGTTAAAAATACTAGATTTTACGCAATTGGTAAGCAATATAAAATTAAGGGTTATTTCTCAGGTTTTTGTCTAAAAATGGCGATTATATTCAAAAAATAAATAACCCGAAACGTTAAATGTTGCTTCGATTACTCTTAATAAGTTTAACTTGTGTAGCCACTGCAAGTTGCAGCGCTAATGCTGAAATTAAAGTACCAGAAACTTCAAATAAAGGACAAGCCACCGAGAAATTAATCTCAGCTAATACAGATAAACTAAGCAGCACTAATACTGTTAAAACTCCCCAGCCCAGTGAAATAGATAATTTTGCTGCACCTGTAGGCAATTTAACAAATATATCTGCTCATCCTGATGAACAGAGCTTGAGTAAGGGTAATCTCAAACCCAATCAATACTCATCTGCTACAGGGGGTACTTACATGCAGTTAGTTCGGACTAACGATGTCAATCAGATGGGAAACCCTATATATGCGCTGATTCTTTATGTTAACGGGCAACAAATCGATTCATTTATGACTGTCTCTGGACGGGCGCATACCCAAAATAGAGACCGCCATCGCTCTGGAACAGAAGCACCGCTACCAGATGGAAGATATCAAGTGGCAAAAAGAGTAGTTCGCGGCACCATTGCTGAAGCTGGCGATAGATTTTTGGCCATACAACCACAATTCCGCACAGGTCGTACTGCTTTAGGCATTCATTACGATCCATCCTATGAAAAAAATAACGGTGAAGATGGCACATCGGGATGTATCGCCTTAACTAATCGAGATGATTTGAGCAAGGTTTTGGAATACGTCCGTAATTACAATTTTCAGTTCCTAGATGTCGTCATTCGGTAAATTTTTCTCGTAAAACTGTTAATTCAAAAAGGAGTTTCCAATCATGTTTAAAGTCTTAATGGCCAGTGCATTAATCTTTGCAGCAGCACTACCTGTAGGCGCACAAGAAGTCCGTTCTGGATCTGTTCGTATATCTCAAAATTATGTTGCTTATGTATGTACTAACGATGTTGGTGGTACTTTAACGTTGCGTACTGGCCCTGGTACAAACTATAAAAAGATTCGCCAAATTCCCGCAGGAAACAAGATTACAGTCATCGGATATACCACAGGTAGTGATGGTTTTGAGTGGTTTAGAGTTAACTTTAGAAAGAAAGAGGGATGGGTTCGTTCTGACTACGTTTGTAATTACTAAGCTGCTGATTATTTAAGCACTTAACTAGATTTTGCAATTTCAGAATAGTTAATTCAAAAATTCCCAAAGGAGTTCCAAATCATGTTTAAATTATTCATGGCGAGTGCATTAATCTTTGCAGCAGCATTACCCGTAGGCGCACAAGAAGTAGGCCCTGGAGTTGGTCGTACAACTCGTTCGACAGGTTATTTGGCTTATGTATGTACTAATGATGTTGGTGGTACTCTAACTTTGCGCACTGGCCCTGGTAAAAACTATAGACAGATGAGACAAATTCGCGCCGGCAACAATATTAGAGTTATGGACTCTACCAGAAGTAGTGATGGTTTTGAGTGGTTTAAAGTTGTTCATAACAATAAACAAGGATGGGTTCGTTCTGATTACGTTTGCACTCATGATGGTGAGTAATTAAGTAATGGAATTGGGCGAAATATTGGTGACTAAGTTAATAATTATAATTAGCAAATTGGTTTAATTATTAACTTAGTTACTGCTCAGTTCCAGCTAATTTTTAGTTTCTCAAATATTCACATGGGAGATAACCCAAACAGCATAAATACATTTATCCATTTCAAAATAGCTAATTAAAGCTGGAGTTTCAAACGATGTCTAAATTGCTCATAGCGAGTGGATTAATCTTAGCAGCAGCATTACCTGTAACCGCAGGAGAAGTAGTCCCCGGAGTCGGTCAGATATCTCGTTCAGAAGGTTATTCTGCCTCTGTATGTACTAACGATCCTAGTGGTAAATTGGCTTTACGTAATGGCCCAGGACAACATCATGACGAGATTCAACAAATTCCTTCAGGAAGAAGTATCAGGGTATTAAATACTAGAAGAAGTCAAGATGGTTTTGATTGGTTTAAAATTTCCTACAAACATAGTCGTGGATGGGTACGCTCTGACTACGTTTGTAATTCTCTGTACAATGAATAAATGAGCTTTCTCATTTGTCATTGATGATATTTATAATTTTATTTACTTTAGTAAAACTGTTTGGAGAAATCACAGATTTACTTACTTTTAAGTAAAAACTAAATAAATATTGAAGAGACGTTATTTTATGATGTAACGTCTCTTTAATTATGATAATTGCATCATTTTTAAAAAAATATCCTAACTATTCGCTTCAGTATCTTCTTTAACTACCTCAATATTGGCTTGCAAAGGCTTGACTACTCGTGCGATCGCTTCTTGGACAAAAGCCTTGATAAACTCATCCCGGCGATTCATTTGAAACTGTCGTTGGACAACTTCTGTCATTCCCCCATCACCCCAATCTTGATCGTGACGGAAATATTCAATAAAACTTTTCCCCGCAATTCGGGTTAAATAAGCGGCTGTTACACCTTGAACTGCTCGCCCGACAATAAAAGTAGCTGGATTAGTTTGTAAAGCTGTTGATAATAATTGAATCGCACCTTTAACAATTCCCAAACTGGCGATGGTTTTAGCTAAGGATAAAGCTAACTCCCGCCCGCGTTCCATGTTTAATTCGCAACCATAAATTCTGCCAATTTCTACGACCATTTGGGCATTTACCGCCGCAGTTGCTAGTAAATCTACTACGGGTAAAGGTGTAACTGATACTACTCCCGCACCAATCCACTGAAACCTTTCGACAATTTTATCGGCTTGGCGGCGACGTTGGGCGTCGATGAGTTTGCGGGCTTCTTCTCCTAAGCGCAGAGATTGCAAGAGAATATTATCTGCCACTAAATCTTCACCTTCAGCGCGTAAAATAGCCGCCATCCGCCGCAATAAGGGGACAATATCTGCTTCTGGTTGGTAAATTTCGCCGGTTTCTAGTTGGGCGCTTTGGGGATTAGCAGCGATCGCGACGACATCGTTAGTCGCAATAAATCCTCGCACTCGTTGACGCAATCTAGCCAAAATAGATTCTTTATCTTCGTCGGTGTATAAATCAGTTTTGTTGAGAATTAACAGCGATCGCTTCCCAATTTCTGCTAAACCCCGTAATGGTTCATATTCGGAACGGCGTAAATCATTATCCACCACAAATAACAGTAAATCGGCTTCCGTTGCCAATGCCCTGGCGAGTTGTTCCCGTTCCGTTCCCGCTACCCCTGCTTCTAAAATCCCTGGTGTATCGGTAATTAAAATTTTCCGTTCTAATCCCTTCAACCGCAGACAATAAGTTTCGCCTACCTGGGTTGTACCCATCGGTGCATTTACCTCGCCTACCATGCGCCCCATAATGGCATTTACCAGAGAAGTTTTACCAGCACTTCCTGTACCAAATATCACAACTTGAATTTCTCCCCTAGCTAAATTGACTTCAATTTCCCGCGAGCGGCTGAGTAAAGCTTGCTTTGCCACTTCATCTTGAATTTGTGCTACTTGTTGGCGTACAGCTTTTAAAGTTGTTGAAGCTGCATCAGATTTAGCGGCGGGAATTTGCGCAGGTGTGACGCGGGGACGTTGACGACGCGATCGCGTTTCACCTGCTTGCAACACCATGACATAGTAAACAAAAGCTGCAACTAAACCAGCAATCAGCACAATTAACAGCAGCAACAGCAAATTGCCCAGCAGTGGCGAATAGGATAACTGCCAGTAAAGACGGGAAAGGGAATCAATCAGCCACAGGCTTAGCCCCAAAATAACTATCAAACCAACAATCAGCGTGACTATCCGTGACAGAGGCATAACGGGTATTCAGTAGGCGGATGCTTTTAATCTTAATAGGTTGATGGGGTATTGGGCATTGGGCATGGGTATTGGGCATTGGGCATTGGAAACAATTTTAGATTTTAGATTTTGGATTTTAGATTGAATTCCAATCCAAAAGACGCTCGCGAACTCGCTAACGTAAATCCAAAATCCAAAATTTCTTGTCCCCCTACCCCCTGCTACCATTTGAATAGTCCTTGCTGGTGTATCTTTTTTAGGCGTCTTCGATGACTTCCGATTTTGTCAATTCTGTAATTCCTCAGACTGCCCTATCTGTCGCTGGATTAACTGACTATATCCGCTTGCTATTGGAACAGGATGAACACCTGCGTCAAGTTTGGGTGGTGGGAGAGGTTTCTAGCGCTAATCACCATCGCAGTGGTTTATTTTTCACGTTGCAAGATCCTGATGGTACGGCGGGAATTAAGTGTGTAGCCTGGAATGGGCAATTGGCAAAATTGGCGCAAATACCAGTTCCGGGGGAGCAAATCATTATTTTAGGTAGTCTGAGGGTTTATCCGCAAAGGGGAGAATATCAGCTATCTGTTTGGCAAGCTTTTCCGGCTGGTGCGGGTTTACAAGCGTTACGCTATCAACAGTTAAAAAATCGCCTGCTGGCTGAAGGATTGTTCGATCCCGAAAGAAAGCGATCGCTTCCTTTACATCCCCAAACTATCGCTGTCATCACTTCACCAACGGCTGCGGCTTGGGGTGATATCCAAAAAACTCTCAAACATAGGTATCCAGGTTTACATATATTATTTTCACCCGCAACAGTACAAGGTGAGCAAGCGCCAGAATCTATAGTTAAAGCCATTGAACGGGTAGAAAAAGATGGTCGTGCCCAGGTAATAATTTTAGCTAGGGGCGGTGGTGCGGTGGAAGAATTAGCTTGCTTTAATGATGAACGAGTAGTGCGATCGCTTGCTAATTGTTCTATACCTGTAATTACGGGAATTGGTCATCAACGAGATGAATCTTTAGCCGATTTAGCAGCAGATGTCTGCGCCCACACCCCGACAGCCGCAGCCGAGATAGTTGTCCCCGCTCTAGGAGAATTGTATACTCAACATCGGCAGCGAGTGGCAGTGTTACAGGAGGTAATGCAATACTCTGTTGACACTGCACAAAATAAATTACAGGTGTTGCAAAATCGATTGCGGCATTTACGCTTAGATCGACAAGTAAAGCAAGAAGTAGAAAAGTTAGCTTGGAAACGTCAGCAATTAATTCAAGCGACAAAAAGGCGATCGCAGCAAGCCAGCCAACATTTGGAAATGTTGCGGCAAAAATTAGCTACACTTGACCCCAAAGCCGTATTACAGCGTGGTTACGCCGTAGTTAGACAAGAAAATGGCGCGATCGCCCGTTCCGTTGCTGAGTTAGCTGTTGGGGATGAATTATTGATTCAATTAGGTCAGGGCGAAGCTAAAGTTAAAGTTACGGAAGTACAAGAATGATTAAACGTGGTAAAGCTGAGAATTCTGAAGCAATGACTGCGGGGAATTATGAAGCGAAAGTGGCGGAAATTGAAACAATCATTACTCGCATTGAAACAGGCGATTTGGAATTAGAACAAGTATTTGCTCAATTTACAACTGCTGTAGAATATTTACGTCAATGCGAGACTTTTTTACAGCAGCGACAACAGCAGGTAGATTTGTTACTTGAAACCTTGAGCGATGATTGAAATGGTCAATCAATTTTGGATTTTGGATTTTGGATTTTAGAGAAAATCTAAAATTGTCTCGGTCAAACATCGCAATTTTTGAGCCAGCAATATAACTTTTTAACTGCGGAAAACACCAAAATGAGTGCGTAATTTACCGAAATGAGTAAGCGATATACCTTTTCACTTGCGGAAAACACCAAAATGAGTGCGTGATTTACCGAAATGAGTAAGCGTTAAGGCTTAATGAGTAGGTGAAATGGTATTTCACTTGCGGAAAACACAATAATGAGAAAGTGAAAAGGCTTAACGAGAAGGTGAAATGGCTTTTTGCTTACTAAAAACAGGAAAATGAGTACTTGATTTCGATAAATCAGAAAGCGATCGCCTTTTTTGTTTACTAAAAATATAAAAATGAGTACTTATTTATGTGTAAATGATAAAGCTGGCGCATTTTGCCCAATGCCCAATGCCCCATGCCCCATGCCCAACACCACAAAGTAAGCTAAAATTCAAGCATAGTAAGCATTCCCTGCCTAAGATGCCCCATGCTTGAGACTTTGCAAATCCAACTTTACAAACTCGAACAATTTGCCAACGCCCTTGTTGCTAACCAACTCGGACACCTCAGCTTGGTGAGTATTGGCATTATTTTTCTAGCTGGTTTACTTACCAGCCTCACGCCCTGTATGCTTTCTATGCTGCCGATTACTATTGGTTATATCGGCGGTTATGAAGCAAAAAGCCGTCTCCAAGCCGCAGCTCAATCTACTTGGTTTGCGCTGGGATTAGCAACCACACTCGCCGGATTGGGAATTATCGCCGCTTTTGTGGGCAAAGTTTACGGTCAAGTGGGAGTTGGCTTACCAATTATTGTGAGTATTATCGCCATTCTCATGGGGTTGAATTTATTAGAAGCTTTACCCCTACAATTTCCTTCTTTAGGCGAAACAAATTGGATTTCGACGGATTTACCGCCAGGAGTCCGTTCTTACGCTTTGGGTTTAACTTTTGGTTTAGTCGCCTCACCTTGTAGTACCCCAGTTTTAGCCAGTTTACTGGGTTGGGTGGCGAGTAGCCAAGACTTAATTTTAGGGGCTGTTTTACTCATTGCTTATACAGCAGGCTATGTTGCGCCCTTAATTTTGGCTGGTACTTTTACTGCTGCAATTAAAAAGCTGTTGGAATTGCGCCGCTGGTCTGGTTGGATTAATCCAGTTAGCGGTGTGCTATTGGTAGGATTTGGTGTATTTTCGTTAATTTCGCGGATTCCCTTGGGAAGTTTTTAAGCAATGACAACAGACAATTCACCCACCACACAAACAAGTTGGTGGTCATTACCTATTCGCTTCTTGCGGCGAGAATTTTTACCTGTACTTACAGATTTGCGTTTAGCGATCGCACTTTTACTGATTATCGCTTTATTTAGTATTAGCGGTACTGTCATTGAACAAGGTCAGACACCCGCTTTTTACCAAGCTAATTACCCCGAACATCCTGCTTTATTTGGTTTCCTGACTTGGAAAGTCATCCAGGTAGTAGGATTAGACCATGTATATCGTACCTGGTGGTTTTTAGGCATACTCGTCTTATTTGGTACGAGCTTGACTGCTTGTACTTTTACTCGCCAACTCCCCGCATTAAAAGCAGCCCAGCGTTGGAAATATTACGAAGAACCGCGCCAATTTCAAAAATTAGCTTTGAGTGCAGAATTAGAAACAGGTTCTTTAGATAGCCTCAGCCAAATATTAAAAAATCAGCGTTATAAAATTTTTCAAGAAAAAGACGATATTCTTTATGCGCGTAAGGGGATAATTGGACGCATCGGCCCGATTATCGTGCATATTGGCATTGTCACCATTCTCTTAGGGGGGATTTGGGGCGCAATGACTGGTTTTATGGCGCAAGAAATGGTTCCCAGTGGTTCTACATTTCAGGTGAAAAATATTATCGATGCGGGGCCTTTAGCATTATCACAAGTGCCTAAAGATTGGTCTGTTCGGGTTAATCGCTTTTGGATTGATTACACTCCTTCCGGGGGAATCGATCAGTTTTATTCTGATATGTCCGTGTTAGATCAACAGGGACAAGAAGTTGACCATAAAAAGATTTTTGTCAACCAACCTCTGCGTTATCATGGCGTCACATTCTATCAAACTGACTGGGGACTTTCTGGTGTTAAGATTCAATTTAATAACAGCCCCGTGTTTCAATTACCAATGGCACAATTAGATACCAAAGGTGCAGGGCGAATTTGGGGTACATGGATTCCCACCAAACCAGATTTAAGTCAAGGCGTTTCTTTAATCGCTAAAGACTTACAAGGAATGGTATTAATTTACGATGAGACTGGTAAATTAGTAGATACCGTGCGTGCGGGAATGTCTACCCAAGTGAATGGGGTGAGATTAAAAATTTTAGAAGTAATTGGTAGTACGGGTTTACAAATTAAAGCTGACCCCGGTATACCAATTGTTTATACAGGCTTTGCTTTACTAATGTTGGGTGTGGTAATGAGTTACTTTTCCCATTCTCAAATTTGGGCATTAAAACAAGGCGATCGCTTGTTTGTTGGTGGTAAAACAAATCGCGCCCAAGTCGCTTTTGAACAACAAGTTTTGGATATTTTAGAGCAGTTGAATAATCCCTCAGAAAGTAAAGTTAAAACGCAAGCTAGTAGCCTATCGTCTTGATATTTGCGATATACTACAATCGAATTTTTAGTTTGGTGAGTAATGCCCACCAAACTAACATAGAAAACTATCACAAATTTTTTAATCAACTACTATAATCATCTGACGGTTGACTACTGTACGGGCGGGTTCACAAATATCCTAACCGATCAACGAGAATTCTCAATAAACCCGCCCCTACTGTACGGGCGGGTTCACAAATATCCTAACCGATCACGAGAATTCTCAATAAACCCGCCCCTACTGACCGTTGAATATTGACTATTCACTATTGAAGCTATAAATTTTTATGCTATCTCATCTTCAATTTAAGCGATCGCCTAGTCTTCTACCATTAATAGCTGTCTCATTAAGTCTGACTTCCTGTACAGCTGATTCTAAAAACGTCAATACTGTTTCTTTGATAGGTGCTGGCGCAAGTTTTCCCGCGCCTCTATACCAGCGCTGGATTGCAGATTACAACCAGGTAAATCCTAATGTGGAAATTAACTATCAATCTCTAGGTAGCAGTGTCGGTATACAGCAACTCATTGATGGTACTGTAGACTTTGCTGGCAGTGATATCGGAATTACCCACGAACAAGCAGCGAAAGTCAAAAAAGGAGCGATCGCTTTACCTATGACTGCTAGTTCGGTAGTGCTAGCTTATAATTTACCCAATATACAAAATCATCTCAAGCTATCACGCCAAGTCTATACAGATATATTTTTAGGCAAAATTACAAATTGGAACGATCCCCGCATAGCCAGCGCTAATCCAGGGATACAATTACCGAATTTAGCAATTCAAGTCATCCATAGAACTGATGGTAGCGGTACTACCAGCGTCTTAACAGAACACCTCAGTGCTATTAGTCCAGAGTGGAAAACCAAAGTCGGGGCTGGTAGATCTATACAATGGCCAGTAGGAATTGCTGCTAGGGGAAATGAAGGCGTTACCGCCCAAATTCAACAAACTCCAGGGGCGATTGGCTATGTTGAATATGTCTACGCTACACACAACAAGCTACCTGTAGCAGCGTTAGAAAATAAATCTGGTAATTATATTATCCCTACGCCAGAGTCGGTAGCTAAAACTTTAGAAGCCGTAAAGTTACCCACCGATACCTTGATTGCTTTTATTGCCGATCCTATAGCCGCCCAATCTTACCCAATTGTTACTTATACTTGGCTGTTAACTTATAAAAAATATTCAGATCCAGCCAAAGCTCAAACACTTCAAAACTTTGTCAACTGGGCTGTGACTGAAGGACAAAAATCTAGTTTAGAACTAGGATATATTCCTTTGTCCGCTAAAGTAGTGAGTCAAGTCCAGTCTGCGGCGAAGAATATTCAGAAATAATTTAATTAGGGGCTAGGGGGAAAAGTTTTTATGTTTGTTGTGATAGTAATTTGAAAAAAGAATGTGACAGATGCTAGGCAAATGGTAATGCCCATTAGTGTCAACTTAATGCGAAACCCTTCTACCACAAGGAACTGAAGTTCCTTGCTAATAGTCAAAGTCATCTCAAGATGACTAAATATCCTCAAAATCTTGAGTCTACTTCAGTAGGGGCGGGTTCACAGATATGCTCCAATAATTCACGACTATCTCGCTTAACCCGCCCCTACTTGGGTTATTAGCCTTGAGCGTAAAGCCTGCGGTATAGCTTCTCTACGAGAGGCTGCGCCAACGCTTAGCGCGCAGCCTCTCCGTTAGGAGAAGTCGAAAGGCAGGCTAGGAAGCTTACAGTGAGACAGTGAGGCTATTTCTAGCTTAAGTTGACACCAAATCTCTAGAATATATTAATGTGCCGCTTAATGTGTCAGGAACTGCGTTTAGCGAACATAACATTAGAAAATATGTAAAGCAATCGTTGCAATTAATGAGTGTTAATTCTCGCAGGAGTAAAGTTTAATTTCAGTATGAAATATCAGAATTTAATGGTGTTATTTTAATGATTGAAGCTACAGAGCTTCCCTGGCAGATACAACAGCCAAGTTGACAGAGTCCACGTTAGTTAAGAGGTAAAAAAGCTGTTATATAGTCTGTCTCGTCAACAAACAACAACACCCAACTCGAAAGCTAATATTTCCTCAATCTGGTAAAGAGGGGGTCATACAAATAAACATTAATTACATAGCGAGTATGTAATTATGAATTGTAGCCCCAGATGTCATGAGTAAACAGAGGAAATCACTAAGCAGGTCGCAGCTTGGGTGTTGTTGTTTGATGTATTGGGTATTGCTTAAAAAAGGGGGAAAAATTCTTAAAGTCTCTCTTTTTAAGGGAAATGTAGAAGGATTTAAATATGTGCAACTTCAAATTTAATTGGGATTAAATCGATTAGCTCAACCCATTTACAAATTTTGTTTAAGCGTAAATCGATTAGCTCAACCCATTTACAAGTTTTGTTTAAGCGTAAATCGATTAGCTCAACTCATTTATAAGTTTTGTTTAAGCGTAAATCGATTAGCTTAGCCCATTTATAAGTTTTGTTTAAGCGTAATTCGATTACACATCAGCATTTATCGATTTGATCAACTCCTAAATGAGTTTCGCTTAAGCGTAATTCGATTACACATCAGCATTTATCGATTTGATCAATGCTTTTGTGGATTTTGTTTTAGTATTAATGAATCGGACAACTGTTCGACTTTACAGGCTACCAAGCTATCCGACTCGGTTTGATATTTGGAGGGAGTAAGTTTTGCACTTCGGCTTGTAACTCTTCATCGTCTAAATCCAGCCCAGCCAGAGAAATTGTCACCTAAACGTTAGATATAGTTGCCATGTGAACGCCTAAGTAGTTTCAATAGTGTTTTTTAACCATAGTAACGGTTATTTTGGGTAATTTAGGCAATATGGGAAGTGCGATCGCCCTTAGTTATCGTCAAAATTCGTAGTGCGATCGCTATGATGCACTACACCCGCATTTCTCACAAGCAGTAGGGGCGGGTTCACAGATATGATTCCATTATTCACGACTATCTCGCTTAACCCGCCCCTACGACCTCTGGACAAAGAGAAATCTAGGTATTGAAAAATTTGGTGAGAAATCCAGGTACAGCATAGGGCACATCTGAAGTTAATTTAATTACAGAATTGAGGTTTAATGTAAGTGGTGTCATAAGGATAATTCCCGGTTTTTTGCTCACCGACTGTACTGCATATATATATTATTATCGATGACAACTTAGACCCTAAGTGCTTGTGGCTGATACCGAAATAACGCCGTCACCCTAGAAGGTTGCGGCTAATAGAACAAAGCCCACCTTTGTGGGCTTGGTAACGATAGCCCCAGGCTTTAGCCTGTGGGCGTTATTTTGGGTAAGTGAGAAGGATGTTTTTGCTGACATCTTCTAATACTTTTAATCCCTGTAAAGAACCGCGAATTAAACGACTAGCCGCAATCGGTTGTTTAATAAATGTCATTGCTAAAGGTAAAGGACGCAGGGAACCATCGGGGCTAATGGCTGATGTTAAATCGGGGATATCATGGTGACAATCATCGCTGACTACGCGCAACATTGCGACTGACACACCCAGGGAATGGAAAAACTCTAACGCCGCAAATCCTTCCATATCGACAACATCAGCGCCTAGAGTCTCACCAAGCTGGCGTTTTTCGGCTGCGGAACAAACAACGCGATCGCTTGTTAATCCCTTAACTAAATTAATTTGTGAGTGTAACTGTGAGTGTAACTCTGCTGTGAAAGAGCGATCGCACTCTTGCACTTTTCCCTGATAAACACAGTTTTCATACAATACAATTTTTCCTATTGGGTAACTAGGGGATAAACTGCCACACAAACCCATCAGCAGCACTTTTGGCTGTGGATGATTGAGAAACACTTTATCATCTTGCAATTTATGCAGATATGTATTTAAGGGTTTTATACCCATAGGAATAGGAATTACAGTTGGTTTTCTGTCAGTAATATGACTTAAACCACGACATACAGCCTGATACTCTGCGCCTTGGGCTACGAGAATTAATTGGGGATTTGTCATTTGCAGTAGGGGCGGGTTTATTGAGATCATCATTGTTTAGCGTAGATATTTGTGAACTCGCCCGTACAGTTGTCATTTGTCATTTGTCAACCGTCAACAGAACCAAAGTGAGAAAATTCAGCAATAATGCTGATTGGGGAGTACCCGAACTCGCAAACTGCAAGTGATTACTGTAGCATGACAATAATTGTGTCACCCGCACGATGATTTTCCAAGATGGTCAAGCCTAATAGCTCAAAATCTGCACGAGAACGCTTCAATATTTCTAAGTTGGCGATTGAATTTTCGTGGCTGACGGTAAGTTTTTGGATTGCTGTGACGGTAGCTGGACTTTTGGCTTTCAGTTCCCTCAAGTATGCTTTGTTTCCAGATATTACCTTTCCGGTGGTGGTAGTCAATGCGACTGCTCCCATCTCCACAGCCCTGGATACAGAGACAAAACTTACCCAACCACTGGAACAGCAGTTAAAATCCTTGGAAGGAGTTGAGGATATTCGCTCATCTACTTATCCAGGACAAACGGCTGTTAGTTTATCTTTTGTCGTCGGTACAAACTTAGAAACATCGACGCGCCAAGTCGAGAATACAATCAAGAATTTGACTCTAACTGAGGGGGCAAAATATAAGATTATTCCCCTCAATTTAAATGAGTCAGCAGCAATTAGTTATGCAATTGAGAGTCCAAATGGGAATCTCACGGATTTAACGAAGTTGGCAAAGGATAAAATTGTGCCAGCGATCGCTAAATTGCCAGGAGTGCTAAAAGTTGTATTGTTAGGCGAACCGAGTAATTCTCCAACCCAGTTAGCAGCTGATACAGCAGCTTTACCAGTAGGCGGAGCAACTTTAATCCGCTTTAATGGTAAAGATGCTTTAGCCTTTCAGGTAATTAAAAAGGGGACGGCGAATACTTTAGAAGTTGTCAGCCGGGTGGAAGATGAAGTTCAAAAGCTGCAATCTTCCCTCAAGGATGTCAAACTCACCTTAGCCGCCACTCAAGCCGAGTATATCCACAACGCCACCCAGTCAACAATCAATGCGCTGATTGAAGCTGTGGTGTTGTCAATCATCGTCATTTTTCCTTTTTTGTGGAATTGGCGAGCAACTCTCATCTCTGCTTTGGCGATTCCCACCTCTTTGTTGGCGACATTTATCATCATGGCGTTTTTTGGTTTTAACCTAGAAACGATTACACTGTTAGCCTTGGCTTTAGTCATCGGCAGCGTCATCGATGATGCGATCATTGATGTAGAAAACATCATGCGCCACATTGATGATGGGGAAAGTCCTCGCCAAGCCGCCTATTCAGCTACAAATGAAATTGGATTAACAGTTGTCGCCACCACTGCTACAGCAGTAGCAGTTTTTTTACCAATAGGTTTGATGGGTGGGGTAGTTGGACAATTTTTTAAGCCATTTGGAATCACGGTTTCCGGTGCTTTTATTGCTTCTACATTAGTTGCTCGGACTTTGTCACCAGTTTTGGCTATCTACTGGCTAAAACCTAAACCTTCCCATTCCCCACACCAAGAAGCAAAAATTTGGGTGAATTTTACCCAATTTTACAGAGACTTGCTGCGGTGGTCTTTAACTCACAGGAAGATAGTTATTGGATTAGCTTTACTCAGCTTAATTGGCGGTACGGCACTGATTCCCCTCATTCCCAAAGGTTTTATTCCCAAACTCGATCGCGGCGAATTTAATATTACTTACACCACTCCTTTCACTGTACCTGATGCTTTTCGTTCAGCCGCAGATGCAGCAGCGCAGTTAGTTTTAGGGGGACAAGGGGGAGGAAATTCTTCATCTATTCCTAACCCTTTAGAAGATTCGCTGCAAGTGGCGAAGAAAATAGAAGAGGTGGTGAGAAAATCACCAGATGTGCAAACAGTATTTACTACTGTGGGTTCTCGTGAAGGCGAGCCAAACAAAGGCACAATTTATGTCAAACTCAAAGAAGACCGCAAAATTACAACTGCGGAATTACAAGAGCAATTTCGTACTTCTTTACCCAGTCTTCCCAATGTCAATACCAGTGTGGAAGATATTCAATTTGTTGATACTGGTGGTCAAAAACCCTTACAGTTGGCACTAAGAGGTAATGACCTCAAAGAACTCAGCCAGACAGCCAAAGCAATTAAAGACCGAGTAGTCAAATTACCGGGATTTGCTGATGTAACTGTGACAGGTGAAAACAATCAAAATGAGCAAATTTTTCAAATCGAGCGACTGAATAATCAACGAGTAGCTTATATCAGCGCCAACCTCGGCAAAGATTTGTCCTTAGGTGACGCTACCGATCAAGTAGTAGCAGCAGCTAAAGCGGTGCTACCCCCTAGCGTCTCTTTAGATTTGGGAGGAGATTCTGCCCGCTTGGGTGAAGTGGTGGGTAGTTTTGCCACTACTCTAGTTTTATCAGCACTGTGTATTGTTGGAGTACTGATTTTGCTGTTTAGAAGCTGGGTAGACCCGGTAGTGATTGGTGTTTCTTTGCCATTAGCACTAGTAGGAGCATTACTAGCATTACTCATGACTAAAAGTGACTTTGGCATGATCTCGCTGATTGGCTTTGTCTTCTTGCTGGGTTTGGCAAATAAAAATGCGATTTTGCTTGTAGATTACATCAATCAGCTACGTCAATCTGGCTTAGAGCGTACCGAAGCGATTTTAAAAACTGGAGTAGTGCGCCTGAGACCAATTATGATGACCACTGCTTCAACTATCTTAGGGATGCTTCCCATCGCCTTAGGATTTGGTGCAGGTTCAGAATTGCGATCGCCTATGGCGGTAGCTATTGCTGGCGGGTTAGTCAGTTCTACAGTTCTCAGTTTAATTGTCGTGCCTGTAGTTTACGCCATTCTAGATGATTGGTTTCCCCGATTTAAAAAGAGGTAGATTCCTTGATGCAAGCCTTTGTCACCGGCGGAACTGGTTTTATTGGTGCCCATGTAGTTCGCCTGTTGGTGCAAGAAGGATATACAGTCAAAGCACTGGTACGTCCTAGCAGCAACCTAGAAAACTTGCAAGGGTTAAATGTGGAACTTGTCAAGGGCGATTTAAATGATGCCAATCTCGCTGAAAAAATGCAAGGTTGTCAATATTTATTTCATGTCGCTGCTTATTATTCTCTGTGGCAAACAGATAAAGAGCTACTTTACAAGCATAACGTCCAAGGTACGCGCAACATACTCGCCGCCGCCCAACAAGCGGGGATTGAACGCACAGTATATACAAGCTCCGTTGCTGCCATTGGGGTCGGGGAATCTGGTAAAGTCGTAGATGAAGCTCATCAGAGTCCCTTAGAAAAATTGGTTGGTGACTACAAAAAGTCCAAATTTCTGGCAGAACAAGTAGCCATGCAAGCAGCTATTGCAGGTCAGGAAATCGTTGTAGTCAATCCTAGCAGCCCAATTGGGCCATTGGATATCAAGCCGACGCCAACAGGTGATATTATTCTGCGATTTTTGCGGCGACAAATGCCATTTTATGTAGATACAGGGCTGAATTTCATTGATGTACGAGATGTAGCCTGGGGACATTTACTAGCTTTACAGCGAGGTAAAAAAGGCGATCGCTATATTTTAGGACATCAAAATCTCAGCCTCAAGCAACTGCTAGAACAACTCGCCGAAATTACAGGTTTAACAGCACCACAAACCGCCGTACCTAGTTGGCTACCCCTGAGCGTTGCTTGGATTGATGAAAAAATTCTCGCACCCTTGGGTAAACCACCCTCAGTCCCTTTAGACGGTGTACGCATGGCGCAACAACCAATGTATTACAATCCAGCAAAAGCTGTCACAGAATTGGGCTTACCTCAGTCTTCCCTAAAAACAGCACTACAAGATGCTGTTAATTGGTTTACGAGTAAAGGATACGTCAATTAAGGCAAACCTAACCGATAATACCAATGCCCAATGCCCAATGCCCAATGCCCAATGCCCCCTAAAAGGGAGTGAGCTTTTCGTGGTGTTTTTCTACTTAATCGAGGAGTGAACAAAGTCAATGGCAATTAATTTACAACAAGCTATAGATATCGGGAAATATTTGGTAACTCAGCGTTTAAAAGGACGCAAACGCTTTCCCTTAGTATTAATGTTAGAACCGCTATTTCGCTGTAACCTTGCCTGTAATGGTTGCGGTAAAATCCAACATCCGCCGGAAATCCTCAAGCAAAACCTCACCCCAGAACAGTGCTTTGCTGCTGTGGAAGAATGCGGCGCACCAGTAGTTTCCATTCCGGGAGGCGAACCCTTACTACATCCGCAAATTGATGAGATTGTTCGCGGATTAGTCCAACGCAAGAAATATATTTACTTGTGTACCAATGGTTTATTACTAGAGAAAAGTCTGCATAAATTCCAACCTTCCCCTTACTTAACTTTCAGCGTCCATTTAGATGGAATGCGTGAGTTACACGATCAATGTGTTGACCGTCAAGGCGTTTTTGATATTGCTGTCAAAGCCATTCGCGCCGCTAAAGCCCAAGGTTTCCGAGTCACAACTAACACCACCATCTTTAAGGATACTGATCCCAAAGAAATGCAGGCGTTCTTCGACTTCCTGGAAACCTTAAATACTGATGGAATGATGATTTCCCCAGGTTACAGCTACGAATGGGCACCAGATCAAGAGCATTTTCTCAAACGTGAACAAGCCCACGCCTTATTTAGAGAAATTCTTGCACCCCATCAATCTGGTAAGAAAAACTGGAATTTCAATCACAACCCCTTATTCCTAGACTTCCTCACCGGCGAAAAAGACTATGAATGTACACCTTGGGGTAGCCCTAGCTATAGCGTTCTCGGTTGGCAAAGACCTTGCTATCTTTTAAATGAAGGCTATTACGCCACCTTTAAAGAATTACTAGAAGACACCGACTGGAGTCAATACGGCCGCGCTAGCGGTAATCCCAAATGTGCCGATTGCATGGTTCACTGCGGCTATGAACCAACAGCCGCAATGGATGCAATGCAACCGCAAAATATTGCCCGTTCCTTGGGTACCGTGTTTGGTAAATAATAGATCTGCAACACCAAATTAAAAAAGTAGGGTGGGCATTACCCACCCATTAATTTTCTTGGTTCAAATATCTTTGCTAGTTAAAGCAATCCAAATTACCTAAAACAACGCAAAAGCTCTATGTCAGAAAATTATAGCTACATCTTAGTTTCTCAATTGCAAATTGATTTTAGGCAATGACATTAATATTTGTATTGCTCAGTGATATTCGATTTGATAATTGTGCAATTTGAACTTGTGTTGCACCCCCAACGCCATCAGCATCAAAAAATAGGTTACCTGTATTTATATCGTAAATAAAGCGAACATTTGCCGCTGTAGCACTTGTACCGAGTTGGAACAGGCTAGAATCAAGGATAGTGTTCTGCGGTTGACTCAGTCCGAATTCTGTACCGGAAATAAATATCTTATCGGATGAAACACTAAAGTCAATAATAGTATCGACTCCACCAGTGCGGGTATCAATTAGATAAAAGCTATCATTACCACTACCACCATTTAGCTGATCTTGACCGAGTCCACCAACTAGGGTGTCATTACCAGTGCTACCGAGCAAAGTGTCATTGCCATTGTCACCAAAGATACTATCGTTACCATCTAGTCCTCTCAAAGAGTTAGCACCAGAGTTACCAGAGAGGATGTTGTTGAGGGTATTACCTGTACCACTGTTGTTAGCTGTTCCAGTTAGAGTTAAGTTTTCCAGGTTAGCACCCAGCGTCCAGCTGACAGAAGACATAACTAAGTCTGTACCCGCATTCAATTCTTCAGTAATTACATCACTACTACTGTTGACTACATAAGTGTCATTACCTAAACCACCGATGAGATTATCCTGATTAGAACCACCATCAAGGAAATCGTTACCATCACCGCCAAATAAGGTGTCATTACCGGAACCACCATCTAGGCGATCGTCACCGTTATCACCTGATAAGATATCATTCCCAGAGTTACCGAGCAGACTATCATTACCTACACCGCCAGATAAATTATCATTACCTGAGTTACCATCTATGGTATCATCACCATCTCCTCCACTCAGGACGTTAGCCCCAGTACCGCCCCTAATAAAGTTATTGAGATTGTTACCTGTACCATTAATCGCTGAACTAACAGTGAGAGTAAGATTTTCCAGGTTATTGCCCAAAGTCCAGGTTATGGAAGAACTAACTAAATCCGTACCAGCATCTACAGCCTCAATTACAACATCATTGATACTATCTACGGTGTAATTATCATTACCTAATCCACCATCAAGAATATCATTGCCTGTGCCACCATCTAGGCTATCGTTACCGTCACCACCAACTAAGTTGTCATTACCTCCGCTACCAACTAGGGTGTCATTCCCATCTGCACCACTTAAAGAGTTAGCCGCACTATTCCCCGTAATCAAGTTATTGAGATTGTTACCTGTACCATTAATCGCTGAACTGTCATTCAGAGTCAAATTTTCTAAATTTGCGCTTAGAGTCCAGGTTACAGAGGATCTAACTAAATCCGTACCAGCATCTACACCCTCAATTACAACATCATTGATACTATCTACGGCGTAATTATCATTACCTAATCCACCATCAAGAATATCATTGCCTGTGCCACCACTTAGACTATCGTTACCGTCATTACCAACTAAGGTGTCATTGCCGGAACTACCAACTAGGGTATCGTTACCTGCGTTTCCAAACAAACTGTCATTGCCAGAACCGCCAACTAGGCTATCATTACCATCGCCACCATTGAGGAGGTCGTTATTATCCAGCCCAGAGATTGTATCATTACCCTGAAGTCCCGAGATCATATCTCTTTGCGTAGTACCAGTTAAATTGTCTGTGCCTGAAGTTCCATTAATCACATTGAAATTAGGATTAATGGTCAAGTTGACAGTGGCAGTACTGGTGAATCCTGATACATCACTGATAGTGTAAGTGAAGCTATCAGAACCAAAATAGCCAGTAACGGGAGTGTAAATGTAAGCGCCATTGCTGTTAACTAAAGTTCCTTGGCTAGGTTGGCTAAAAGAAATAATACTTAAGACATCTGTAACATCGACATCACTATCATTGCTGAGTAATGTAGCTGCACTGATTTCAATGGCTGGATTTTGAACAATAGTAATAGTGAAGGCATCATTTCTCGCAATAGGTGCATCATTAACAGCAGCCAGATTGAAAAATTGAGTTGCCGCAACAGTACCACCTTTACCATCAACTACGTTGTAGCTGAGGTCAACTCTACCGTTGAAGTTGGCATTTGGGGTGAAGGTGTAATTACCATTACCGTTGTCTTCCAATGTACCGTTAGTTGCTGTCAAGTCGGCGACTGAGAGATTATCGCCATCGACATCGCTAAATCCTGGGAGTAAATTTGAAATACCAATGAGGTAAGGGGTATCTTCTGTGCCATCTACTAAAGTTGCACTGGCTGTACCTGTGGGTGCATCATTCACCGTAGCCAGATGGAAAAATTGAGTTGCAGCTACTGTACCACCTTTACCATCAACTACATTGTAAGTGAGGTCAACTCTACCGTTGAAGTTGGCATCAGGGGTGAAGGTATAAGTGCCATTACCGTTGTCTTCCAAGAAGTTGGCATCAGGGGTGAAGGTATAAGTGCCATTACCGTTGTCTTCCAATGTGCCGTTAGTTGCTGTCAAGTCGGCTACTGAGAGAGTGTCGCCATCGACATCGCTAAATCCTGGGAGTAAATCTGAAACATCAATGGTATAAGCGGTATCTTCTATGCCATCTACTAAAGTTGCACTGGCTGTACCTGTGGGTGCATTGTTGACAGCAGTAATCTCAAAGGATTGATTTGCCGCAACAGTACCACCTTTACCATCAACTACATTGTAAGTGAGGTCAACTCTACCGTTGAAGTTGGCATCAGGGGTGAAGGTATAATCACCATTATTATCTTTGAGTAATGTGCCGTTAGTTGCTGTCAAGTCAGCGACTGAGAGAGTGTCGTCGCCATCGACATCGCTAAATCCTTGGAGTAAATCTGAAACATCAATGGGGTAAGGGGTATCTTCTATGCCATCTACTAAAGTTGCACTGGCAACACCTGTGGGTACATCATTAACAGCAGTAATCTCAAAGGATTGATTTGCCGCAACAGTACCACCATTACCATCAACTACATTGTAGGTGAGGTTAACTGTGCCGTTGAAGTTGGCATCAGGGGTGAAGGTATAAGTGCCATTACCGTTGTCTTCCAATGTGCCGTTAGTTGCTGTCAAGTCGGCGACTGAGAGAGTGTCGTCGCCATCGACATCGCTAAATCCAAGCAGTAAATCTAAAACATCAATGGGGTAATCGGTATCTTCTGTGCCATTTTCTAAGGTTGCGCTAGCAACACCCGTGGGTGCATCATTCACAGCAGCCAGATTGAAAAATTGAGTTGCCGCAATAGTACCACCATTACCATCGACTACGTTGTAGCTGAGGTCAACTCTACCGTTGAAGTTGGCATTTGGGGTAAAGGTGTAATTACCATTACCGTTGTCTTCCAATGTGCCGTTAGTTGCTGTCAAGTCAGCTATTGAGAGAGTGTCGCCATCGACATCGCTAAATCCTTGGAGTAAATCTGAAACATCAATGGGGTAAGGGGTATCTTCTGTGCCATCTACTAAAGTTGCACTGGCAACACCCGTGGGTGCATCATTCACAGCAGCCAGATTGAAAAATTGAGTTGCCGCAATAGTACCACCATTACCATCGACTACGTTGTAGCTGAGGTCAACTCTACCGTTGAAGTTGGCATTTGGGGTGAAGGTGTAATCATTACCAACATTATCTTTGACGACTGTGCCGTTAGTTGCTGTCAAGTCGGCGACTGAGAGATTATCGCCATCGACATCGCTAAATCCTGGGAGTAAATCTGAAATACCAATGAGGTAAGGGGTATCTTCTGTGCCATCTACTAAGGTTGCACTGGCTGTACCTGTGGGTGCATTGTTGACAGCAGTAATCTCAAAGGATTGATTTGCCGCAACAGTACCACCTTTACCATCAACTACATTGTAGGTGAGGTTAACTGTGCCGTTGAAGTTGGCATCAGGGGTGAAGGTATAAGTGCCATTACCGTTGTCTTCCAATGTGCCGTTAGTTGCTGTCAAGTCGGCTACTGAGAGAGTGTCGCCATCGACATCGCTAAATCCTGAGAGTAAATCTGAAACATCAATGGTGTAAGCGGTATCTTCTATGCCATCTACTAAGGTTGCACTGGCTGTACCTGTGGGTGCATCATTCACCGTAGCCAGATGGAAAAATTGAGTTGCAGCTACTGTACCACCTTTACCATCAACTACGTTGTAAGTGAGGTCAACTCTACCATTGAAGTTGGCATTTGGGGTGAAGGTGTAATTACCATTACCGTTGTCTTCCAATGTGCCGTTAGTTGCTGTCAAGTCGGCTATTGAGAGAGTGTCGCCATCGACATCGCTAAATCCTGGGAGTAAATCTGAAATACCAATGGGGTAAGGGGTATCTTCTGTGCCATCTGCTAAGGTTGCACTGGCTGTACCTGTGGGTGCATTGTTGACAGCAGTAATCTCAAAGGATTGATTTGCCGCAACAGTACCACCTTTACCATCAACTACATTGTAGGTGAGGTCAACTCTACCATTGAAGTTGGCATTTGGGGTGAAGGTGTAATTACCATTACCGTTGTCTTCCAATGTGCCGTTAGTTGCTGTCAAGTCGGCTAT
>NZ_JACJRE010000004.1 GCF_014697075.1 Tolypothrix sp. FACHB-123 | reverse complement strand
TGCTTCTAATAGTTTCATTTGCACCCCAAAATACGATACTACAAGCACCTTATATTAGAGGACGCAAATTATCTTAAGTCCAGAGGATTGGTTCGCGACCACCTATCGCGAACCAATTTCCTTTTCCACATCCCGTGAAAAGTCAGAAATATTGAGGCTTTATTCTCTAGATTTTGTAGGGTGTTTTATGGACTTTAGTCCTAAGTATCGAAAATTATTGTAATGTGCTAAAGTGCGTCACAACACAGTTTACTAGTGCAGGAATTGAGGTAATTGGTTAACAATTCAAAATTAAAGACATTTTCAGTCGGGGATTTAAACCCCGACTGAAAATGATACTACGTATAGACGTAGGGGCCTTAAACCCTTTTATTTACGATAAATCTCAGGGGTTCTCACCTAGGGTGTTGATTTTGTGTGTTTTTAGGGGATTTCGCGAAAAATTATTTGTGTCATTTTTGATTTATGGAAAAGCTTCTGGAACAGCCATTTTACGATAAAAGCAGGTGACACATTTTTTGCATGAAGTCTTACGGGCTAAACGTTACAGAGTCAACACCCTAGTTCTCACCCTCCCATTGTGTTTTGATAGACTAGATGGACTGCTTGTTGCAGAGCAGAGGTGCGATCGCGCATTACATGTTCTGGGTGAATCAGATCGAATAGCCCTAACTTCTCCAAGCGGCGCTGAATTTTCTCACTGGCTCCCACCACATAAACCTCTAGCCCTTTATCGTGAGCATCGCGGATCACGTTTTCGATTGCCAGCGAAGCCGTCACCCCTAGAGAAGGTACCTCGGTTAAATCCACGACTAAGGCATCTGCTTCCTTCATTGCATTATGTTCACGGGCAATCGCCTTAGACAAGCCAAAAATCATTGGGCCGCTTAGACAAAACAGCAAGACCCGTCCTTTTCCCTTATCCAAAAGCTGCTTTTGTTCATCGCTGAGATTTTGATCGTCATCATCGAAGTCAGAAATCAGCTTCACTTCTGAGGATTGCATTTCACTCAATTGGTTGATGGTGAGAATATTAGCAATAAAAACACCAATCCCCACCGCCACGATCAAGTCCACAAACACCGTTAACAAAAGCACCCCGTACATAATCAGGGAACCCTTGGCGGAAATTTTGTGCGATCGCTTCAAGAAACTCCAGTCGAGGATATCAATCCCCACCTTGAGCGCAATCCCTGCCAGAACCGCCATCGGAATCGGTTGGGTCAATTTAGCTGCTCCCAACACCACCACCAGGAGCACCAGCGCCCGCGTTAAGCCAGACACCGCCGATGTTGCCCCAGTTTGAATATTCACCACCGTCCCCATCGTTGCTCCGGCACCGGGCAAACCACCGCATAGCCCCGAAACAATATTGCCAATCCCTTGACCAATCAACTCTTTATTAGAATTATGCTCTGTCCGCGTCAAGCTATCAGCAACCACCGCTGTCAGTAGGGTATCAATACAGCCCAGCATCCCCAGCATCACCCCATCCACCAACATCACCGTCAATTGACCTGCGCTGAAGGTCGGCAGTTGCAGGGGCGGTAGTCCCACGGGAATTTCTCCAATCCGGCGAATGTCGGCATTGCCAAACACTGTCAGAGAAATCACTGTGCCTACGATTAAAGCAATCAACTGCGGCGGCACTAGCTTTTTGATCTGCTTGGGCATAAAGAAGATGATTGCTAGTGTCAACGCCCCCAAAATTGCTTCTGGCGGATTGACATTGGCAATCAACTGCGGAATGGAGAGGAAGGTGCCCAGCACGCCGCCTTTGGGAGCAGCCTGCCCCAGAAACGGCGCAATTTGCAGGATGATCAGAATCACCCCAATCCCAGACATAAAGCCCGAAATCACGCTGTAGGGCATCATAGTAACGTACTTGCCCAATTTGAAAATTCCAAACACAATTTGGAATAATCCTGCTAGCATGACAACAGTGAAGGCCATTGCTAGACCATTGTCAGGGTTGCTGGCAGTAAGCCCAGCCACGATCGCCGTCATCACCACAGTCATAGGACCTGTCGGCTCTGAAATCAGCGTTGGAGTACCGCCAAACAGGGCGGCAAAAAAACCGACACAAACTGCTCCATAGAGTCCACCGAGGGGACCAACCCCAGAAGCAACGCCGAAGGCAAGGGCAAGAGGTAATGAGACAACAGCAGCCGTGATACCGCCGAAGATATCACCCCGGAGGTTGTTAAACCGGATTTGGTTGGTGATTGCCATATATTGTGGTAAATGAACAGTAGAGTAAACTAACGAGAAGCGACCTATTTCACAGCCAGGATCAGCTGTAAATAGAAATTGGCTGGAGAATGGAAGCTGGCATCTGCGATCGCGCAATCATCAGGAGTATCAACAACAGACTGCCGAGAATAATTGCCAGGGGACTTCCAGTTCTGAAAAATTAAATCATCATGATTAAATTATTTGGATATTTTTAACTGTACGCTAGTCTGGGTAGGTTAACTTATTGGGCTGCCAAGAAAAAAAGATTTGTCTAATTGTCAACTAAGTTAATGCTCCTATCAGCGCCAAAAAAAGCCCGCGCTTGCGGGCTAAGAGGGAAATACTATTAACTATTCCTAATTTCGTAAAACCGTTACTTAGTTGCTGTTTCTACAGCCGTGGTAGATTCTGGGATGGGATTCGTGGATGAACCAAAGGCAACCCGTAAAAAAGGTGGAGCTAGGAAAGTTGTCAAAATTACCATGATAATAATCGACACCTCCAACGGCTTATCCAAAATGCCGCTAGCAGAGCCGATGCCAGCAAACACTAGACCCACCTCTCCTCTAGGAATCATCCCAACCCCGATCGCCACTCGATTAATGCCGGGTTGTCCAAACACTGCCCAACCTGTGATCAGCTTGCCAATAATCGCCACCACCATCAAAAAGACAGCAATCAATAGTCCTGCCCGATTTTCCGGTACCGCAGGGTTCAAAACACCAAGGTCGGCACGCGCTCCCACCGTCACAAAGAAGATTGGTACCAGTAAATCGGCGATTGGTTTAATCAATTCATCTAACTCATTTCGGGCATCGGTTTCATCAAGCACCAAACCCGCCGCAAAGGCACCTAAAATCGCTTCGAGATGAATAGCATTGCCTAAAAATGCCATAAAGAAGGCGAAGATAAATGCTGGAATCACAATATTTCCACGGGTTTTAAGCTGCTCTACGATCGCCACAAAACTTTTGTTAAAGATACCCCCCAACAAAATTGATCCAATCAAGAATGCCGTAGCACTGACAATCAAGTAAATGACATTGGCAACATCAATCTCACCGGTTTTGGCTAAACTTGCAACCACCGCCAAGACAATAATGCCGAGGACATCATCAATTACCGCCGCGCCAACAATGATTTGCCCTTCTTTTGATTTGAGTTGACCTAACTCTGACAACACTTTAGAGGTAATACCGATACTCGTTGCAGTCAACGCTGCCCCCGCAAAAATTGCCGGAATCGCCGCCACATGAAACAGCAACATCAACCCTGCTGTGCCCGCCGCAAACGGTGCTGCAACTCCCACACAGGCAACAACCGTGGCTTGAATTCCCACTTCCTTCAGTTGCCTTAGATCGGATTCCAGTCCAATTTCAAACAACAGAATAATCACGCCGATTTCAGCTAGAACCGAAATCACTTCACTTTGCGACTCAAAGATTCGGGTCAGCGCATCCGGTGCCAATTGATTCAATCCTTGCAGCGCTTTCATAATCACCGAGTCAGAGGCAGACAGCCCCCCTTCGGGAAAGATCACCAGGTGCAACGCCGAAACGCCGACAATCACACCGGCGACAAGTTCCCCCAAGACGGGCGGAAAATCCAAGCGCCTAGCGACCTCTGCGCCGAACTTACTAGCCAGATAAATCACCACCAGCGTCAGCAATACGCCAGACAGAATAATGGGTGAATCGTCAGCAACAACGGTCGCCAGGAATGGTATCGGAGCCATGAGAGCGGCTATTCCCCCATTGAAAGGAGGCAGAATGTTGGACAAAATCATGAGTTTAAAGCAATGAATGTTAAGGGTTTGAGAAAGTTATAAAACTGCGGGGGGAAGGACTTCTGCGCTAGGGTCAACGTCCTGCGGACACGAAACACACTCACTCAAAAGCCGAGGTCATGACCTCGGCTTTTGGGGTCTGCGTCGTCTTGATGCAACAGCCGTCTGACCCAGAGGAACTTGTACTAATTACTCGCTTATTCCTTTCGTGGCGTGTCATTTCGATTCAACAGCCGTCTGGTCCACAGAAAGTCCTGCCGTACAATACCTCCGCTTCACAGATATAGATAATTCCCGCATAATCGGTGAAAAACTTAATTGCGACTTGATCCGCAATCTTCTCTGCCATCTCCCGTGTTTCGGTGAGTACCTCGAACTTTACATTGGAATCGGTGTCGGAAACGTTGGGTTTACCCGTAGAGCGCACGTTGCGACTGCCTTTACCGCCAGTATCCACCACTGTATAACCAGTTGCCCCGCATTCATCAATTATCTGGGCGACCTTTTTCAGCAGCACCTTTTCCGTGACTATGACGAGCTTGTTGGCACGCTTGGACATGTTGCTTACCTCCTTACATACATGTATATTGATCTACTTGGTCTACCGGGTCAAGGGAGCGCCGACAGACCGCAACCCGTCTGGAATTAGCCGCCGAGCGCCTGGGCAAGTCCGAGGAAGAACGGTATACACAAGCCGATCGCAATTGGCGTACCAACGGCTGTGGACGCGCCTATATAGGCAGATGGATTAGCTGACGGGATACCAGCTCGCAGCGTAGGAGGACCTGAGATGTCTGAACTAGAGGAGGCAATTACCGCTAGGATCACAACACCGCCCATGCTGAAGTTCATGGTGTAGTGGGCAATCATGCCTAGACCGAAGGCTATTAACCCATGGATAAACGGTGCCACCACACTATAGACAACGTACCACTGGGCTACCTTACGCAGTTCGCCAATCCTTGACCAAGCTTCCATACCCATAACCAGCATCAAGATCGAAAGCAAGCCACGGAAGAGGGGATCGTAGAAGCTTTTATAGACACTTTCCGGCTGGGTGAATATGCCAAGAGCCAGACCTAACAACATTGCTGATAGGGCAGGACCCCGGAGGCTTTCCTCGATGATCGGCCATATCTTGACCCGATTATCCTCAGCATTCTTCTGCTGGCTGAGATACTCCTGGCGGGTGCTGGGATAATCTTTTTGATCGGGATAATCACCAGCCGCAACAGGCTGCTCAGTGGAGTAGGCTGCTTCTTTACGCTTCTTCTTGTTGAGGTAAATGTTAGCCACAACAATTGCAGTTACGAGCGCTGGGATATCCATGAAGGGATAGAGTGCGCCAGCCCATGGCTCGTATGACATTTTTGCTTGGTCCAGTACCGTTAGTCCAGCAGCCATGGTAGAACCACTCACGGCTCCAAACAAACCCCCAGTGGCGATCGCATCGACGACTTTGACCTTTGGTAGCTTGGCTAATGTATAGCGGGCGATGAATACAATCACAATCCCTGTTATGACAGCAAAGATCATGGGTAACACCATCTCTGTCAGGCTGGAATTACGGATCGCAGTTCCACCGGTCAGACCAATTTTCATGAGCAACATGAAGACGATGATCGTACAAATCGATTCGGGAATGACCAATTCGCTACCGAGGGCAGCAATAATCATTCCACCAATTAGAAAGGCGAGTGTTGGGGACTGCAATTGGGCAATGAAGTCCTTCACGAACAGGGACAAAAAATCCACTAATACCTCCTTATCCTTCCTCTAATGAGGAGTGTTACAATAAATTAACTAGAATGAACTTGAAAGAGTTAAAGAGATTAAGAGGAAACTCTTAACAGGGAAATCCCCATAATTAAAATTAGGCGTTTCGTGAGCGTCAGCGCTCAGTGGAACGCTGACGCCGAAGTCCGAAGGGGGATTTGGACAAGGATGTGTTGAAACATCGTGGCTTACACCATCTCGTTTCAAATATTTTTATCTCTTTTCATAAATAAATTTAGGCGCTTTAGACCTAATATTTGGGGCTAATTCTTCTCCCTATTCCCTGTTAAAAGTTCCCTGTTAAGAGTTCCCGTCCCGAAGGGGCTTGGTAAAAGCGAGGAAAAGCTTAAACCCTTGTCATTGCCAGGAATATAGACACGAAGTGGCTTCCCAAAGGGTAGCAATCGCAATATATATTTAATTTTGCACAACCAATTATTTGTCAAAGACATAATACCCAGGTTTTCCACACAAGAAATGTTAGATGCTAAGTCTGTTTGTAAATTTGGTTTTAAAACATCAGGATAAATTAATTCCAGAAACATATATTTTCTGGAATTAATTACGAAAATTGACTCTGATGCATAGTGCCAATCTCAGATAGGAAAGGCTTGGGAAAAAGACTAATCAAAAAATTGATTATGACTCAGTTCTTGGAAGCAGAAGTGTTAGTCATCAATATCATTGGAAGATTTTTAAACTATACATTGTTTACTCCCTACATAGATCATTTATATAGGTAATTATTAAATAAATATTTAGATTAATAGCATAGAGAAAAGTTTATATATTTTCCCTAGTTATCGGATTGATAATTATTACTAAGTAAAGTTCTTGATGGAATGATGTATGGATCTAAAATCCTTGTGTAGTCAAGACTTCCACTAGTGAATTCGCTGACTACACAACCGTAAAAATTATCTAGCCGACTTTTTCCCGCGCAAACCAAAGTAGGTGAGAATCAGTTCACTTTTACCTGTATTCACAACTTCGTGGACTTCTCCTGGTTCTACAGCTACACATTGACCGGGAACCAAAGCATATTCTTTGCCGTCAACATAGATAGTCCCTGCACCAACTTCCACAAAGAACACTTCAGACATATCTTGATGGGCGTGGGCGGGGGCGCTTTGTCCAGGAGCAAAACGCGCTTGGGAGAAGTTTGTCAAATGAGGCAAATCTCCCAAGCGCAGCATGACTTTTTTCTTGATTTGGGGGTTATGAGATACGGGTTGTTCTGGTAATTCGTTCAGGCAAGTGGTAATCATTCGGATCTATTCAGGTCTCAAATCATTGGATAATTCCACAATACCCCTAGATCCATCTATCCGTACTCGCTGCCCATCTTGGAGTAACCAGGTGGCACCACGTACATCCATAATTGCGGGAATACCGTATTCACGGGCAACGATCGCACCGTGAGAAAGTCTACCTCCAGCCTCAGCAATTAACCCGCCAGCCCTTACCAGGATTGGTGCCCAGGCGGAGTCTGTGTAAGGAACTACCAAAATAGTTTCTCGATCTATGGTTGGTAGGTTTTGTAAATTACGTAACACCTTCACTTTCCCCTCAGCTTGTCCGTGACTGGCGGGTATACCCTGTAAAACTTGGTCGGAGTACAATGCTGAGGGGGTTAGGGGATGGGGTGGTGTATGACCGTAAACTAAAAGAGGGATTTGGGTAATTTGGCTATCTTGGGCAAATTGCGATCGCCTTTTTTCTAGTAATTTATGTAACTGGTTGCTAAATTCCACATCCGTCGCGGCGACTAAATTACCAATTTCCTCCAATTCCAGAAAAAATATATCGCCAGCTTCTTTCAGTAAGCCAGATTTTAACCAAATCTGCTCTAAAGCGACAAAACTCCAGCGTAATTCCGCTAACAACCGAGAATAAACTTCGGTAACTCTACCTTTTAAATCCACGCGGCGTTGGACATTTCCCCGTTTGCGTTTTCCGGAAAAAACTTGATTAATCGGATCTACACCGTCTATGGAAGCTTCACTTCCTTGCATTAATTGCACAAACAACTGTTTGACATATTCGGGGTTTTCTTTCCAAGTGCTAACGGAGATATCTGTACCAACTTCGCTTAAATAGCCGTAATCTTGCAGCAGTTCGTTAAAATCGTAAATAATATTCTGTCCTTGTGGCGTTGCTTCCAACTGCTCAAAGACTTTCTCTAGCTCAAATTCGGGTAAGGCTTGTTTGGCATTTTGGGCTAAAGCACTGAGCGATCGCAATACGGCTACCTCTGGTGCCACACTATTATCAATCTCTCCATCTTTCACCCGATAAATTTTTTGTCTGATCGCCGCACTGATAGGAGCGAAAATACTATAGTAAGTGCCAAGACGCAGCACTTCTAAAATCATATCTACTCGCGCCAATAAATCGGCTGGTTCCAGTTGTTCGATAGATTCGTGGGCTAATTGAGATAATACAGGGACAAACTTCTCGCGGTAATCGCGCTTAAAGTCGTTTTCCAAATCCATTTCCCGGCGAACTAACCGCAGCAATCCCGGTATATTCTGCAAAGTGGAAATTAAGGGCGGTTTACTTAAGCTATCGCCTCTGGTTAAAAATTCTAAACTTTCTGGCGGTAAACCCATCCGCAGAAATATCTGCCCTAGGAGCGATGCATTAAAATATGCCCTGGAGTAATGCAGAGTTGCAGTTTCGGCAAAATCTAATCCTAAAACGCGATCGCCTAAACCTAATGTAAATATTTCCCCCCAGACCCCACAAGTTAAAGGACGGTTCACCGACCAAGTTAAGGGATGAATCACCCCAGGAATAACTTCGGCGGCGATTTTTCTTGTCCAGATGGGTAATAAAGTAGTGATGGGTCTGGCTTGTAATACCCACAAAGTTTGACCATCGTAACTCCACTCAATATCTTGGGGAATACCGTGGTAACGTTTTTCTAAACGTCGAGCTAATAATGCGACTTGTTTAATTAATGCTTGTGGTACTCTCCCTGTACCTTCTAATTGTACGGAAGAGAAATTTTCTGTCTCCACTACAAAAGCCCGATATTGTTCCGGGGTGACTCTCCCAGAGACAACTTGACTGGCGCTACCGGGTAAAGCTTCAATGACAATGGCATCGCCTTGCTGAGTGATGGGATCGCGACTGAAAGCTACACCAGAATAAACACTTTGGACTTGTTGCTGAATCAGCACCGCCATTGCTTGGTCTGGTAACCCGCGATCGCGTCTGTATTGTACTGCCATAGCATTATCGTAGGAAGCTCTGACTTGAGCGATCGCTTCTGCTAATTTCTGTTCGCTGGTAACGTTCAACACCGTTTCATATTGTCCAGCCGCTGAAGCTTGTTCTGAGTCTTCCCCAATCGCTGAAGAACGCACTACTAAAGGTGATAATTCCGAAGGCTGGAAAAAGTCAATTACTCCCGTGGGATCATCATCGGGAGCCAGTACCCATCCTTTGGGAACTGGATAACCCCAGCGCTTGAGTTGGGATAGTGTCGCTGCTTTGTGTCCAACTTTTGTCTCATCTAATTCATCCTTGAGAGACATCAGCTTGGTTTCAGCGCCCAAAAATTCTAGCATCGCTTTCGATTCTGGTTTCGCACCTTGCGCCGAGAGTTTCAGGTCATCAGGAATTTTCGTATAAATCCAAGCTAATAAGCCCGCCAAGCTAGCCGCTGCGATAATGCGGGGAAAATCTTCAGCGTGCAGTATTAAGACAAATAGAGGAAATAACAGCAAAACACCAAATTTGACTATTTTTTTTGATTGTAAAACTGTAAAGCTAATAGCAGCTAAAAAACCTGTAAAACCTGCCACGAGTGGATCGTGTACCAAAAATCCCCAGACGACGTTTGTTGTCCCGGCTCCTTTGCCTAAGGAGTATCTGCCAATTACCAAGGCTATGAGGGCTATTAGTTCCCAAGTTGACCCTTCACCAAAAAAAGCACGGGCGATGAGAACTGCTGCAATTCCCTTCAAAGCTTCTGATAATACGGCAAGAATCCCTACCAGTTTGCCACCGTGGTAAAAAGCAGCTGACACACTGATATTTCCCGTACCAAGTCTAGCTAATTGCCTCCCTGTAAGGGCGTAGGTAATCCAGGCAATCAGCGGTAACGCACCCAGCAAGGGGCAGACAATTAAAACAGTTAAGGCACCCCAAAGTTCAGACATCTTGGATTTTGGATTTTAGATTTATTTTGCACTTTGCATCTGGCATCTCAAATCTCAAATCTAAAATCTTGCGGAAATTCTATTGATGCTTTCAAGGGCGCTTTGAAGAGTTGGGCAAGGTACACTTGGCTTAGGCAGAAGCCATTTTGGCAAGTGACCTGCCAACTAACCAAATACTAAGCAGCTAACTGTTAGTTTAGCGCATAGGCAGCTTGTAATGCCCAAATAATTAGAGCAGCAATCGAACCCAATAGCAGCACGGTAGAGATAGTGACCACTTTTGGTGAATCTGCCCCGTCAAATTTCATGATTCCGCGATTTAAGTCGGACATAGCTTTGTAAGCCTCCTTTGTTACAGTGCTAATTTGTCCGTTTTGATTGTAGTCCTTATGTTCAAGGATAGTATTAAAATGTCATGATTATTTTGTTTAAGCTTTGCAACGAAATTTATTTTCATTTTTCAATTAAACGTAGCATTTTATACGCTATACATCAGAAGTTTTTGCCAATTTAATTTGGATACTTAATAGTTGTTGGTAAAAAGTATCTCTAAAATCTCTATTAATAAAAGTGATTTAAAATACCAACTTAGAATTTGTATTGCATGAATATATTGAGACACACAACAGAAAAATAGCTGAAGAATCTGTCTCAGGGCTGAAAATAAAATAGTATAATTTAATACTTTATCCTTTGGCGATTAATTTTTCTAAATTAATTGGAGAGCAGTCCCATGAAATTAGTATCGCTGATAGTATTGGCAGTAATTATTGTGTTACTGATAGCAATTGAGGTGGGACTGCGATCGCTATTTGGTTTTGCTAATCCCCTGATTTATATTAGCGATCCCCAAATAGGTTATTTGTTAGCACCGAACCAAAAAACTCGTCGATTTGGCAATCGCATTGAGATTAATGAATATTCTATGCGTAGCCAGCCGATTACCAAAACACCTGCACCTGCTACCATCCGGGTGTTAATTTTGGGCGACTCCATCGCTAATGGTGGTTGGTGGACAGATCAAGATCATACAATTTCGCAGTTACTGACGCGCGCTTTAGCTTCAGCCACTAAAGGTAAATATCAACAAGTCGAAGTATTAAATGCATCAGCCAACTCTTGGGGGCCGAGAAATGAATTAGCTTATCTGCAAAGATTTGGGAGCTTTCAAGCCCAGATGGTAGTGCTATTAATTAATACCGATGATTTATTTGCTACTGCTCCCACATCCTTACCAGTAGGACGCGATCGCAATTACCCAGATCGGAAACCGCCTCTAGCGATTATAGAACTTTGGCAGCGTTATATAATCAAAGACAAGCCACATCCAGAACTTCAAGCCAGACAAAAAGAATCAGGCGATCGCGTGGGGATAAATTTAGCAGCAATTGGTAAAATCCAGGCGCTAACCCAACAAAGCAACAGCCAATTTCTGTTAGTCATGACTCCCCTATTGCGAGAAATCGGCGAACCAGGTTCTCGCGATTATGAAATTAAGGCGCGTCAACGGTTAAAGGAATTTACCCAAGCGCAGCAGATTACTTATATAGATGTATTGCCAATATTTAACGCTACTCCCAATGTGGAAGCCTTGTATCAAGACCACATTCACCTCAACTTACAAGGTAATCAGGTACTCAGCCAAATCATAGAGCGATCGCTTTTAGGAATAATTGAGGAAGTGCGATCGTATTAAGATTATGCGTCAGTCCTGAACTTAATTTGCAGCTTCTAACAATGACTTTGCTTTTGCCTCGGGGTCAAATTTTAAGTTGGGATTCCACTTCAAAGCTTGACGAAAGCTAGTAACAGCTTCTTGGCTAGCACCGTTTCTTGCTTGTTCCTCACCTTCCGCAATCAAAAATGGTGCAGCTGCCATCAAAATGGATGGATTTTGGCATACTGAAAGTGCTTCCAAGTCTTGAGGATGGGTAACAAGGTAATCGTGCAGCCAGTTACAACCTCTTTGCAAAAGAGTATCTAAGCTTTCTACAGGCCAAATTCTTGCTGTCTTGTCATCACTGGCGGTAACAATAAGTTTGCCATCAGGACTAAAACTGGCATTGTTGACATCTTGTTGATGCCCATTGAATTGTGCTAAAAGCTTACCCGTTTTGTCCCACATTTGCACTGTGTTAGCAGAAACAGTGAGAATCAGCTTGTTATCCTGGCTAAAACTGGCATTTATTACTCTACTTGGATGCCCTTGAAGTTGGGCTAACAGCTTACCTGTAGTGTTCCATACCCGTGCCGTATTATCATTACTGGCAGTGACAATAAGTTTGCCATCAGGGCTAAAACTGGCATTATTGACCCTATCCAGATGTCCTTTAAGTTGGGCTAACAGTTTACCAGTAGTGTCCCATATTCGTGCTGTCTTATCCCACGAAGCAGTGACAATAAGTTTGCCATCAGGGCTAAAACTGGCATTGTCAACTTTATCCAGATGCCCTTTAAGTTGGGCTAATAGTTTACCATTTGTGTCCCATACTCGCGCTGCCTTATCCCACGAGGCAGTGACAATAAGTTTGCCATCAGGGCTAAAACTGGCATTCATAATCGGCTCTTTATGCCCTTTAATCTGAGTTAAAAGCTTACCTGTGATATCCCACACCCGCGCTGTGTTGTCATCACTGGCAGTGACAATTAGTTTGCTATCAGGGCTAAAATTGGCATTGACGATTCCACCTTGATGCCCTTGGAGTTGGGCTAACAGCTTACCTGTAGTGTTCCATACCCGCGCTGTCTTGTCAAAGGAGGCAGTAACAATCAACTTACTATCAGGACTAAAACTAGCATTGTATACAGAACTTTTATGCCCTTGGAGTTGAGCTAAGAGTTTACCATTTTTGTCCCACACCCGCGCTGTCTTGTCATTACTAGCAGTGACAATCAGCTTACCATTAGGGCTAAAACTAGCATTGTATACAGTACTCTGATGCCCCTTGAGTGGCGCTAACAGCTTACTCCTTATGTCCCATAACCGCGCTGTCTCGTCAATAGAGGCAGTGACAATCAAGTTACTATCAGGGCTAAAACTGGCATTCATTGCTATCTGCCGATGTCCTTTGAGTTGGGTTAACAGCTTACCACTTATGTCCCATACCCGTACTGTCTTGTCAAAGGATGTAGTAACAATCAACTTACTATCAGGACTAAAATTGACATTTCTGAGCTTATCCTGATGTCCTTTGAGTTGGGCTAAAAGTTTACCATTTGTGTCCCATACCCTTGCTGTTTTGTCATCACTGGCAGTAACAATCAGCTTACCATCGGGGCTAAAAATAGCTTTGATGACCTGATCCTGATGTCCTTGAAATTGGGCTAAAAGTTTACCATTTGTGTCCCATACCCTTGCTGTCTTATCCTCACTAGCGGTCAGAATCAGCTTACCATCAGGGCTAAAACTAGCATTTTTGAGCTTATTCTGATGTCCTTGGAGTTGGGTTAACAGTTTACCAGTTATGTCCCACACTCGTGCTGTTTTGTCTTCACTGGCAGTAAGAATCAGCTTGCCATCAGGGCTAAAACTAGCATTTCTGAGCTTATCCTGATGTCCTTTAAGTTGGGCTAACAGTTTACCAGTTGTGTCCCACACTCGTGCTGTTTTGTCAAAGGATGCAGTAAGAATTAGCTTGCCATCAGGGCTAAAACTAGCACTTCTGACCAAACCCTGATGCCCCTGGAGTTGAGCTAAAAGCTTACCAGTTGTGTCCCACACCCGCGCTGTGTTGTCAGAGGAACTAGTGACAATCAGCTTACCATCAGGACTAAAATTGACATTGTTGACCTCTCCTTGATGCCCTTTAAGTTGGGCTAACAATTTACCAGTGGTGTCCCACACCCGCGCTGTCTTATCAAAGGATGCAGTGACAATAAACTTGCCATCAGGGCTAAAACTGGTATTGATAATTAGATCTTTATGCCCTGTAAGCTGCGTCCGTTCTTGAATCCCATCTAAAATTCTTTGTAAAGCTAATATGGGGCTAGCGGCTGGATATTGTTCTAAAGGGCGACCATCTTTAACTATTGATTGCAATCCTTGCCCTGCTATCATGGCTGTAAGTAAGGCTGTGATTGATTGAGTTTCAAATTGCTGTAAAGCTGCTACTCCCTCGCGCTCTAACTTTGTGCCTTCTTGTGCTTCATGAATCGTTTTGTTTGCCCAGACTCCAGCTATTGCTGCTAATAGTAACGTCACAATCAGCATCCCAGAGCTAATGCGAACCATTTGCCTTGCTTGGTGTCCAGCTTTCATCAATCTTTGATAAGCTGTTTCGGCTTCGCGGCTTTTAAGAATATAGTTTTTTTGCTGTTCTGTTGGTTGGGGTTGTTGAGTAGTACTAGAGACAAGCCATTTTTCTGCTGCGTCTAAATCAGTTCCACGTACCAAAAAGCTATCATTACGTCCTTTATTCTCCCATTCCAGTGCCCGAATCAGCAAGCGCGTATGCCCGCGCACATATTCTAAATTTGTATCAATTGCTTTAATTAGGTGGGCAAAAACATTGTCGAAATCATCTTGTTCCCGAAAGAACAGCCAGTTGTGGCGAGAAAGGGCTGGATGAACTTGCTCTATGTCGAAGCCTTCTCTATGTAAAATGGGCACAAGACGCTTATTGTTTTTGATTGCATGTTCAATTTCTTGATTGCAGACTTTAGAGACAACTGAATCTGGGCTAATAACAAAGACAAAGGTGTTAGTTGCTTCAATCCCTGTTTCAATTTCTGCCCACCAATCAGCAGTTAAGGGAATATCTTTCCAGTCAACCCAAGTTTGACGATTGTGAGCTTTGAGTGCGTTTTGGAGTATAAAGACGAACTCCTTGTCTTTGCGTGAATAGGAGATAAAAACGTCTGTCATGTGATTTGCTCAGTCTGCATCTCACTTAGTGCCAACTTAGTGAAACTACTATAATCTTTGTTGTGTTTTTTGTCATTATTTTTACCTAAATAGATTAGCAAAAAAAATAACTTTGCTCTCTAGATAGCTGTTGTGCGATCGCTAAAAACTTCTTTGTCGGCGTACATGATAGGTGGGAAAGGTGCCATATCCTTTGGCAAAAGGGATTTGTCCAACGTAATCGCAGGTAAAATCTTGCACTCCTAGACTGCAAGCTAGGGCTGCAAAAGCTTGACTTCCGTAAACTTTACCTGGTGGAGTTATCGGTTCAATTCTGGCAGCATAGCTAACATGAGTGCCAATATAGCTGGTATCTTTAGTCACAGGGTTAACATATTGGTAAACTGGGCCTGCGTGCAATGAAATCCGTAAATTAAGATTTTCGGGCAGACCTTTTTCTAACCAGTTAGTATGTTGAATGAGATCGCATAAATCTAGGGCAAAATTGCCAGCATCAGTCACACTAGGAAAGACATAATATAGGGCATCTCCCCAGGTATTTTTGACTAATGATGCATAATTTGATTTAGCTTCAAGTTCAGCAACAGCACCAAGAAAATATTCTACATATCGCGGAATTTGTTCTTCCGTTAAGGTTGAGTATTTGACAACATCAGCAAACAAAAGTGCCATCACTTCTCTAGATTCTGTTTGATTGCTGGATTGTTGATTAATATTTATTTGTGGTTGGCGATCGCGTAATAAAATATTATCCTTTACAGCAGTATTTTGCATCAATTTGAGATTGATGATTTCTACCTCATAACCCCATGCTTGCCAAGTTTCAATTGTCCAAGCTGTACCGCCAGATCCATCACCTGGTTGACCATCCCAAACAGCAAGATGTATTAATTCTGTATCGAGTAATTCGGCTCGCATTTTGCCTAAACCATGTACAACCCGATTGGCATATTCATACAAAATATTACTGTCTTCTAAATTATGATGGGAGCAAATGATAACTTCATTCGCCCTTGCTATTAAGTTTTCATATCTTTGCTTCCAATCACTATTAGGAATAATATCAACGGAATTATGTATAAATTCTGCACTATCATAAGGCAGTACAATATGAATCTCCCCATTGAGTTCAAGAATTGCTTCTAAAAATAAAATATCGGCACCACAAGCGGCGGAAGCATATCCTATTTTGGCATCATAATTTATCAGCCGTTCTTTGATAGCTTGATAAACTTGTGCTTCTAATTCAGGCGGAAATCTGGGAATTTTTCTTTCGGGGCGGTCAATTGTGTGTCCGCTAAAAACAACCGTACGGGGAAGTTGAAACCATTCTCCAAGGCGCTGGCTATTTCCTTCTAAATACTCCAGCAGAAGTTTAGCATTGCGACGGGTAGAACTAATATCTCCAAGTCTTCCTTTCCCGATTTCTACTGCTTTTTTATACCATGCTTCTGCTGCTGACCAATCTTGTAAAATCAGGGACGCTTCACCTAATGTTGCTAATAACCAATAATCCTTTTCTGCTTGTTGTAAACATTGCTCTTGCACCTGAGTTGCAATTTCTTTTGCTGTTACTTCTTCTCCCTTTAATAGAGTCATAGTAGCAGCATTAATTCCTGGGTAGTAACTGCCAGTTAATTGATAAGCTTGTTGATATCTTGCGGCGGCTAATTTCAGATGACTTTGTTTTTCTTCTGGGGTAGTTGCTTGCAGGTAAAGGTCTTTATGAGTTCGAGCAAGAAGAGAGATAGTTTCGCGATCTGATGCTCCTGATTCTACTAGTTGTAATAGCAGGGAATTAGCTCGTAAACTTGCACCACTCCGCGCCAATGCTAAAGCTAAAAGTTGCTTTAATCTAATATTATTTTCCCAGTGTTTTAGTCCATCAGTAATAACATCATAAGCCATTAAAGGTTCGCCTAGTTGGAGGATTGTTTCACCTAAGACAATATAAATATCTGGGGAATGAGGTTTAATTTTAATTGTTTCTCTACCAATTGCCAATAAAGAACTTAAATTTAATTCTGAAGAATCTTTAAGGTTTTGTAGCATTACAGCCAATTGTTGTTCTTCTTTTTCATCTGCTAAGGAATTTCCTTTACCTTCAAGGCGATAGCCTAAAGCTAATAGCACCTTGATAACTCCTAAGGCTGTATTGCGATCGTATTGTTTTTCTGATTCTGATAATTCTTCATAGGGAACTAATCCAGGATGTTCTTTGCGGATATCATCTCGTTGTATACCAAATTTCCATCCTTCTGCTATGCGTTGCTGTGCCCAAATTTCATGTGTATTTTTGGCAAGTAATTCAGTTAATTTGAGATGTTCGCTATTGACAATCGCTTTTGAAGTATCTATTGGTTCTGGCTTGTATATCATTTTTATTACTTATGTTTATGATTTTAAATATTCATATAAATTGTAAATTGTGTTTCAATTATATGTATTAAAAAGTAAGAGCACAACAGATGTTGTGCCCTGAGATAATATCTACTTCATGAGTAATTATTTTGAATGTTTCTTAATAAACTAATGGCTTTGCACCCTGCATATTTCTTAAAGAATTGATACAAGCCGGACAATCACAACCGAATAAATCGATAGCCATATCGCTTTCTGCATCATTAAACTCTAGCATCGGTACGTTATCTGTAGATACAGGTTCGCTTTCTGACTGATATTTAGGAATTTGTGCCAAAACAGAAGCTCTAGCGCAGACTAAACCAATTTTATGTTTATTACGGATACAGGTGAGACGATCTTCTGTATTTGCAGGTTGTGGCTCGATAGCTTGGGCTTGATTAATCACGATTCCTGTAGACAGGATAGAGCTAATAACTACAGGAGTTGAAAGTAAGTGAAGTAAGAATTTGTTCATTGGGTTTCTAGGTCAAGAATTTCCACTACTTAAATGAGCCGATTTCATCTTACAGTACAAATTAATATGCATCAGGAATGCATCAGGATCGTAAGTTTTTTAACTCTGTCAACTCTTTTTCAGCCTGAAGCCAATATTCTATAGATTTTCCTTCTAGATAGCCTGTTTGTTGCCAGATTGTATAAGCTCGCCAACGAATTTGCTCCTCATCTGGGCGGTTACTGATAAAAAACTCACAATAATTAGTCGTCAAATTATAAGGTGCTGTTCCAAAAAAATCTTGGCGACCAAAGATTTCGGATGTAAAACGGTAACACCCTTGTTTAAACGGACAATTTTGTCCGGGACACATAGTAATGTCATAAGGCATAGAGTAATCCGATGTGAGTTTTGAAGTTATTTCATCATTTCATCAGCTGTATTGGTTGCTGCATCAAGATAAACCGTAACGTAACTAGTGCTTGTGAGCTAACTCACCCAATTATTGTTGAAACATTGCGATTTTAACTGTATCGACGGGGAGTGTAAACGGAGACGTTACCATCAGGGCGCTGAATCTTCTTAGTTTTACTAGAGCCAATAAGAATCATGGTTCGCATATCGGCTACTGTCGGTGCTAATTCTTCAAGGGTAATTACTTTTACAGCTTGTCCAGTTCGTCCGAGATTTCGCCCTAAGACTACTGGCGTGTCAGGCGTTCTATAACGCAGTAAGATATTTCTCGCTTCCGTTAATTGCCAAGTACGCTCTTTCGATACAGGATTGTAGAAAGCGATCGCAAAATCAGCTTCAGCCGCAGCCGCAATTCGCTGTTCAATTATTGACCAAGGTTTTAAAATATCTGAAAGGGAAATAGTACAAAAATCATGTCCCAAGGGTGCGCCAATAGCAGCAGCTGCGGCTTGCATAGCAGAAATTCCCGGTGCAACATGAATTTCTACGCTGTCCCATTCAGGTTTATTTTGGCAATCTAAAACCTCAAAAATTGCTGTCGCCATCGCATAAATCCCCGGATCGCCAGAAGATACCACAGCCACATATCGCCCTTGGGCTGCTAAATCTAGCGCCATTTCCGCCCGTGGAATTTCTTCGCGATTATCAGAATCATGTCGTTGCTTACCTTCACCCAGGGAACCCACTAAATTTAGATAAGTTGTATAACCTACCAAATCAGTAGCCGACTTGAGGATTTCCTTAACTTCCGGAGACATCCACTCTTGACTACCCGGCCCTGTACCAATCACAGCTAATCGTCCCCGTGATTGTCCGATATTGTTGGGGTTGATGGGTTCGGGGGAAATTGCGATCGCTATTCCTTTCTCTGTCTTAATTACCTCTGCATCTTTTCCTGTAGCTGCAATAGCTACCGCTTGGCTGGGGCTATAACCCTGTGATAATAAACTGTCTAAGTGATTTGAGGTAAAAAACCGTGCAGGCACTTCTAAAGCGCTAGCAACAGCATGAATTACCGGATTGGCGGCGATGGCGAGGGGCGCAAATACTCCAGCTATCGATGCAGGTGCAAGTTTCGCCTCTGTTAATACTTGCTGTATGGATGCTAGTACCTCATCCTCAGTTCCAGAAATTTCACTAATAGCGATCGCAATTGTGGCAGGATGGTAGATTAAACAATTTGGTGTAGGCTGAAGCAAGCGATCGCTAATTTTAATCGTCAAGTTTCCATTTGGATCAATGGGTAATTGACTGTTAGTTAACCAAGGTGCTATTCCTTCCAACTTTACCTGCGCTCCAGCTAGCAAATCGGAAATAAAAGTTTTCGCATCATCAGGATTAGCCAAATAATAACCAGCAGGCGGAGACAAAAGCGCGGTGCGAAATCGAATATCGCCGGTAGTTGTAATTGCGGCTTTCACCTCAAAAACCTCAGCAATCCGCCTTGCTAAATCGTTTACCCCACTCAATCCACCTAAAAGAGGAACAACCGCGCTACCATCTTCAGCTACAGCGACTACTGGCGGTTCTTGGCGTTTATCAGAAATCATCGGCGCTAGGGTTCTAATTAAAATACCCGCAGCACAAATCCCAATCAGTGGCGTTCCCTGGGCGAATAACTCCCGCACTGTCTCACCAAAACTACTAAAGCTGACATCTACCTCACTAGTACGTCCCGCCAACCCGTATAACGTCGCCCCTGGTAAAACACTGATTATTTTGCGTGCTACTGCTACACTATTTTGACCCAACACCACAACAGCAGGTGCAACCTTCGTCATCATAAAAATTCTGGAACTGTATATTAGGTATATTGACACTCCACCGCCCTACAAGGGCGGGAATTCTTGGTTCAAAGTCCAATCTTACCTTCGCAGGATTGCTCCAACGAAGCTAGAGGATCAAACTCCCCAAGCTTATAAGATCCGATGTGCCCCACCGTACTTAATCCCTTGTGCAAGATGTTAATAGCAGCATTGATGTCTCTATCCCCAACGAATCCACAATGATGACAAATATCAGTAGTCATTTGTCATTTGTCATTTGTCCTCCTTGTCTCTCTTATCTCCCTTGTCTCCCTTATCTCCCTTCCATGCCCCATGCCCCTTGAACCAATCAAAGATAATTTGGTAATATTCCAATGCGAAACCATTGAAACAAAAGCAACTCTTCATTACCATGCCAACATCTGCAATTGACGCTCAAGACGCAGCAGCTATCCAAGCGGTAACAGAAGGTGTTGCTGTATGCGATCGCTCTTTTTTTGGACGCATTCGTGTTTCTGATGATGACCGTATCCGCTTTTTACACAACCAAAGTACTAACGATTTCCAAAGCTTAAAACCTGGGCAAGGCTGCGATACGGTAATGGTAACATCAACAGCCCGCACCATTGATTTAGTTACTGCCTACGTTTTAGAAGATGCGGTTTTATTGTTGGTTTCGCCTAACCGTCGCGAATTTATCATGCAGTGGTTAGACCGCTATATCTTTTTTGCTGATAAAGTGCAATTGACCGATGTAACTGCTGAAAATGCAACCTTTAGCCTCATCGGCACCGAAAGTCATGGAATTATCAAAAAATTAGGCGCAGAATCAATTATCGGTCAACCCTATGGAACTCATGTAATAGTCAACGGTAACTTAATTATTGCTGTTGGTAGTGGCTTGGCTTCTCCTGGATATACCCTAATTTTTCCCACTTCCGAAAAAGAGAAACTGTGGAATCAAATTTTAGAATTAGGTGCAGTAGAATTGAGCGATCGCGCTTGGGATACGTTACGAATATTACAAGGGCGACCCATCCCAGAGGCAGAACTCACAGATGATTACAATCCCCTAGAAGTTGGCTTGTGGCAGACTATATCCTTTAATAAAGGCTGCTATATCGGACAAGAAACCATTGCCAGATTGAATACATATAAAGGTGTAAAACAAAACCTCTGGGGGATTCGCTTGAGTGGTTTTGCGGAAATTGGCAGTGCGATCGCCGTTGGGGATGAAAAAGTGGGTAAACTTACCAGTTACACCCAAACAGCCGACGGACACTTTGGACTAGGTTACATTCGCACCAAAGCTGGCGGTGTTGGCTTAAAAGTCCAAGTAGGAGAAACCGAGGGCGAAGTAGTAGCAGTACCCTTTGTTTCTCACGAATATCCTTCAGTTTAAAGTTTTATACTGACTGAACTTATGGCTGAAAATTAGTCCTTAGTCAATAGTCAACAGTAAAAACTGTTCTAATGACAAAGGACAAATGACAAATGACTATTCAAAAATGAATAAAAATAGCTTCCTCTGGATTCCAATCAACACCTTGACAAAATTCATCCACCCAAGAAGCTAGACTGCTGGCATTACTACTAGGTGAGATGTTAGTTTTAGTAGGAACAACAGGCAATTGGATCTTCAACGGGGTATCATTGCTGGGAATTTTGATAGCAACAGCCAGCGATTTCAAGCTGGTGTAGTTTTGGGGAATCTCAGTAGGCATTGCCGACGGTAAAATAGTTGTGCTTTGCCTAGAAATCTCAGTAGCTGGCTTTTCCATAACAAGCGTCGTCGCTGAGGATTCCCGAGTGACTGGGGTAGCCACTGGAACTGATGCTATTGGTTGGCGATCGCGAACTACTTCATTAGCTCCCGTAAACGATGATACATTAATCTTGGTTGGAGCCATATCGCCAAGCGGCTGCTCAGAATTTAATATTCTTGTTGGCGAGTTAGAAATATCCTCTAAATTTTCCGTTACCAAAGATACATGCTGAACTCGATCCTCAATTTCTGTTAACGGCTCATTTGAGAATGAGTCAGCAGCCATAAAATCATCTTGAATTATCAAATCCAACTCTTCGTCAGGACTGAAGTTAAGACCCAAAGCCGCAATAATTTTATCAGGGTTATTGCTGAGTTCAGTTAAAAAATCAAGTATCTGTTCAAACTGCGGTTCTAATACAGATAAAGTCGCCAACATAAAACCAGAACAAGGCCGGCGCACCCTATCATAAGTACCCCAGATTCGCATTTTTACTAACCAAGGGCGATTTTGTGCGTAATAACCCAGCCACTTCATTTTTAATGATTGACGTAGCTGCTGAATATTCATTGGCTTCCTCACTTCGGTCAACAAAGAGTGCAGACTGATATATTTTGAAACACTTTATCCCAGGGGATGAAACCGATAATAAAGCATCTGCTTGACTCTTTGATCGCCTAATAGATGTTGTTCTACCAATAGAGGTACTTCACTGGGTTGAACGCCGCTATACCAGACCATCTCAGGTAATACTAATACCATAGGGCCATTGCCACATTGTCCTAAACAACTGCTAGCTGTAACAATGACACCAGCAACAGGTAAAGCAGCAAAGGCCGCTAAAACATCTACAGCACCTTGTTTTTTACAAGCACGGTTTTGGCAAACGCGCACGCATTTGGGCGAAGAATTGGGATCTGTTCTAGGAAAATCCGATGATTGAGTGGTGTTTGACATATTTTATCAACCACAGAGACGCAGAGGAGTCAGTGCGTTGCGCGGGTTTCCCGCGTTGTAGCAACTGACGTGGCGCAGAGGAGAGAGACAACGGGAAGACATAACAACTGTACAGACGCGATTAATCGCGTCTCTGACAAATGACCAATGACTATTGACTAATCCACAGAAAGCCCTTTAGACGCTAACCATTCATGATTGAATATCCGTGACTGATAGCGGGAACCACTATCACACAAAATGGTAACAATGGTATGTCCGGGGCCTAACTGCTTGGCTAAAGCAACAGCCGCAGCCACATTAATCCCTGTGGAGCCACCCATTAATAATCCATCTTTTCTCAGCAGTTGATAAACTACTCGCAAAGCTTCTTTATCATCTATCTGAATCGCATCATCGGCTGGTACGCTTTCCATATTCGCTGTAATGCGACTGTTTCCAATACCTTCAGTGATGGAACTACCTTCTATGCTGATTTCACCAGTTTTGATATAGCTATAAAGCCCACTACCTAAAGGATCTGCCACAACGCATTTAACTGCTGGATTCTTTTCTTTTAAGTAAAGTGCCACACCAGCAAATGTACCGCCAGTTCCCGTTGCAGCTACCCAACCATCAACCTTACCATCTGTTTGCGCCCAAATTTCTGGCCCTGTAGTTTCATAATGGGCTTGGCGGTTAGCTAAATTATCAAATTGATTCGCCCAAATTGCATTATCTAATTCAGCCGCTATTCTCCCAGAGAGTTTGACGTAATTATTAGGGTCTTTATAAGGTACAGCAGGAACCGGGCGAACTTCTGCACCTAGAGTTGTTAATGCGTCTATTTTTTCTTGAGACTGTGTATTTGGAATAATAATTAGGCATTTGTAACCTTTAGCGTTACAAATATGCGCCAATCCAATACCAGTATTACCTGCGGTACCTTCAACTACTGTACCACCTGGTTTGAGCAAGCCTTTCTTTTCTGCATCTTCAATAATATAAAGTGCAGCGCGGTCTTTAACGGAACCACCGGGGTTGAGGAATTCTGCTTTAGCGAGAATTTCGCACCCTGTTTCTTCACTAAAGCTGTTTAAGCGAATTAAAGGTGTATTCCCAATAGTGCCGACGAAGCCATTTTTGATATCCATTTTTGCCTGTACCTAAGTTCTGTCTATAAAAATTTTGGCTTATAGTGGCGGCAATATGGATGTATTCTATCAAGGAAAATGGGCATGGGGCATTGGGCATTTATCTCCCTCATCCCCAAATCCCAGTACTTCAAAGATTACTTTCAACTAATTGGCGATACTCGCTTTTCTGCTTCACACCTTTGACTTCTTTGATCAGTTCCTTATTTTTGAACAATTGAATCGTCGGTGTACCTGTCACCCCAGCATTTTCGGCAATCTCGCGGTCTTTATCGATATCAATTTCAATAAAGTGAATTTTGCCGTCAAATTCATCAACCACTTTATTGAGTATTGGTTTCAAGGTATGACAAGGGCCGCAACCAGGAGCTACATATTTTACCAGAAGTAAGCGATCGCTTTCATGGAAAAGTTTCCGCAAAGCATAACCACCTTCATGTCGTGTCGTATTTACACTAAATTCGGCTTGTTGTTCAGCTTCGGTTTTCTTCGCTGCTGGCTGATGTTCTAATTCATTAGTTGGTGTTTCTGGTTGTTGATGAAATTCTTGAATCAAACCATTAGAAGATAACCAGCGTTCAGCCAACATCGCGGACATACAACCAGTCCCCGCAGCCGTAATTGCTTGGCGAAACTCATGGTCTTGCACATCACCAGCCGCAAATACACCTTCAACGCTGGTTTCTACAGAACCATGCTTAGTAGCAACATATCCGACTTCATCTAGTTCTAGTTGTCCCTTAAATAAAGAAGTATTCGGAGTGTGACCAATAGCGTAGAACAAACCCTTTACGTGTAGTTTGCTTTCTTCGCCAGTTTTGGTATTGCGGATTTTCACCCCGTCCATGTGGCCGTTACCAAAGATATCTACGGCTTCTGTGTTCCAATGTACCTGGATTTTGGGATTGCTCAAAACCCTGTCTTGCATAGCTTTAGAAGCCCGCATTTTATCAGAACGCACCAGCAGATTGACTTTAGAGCCATACTTGGTTAAGTAAATTGACTCTTCCGCCGCCGAGTCACCAGCACCAATCACAGCCAGTTCCGCACCGTGGAAAATCGGCGTCGCACCATCGCAAATCGCACAAGCAGAAATTCCTCGACTCCAAAATTCATGTTCGCTGGGTAAACCTAAACGCTTGGCGGTTGCACCAGTGGCAATAATAATACTGTTGGCTTTAACTTCCCTTTCCTCTGAGCGCACAGTAAACGGACGCTGAGTCAAATCAACTGATATTACATCTTCTGTATATAACTCAGCCCCCCAGCGTTCAGCTTGCGCCTTCATCCTATCCATCAATTCCGGCCCGGTAATCCCTTGGGGAAACCCAGGAAAGTTTTCAACTTCCGTCGTTGTCATCAATTGCCCACCAGGCAAACCCCCTGCTTGGAAGCCTTCAAATACCACAGGTTTCAAGTTAGCTCGCCCGGCATATATCGCCGCCGTGTATCCTGCTGGCCCAGAACCGATAATTACCAAATTTTCTACTGTCGGGTTGGTCATAACAGTTATACAAACTCATAACGACTACGCTTAATATAGCATAACAAACTGCGATCGCAATTGGGAAGACTAGCGAATTGAGAGCGATCGCAGGTTACAAGTAGATATGCGCAACATTAATCAGCCTCAATCCCATCAGGAAAGTCTTGTTTGATTACCTTCAGTATTATGAAAGTCTAAAATACAACTAAAAAAATATTTTTAGTACTAGTGATATGAAACTGTAATGAAATGGGTAAGTTCTTTCTAGAACAAACAACTCACCCAGACCGCAGGGAAAACACTTATGAAAACCGAACTTAAAGCAAAATTCCTTCAGCACATTCTCGGTAAAAAGAAAGACGAACAAGGTTTTACACTTATTGAACTGTTGGTAGTAATCATTATTATCGGTATTCTGTCTGCGATCGCTCTACCTTCATTCCTCAACCAAGCCAAGAAAGCTAAACAATCAGAATCTAAGACCTATGTTGGTTCTATGAACAAAGGTCAACAAGCTTACTACACAGAAAATGACACTTTTGCATCTACTGTGAATGACACAGGGATTGGTATTAAAACCACAACTAGCAACTATTCATACTTTACATCAGCAGTAACAGGAACTGCTACTGCTGCTTATGCAACGAGCTACTCAACAGCAATTGCCAGTGGACTGAAAAACTATGGTGGTAGAGTTTACTTAGAATCCGTAGGTGCCAACTCTGAATTAACCAGTATTGCTTTCCTTTGTGAAGGCAACAATGTAGGAACCAGTGGGGCTGCTTTGATAGATGGTGCAGGCAGTACTACTTGCAACGGTAGCGGCAAGTTTATTAAATAAATATCAATCAATTATCTACTCTTACTATATGCAAGTAAGAGACATATATATATTCACCTCCTAAGAATTTTGCAGGGGGTGAATATTTTTTAATATTTAATGAGTTTAAAAGTTATGTTTATTTTTGAGAATATAATTACAATTTAAGTTTGTAAAATCCTCTTGCATGTCTTTTTGCGCAAATATTTTTAATCATAAAAGCAAATTTTTGTAAAGAAATTGTAAATCAAAATATAATATTGAGACTTGTTTTCAAGAAATAAAATTAGCTTTATAACTTTACTGAAAATCCAATATTAAGATATAACAGAACAGTAAATGAACTGAGATTTTAATATGACTGCTATCCAGCCTCTTGCTAACAAAAATATTTGGCAACAGCAAGCAGAAAAATACCTAATTGAAGAAAACTATAGTGCGGCAGCTAGTCTTTACGAACAAGCAATTGAAATAGAGCCAGATATCAAGTCTCACTACTGGAATTTAGGATTAATGTTGCTTCTGCAAGGTCAAGAAACCGAAGCACAAATGACTTGGTTTATGGCATTATCAGATACTGATGAAATGTATACAGCAGATTTGCTAGAAGTTTTGCTAACCGAAGCTAAACGTCGAGCAACTATTAATGATTATCAAGTTGCATGGGCAATTCGTCAACATATAAAGGAAATTGACCCAGAAAATATAAATAATTTATTACATATTGTCAAGCTTGCTATTTTATTGAATAATTTTAGTGATGACATTACTAACTTACTAGAAGCAATCACTATTTTATTACCAATACAAATAGATAGTTGCGATACTGATTTATTGTTGAATGTAATTGTAAACCTTTTAATATATACGCCCAAAGAAGATGCATTACTCACTTTCTTTGAAGCTTGTCTAAAATATTTTCCAGAACCATTTAATATTATTGATACAGCAATGCTGGAGATTATAAACATAGCATTTTTCAAACAAATGCCTGAATTAGCATCACGCTTTGGAGAATTATGTTTACAACGAGTCCCCAATCATCGAGGAGTCATTATACAGTTATCATATTTTTACCAAAATGCTCAAAAGTATTTACAGGGTATAGAAACAGCTAAACTCTATTACGAATTAGCAACCACAGCATCTGAAAAAGTTTGTGCATACTCCATAATATTAAGAGGTTTAATGACATCTGGTAGTTATTGGGAAGAAGTATGTACTAGCTTGCAGCAGCAAGTATTACTAGCAAAACAAGTAATCAAAGAAAACCCTGATAATCTGGAAAAAGTGACTGCTGCTAGGCTTTTTAATTCCTTATTTTTCCTGCCATATATTTATGACGATCCTAAAAATAATCACTGGTTTCAACATAGAATTTCTAGTTTATGCCAAGCTAATATAATTCAACATCATAGCGAGATGTCCACACGTCAAAATGAGTTATTAGCTTCCCGTAAAAAAAATATTAATAAAAATAAAAAAGCTCTTAATATAGGTTATATTTCTCACTGTTTAAAAAGACATTCTGTAGGATGGCTCTGCCGATGGCTTTTTCAACATCACGATCCGGAAAAATTTAAAATTCATAGCTATTTTATATTCGATTCAGAAATTGTAGAACAGTTCACAAAAAAATATTTTATTAACAAATCTGAAAAATTTCATAAATTTGGGTTACGTGATTATGGCATTTGGGATCAAATCCAATCAGATGAAATTGATATTCTAGTTGATTTAGATAGTATTACATTAGATCATTCATGTGAGTTAATGTCTATAAAATCTGCGCCCATTCAAGTGACTTGGTTAGGTTGGGATGCTTCTGGATTGCCATCAATCGATTATTTTATTGCTGATCCTTATGTGTTACCTGAATCAGCACAGGATTATTACAGCGAAACAATTTGGAGATTACCCCAAACTTATATAGCTGTTGATGGTTTTGAAGTAGATGTACCTAACTTACGAAGGGAACATCTAGATATTCCTAGTGATGCCATAGTTTATTTCATGACTCAAAAAGGATATAAAAGACATCAAGAACACCTGCAATTACAGTTAAAAATTATTGGAGAAGTGCCTAATAGTTATCTTCTGATTAAAGGTGATGCAGATCTAGAATCATCAAAAGAATTTTTTGAATGTATGGCAGAAGAAGAGGGAGTTGATTTTTCCCGGCTCAGATTTTTACCTGGTGCGCCTACCGAAGCAATCCATCGTGCTAATTTAGCAATTGCTGATGTTGTTCTTGATACCTATCCTTACAATGGCGCTACAACAACATTAGAAACTTTGTGGATGTGTATACCTGTAGTCACCAGAGTTGGGCAACAATTTGCAGCACGTAATAGCTACACAATGATGATTAATGCAGGTATTACAGAAGGCATCGCTTGGACTGAAGATGAGTATGTAGAATGGGGTGTACGCTTGGGTAAAGATGAAAAATTACGACAACAAATTTCATGGAAACTTCGTCAATCAAGGCATACAGCACCTTTGTGGAATGCAAAGCAATTTACTCGTGATATGGAAAAAGCTTACGAGCAAATGTGGCAACGGTATGTTGATGGGTAATGATATCAAATATAAAACCCATAACCAATAGTAGATGAAAAGCTTGCTTGTGCGAGCTTTTTTTATGCATGAAAAAAATACCAGAGATTCAAATCTCTGGTTTATTGAATAATATTCAAGAAAACAGTTAATTCAACTTTGATAACTAAACAGTAGTGATTTCTAAAGTTGAATTCATAAGTTTATCCCAATCCCAAACAGAAAGTTCTGCAATTGGTAATTGCGCCAATGCTAGCTTATTTTCAAACTCCAAAGTAATTCTTGCTGTCAGGCTAGGTAATAAAGCTTGCCACTGATGATTGCTTAATGGTTCTAGCAAAGAAATGTCTAATCCCTCCGTTATATCTAAATCTTCGTTCATCATCAGATTCATAGCTACGCTCGATAAAAATATTTCTGCATCTTCTACTGCAATATTATTCGTATCAATCAACAAGGTAGTTGTTTGACTGTCTGGATAAGTAGCAAAAAATTTGATGACTCGTTCCAATTCTGAACCTATGGATTCTTCTGATTGAGTCCAATCTGGGAAAATGATCAGATTGATATCTCTCAAGGGTAGATTTTGGCGGAGAGTCTCTACAAGATAATTACTGAAGAGTTGCTTAAATAAGCGTTCAATCTTAGCTGAATAGGAGCGGCTATCCAAAAAACTAGGATTAGCTTGCATTTTTTCCTGAATTTGCTTTCTTTTATGATGACGTAATTCAGAGTCATTACCGAGGGTAGTCGCTAACTTTATATACGACTCTTCACTATCAGCAACTAAATCAGAAACATCTAGTGATTGAATCATTGCAGCACCCATTGCCGAACGGAAACTATGACCTTGCCTAGCTATTACTGGTAAATTTATTTGTAGTGGTTCGATTAAAGAAGTTGTACCTGCAAATGGATAAGAATCAAGATAAACATCAGCAATTTTCAAGTATTCTTTAACCTCTTCCCGATTTGGCACTGGTTGAGGATCTAAAACTATAAATCTATCTTCTAATAAACCATATTTTGCAAATACTACAATCAAATAAGATTCAAAATATTTTTTTGGGTAAATGTTTGACCAATTCGGCCCATACGGCAACAATACCAAAACTGAATTTGGCACTTCTAGAATAATTTTAGCCCATGTATTAATTAACTCTGGAGTAATTTTAAATAAATTAGCAGCAGAGATAAAAACTACAGTATCTTTGGCAATTCCTAAATTTTCTCTCTTAACTTCAATATTTACCTGTTCTTGTTCGTTACCATAACTAAAACAATGAGCTGTTCCTTCTATTTTTAATAACTTTTCTCGATACTGTTCTGCCGCTGTTGGTGATGGATCGGTTAACGTTCCAGAAATATAATAATCAATGTGCCGCATTCCAGTAGTGACAACTGATCCGCCACTAGTAACTTGTATTCTTGCCAACCTATGCATTGCCAAAAGGCAAATTTGATTGGTTACTGCCGTCACATTAGTAGCAATAAATAGTATATCTAAATCATCAGCACGAATAATATTGACTTGCTCTGATAAATTTGCTGGTAACAAGGTAAATAAGTTTGCACAGGTTTTACAATATTGTTCTAGGGGATGACTAGTTTGATTAAGAGAATACAGAATTACTTCAAAATCTCTACTTATATATTCATAAACAGGAAGGTAAGCAAATGTTTCCGAACCTGGCGTGAAATGTGTTGCTAAAATACCAAGCCTAATTTTTTTTCTATTTACAGGCTGCTCCGTAAACTCATAATTGACTTCAAACCCATTATTTTTAAGAAACAACTCTAGTATTCCTGCACGTTTTATATAAATATTTTTGAGATTTTTTTCATTAAAATACAACGGGATAAAATTACCATTTTGAGCAAAATTATTAATTATTTCCCGCGATAATTTATTATCGGTATCACTGATAATTAATGTGTGTAAAAAATTTAGCAATTCTTGCAGATAATTATTATAATTATCTGCTTCTCCCAGTTTGTAAAAGTGGACTGGAGAAGCAAATAAGAAACGCAAATAGTCTTGAATAAACCAATGAGGTATATGAGAAAAATCATGCTGTAATTGTAACTGGTCAGCACGACAGTAAACCTGAGCAGCAAGCAGATATTGTATGGTATTTTGCTGATTTAAACCTTGAGCCAAATATGCTTGAACCTCATCTATAAAAGATTGTTCCTCTTGAGTCAGTATTTCTTCTTTAATTCCAATATTTTGGATAGTAGAATGTAATGTGCCTAAAGTTCCAAAATATTCAGTGGCCAATTGTTGTGTTTCAACACTAAGCCATAATTTGGCAATTTGTTGCCGAATTTGAGCAACATTAGCCAATTCATAATTTTGAGTTTCCTGCTGATATTCTGTAATTTGTCTGCATAATTGAGTTAGTAACAGTTCATAATTATCCAAAGCTTTAGAGGTAGCAGCACTATTTTGATTTTGATATAATGTCTGCTCTGCCCACAGTATTTCTTGCTCAGTATACAGTTTGGGATGAAGGCTAATAATTCTAGCAAATAGAATTTGCAGCTTGGATTTCTGATTCACAAGATTTTGCAGCATAGAGCCTGTAGCGTGTTGTCTATAGTAAAAAGAGGCCTTTGCTAAACGATACCCTTGCCAACCATTTTCATAAGCAGAAATCCAAAATTCCCAATCTTCTAATCCTCCATCCATGATTGTTTTGAATCCACCAACCTGATCAAAGATTTCCCTGCGAAATAGAGATGTGGCGGTCGCTTGATTATTTCTTATAAAGATATTAGGATTAAAGTCTCCGTAGCTAATTTTATCGTTTTTAGCTCCAAAGTACTGCACATCTGTATAAACAAAACCAACTGCCGAATGGGCTTGTAAAATTGCTACAGAATCTTCAAGAAAATTAGCACCGATTTTATCATCAGCATCCAAACACAATATATATTGACCAGAAGATTGCTTTATTCCCTTATTTCTAGCATCTGGAAGACCACCATTAGGCTTTTCAAGAAGATATATTTTTCTGTTCTTATATAAATCAATAATAAATTTGGCAACCTCACTAGTATCATCAGGGCTACCATCATTAACAATGATACATTCCCAATTTTGATATACTTGGTTGATGATACTGTCAACAGCTTCTTTCAAAAAGCGAGCCTGATTATAACACGGAATAATTATAGATACTAAAGCTTTTTTACTTTCATTTTCATTCATTCTAAGAAAATTTGTGATTAAATTATATAAATTAGGTAAATCAAAATTGTATTTTTCTTTACTTATGGTCAATATATATGGATTTTGTAAAAGTTCAAACAGTTTCTCATAACTAATTTTATAAAATAATTGCGAATTGTAGTTTAAATAAATAAATGCTTTCTCTAGCTCATATTCTATTTCACTATTGAAGTTATTATTCTTGATTAAGTTGCTAAATGCTTCTTTAAATAAGGTTGCTGGGATATTTTTAAAAAAATTCTTTAGCAACAGTTCATACTCAAAACTTTCTCTAATTTTATAATTATGTGATTGACTTAAAGTTTTTCCTGTAACTCTATACTTTAGTAATTTTTCCGGCAATATAAATATTTCATAGCCTTTTCCAAGTAATTCAATCCACATATAAAAATCCTGAGCTTGAATAGAAGTTAAGTGGAATAAATTGCTGTTTATAAATGCTTTTTTCTCTACAAAAGCAGTAGGAGCATTGACATAATTGCCATTTTCAAAGAAGTATCTTAAAATTTTGGCGCTACTTTGATTATTTCTATTAAACCAGTCTGCTGGTATATAAGGTTCACCTGAAAAAATTTCACTATTTTCATTGATAAAATCTACCCAAGAAAAAACTAAAACATTTTGTTCTGTTTCTGAACAATAATTGTATTGTCTTTCCAGCCTCTGGGGATAGCAAACATCATCCCCAGACATGAAAGCTATGTACTTACCTTTAGCGGCTAATACACCCTGATTAATAGCAGTACTTGTCCCTTGATTTTTTTGATAAATATAATGAATACGAGCATCTTTAAATATGTTTATAATTTCCTCAGTTCTATCAGTAGAGCCATCATTAATAATAATTAATTCAAAATTTTTTAAAGTCTGATTAAGAATACTTTCTATTGCTTCACCTATATATTTTTCATGGTTATAGGTAGTCAAAATTACACTAATTAAAGGATTTAATAAAGTCATATTTTAATACTTTAATAAAAATTGAATAACTTTTTTGTTTCTGTTTTATGGAGATGTTTACCAATGGTTCAACTAAGTATTCACTTAGATATATCCGCTGTAATTGGATAACTATTGATTTTCTAATTTTTAGGCACCTCTTATATATAAGCATCTGATCAATAAGGCGGTATAAGATAGATGATTAAAGTATTAACTTCAGCATTATCTAAATTTTGTTTTAACTTATTTCTTTGAAAATGATTAAATCAATTAAGTTAAGCGTGTGAAGAATAAGCTAAAGCAATTAACAAATTAGCAATTATATTTCTCGCTTACTTACCTGATTCTTTCTTCATTTTCTCTAAAACAACCTTGTAATCTTGGCGGTCTGGGTGTAATTTAACTAACTTTTCTAAAGTTTGAATAGCACCTTGAGTGTCTTTCAACTTTATCCGCACATTTACCAGCCCTTCCAAGGCTAATTGGTTATTTGGTTCTCTTTGTAAAACCATCTCCCAACCCTTTACCTGTTCCTGTAATAAAGAATCAGGAGATTTAATTGCTTCCTTTGGTTGTGGTGGTTGCAAAGCCTGTTGTATGACAGGAACTGCTGAAAATACTATGGAACCGAAGAAAGAGACAAGTGACACTATTGTTAAAAATTTTTGTCGCCGCTGAATTTGCTTTTTGCGATTTATTAAGTATTCTTCTCCTGCTCCCATATTTTCTTTATATGCTGTGGTAATTACTTAGGTAATAGCAATCCTCTGCTATGAGGATACCCACTGCTTTCAAGAAACTAACATCTGAGATAGAAATTTTTTACACAAACTTTAAAGGCTAAGTCTGGATGATAACCACAATCTTGTGCTATGGCAATGCTACGGCAAAAATTCTGTCATGCAAGCCTGTACTAAATAATTACGCTTTTCTGAAGAAGCAACCTTGTTAAGCTGAGAACAGGAAATATTTAAAAATTTTATAGTACAATAGTACTATTGTAAAAAGTATCTCTTTACCTTTTTGGGTCAATATTCTAGCTAATTTCTTTTAGCAAGATCTTCTTCTAGTGCGATCGCTCTCTCTAGCTAGCTTGTTTATTCGTGAGAGTAAGACGATCGCACTCACAACTCACCATAAATATCTGATTTTTTACCTGTCTAACTTTCTTCTGTCTAGCCGACACTATATCATCTGCCTAACGGTCACTGTTGCCCCTACAGATACGGAGATTTTTTTGTAGCAATCAAATTAAATTGATGTATCTCCGCATTAATTTATAATCTGATGAAATTTTCTAGCTCCTCCATCTACCAGAGGCTTGATTTTTATATTCAAATAAAAGTAAAAATATATACTTTATATTATAGTTATTTACTATCAAGATAAAATTTATATAAAGATTTGCAAGAACATTGTTTATTGTCCAATGTTTGCGATATTGTATATAGGATTCAAAGACGGTCAATCATTTCACCGTTAACTAATCAACTTCCTCTTAGCCCGTATGACATGGGTTTTCTAAAATCTGCACACATTCCGTTGACGAAAACAAATACAGTTTCACTAGTCGTGCTTGCCTATGCTATTGATGCATTTATGAGGATGGCTAATTTTTGCATTTGGTGGCTACAGTCAGTATTCTATGAACTGCGTTTTCTTGGTGGTAATTACCGTACAAAACCGACTTATGCAGCAACATAGTAGGGTTAGTTATGGTATATTTAAAAAGTTAAGACTAGCTTTACCCAAATTACAGCCCTCTACGCATAGGTAACATTTGCAAAACGGAAAGCAGTTTTGATTAAGTCTTTACTAAACAAAATCTGAATTGAATCGAGGTTATGACTCAGCAAGTAATTCACCCAATGGTGAAATTGCAGCGTAACGTGCAATCACTCGTAGAATCCAACATTATCAAGCCAAATGATAGTATTTGGAAAATTGCATTGCTCTATGGCAATGAATGGCAACACTGGAAACAAGAACTGTTAGATTTTGGCTTTAGTATGCAAGATCCAATTAGTGAATTGTTGGCAGTAGAAGCTTGGGATGAAGAATAAACTCTCAAGGGTGAAGACTGAAATTTTTCAGCATTCACTCTTGCCTAATTCTGTCATTGACAATTAGCTAATGCCATAGATAGTTCTTTAGATGTCTGATAGCGATCGCGTGGTAACGGCTCTGTTACCCGGTCAATTACTTCTCTTAATTGCGGAGTAATTGTCGGAATACTACTGACATCAAAGCGAAAATGTCGCCCGCGTTGATGGTAAAACTTAAAAGGGTTTTCTCCAGTCAGCAAAAAAATTAAAGTTGGGCCAATAGCGTATAAATCTGATTGTGTCAGGGGTTGTCCTCGTTCTTGTTCGGGAGCGCAGTAGCCCTCTGCACCAATCCGAGTCCCTGGTGCTGTCCCTATTTCCTTAACTGCACCAAAATCTAACACTACTATACGATTATTAGAATTTCGCACCATTAGATTAGCGGGTTTAATATCCCGGTGAATCAGTGGCGGTTTTTGGCTGTGGAGATAGTCTAAAATATCACAGGTCTGGATCATCCAGGCGATCGCCTGGCTAGGCGTAACTGGCCCTGTGGTATAGATCCGCTTTTCTAAGTCCTGTCCGTGGACTAATTCCATAGCCAAATATTTTTTGCCACCTTCAACAAAAAAATCATAATATTTGGGTATTCCTAGATGGTTCAGGGATCTGAGAGTATGGGCTTCCCGTTCAAATAACTCTTGAGCCTTGGCAATTTTTGCCATGTCAGCATTCATCTGTTTTAACACCAGTAATTGTGGGTGTCCGACAATTAAACCTGCTGTATCCCACGCCAGATAAGTAGTACCCATACCTCCTTGTCCCAAAGTTCGTAGTACTTGATACTGACGAATCTTCTTTTCTACTAAAAGAGGTTGACCGCAGTGGATGCAAAACAGATTTTTTGGAGAGTTTCCTTCATGGGTACAACGAAAGGATGAAGGTGCAATTGTTTTTTCCGTTGAGCCAGGAATTTCTGATTGCAGCAACCAAGAATCTGGTGCTGTTACCTCTTGCAATTGGAATTTGAGTATGGGGCCTCCCTGTGCTAATTGCAGCAGAGAATTATCTGGTAGTTGGCTTTGAGTGACCAGAACGCCATTGAGGAAAGTGCCATTGGTGCCGTGATTAATTACCTGCCATAAACCGCCATTTTTGGCAGAATTGATTTGTTTCAGTTCTAAATGATAACGAGATACTAAACTATCACTCAAAACAACGTGATTATCGGCCGCTCGTCCAATTTTAATTAGGGAAGAGTTTTCAAAATACCATTGCTTGAGCGGTGTTTTTTGTTGCGGTTCTAGCAGGGTCAGAGTAACCACAATACAAACTAATAAGGTAATTGGGCATAGGGGAGCCAGTGCGTTGCGTGGGTTTCCAAGGCACTCCGTTGGGCGGCTTTGCCGACTTGAAGGAAGTGCCGCCGCGTTGTAGACGCGGAGCGGCTTCCCGCAGGGTAGCAACTGGCATCATAAGGCATAGGGCATGGAAAAAATCTTTTCTAGTCCCTCATCCCTAGTCCCCGTTTATCTTTGGCTATCGAGATTGGGACGCACCTTTGCCCTGATCAGGATAGCAGTAATATTGTCATGACCATTGTATTGATTTGCTAAATCAATTAGGTCTGTGACGCCTGCTTCTAGGTTAGTCCCAGAACCAAGCAGGGGTACTAAGTGCGACTGCCAATGACTTTCTAATAAATCATTATCCGATAAACCGTCCGAGGCCAGTAGGAAGAGAGTATCTTCATTAATCTCAAAAAAATCTACATCAGGATTAATTGAGTTTTCGTCACGCGGCCCTAAAGCTTGGGTAAGCTGGTAAGCATCGGGACGGGCGTAAGCTATGCTGGCTTCTACTCCCCGAGAAATTTCTCGTTGACCGACTTCGTGGTCGATGGTGATTTGTTCCAGTCCTCGTTTATGAGTAACGCAATAAAGACGACTATCTCCCACATGGGCGACTGCGACGTGGCTATCTTGAATTAGCAACATCACTAGGGTAGTACCCATGCGTCCCACTCCAGAACGAGCATCTTTTTGATTGAGATCGTAAATTGCCTGATTGGCAAGATATACCGCTTGGCGAATTTCATCTTCTGTTGGTAGTTGGTTAGCAGTCCATTGTTGTTGAAAATATTGCCGTATGGTATTGACTGCCAACTCACTGGCTACTTCACCGCCAGCATGACCGCCCATACCGTCGCAGAGAATATATAAGCCACGCGCTTGCAGGACACGAGTTTTGGGTAACTCTATTTTGTTAATATAACTTTCAATGCCAAAGAAGTCTTCATTATGATGACGTTGACGACCCACATCAGTTTGTCCAGCATCTTGCAAGCTACTTAGCTGCATTGGCAAGACAACTGTGGGCATATCATCTTTCATATTGAGATTTTCTAGCTCATCTACTTGCAGCATAGTTGGTGCGGTGGCGTACTGCTCCTGGGTAGGCGGTAAAGTTTCCACTGTGGGTGCGACTATTTCCGTAGACATTTCTTCTAAACGCGATCGCAACTGTGCCATCGTCTCAATTTTACCGAGTTCTAAATCCCCTAACATCTGGACTATAGAACCAAATTGAGTCCGTTGAGACTGTCTAAATAGTGCCTGCCAAACCCTCCCCAAGGCTTGGATTGTTAAAGGCTGTTGTTTTTCTGCATCTGTTTGCTCGCTGATATCTAGCGATACATCAGCAGTTATCGGACTAGTTAACGGTTCTGTATATAAGCGTCCTAAAGTTAATGTTTGGTCTTCATCCAAAAGTAAATTCGATAAATCCAAAAGACTTGGACAACAATTTACAGGTTCTAGCAATGTCCACAATTGGGTCATCTGATAACACCAATGTAAAATTTGCAATGAACTTGTTGTGTTTTCTTGCCATCGCTCAAGTAAACGCGGCCAATTCGACCTGTCCTGAATGAGTACTACTTGTATATCACCTTGTTGCCATGCATCATGAATTTCTGGTATTCCTGGATGCCCGTATGCTTGTAAAGCGATATAAGGTTTAGCAAGTAAGGGAATGCCACTTGCTGCTACTGATGGTGTTACCAGTCCCTTTTGGTGATTTTCTAACATCGCCGCCAGTGGTGCAATCTGATATGGGTGGCAGTCTAAAACTTTAATACATACTTCAGTATTAGGGATAAGTTCTTCTAAGGTGGGTAGTGGCTCTAGTAACTGATAGCGTTGCTCTGGGTCTAAATAAGAGCCTACCACTAGGTGAGAGGTTGTAGACAAAGGCACAGCAGATGGAGATGATATTGCACCCTCATCTGTTTCTACTTCCTCATTTCTCCCATCGCCCCCAGTTCCTATTTCCCTAAAAAAACTTGGTTGTTTGGCAATTATTGCCCACCAGACTGTTCCACAATCTGCGCCACAGTTAGGACAATTTTGCGCGTTTATAGGTACTGAGGTACTGCATTCAGGACAAAATTTCTGTGTTAAGGATGCACCACAGTTTTGGCAGAATTTATTGGTATTAGAGTTTTCAAATTTACACTGAGGGCAAATCAGCATAGTGGAATTTCCTCATTCCCGTTCCAAGGTGCTTCTAGCCACTTAAAATTCAAGGTGCCACAATTGACTACCCCTGCCTACAGTAGACTTCATAAAAAATTGTGGTTTCACGTTGAATTTTGGTAGCAGTATTAATTGTGACGCATATTAGCTAAATATTTCCGATATTCGCAAGCTAATTTTTCCCACAAGGGGGTGTAGGGTGACAAGGAAGCAGGAGAGCAGAGGAGAAATAACTGACTATTGACTCTGGAAAATTTCCTTCACACCTCACTATTTAGCGGTAGTTGAATTGCAAAACAGGTAAGGTTTGACCCACTTTCTACCTCGATTGTTCCTCCCAAATACTTGATAAGTTTCTGTACTAATGCTAAACCTAATCCCGTACCACCCTGTTTCCAGGGATCGTTACTAGGAATGCGATAAAATTTATCGAAAATACGCGGTAATTCTGAACTAGGAATTTCTACACCGGAATTAATTACTTGAAATTGGAGATTAGGAGATTTTAATTGGGCGGAAATAGTAATTTCTGCATCTGGAGGGCTGAATTTACAAGCATTGGTGAGTAGTTCCATCAAAATACGTTCTAGACTAAATGGATCGCATACTAATACTGGAAGATTAGCAGCAACGCTAAGGCGCAACTTTTGCTGACAAGAGTTGCGATTGCGTGCTTTAAAGAGTTCGACAACCCGCCACAGCCATTGTTGTACTTGAATAGTTTCTAGAACTAAGGGTTTAGTACTTGTATCCAATCTTTGTAGATCTAGAAAGTTACTAATGAGATTAATTTCGCGATCGCATTCATTGTCTAAAATTCCATAATATCGAGCCGCCTTTGAGCGTTCTGCTTGTGGCTTCGCCATTTCTGTCATAAAGTTTTGCTCTTGATTGAGCGCGATTCCCAGCATTTGAATCGCCATTTTCATATTAGTTAGTGGTGTGCGTAATTCGTGGGAAACTGTACTGAGAAATTCATCTTTGAGGCGATTGAGACTTTCCATTTCCTCTAATTGCGCCTGTACAGATTCTTGACTATGTTTGAGGGCAACTTCTGCTAATTTACGTTCTGTAATATCTATGCAACATCCAATGTAACCAACAAATTTGCCATGAGGTGTAAACCTAGGTACGCCAGTATCTAAGATCCAACGATATTCGCCATCATGACGCATAAGTCGGTATTCCATCTCAAATTTACCTCTGGCATGAAAGGCAGAATCATAAGTTTCTTGACAGAATTTTTGGTCTTGTGAATATACTCCTTCCAGCCAGCCTAAACCTTGCTGCTGCTCCATAGTCCTGCCAGTAAATTTTAACCAAGATTGATTAAAAAAATTAAACAGTCCGTCAGTTCCCGCCATCCATAACATTACTGGTGCGGTATTAGCCATAGTCTGAAAGCGTTGTTCGCTTTCTCTTAATGCATCTTCTGCTTGTTTATGAGTAGAAATATCTTCTAATACCATGAGAATTTGTGGGTTTCTCGGCGGAGATTTATCAGTTATGCTTGCATCTAGCAAATAATTTTTCTCTGCCTCAGGCAATAACCGAGCTACAACTTTTACCCATAAAATCTTGCTGGCGGGACAATCTAAGCGATACTCCCAATTGGTAACTTCCTTCTCAAAGAAATTATTTAAAACTTCCTGAAATGCATCAGATAATCTTTGTTTATCTGACTGTTTAAATAAGTTAAAAACAGACTGATTGAGTAATTCTTCTACAGTGTATCCAAGACAGTTGGCACCAAACTGATTTACTGACAGAATTACTCCTGTTGCGTCTAAACTAAAATATACGGAAGGAATATTTTCATAAAGCCTACGATACAAGTTAAGTTCCTCTTGGATACAATGCAAGGTTTCTGCTGTGCAAAGTTCTAAATCGCAGGGTCGTTCGGGCACAAGTTCTAAGCGTGTAGGTGTTGCAGCCAAGATATCTTGTTTTTGGCGAGTTTCATGCCAGATCGATTGCTGATTGCGGTTCATAAGACTTAATTACTTGCACCCAAAGGTTGACGGAGATATGGGCAGGAATAAAAAAAGAATATTATAAAGCTTTTAATGAGATTTTTGTCAAATTATATAAATAATAACTTATGTAACAAAGGTCTACACTGTTTTATCGTTTGTGAATTTTTAGCTCAAGTTAGAAGCTAAATTATGTTTAGTAAACTACATTTTTTTGCTGGTTAATTCCAAATAAAAAATTAACCTTGTAAAAACAGTCTCAAAGGCAGCCAAATCTCCAAAATTTGACTAAAAAATTTTTATTTAAATAAATAATAAGCAATAATACTTATTAATTAGCTACAGTAACTTATCAGAAAAATAATAAATGATGTTTTGGGAGAATTTAATCAGTTAAACCCTTAACTCGGAAAACATTTTAACTTCAGAAGATGTCAAATCGCGCCATTGACCGAGTTCTAAACCATCTAATTGTAAGTGAGCAATACTTACCCTAATTAGTCGCAAAGTCGGAAATCCTACAGCCGCAGTCATCCGTCGCACTTGCCGATTTTTCCCCTCAGTTAAAGTCATTTCTAGCCAAGCTGTGGGTATATTTTTGCGAAATCTAATTGGTGGATTGCGATCGCTTACGGCTGGTTCTTCTGGTAATAACTGTACTTTGGCTGGGCGAGTACGGTAATCTTGAATTTTTACCCCAGTTTGCAACTTAGCGATCGCATCTGCATCGGGGATGCGTTCTACCTGCACCCAATAAGTACGTTCATGCCCAAATCGAGGATTGGCAAGACGATGTTGCAATTGTCCATTGTTCGTCAGCAGCAGTAACCCCTCACTATCCCAATCTAAACGCCCAACAGGATAAACATCAGGAACTGAAATATACTCTTTCAGGGTGCGGTGTTTAGCTGTTTCTTGGGTAAACTGGCTAAGAACGCCATAGGGTTTGTGAAAAATAATATATCTGTTATTGGGCATTGGGCATGGGGCATTGGGCATTGGGAAGGCAGCTTTTTCATATTCTCCTCACCTTTACCACATTCCCATCATCCTGACACACCCTCCACTGGCTTACTAGAATAAAGCACGATTTTGGGCATTCTAAGAAAAAGAATATATTCAAAAATCAATTATGCCAAGTTCTAAAATATGTCGGCGGTCTTTATTGTTGATAGACAGCCGCTAACAAATATCATGATTGTTTATGATGCGGATAATCCTGCACCTACGGTTTACAACAAGTATGGGTGAAGTGTCAAAAAAGCGATCGCATCAAGCTATAAGAAAAAACCCCGACGCAACAGTCGGGGAATACTGTATAGGTTCAATGTATACCTAATGTTGTTTCTAGCAATTAAAAATGAGGAAAAAATGAGGATTGGCTAGAAAAATCATCCATCTGCTGGTTGACAATTCATATACTTAGAGTTTGAAAAAAGCGATCGCTCTATGGTAGTTGATGGTTAACAGCTTTTTATTTCACCTCAGGAATTGTTAACAGCCTTGCTTCCAGCTATAAGCAAAATGGTACAATCTACATCCATGCTAGGGGTGCCTGAATAATCTAGGCTGAGATCACACCCTTAACACCTGAGTCTGGGTAATACCAGCGGAGGGAAGCTGTTTATCGAGGAATTCAATATGCGGACAGAATGGGTTGCCAAGCGTCATGGGCAGAGCAATGTAACTCAAATGCACTACGCGCGTCAGGGTGTCATCACAGAAGAAATGCACTACGTCGCCCAGCGGGAAAATCTCCCTGCGGATCTTATTCGCGAGGAAGTGGCGCGGGGGCGAATGATTATCCCGGCTAATATTAATCACACCAATTTAGAGCCAATGGCTATTGGTATTGCCTCTAAATGTAAAGTAAATGCTAATATCGGTGCTTCTCCCAACTCGTCTAATCTTCAAGAAGAAGTGGATAAGCTGCAACTAGCAGTGAAGTATGGTGCTGATACCGTGATGGACTTGTCCACAGGCGGCGGTAACTTAGATGAAATTCGTACCGCGATTATTCAAGCTTCACCTGTTCCTATTGGCACAGTCCCCGTTTATCAAGCTTTAGAAAGTGTTCACGGCACAATTGAAAAACTCACTCCCGATGACTTTCTCCATGTCATCGAAAAACACGCCCAGCAAGGGGTAGATTATCAAACTATCCATGCGGGAATTTTGCTAGAACATTTACCTTTAGTCAGAAGCCGGATTACAGGAATTGTCTCTCGTGGTGGCGGTATTTTGGCGCGGTGGATGCTGCATCACCACAAACAAAATCCGCTATACACACACTTCCAGGACATCGTTGAAATTTTCAAAAAATACGATGTTTCCTTTAGTTTAGGTGATTCTCTCCGCCCTGGCTGTACCCATGATGCCTCAGATGCCGCCCAATTAGCCGAATTGAAAACCCTCGGACAGCTAACCCGTAGAGCTTGGGAAGATAATGTTCAGGTGATGGTAGAAGGGCCTGGACATGTACCAATGGATCAAATTGAGTTTAATGTCCGCAAGCAAATGGAAGAGTGTTCAGAAGCGCCTTTCTATGTGTTGGGGCCATTGGTGACAGATATTGCTCCTGGTTATGACCATATTACCTCAGCGATTGGTGCTGCAATGGCTGGTTGGTATGGTACAGCAATGTTGTGCTATGTCACGCCTAAAGAACACTTGGGTTTACCCAATGCTGAAGATGTGCGCAATGGCTTAATCGCTTATAAAATTGCCGCACATGCAGCCGATATTGCTAGACATCGCCAAGGTGCTAGAGATAGAGATGATGAATTGTCTAAAGCCCGTTATAACTTTGACTGGAATCGTCAATTTGAATTATCACTCGATCCAGAAAGAGCTAAAGAATATCACGATGAAACTTTACCAGCAGATATTTATAAAACTGCTGAGTTTTGTTCTATGTGCGGGCCTAAGTTCTGTCCTATGCAAACCAAAGTTGATGCTGATGCGTTGACTGAGTTGGAGAAGTTCTTAGCGAAAGATAAGGTAGCTCAGGTTTAAAACCTAAACAATAAGATCCCCAATTTTTGAATAATTTGGGGATCTCAAATATAAAATGAGATGAAAATATTTTTACTTCAATGACTCGCCAATTTCATGACCAATTCGCAAAATAATATTTAAAATTGTCAAAATTTATGAGTGAACCAATTAAATGGACTGCTGAAGCAGAAGTGAAAATTAAAGAAATTCCTTTTTTTGTTCGTCCTTTTGCACGTAAAAAGATTGAAAATTATGATCAGGAGAATAGTATATCTGTAATTACTCTTGAAGTTTATGAACAGGCTAAACAATTATTCAATAAAAATTTTAATTAACGTATCTGCTTAAATCTTAATGACTCTCAATCTCACGACTAATTTGTTAAAGAATATTTAGAAGAATTATTAGCACTTATAGGAACTATTAAAAAAGCGAAAAAGTCAAAAGTGAAGTTCAATAAATTGATCTTTGCTTTGAACCATTTACTTCTCAATCTCAGGATAATTTACCTTTATGTTTATTAAAAAACGGCGACGACTCAATATTTATTTAAACCTTTTCGCAACCCATTTTATCAAACATGATGCTGCAAGACCATTTTCGTCCACCACTCTCAATTCGCCGTCACTGGCACGCATTTCATAATGCTTGGGCGACTTATATTGCATCTGATTTAAATGCTAAATTGCCAGAAGGTTATTTTGCTGAACCAAATGTACAATTTGGCATTGAAATTGATATAGCAGCGTTTGAAGAGTCATGGCAGGAATCAAAAAATATTTATAATATTTGGAGTCCGCCACCACCTGCGCAAACAATAGCTTTTCTACCGACAGATGAAACAGTAGAAGTAAATATTTTTAATACTGAGGCTGGCCCAATTTTAGCCGGAGCAATAGAATTAGTCAGTCCTGCTAATAAAGACCGTTCTAGTCATCGAAATGCTTTTGTTTCTAAATGTGAAACCTATTTACGACAGGGTATTGGTTTAGTAATTGTTGATGTTGTAACAGAAAGGAAGACAAATCTACACAATGAATTATTAACCCGTGTCGCAGAAAATAATGCATTGCTTTTTAATGCTGAACTTTATGCTACTGCTTATCGACCTATCCAACAAAATGGGCAGTATAAACTAGATATTTGGCAAGAAAAACTGAATATCGGCGGTATGCTACCTACTTTACCATTGTGGTTGCATGGTGAAATTTGTTTACCAGTAGAACTAGATAGTATTTATGAACGGACTTGCCGAGAACAACGAATTCCGATGCATACTGCTTAGTTATACATTCGTTGGTGAAGTTATTATAAATTAACTGATCCAAGACTAAATAATTTGTCGTAAATCCTCAACTGAATTAGCAGTTTTAATTGCTTGTTGAATTGATTTTAATCTTTCTAAATCATTAATGTGAGATATTATTGGCATCAATTCTAAACCTTCGCTACCAAACTTCATCTCTAATAGTAATTCAATACTGGAAAATAACTCTTCCCGTCGTCCGCGTTCGACTCCACGCTGCTCAATTTCTTGATACCAAGGCGATTCGCGTAATACAGCCATATCCCACCTCATGATTTCTTGAACTAGGGCGCTTTCTAATACAAACGTAGCAAAAAATGCTAAAACCGTCTCAAGTTGGTTTAGCTGTTCGTCATCCCGGAGAATTCTTAAGGCTTCTCTAATGATTGATTCGTTTTCACCACCTTTAAGAATTGGCACAAAAGGTAGTAAAGATGGTAAAGGCTGTTCAAAAGCAATATTTACATCAACTTCCCACAAATTGATGACGCGATAATCTTGAATTGCTCGCAAACCTGCAATATTGGTTTCATAACTTGTAGGTATTTCTGCATCGCCAGTTTTCAGAATATTAATTAATACAGGATATGTTAGTAATTTATATTTTTCTTCTGCAAGTGCGGCATAAGCACGCATTCTTCTAGGCATTTCTGGCGTGGGACGCAGTTGTAGTTCATTGAGAACTAAAAAATTACCATACTGGGGATTTTTCGCCCGAATTAAAACGTCACTTTCTCGACTAATACATTGAAATTCTGAATTGAGTATTTCACCTGCGATAATATCAGGAATTCCTGTAACCCACTTTACCCAGTTATCTGGTGCGAGGCTAATTAAGCGTTTTGTGCTAACGTCTGCGGATTTTGTCATTGATTTGTAGATGCAGAGAAATTATTCACAATATCAAAAATGCGATCGCACTCTTGATCGGCTAATTACCAACAAAGTAAAATTGCGATCGCATCTTGCATCAGTCAACTAACTTCCTAATTCCCGATACCGCTTCTGAATTTCCTCAATCGAAAATAACGTTGTAAACTTTAACCCTGCTGACTGATATAACTCTGCGCCTCCTTGCAATCTGTCTACTAGTGCAATTACTTGCTCTACGGTATAACCTGCTTCTTGGAGACGATTAACAGCTTTCAAAGCAGATTGTCCAGTTGTCACCACATCTTCCAACACTACAACTTTTGCACCTTCTGGCAAACTCGGCCCTTCAATATAAGCCTTGGTTCCATAACCTTTGGCTTCTTTACGAATAATCAGTGCCGGAATTGGTCGATTTTCATACACAGAAACTACACTAACTGCTGTCACAATTGGGTCAGCACCCAATGTTAAACCAGCTACGGCTTGGGTATCGCCCGGTAATAAAGGAAAAAGTAGTCTACCTACAGCTAAAGCGCCTTGGGGATGTAGCGTTACTTGTGTCTTGTTGACGTAGTAAGTACTACGTAACCCAGAAGAAAGAATAAAATCACCCTCTTGATAAGCCAGTTGACAGAATAAATCTAGTAAATTTTGGCGCAGCGTAGTCAAGTCAGCAGTAGCCGCCCAAATATTGGATAAGTTGTCGGTTTCAGTAGAATAAGTCATTACAAGAGGTTAATTATTGTGCTACACCAAAGGTTGAACCAATCGGGGTTCTGAATTTAAGCATAAATTAAGATTCGCCCAAAATTTGAGGAGTCATGAATATGGGTATAAAACTTCGACCTTCTAGTATTTTTCTAGTACTGGTAGCTACTACTATTGCTTTTCCTTCAGTTAGCAAAGCTCAAACCACAACATCCAATTATGAAACAAACAGTGATGCGATGGAGCGAGCTTATTTTCGCCATAACCCGAATTTCTATGATAATCGTAGTTTAAAACGGCAGTTAGACTCTTTTCTCGGTGCTGGGTCATTTTCCAACACTTTTCCAGAAAACGAAATTGCCCGTGATGGCGAATTGGTAAATGGTATTTATCGGGATATGCTGACACAGCAAGCTACCAACGATCCCTATCTGCGTACCCCAGATTTACCTAATCCTTACGGTACATCAATTCTCATGTCTCCCCGCAGCAATGCTGAACGTTTAAAAGTCGGCACGGAGTTCCGCTTTTAAAATTTAATTGTACGGTTAGATTGCCGCGGTAGGATTGCTTAGTGCTGACTGCTGATACTAGCTCAGCACTCAAATTTTATTAATTTTTAAATCCAGGGTGCAGGAGTTGAACCTGCCTTGGGCGAATTATGAGTTCGCTGCCTCAACCGCTCGGCCAACCCTGGGCGGATTTTTATTGTAGCCTGATTATACTAGCTTTTGTACCATTGAGAATAGTTTAGCAGATTTTTTTACTACATAATTTAATTATGAAATAGTCCAGACTAATATTGATTAAGTTCTTATAAGGATTGATGTCAACTGATTTTGGATTTTGGATTGACCCTGCCGATGAATGGATAGAGCTTGAAACTTGGTGAATACGCTGATGTGCAGGTTAATGGCACTCCGGCTTTAATGAGGTATCAAGCAAAAAAATCTCAAATTGGTAATCTAGAGTCTAAAATTGGCAAGGTCAACAGCCTAAAAACGTTTTTTAAATAAACTAGCCTGATTGGGCAACAGCGCAAGAGCGATGAAACTAAATTCCACTGTACTTCTTACGTTAATTTTGTTAACCCTGATGTTGGGAGCAGGATCTGTTAGTGCATTTTGGGGGTTCACCTTAGGGAGTTCAGCACTTAAAGGTGTAACAACCCCAGATGGTCGTCCCACAAGTAAATTTACTAGCAGTAAATCCTCGAACTCCCAACCCGGTAGTTTAGTACTATTAAGAGAAGAAGAAATACTGAAAATTGTCAAGGCACGGATTGAAGGTAAAACCAAAGCTGCTAAATCCGAAAAACTAGATGAAGATGAAGAGGAGACTAATAATAGTCAGCAGAAGCCAGAAGAAAAGCCTTCAGAAGTAGCTGAGGAAAAACCCCAAAAAGGATTTCCCGTTACGGCTGAAAATAAAGGTGTAACTTTCGCTGTCCAATCTGCACGCTATTCTGGGGGAGATTTACTCTTGAGAGTGAAAATGCAGAATAAAGGTGCTGATTCTGTGAGGTTCCTTTATAGTTTCTTGGATGTTACCGATGATAAAGGACGTACTCTCAGCGCGAGTACTGAGGGTTTACCAGCAGAATTACCAGCTAACGGGCCAACGTTTTCTGGTACAGTGAGCATTCCCACAGCTTTACTTGATGATGTCAGTAAGATTTCTCTGTCGTTGACAGACTATCCTGCTCAAGAATTAAAGTTGGAAGTGTCGAATATTCCTGTAGAAAAATAAACCAGGCAATTGTGAATATAGGGATGGGAAATTTGAGATTGGTATGGCGATGTTAAAGCTATTAGAGTGAGCAAGTTCCTTGGTCAAGTAACTGTTGTTTTGTAGTATTGGGAACTGGGGAACGATCGCAACCACCATCCCTAATTCCCAAATCTCAAATTGCCAATCCAAGAGTGGGTGCATAAGTTGTACACGAGCTGTAGCGGTGAGTGGTTTTCCTAGTTTAATTTGGACAGATGTGGGGCTGCGATTGTTATCAGTTTTGCTACTGATTACCATCAATGCTTTTTTTGTCACAGCCGAGTTTTCAATGGTGACAGTGAGGCGATCGCGTATCCATCAGTTAGTCCAAGCTGGTGACATTCCCGCGATCGCTGTAGAAATGTTACAGCGTAGTATCGATCGCCTGCTATCTACCACCCAGTTAGGCATTACCCTTTCTAGTTTGGCATTAGGCTGGATTGGCGAAAACACAATTGTGCTGTTGGTAGATGCATGGTTGAAATCCTGGCCTTTACCTGAAGAAATGAGTCTGTTTATCGCTCATTCTCTCTCTATCCCCATCGCTTTCTTTTTGATTGCCTATTTACAAATTGTTTTAGGAGAACTGTGTCCTAAATCAGTAGCAATGCTGTACTCAGAACAGCTAGCCAGATTTTTAGGGCCTTCTGTAAAAGCGATCGTGCGTTTTTTCAGCCCCTTCATCTGGATTCTTAACCAATCAAATCGCTGGCTGTTAAGATTGTTCGGCATTGAATACACTGGTCAAGGCTGGAGACCACCTGTCACCCCTGAAGAATTGCAGCTAATTATCTCTACAGAACGAGAATCCACTGGTTTACAGCGTTCCGAGCGAGAATTACTGAATAACATCTTTGAATTTGGCGATGTTATGGTGCAAGAAGTAATGATTCCCCGCACCAGCATCGTCGCTTTACCTAAAGACGCTACCTTTGAGCAATTCCTTCAAGAAATGGTTGATACTGGTCATTCCCGCTACCCTATCATCGGCGACTCTTTAGATGATATTCGCGGGATTGCTTACTTCAAAGACATGGCGCAGCCTTTAGCTGTAGGTAAGCTAACTTTAAAATCATCGATTCAACCTTGGATGCGTCCAGCTAGCTTTGTTCCAGAACACACCCCCTTAAGCGAACTCTTGCCGATGATGCAGCAGGAGAAACCCGCTATGGTGATGGTAGTGAATGAATTTGGCGGAATTGTCGGCTTGGTGACACTTCAAGATGTCATTGCCGAAATTATTGGCGATGCAGGTGTACTTGATAGCACTGAAGATCTACTCATCCAAATGTTAGATGAGCAAACATTTCTTGTTCAAGCACAAATTAATTTAGAAGACCTCAACGAAATTTTGAATTTAAATTTGCCTTTGGCTAAGGAATATCAAACCTTAGGGGGTTTTCTGCTGTACCATCTGCAAAAACTACCTGCTAAAGGTGAAACTTTCTGTTTTCAAAATCTGGAATTTACCGTCGTTTCAGTAGTTGGGCCTCGGTTGCACCAAGTCCAACTACGACGGCTAAAAGAAGAGACAGGAACTTAATGAGTTGGGCATTGGGCACTTGTACTGAGCGTTCGCGCAGCGTCTCCCCTTGGGAGAAGTCGAAGTATTGGGTATTGGGCATTGAGAATTATTTATTTCTCTGCGTCACGCCCCAAGTCTACTTTTCCCCTCTGCTTCCTCCCACTTGCCTTATTCCCCCAACCTACCACTAAGCATAAGCCACAGGGTCATTTAAGCCTAATTCCGCAAATGCGGCTAGCCTGAGGCGGCAGGAATCACAGACACCACAGGCGACATCGGCACCAGCGTAACAAGACCATGTGAGTTCCCAAGGTACGCCCAGTTGATTACCAAGCTGGATAATTTCGGTTTTTTTCAGGTTAATCAAGGGCGCAACAATAGTAATCGCTTCTCCCTCTCGTCCTTGCTTAGTTCCTAAGCGGAAAACTTCCTGCATCGCCTGAATATAGTCGGGGCGACAATCAGGATAACCAGAGTAATCTAAAGCGTTAACACCTATATAGACACGTTCTGCGGCGATTGTTTCTGCATAAGCGAGGGCAAAACTTAAAAAGATCGTATTTCTGGCAGGGACATAAGTTACAGGAATGTTTTGCGACATTTCACTCAGGGAACGTTCCTGCGGTAAATCTATGTCATCGTCTGTCAGTGCTGAACCACCCCATTGACGTAAATCAAAGTTGACTATCTGATGAGTCGCCACCCCAGCTTTTTGTGCTACCAATAGGGCAGACTGTAACTCTCGCTGATGTCGCTGGCGATAATCAAAAGAAAGGGCGTGACACTCATAGCCATCAGCCTTAGCTTGGTACAGAATTGTGGAAGAGTCTAATCCTCCAGACAACAGAATTACAGCTTTCATCAGGATTATTAATTTGGGATTTCAAATCGCTAAATTTTACTACTCAAACCTTTGCACCTATGTTAGCGATCGCATTTCCAATTACGACCTCAACTATTCATAGGTCATTCTCTACAATAGATTCTCCAAAAAATCTCACTGCACAATCTGTCAGTATTACAGAGAATTATGTAAAAATTATTAAATTACTCATTACTATTCGCGATCGCCCGATGATTTCAATTTTATTGCCAACCTAATCTCAGTATGTGATTTTGATTTTTTTGTAAATTTCCCGACAAAAAATGATTAACTTCTGATCGTGTCAATCAGATATCGATCAAGATAATTAATTACCTAATTCCTATTGAGTAATTTAGTTTTAGGTATTACTTAGATTATAAAGTTAATAAAAAGACATATTGGATTTTGTGTAAAGTGTAAAAAATTAATCAAAGATCGACTGAATATACAAAAGACACTCAGATTGCGGGAACCCATAACAAACTTTGAAATTCTTCATAAAGAGAACCTCTATGTTACCATCTGGATGGTTTTAGACGGATCGTAACAGGCAGTTAAGTATAAAGGCCAACGACCGTAGCGTCTCTAAATTTGGTGGTTGAGGAGAGAATCATAGTGCAAGATAGCATGTCAGTGGCAGAACCAAATCCATACACACAGCGCAACCAACCACGACCAATTCGCATAGGCGTAATTGGAGTGGGTAACATGGGGCAACATCATACCCGAGTCCTGAGTTCAATGAAAGATGTTGAACTGGTGGGGGTTTCCGATATTAACGTCGAGCGAGGATTAGAAACCGCTAGCAAATACAAAGTCAAATTTTTTGAAGATTACTGTGACTTACTACCCCATGTAGAAGCGGTTTGCATTGCCGTTCCTACCCGCTTGCATTACGCTGTGGGCATTAACTGTTTGTTAGCAGGAATTCACGTTTTAATTGAAAAACCAATTGCTGCCAGTATTTCTGAGGCAGAATCCCTCGTGAATGCCGCTGCTGAATCTCAGTGTATTCTCCAAGTAGGTCACATTGAACGCTTCAATCCCGCATTTAGGGAACTGAGCAAAGTGCTGAAAACTGAGGATTTATTAGCGCTCGAAGCCCATCGCATGAGTCCTTATTCAGATCGGGCAAATGATGTATCTGTGGTGCTGGATTTAATGATCCATGACATTGACCTACTTCTGGAATTAGCTGCCTCTCCAGTTGTCAAGTTAACTGCTAGTGGAACCCGTGCATTAGACTCTGGTTATTTAGATTACGTGACTGCCACCTTAGGATTCGCTAATGGTATTGTAGCAACTTTAACTGCAAGCAAAGTCACTCATCGTAAAATCCGGCGGATTGTTGCCCATTGCAAAAATTCCTTTACTGAAGCGGATTTTCTCAAAAATGAAATTTTGATTCACCGCCAAACAAATCACAATTCTCTCAACGATCCTCGGCAAGTACTTTATCGCCAGGATGGTGTAATTGAGAAAGTTTATACTACTAATGTTCAACCTCTAAGTGCAGAACTAGAACATTTTGTGAACTGCGTACATGGTGGAAATCAACCTTCAGTTGGTGGGGAACAAGCTTTAAAAGCTTTAAGATTAGCCAGTTTAATTGAGCAAATGGCCTTAGAAGATAGGGTTTGGAATCCATTAGATTGGCAATCTGAACCAAGAGTGCAATCGCTAACTCCAACAGTCTAAACAAGCTGAGAGAGGATAACAATCAAAAGGCAAAAATCAAATGCCAAAAGCATTTTTGATTTTTGCCTTTTCTGCTAAGCTAAATCTTTTGATTTTAATTTACTAAGTTTCATTAGCAGGTTTTATTAACCTAAATAATCGGGTTTCCCAGCAGGAGAAATAATTAAATTTAGTAACCAAAATATAGTAATTTCAGGAATTAAATTAATGCTTGAATGGATAACTAATACGATCAACTCTTTAGGATACTGGGGTATTGCTCTACTGATGTTTTTAGAAAATCTTTTTCCCCCGATTCCTTCAGAGCTGATTATGCCACTGGCAGGGTTTACAGCTAGTCCAAATCAGCCAGGAGGGGCAAAACTTAGTATTATTGGCGTATTTCTCGCAGGACTGTTTGGTTCAGTCGTGGGTGCGTTGATTTGGTACTATCCAGGACAGTTATTGGGTGAAAAACGTTTAAAACGATTAGCTGACAAATATGGTAAATGGATTGCTATATCCAGTCACGATATTACGAAAGCAACGCAATGGTTTAATCGAAAAGGTAGTAAAGCTGTATTAATTGGTCGTTTGGTACCAGGAATTCGGACTTTAATCTCTGTACCGGCAGGTATGAGCAATATGCCCTTGTTACCTTTCTTGTTTTACACAACTGTGGGTAGCGCTGCCTGGGTAGGTTTGCTAACATACTCAGGATACCTTTTGGGTAGTCAGTATGAACTTGTGGATCAGTACCTTGCTCCTGTATCAAAAATCGTGCTTGGGAGCTTGGTTGTCGCCTTTGCTATTTGGGTGTTCAAACGCAAGCGTAAAAGCACCAGAAAATGAAATATAAAAGTTTTTGTTATCAAAATGGGTGTTAAATATACTTGATATTGGCCTAAACTATCCCCAATAATGCTAGATTCGCGATCGCCTGACTTAATTTTTTGCGTATTTCTAGCTACACTTGACGCAGCCAGGAATTTTTGGTAATTCCCATTTTTGTAAGATTGAGCAGGATTAGTTTTTACAGTTAAGTTAGGACTAGGAGCTTTATGACAGACCAACCTTCCGCCGCTACCCCAATAAATGCCGCCGCTATACCCATGAATCGGGTGTCTGCGTCCACCCCTATTAACGCAACTACTACACCCAAGCCAAGTACCTTTTCGGGTAATAAGGCAATTCTCAGTGTTGATTTAGGCAGAACTTCTACCAAAACTTGCGTCAGCCGCGAACCAAATAATGTGGTGTTCGTACCAGCAAACGTCAAGCAAATGTCTATAGAACAAGTACGCGGGGGTGTGTTTGAAGCCCGGGCGACCGATCCTTTAATGGATTTGTGGCTAGAGTATCAAGGTAGTGGCTACGCTGTCGGTCAACTGGCCGCGGACTTTGGGGCTAATTTGGGAGTGGGTCAATCTAAGGTAGAGGATGCACTAGTAAAAGTATTAGCCTGTGCAGGCTACTTTAAACTCAAAGACGATATTTCTGTCGTACTGGGTCTGCCTTTCCTTTCTTTAGAACAGTTTGAAAAAGAAAAAGCACAGTTAATTAGCTCGGTAAGTGGCCCTCATGTTTTAAACTTCCGAGGTGAATCTGTAAATCTCAATATTAGTAAAGTTTGGGTAATGCCAGAAGGCTACGGCAGCCTTTTATGGACAGAAGCTCAACCTCAAAAAGGTGCGACAGTTCCTGATTTTACAAAAATCTCAGTTGCTATCGTTGATATTGGCCATCAAACCATTGATCTGTTGATGGTAGATAACTTCCGCTTTGCTCGAGGAGCTTCTAAGAGTGAAGATTTCGGGATGAATAAGTTTTATGAACTTGTTGCGGCTGAAATTGAAGGCGCTGATAGCCAATCTTTAGCCTTGATTTCTGCTGTGAATAAACCCAAGGGCGAAAGATTCTACCGTCCTAAAGGTGCCAGCAAGCCAACCAATCTTGATGATTTTCTGCCCAATCTTATAGAGATGTTTTCTCGAGAAATTTGTAGTCGTGTTCTCGCCTGGTTACCAGAACGGGTGACTGATGTGATTATCACCGGAGGTGGTGGTCAATTTTTCTGGGAAGATGTACAACGGCTACTGAAGGAGGCTAAAATTAACGCTTATTTAGCTGCACCTTCCCGACAAGCTAATGCCTTGGGGCAGTATATTTATGGAGAGGCGCAATTATCTGCTGTTCGCTCTTCTAGGGCTTAAAACTGATGTTCCAATGGTCAAAAAAAGTAGTTAAATCGGTCACGTTCAATCCAGGGGTCGCTGATGAAAGCTTGTTGGCTCTTGTAGAAAGCTATTTGGAGAAACAAGTCGATAAAACTTTCAGCGACCTCTGTAAAGAAGCTCTATGGCAATCTTTATGTGTACCAGAATCAGTCAAACCTGGTACGCAAACACCATCCACAACGGCGGTTGAACAAGAAATCGGTAGACTGCAACATCAACTGGCTGACCTTGAGGAACGCTTTTTTGCCAAGGAATCTCATCGTTTGGAGTCAATGGAAAGCCAAATTCTGCACCTGACTCAACAAGTTGCTCACTTGGCTATCATGGTTGCTGAACGACCTGTGATTCAGTATGCGGCTCCAGCATCAGCTTCAGCAGCATCAGTAGGGGAGGTAGTTAATAATACATATGTTCCACCTCCGCCTCCTCAAGAGGTTGACCCGGTGATCAGCAGGCTTAGCCAGTTTCTCGATGATTTTTAAAGACAATCAGGGTGTTGAGCAGTTTGCTGCTCCTATATACAATCCTTAATAGTAGTTGCTATTAAGGATTATTAATATTTTTATCTATCGCGACTCTTGGGCTTATTCTTAGCTCATCTGAATTTCGCAACTACTGAGGAGAATTTATTCATTAGTACTATATTCTTTTTTTACAAAGCCTACAGTCTAAATGATAAAATCCTCAGGTAAAAATTTAGGATACCTTCATGCCAGTTGTAGCAAACTCTATCAAATTTGGTACAGACGGCTGGCGAGGTGTGATTGGTGATGAATTCACCTTTGAACGCCTAGCCTTGGTTGCACCAGTAGCCGCAAAAGTATTATATGATACTTATTTTTCTGTTGTAGGTACTAAGAAAATCGTAGTTGGTTACGATCGCCGATTTATGGCCGAAGATTTTGCCCTTGCTGTCGCTGATGCTGTCACCGCTATCGGATTTGATGTGCTACTCAGTGATAGCTATGCTCCTACTCCGGCTTTTAGCTGGGCGGCGAAACAACTGAATGCTTTGGGTGCTTTGGTAATTACCGCTAGTCATAATCCTGGTGCATATCTAGGATTAAAAGTCAAGGGCTATTTTGGTGGTTCAGTATCGCCAGAATTTACCAAAGAAATAGAAGCACTCGTAGTCAAAGGATTACCCCAAGCAGCTACACCTGGCGAGGTGGAGAAATTTGACCCTTGGCCGAGTTATACCGCAGGTTTAGAAGGTAAAGTTGATATTGCCAAAATTCGCGCGGCTCTAGCTGATGGTAAATTAACTGTCTTTGCTGATGTGATGCATGGGGCGGCGGCGGGAGGATTAGCCAGATTATTAGGCGATCGCGTCCAGGAAATCAACAGCAATCGCGATCCTTTATTTGGTGGTGGTGCGCCTGAACCCTTACCTAAATATTTATCCCAGCTATTTACAGTCATCAAAAATCACCGCGCCAGCAATTCAAATAATTTAACTGTGGGGTTAGTATTTGATGGCGACTGCGATCGCATCGCCGCCGTCGATGGGGAAGCTAACTTTTTAAGTTCCCAAGTCTTAATTCCGATATTAATTGACCATTTAACCTTACGGCGTGGTTTTACAGGTGAAATTGTCAAAACAGTCAGCGGTTCTGACTTAATTCCCCTGGTAGCTGCACTACATCATCTCTCTGTATTCGAGACGCCCGTTGGTTATAAATATATTGCTGACAGAATGTTAGCCGCTGAAGTCTTGTTAGGTGGTGAAGAGTCAGGAGGAATTGGCTATGGTAGCCATATTCCCGAACGAGATGCATTGCTATCAGCGTTATATGTGCTGGAAGCAATTGTGGAATCAGGGCAAGATTTAGGCGAATATTACCAGAGTTTACAACAGCAAACAGGCTTCAATTCCGCCTACGATCGCATTGATTTACCTTTAGCGAGTATGGAAGTGCGATCGCGGCTTTTACAACAACTGCAAACCCAACCATTAACAGAAATAGCTGGACAAGCCGTAATTGATTGTCAAACCATTGACGGCTATAAATACCGCCTAGCTGACAATAGCTGGTTAATGATTCGCTTTAGCGGGACTGAACCAGTTTTACGCTTATACTGCGAAGCCGCCACACTTGATCGCGTACATGAAACTCTTGCGTGGGCGAAACACTGGGCAGCGTAAAATTAGTCAATAGTCCAAAGTCCACAGTCAGTAATTCCAAATATCAGAACTATTGACTGTTGACCTTTCGGGTGACGCTGACGCGAACGTCGCTCTAAGCGTTGGCGCAGCCTCTCGTAGAGAAACTATGCCAAAGGCTTTACGCTACGCTAACACCAGTTGTTCATGGGGTTTCCCCAAGACCACACTGGTTTACCAATGACTATTGATCAATGACCAATGACTATTGACTAATGACTAAAACACTTGTAGTAGCCACAGGTAACCCCGGTAAGTTACGAGAAATGCAAGCTTATCTGGCTGATTCTGGTTGGGAATTATCCCTCAAACCAGAAGAATTAGAAATTGAAGAAACCGGCGATACTTTTGCCGCCAATGCTTGTTTAAAAGCCTCCCAAATTGCCAAAGCCACGGGAAAATGGGCAATAGCCGATGATTCTGGCTTACAAGTAGATGCTTTAGATGGCGCGCCAGGAGTCTATTCTGCACGTTACGCTAGAAACGACTCCGAACGCATTGCTAGGGTATTAAGCGAATTAGGGGCGGAAATCAACCGACAAGCACAATTTGTCTGTGTAATTGCGATCGCTAGTCCTGATGGTGCGATCGTCCTGCAATCTGAAGGTACTTGTCGGGGTGTAATTCTTCATGCACCTCGCGGTACTCGTGGTTTTGGGTACGACCCGATTTTTTATGTTCCAGAGAAACAATTGACTTTTGCTGAGATGACGCCGCAGTTGAAGCGATCGCTTAGCCATCGCGGTAAAGCTTTTACAGCTTTACTTCCTCAACTGACAAAGCTGAGTCCTGAGTTCTAAGTTGAAAGTTAAGAGTAAGTTTTGAGTTAATAATGGTGAAAAGATGATATGTCACCGTTTCTTGAAAAATTTATTATATTAGCCATTAAGCATCTGCTAAATACCCAAAACTTGACTCGATAAACTCTTTGATTTAAGCGCTCAGAACTCACAACTCAGCCATCAAATTTTAAACTGCTTCCGTATTCTTTTCTCCTGTACGAATCCGAACAACTTGCTCAACAGGTGAAATGAAGATTTTACCATCACCAATTTCACCAGTGCGGGCAGCAGCAATAATTTTGTCTACTACCATATCAACTTGGTTGTCTTCTACAACGATTTCTACTTTGAGTTTTTGCAGAAACTCGACGGTGTACTCAGAACCGCGATAGCGTTCAGTTTGACCTTTTTGTCTGCCGAATCCGCGCACTTCAGAAACAGTCATACCGACGATACCAGCATTTACCAAGGCGATTTTGACTTCATCCAGCTTAAATGGGCGGATAATTGCTTCTACTTTTTTCATTTATTTGGACTCCTTGTTTCTACTAGCTTTGTTTATATATCTAACCAGATTCTTTGTCTAACACTTTAACTAGTAGAACTATCTTAAAAATATATTTAATAATTTACGGCTTTCAATGACCTATGGGAATAGTTGTTAAATTAACTATGGCAATGTATCTCATATTTAACTATTTTTTATAATTATGATATCAAAAATATGGTCATATTTTTCCATGAAAATATGTATTTTTTGTTAACAAAAAATAGGTAAATTTCCTGAAATATTAATTTATAATTGTGAGAGCGAAATTTTAAAAAAAATATCAAGTTACAGCCACAACACCGACAGTTGTAACTAACGACTTTGGTGTTCAAACAGAGGACGCACGACCAAATACCCAGCACTAAAAGCCGTCAGCATAATTAATAAAATACTAATAATTAACCACCATCCACTAATTTCCTTAGTTTCCGGCTCATTAGCAGCATAATATCTAACTTCTTGCTCTTCGATAAATACAGGCTGGGATTTCGGCTGCATCATTTCCATTACAGGTGTAGAGACAGAAGCAGGTTGACTTTTTTTACCTGGGACTTCCGATACAGGTGGACGAGGACGAGGGACTTGCTGACGAGGACGTGTTTTTGTCCCTGCTTTTGGCGGCGTTGTATTTTTCCCCTCATTACTAGTGGAAGGTGCTTGACTATGAGGCTGATTAGGCTGTTGTCCGGGAAAATCTACCAACTTTTGTAATCGCAGACAAGATTGAATCAATTTAGTCATTTCTTGACGTAGCAATTGATTTTCTTGTGTTAGTTGCTGATTTTTAACACCTAGAGTCTTTAACTGTGCTTGTGCTACTTGTAACTCGTCTGCCAATTCCCGATACACAGACAAGGGTACAGATGGGGGATAGGTTGGAGTTGTTGGTGTAGGTGGATGGTTATAAATGGAATTTGTCGCTTGCATAGGTAACTTAGCATGAAAAATTAGAGTAGTTCATTGTTTTAGAGATACTATCAGAGATAGTCAAAACTGAAACTATGCCCAAGAATAATAGAAAAATGATAACAGGGCAAAGATTTTTGCTGGAGATTATGAAATAACTACATATAAGTGCTCTAAAGCTGCATTGCCATTTGAGTTTAGCGCTCAGCAATCTGAATTACAGCAAGTACCAGACTAATTGGTATTTTGCAGCAAAGGGAAAAAATGTCCTACAGGGCCTTGTCCTTTACCAATATCAAGAGAGTAAGTTAGGGCAGTTGTAACATAGTTTTTTGCCTGTTGTACTGCTGTAAATAGGTCGTGGTTTTGAGCTAGATTAGCTGCGATCGCAGCCGATAAAGTACAACCAGTACCATGAGTATTTTTTGTATCTATCAACTGAGTTGACAAAGTTGATAATTTTTCGCCATCAAACCAGATATCAACACCATGTGCTTTTCCCTCCATCCCGCCTCCCTTGACTAAAACCGCTTTCGCCCCTAATTTTTGGTGAATGATTTGCGCTGCTGCTTGCATATCATCCAGGCTATTAATAGTTAACCCACTCATAATTTGCGCTTCATAACGGTTTGGCGTCACAATAGCCGCTTGGGGGATTAAAGCATGGCAAAGAGTGTTTACTGCATCATCATCAATTAATTGTGCCCCAGTACGTGACACCATAACTGGATCTACTACCAAATTCAGAATTTGCAAAGCTTCTACTTGCTGCGCCACAGCCAAAATAATTTCCTGGTTGAGTAACATTCCTGTTTTCGCAGCTTGCACGCCAATATCTTCAACCACTGCTTGCATTTGCGCCACTACAGCCTCACTAGGTATCGCATCAACGCGCCTGACACCCAAAGTATTTTGGGCTGTAATGCAGGTAATAGCACTAGTACCGTGAACACAGTGAAACGCAAAAGTACGTAAATCAGTTTGAATTCCCGCACCACCGCCGCTATCTGAGCCAGCAATGGTTAAAGCAACAGGTGTCCTTGATTTTTTAACAGCATTCATCTGATTAATTTTTACCGGGGCTGATTGTTAATAATTACCACAATCAACAGTTATCTGGAGATATGGATAGTAAATTCCGCAGTTCTAGGAGAACATATCCTGAATTGTCTAGGGAGAATCATTTCTGAGTCAGTACTCAAACCCTGAATAGATAATTATTTTCACGATAGCTTGTGTAATCCTGGGTATTTTTGGGCATTCTAACTACAGAAACTCCTAAAATCAGCTCTGCTAGGCGCAAAAAGTATTGTAAAGGCAGATATATAAATATACAGCTAAAATCCCCAACCAGTATGTCCACTGAAGCAATATACGAAGAGCTAACAACTTTACGCCAACGCACTGAGCAGCTAGAAAAGGCTTTTGCCTCAGCCAGTCGTGCCGTTAAACAGCAGTATCGGCTATGGATAGATTCTCAGCGCGTAGGAGAAACACTCACCGAATTGCGGCACAGATTGTCATTTATGACACAACGCCATCCCTTAGGCGTCATTTCGTGGAATATGGCTTTTGAGGTAACAGATTGGAATCCTGCTGCGGAAAAAATTTTTGGCTATAGTCAGCGCGAAGTACTAGGACGACATGCGGCAGAAATTATCATAGCTGGAAGTACTAAACAAGCAATAAATACATATCTCGCCCAATTCATCTGCCAAAAACAGCTAATACCCACTACCAGCCAAAATTGTACCAAGGACGGCAGAATCATTATTTGTAAGTGGTACCACACTCCTTTGACTGATTTGCATGGCAACTTGATTGGTTTATTATCAATAGTAGAAAATGTTAGCTCCCCTTCAGTAACAGTAGATACTAAAGGTTCCTCTAAGGGAGATTATAAACAGCTAATTGCAAATATACCTGGTATGTTTTACCAGTTTCAACTGGAACCAGATGGCGCTGCTTTTGTTAATGTATTTTCTGGTTGTCAAGAAATTTATGGCATAGAACCAGAAGCCGCACAACAAAATCGCCAATTATTTACAGAAGCAGTCCATCCTAGCGATCGCCAATCTTTTTTAGACTCTATCGCTATTTCTGCCCAAACATTACAAACTTGGCATTGGGAAGGAAGGATTTTATCTAGTTGCGGTCAGTGGAAGTGGGTACAAGGTCTTTCCCAGCCAGAGGTACAATCAACAGGTAAAATTCTTTGGGATGGATTATTGATTGATATCACTAATCGCAAAACAGCATTCACAGAAGCACCAACAACTATTTTCCCCGCACAAAGTGAAGCCATGTTTCGCAGTTTAGTCGAAAATTTAGATGATGTAATTTATACTTTATCTTTGTCTGGTCAGTTTACTTACCTTTCCCCTAGCTTCACTGAGATGTTTGGCTATGAAATCTCAGAATTTATCGACAAATCGTTTGCTTCGATAATTAATCCTGAATATATCACCAATTATGAAACAATTCTGCAAAAAATTCTCGAAATTGGTAAAAAGCAACCTGGAATAGAAGTGAGAGTTAAACGTGCAGATGGTAGTGATTGCTGGATTGTTTTTAACGCTTCACCGATAAAAAATGCTGCTAGTAAAGTAGTAGGTTTTCAGGGTAATATGCGAGATATTACTGAGAGAAAAATTACAGAAGCAGATTTAGTGCGATCGCAAACTCAACTTAAACAGCGAACCTCTGAATTAGAGCAAACACTCCAGGAATATCAACGCATCCAGTCTCAGCTGATCCAAAGTGAAAAAATGTCTTCTATTGGTCAACTAGTAGCTGGAGTTGCCCATGAAATTAATAATCCAGTGAATTTTATTTACGGTAACCTAGGCCACGCTGACAATTATACTCATGACCTATTAAATTTCCTCAAACTTTACCAAAAACACTATCCCAATCCTCCATTAGAAATTCAAGACGAAGCTGAAGCCATTGACCTCGATTTCCTCTTGCAAGACTTACCACACCTCCTGTTATCTATGAAAGTTGGTGCTGACCGTATCCGTAAAATTGTCGCTTCTTTACGTACCTTCTCCCGTTTTGATGAAGCCGATTTAAAATTTGCGGATATTCATGAAGGTATAGATAGTACCTTAATGATTTTAGATTACCGTTTAAAAGCCAAACCTAACCGCCCCACCATTCAAGTAATCAAAGACTACAGCGATTTACCTTTAATTCAGTGCTACGCTGGACAACTAAACCAAGTATTTATGAACATCTTAGCTAATGCTATCGATGCTCTCGAAGAAAGTTATGAGTCACAAAAGTTAGATTGTGATTGTCTTACCATCCGCATTTGTACAGAGAAAACCAACGCTCAACATATTACTATCCGAATTGCTGACAACGGCCCTGGAATCACAGAACAAGTACTAAATCGGTTATTTGACCCCTTCTATACAACCAAGCCTGTAGGTAAAGGTACAGGTATGGGTCTATCTATTAGTTACCAAATTATCACCGAGCGTCACAGCGGCTCAATCAAATGCATCTCATCACCAGGACAAGGTGCTGAGTTCGTCATTGAAATTCCGATTGAACAGTCAATAGTCAATGGTCAATAGAGACGCGATAACCCTTGTCTGTACAATTGTCATTTGTTATTTTTCCTCCTTCATATGCCCAATGCCCAATGCCCCATGCCCAATTTACAATACCCCTTGTAAAAACTTTCCCCATTCCGCAGCTAAAGGAATTTCTGTAAACGGAACGCGCACTGATTGAGGTTTTTCTACAAAAATAAATTCCAACTCAATTTGACGACCTTTCTCTGGTGGATTGTCTATCTCTACGATTTTGTCATCCACTAAAAGTTGGATTTTTTGTACATCAATTAAAGAAAAAGTTTCCAGTTTAATCGGCCCTTTCGGTGTTGGTTTTCCCCAAGTTATATCCTGACCCTTTTGACCTAATACGGCATAAATATCATATTTAGCTCGTTCAAATTGCTCTGCCCAAGCGCGGTAAGCCTCAACTTTTTGATACTCTTTTGAGCCTTGCCAAGCCAACCAGAAAAACATGAATAATAAGGGTAACCACAAAAGACCGCGTTCCATTGTTGAAAAATCCTGAGTACAAATTTTAACTTACGTGCAAAATACACCAATCCGAGCCAGAGATAAGTTATGTTAGTGAGCAACTGGCAAAAAGCGGTGATGAGTTTATATGAGAAGGCTTATATTATTTTGCTTGTTTGTCATTGGGTTGGTAGCTGCTGTATTTGGGTTTCTCAATTTTCAGGGACTAGCAGCTAAAGGCGAGTTTGAGACGATTTTGCTAGATTTTCGCGAAGATATACCTAAAGAGGTAGTAGAGAAAGATCTGCAAGCGATCGCTCAACAATACCAGGTTACACCCCAATTGGATAATAAATTTTCAGCAAAAGATAATGTGTATATTATCAAAGGCGATCGCCAACGGCTGAAAGAACTGCAAAAATCTCAATTCAAATCGGCTACAGAATTTATCGAGCCAAATTATATTTACAAAAAGATTCCCCAACCGGGTGAAGCTGCTTTCTTGGGCGAATTTTTAAAACCCAACGAAGAGGAAGACGATGTTAGTCCTGCCTTAACTGGCCCTAATGACCAGTATTACAGCAAGCAGTGGAACTTGCACCAAATTGGTATTGAAGCGGCGTGGAATCAAACTAAAGGTAGTGGTGTTACAGTCGCCGTTATCGACACAGGTATTACTCGCGTCCGCGACTTGTATGAGACAAAATTTGTCAAAGGTTACGATTTCGTCAACGATAGAGAAGACGCCAAAGACGATAACGGACATGGTACCCATGTAGCAGGTACCATTGCTCAAGCCACTAACAACAAATATGGTGTAGCTGGTATTGCCTACGAAGCCAATCTCATGCCTTTAAAGGTACTTAATGATTATGGTGGTGGTACAGTAGCCGATATTGCCGAAGCAATTAAGTTTGCTGCTGATAAAGGCGCAGATGTCATTAATATGAGCTTGGGTGGTGGCGGTGAAAGTCAGTTAATGAAACAAGCCATTGACTACGCCCACAACAAAGGCGTTGTCATTATCGCCGCAGCTGGTAACGAAAATGCAAACGGAGCCAGCTATCCCGCCCGTTATCCCCATGTTATCGGCGTTTCAGCATATGGCCCCGATGGTGAAAAAGCCCCCTATTCTAACTTTGGTGCAGGGGTAGATATCTCCGCCCCTGGTGGTAGTGATGCAGGGAAGATTCTCCAAGAGACAATCAACGAAAATGGCGAAGGCGTGTTTCTTGGTTTCCAAGGAACAAGTATGGCATCTCCCCATGTAGCTGGTGTAGCTGCACTTATCAAAGCTAAAGGTATTCAGAATCCCGATGAGATTTTGCAAATCCTCAAACAGTCATCAAGAGTTATCCAAGATGATGGTTTAAATTATTACGGCGCTGGACAACTCAATGCTGACGCCGCAGTTAAACTCGCTACTGAAGGTCAAATTAGTTTCTCCGATTTCTTCCGTTGGTTGCGGGATAACGGCTATCTTAACCCCGGCTTTTGGATTGATGGCGGTGCTGTTGCACTCCTACCCAAGATTTTGATGGTACTTGGTTCCTATCTATTAGCTTGGTTTTTACGAGTTTACTTTCCCTTCTCCTGGAGTTGGTCATTATCAAGTGGTTTAATTTTTGGCAGTTCTGGATTATTCTTCCTCAAAGGATTTTATATCTTCGACCTGCCTCAATGGCCGTTCCGCCTGTTAGGCAGTTCGATTCCTGAATTAGGTAATGCTATTCAAGGAACCGATGCTTTAAATCCCTTATTTGCTAGCGTTTTAATTCCCTTTGTGCTTATCGCCTTATTGTTGGGACATCCTAGCGGTAAATGGTTTGCAATTGGTTCAACTTTAGGTGTAGCTGCATGTTTAACCATCAGTGCAGTTTACGACCCTACAGTTTGGGGATTGGGAAGTAGTTACTTAGCAAGAATATTTCTGATTGCTAATGCCCTACTCTGTTATGGATTAGCGCAGTTATCGTTGAAAAATGAAAGGCAAGTAGCTTAACTTAAGAGGGAATGCAGGGAGAGTAATTCAAAATATTACTCTCCCTCATGTTTTTATTCTCTCAACATTCAGCAATTTTATGAGTACTACAGTTACAGGCACAATCCAACACCGTGATATTGGTACTGGCGCATGGGCCTTAGTTACCGATGATGGCGTAACCTATGAATTACCTAGAAGTACAGACAAAAAGCTACTCAAGTCAGGACAAATAGCCAAAGTTACAGGAAAGGTGCGTGACGATATCATGACGGCCGCCATGATTGGCCCTGTCCTGGAAGTAAAATCCTTTGAGGTAATTAATTCTGACTAGCTGTGGAATTGAGTACTTCTTGTAAACGACTTCTAAATTCCCCTTTGGGATGACCTCCTTTCACCTCACCGATGATTTGAAACTCTCCTTCGGGAGAATCACAAACAATGTAAGTAGGCCATCCCATTTCTGATTTATCAGGATACTGAGTTAATAAAATCTTGCGATACTTGCGGTAAGTAGCTGTATCCTGCATCTTGACATCAATAAATTGCAAATTCAACTCCTCAGCGACTTTTTTGTCATAGAAAGACATTTTGTGACAAATACCACATTCTTCTGAGGAAAATTTAATTACCGCTAAATTCATCTGACTTTGAGACTCTTGAAGATATAAGCAAGCAACTCCAGTATAAAACATTCAAGATTAGCATCTTACTGTAGCAGTGAAGACTCAGCCTACTAGTAGATTATTGTAATTTTTGGACTAAAGTCCGCAAATCCTCACAAATTTAAGAAGATAAAAGTTGCCAGTCCGAGAAAGTTGTGTAAGACTGATAGTGGATTTACTACCCTTTATTAAAAGTGGAACATACCTAACAAGGGAACGTCTGATTAAACTGGAAGTTGATTCCAACGGTAAGCCCAGCTATGTCAGGTGAGTTCAAAAGGCAAAATTCTAAAAAAATAATTAAAAATTTTGCACCCTATATTTAATGGAATATCTATTGCATCAACCTTCTAGCCAATAAAAGGTGAAAAATTTAGTCAAGAATTGACATCAAGAGCTAGCAAAAACAATGATAAAATAGATTCACTTGACAGTTAACACCAGGTAAGAGAACGCGCAACTGGCACTAAAGCTGGAAAAAATTAAGTATTTAGTTGGGCAGTGGCAAGAAAGATAAAAGCGCAGTTATTGTGCTATATTATTGCCCTCACTATCTAAATAATGGGCAGCTAAAAGCGAACTATCTCCTCAAAAAATCCCCAGTAGGTATGAGCCGACTAGGGGAGTTAGTTATCAGTGTGCATCTACCATTTCACTGTTCTTCAGTTAGGCGCAATCCTCCGGATAAATCTTGATAAAGGATTTTGCGGTTTTTTAACAATAAAAAACCTCTAGAAAGTACAAACTTACTAGAGGAGTTAGTTATCAGGGTGCATCTACCAATTACTTCTTCTCGATAAACCTATCCAATCCGGATAAAATTGTCACAAAGGGAGTAGCTAGGGATCTACCAGAAAAAACCCCCCAATGGTGGCAGCCAATGAGGGGAGTTAGTTATCAGGGTGCATCTACTAGCTTATATATTCTTAACTTTGAGATAGAATCCGGAGAAAATAGACACCAATAAGTAATTATTGAATAATCAAAATAAAACCCCTAATGGGTTTGAGCCGACTAGGGGAGTTAATTATCAGGGTGCATCTACCTCTTAATTCTTCTCAGTGCAACTACTACAATCCGGAATAAAATAACGATACAGCCTGTGAAACTAGTGAATAAGCAAAATAAAACCCCCAGTGGGTTTGAGTCAACTAGGGGAGTGGATTATCAGGGTGCATCTACCTCTTAATTCTTCTCAGTGCAACTACTACAATCCGGAAAGATTTTCATAAATGTGTATTACTAGTAACAATAAAAAAATCCCCTAATGGGTACTAACCAGCTAGGGGAGTTAATTATCAGGGTGCATCTACCATTTTATTTTTCTTAAAGAAATAAGTAAGCTCCGGATGGAATGGCCACAATCATAACTATTGGTTGTGTCAAATTAAAAAATCCCCCAGAAGGTTGGAGCCGACTAGGGGAGTTAGTTATCAGGGTGCATCTACCATTTTATTTTTCTCAAAAAAATAAGTAAGCTCCGGATGAAATGGCCACAATCATAACTATTGGTTGTGTCAAACTAAAAAATCCCCTAGAAGGTTGGAGCCGACTAGGGGAATTAGTTATCAGGGTGCATCTACCATTTTATTTTTCTCAAAGAAATAAGTAAGCTCCGGATGAAATTGTCACAATCAGAACTATTGGTTGTGTCAAACTAAAAAAATCCCCCAGAAGGTTGGAGCCGACTAGGGGAGTTAGTTATCAGGGTGCATCTACCATTTCATTGTTCTCCAGATAACTGCCATCATCCGGACAAAATTTCTCGTGTATTAATTTTATTGTGGTTGCCAAGCATAAAAAACCCCCAGAAGGCGTGAGCCAACTAGGGGAGTTAGTTATCAGGGTGCATCTACCATTTCATTGTTCCCAGATAAACCACCACAATCCGGATAAATTTACTAAAATGTTTATTTTAAGTTAGGTGTCCCAAAAATTAGTGGATGCTAGCTAACAAAGAAACCGGATGCGGATTTATGCACCCCACTCCTGTGAAATCATGCCTGCTTTAGAGTTTGTTGCTATTTGCCAACATCAAAAAATCCCAAAAAAATCCCCAAGTTAGCATTCGCCAACCAGGGGAGTCGAAGATCAAGGTGCATCTACCAATAAAGTGTTCTCTTTCCATGCCAGCTAATCCGGATAAAGTTATAAAAGCCAAAAACGTAAAATCACGAGGATTCAGAAACATCTCAGTGAAAAGATGCATCTAAGGTATCAGAAAAAGCGAAAAATCGACTTGAAACTTTCGCGTTTCAAACCTGATTTAGGAGGCGAATAGGAGAAGTTGTGACCCAGGAATTTCAAATTTCCGTAACCCCAGTAGGGCAAAATGACTACTTGGTGCGCACGGAACAAGTTGCGCCTGGGGTGCCATTGGCAGAAGAACTGGTGACTTGGCCTGTAGCTGATTGGTTAGCAGCTGCTGGGCATCTAATGAATGACCCTTTGAAGTCAGTGTTGCAGGGGGATGCGTTTGCAAGAAACTCTGTCAACCTGGTAGCTTTGGGTCAACAACTTTATAATGCACTGTTTCAAGGCACTCTCAGGGATAGTTGGATTACAGCACAAGGTATTGCCCAGAACCAGCAACAGGTATTGCGTTTACGCTTAGGGCTAAAAGATACGAAGTTAGCTCGTCTACCTTGGGAAGTAATGCACGCAGGGGATCGGCCTCTAGCTACTGGGCCTTATGTCGCTTTTTCTCGTTACCAAACTGGAATTTTGCCAGCATCTCGCTTGCCAGGGAAAAACATTCCACAACCACTAGAAGAAGGTGGAATCAAAGTCTTGATGGTGATTGCTTCTCCCACAGATCAAGCTCGTCTCGATTTACTCAAACATGAAGCCATCAAACTACAAACGGAACTGAACCGACATGTACCAAGAGTTGCTGAGAGTGGCAATTATGTTCCGGAAATAGAATTAACGCTGCTCAACCAACCAGGAAGGGAAGAATTAACACAGGCTCTAGAACAAGGACGATATCATGTCCTGCACTACTCTGGTCATAGTAATTTAGGTGCCAGTGGTGGTGAAATTTATCTAGTCAGTGGCAGAACTGGTTTAACAGAAACTTTAACTGGTGACGATCTAGCAGGTTTACTGGTCAATAATAATATTCAAATGGCTGTGTTTAACTCCTGTTTAGGAGCATACAGTGCTAATGCGGATAATACTGAAGAAACAGGAGAACGTAACCTCACAGAAAGTTTGGTGAAACGCGGTCTTAGTAGTGTATTAGCTATGTCAGAGCGGATTCCTGATGAAGTAGCACTAACACTCACCCAATTGTTCTACCGGAATTTGAATCAGGGATATCCTGTGGATTTGTGCGTGAGTCGAGTGCGCCAGGGATTAATTTCTGCCTATGGTTCTCACCAAATGTACTGGGCGCTACCTATTCTCTATCAGCAACCGGAATTTGACGGTTTTCTTAGCCCGGAAATTCTGGAAAGCTCAGAAGTTGTGAATGAGTATAATCCGCCTTTAAGAGCAAATCCTACGGCTATGTACTCTGCTGTAGATGAACCCGATTTGCCTTTGGCAATAGAGGAGATGATCCCCAACAGTTTGGCAAGGGAATCTTCGGGGCTGGATTGGTTAGGAGAAGAAACTTGGGGCGATCTCGTTGATGAAATTGAGTATGACGATCCATCCTACGCAGAGGATTCAGCGCTGGTTTCCGATTTGTTTCGCCAACTAGATCGGCAAAATGGCATCTCTGAGCAATCACCGATGACGGCGGAACTCGTGCAACAGATAAACGATAGTAGCGTGCGATCGCGACAAGTTCCTCAGGAGATGGATGAATCAGAACAAGAAGCGAGTTTTTGGGAAGAAGAACCGATCGCATCTACTGAAACCACGCCAAATTATGCTAGAAATTGGCAGAACTCTGCTGTGGGAGGTGCAGATCAAGTCTCATTAAACCGCCGCCAAAAACGCCAAATTTGGCCTGTTGTCGGGATGCTGGGAGCAAGTGCGATCGCAGTTGTCGCCGGTCTTTTTTGGTGGCAAAATTACCAATTATCTAAGTTACCTGACATTCCCCCCATCCCTACCCAGCCACTTACTACTGAAAATTATCCTCCCATCGATTTAAAGACAGCTACAACCAGTATTGTTACCACTACTGCTACAGAAAAATTAAGCCAAGGCGACTTACAAGGTGGACTAGAGGCTGTGGAAGAATTACTTAACCGTGGCGTGCTTCCACCTGCACAAGCAGCCTTAAATCTAGTGCCAAAACAGCAAGCTAATAATCCATCTGTAAATTTTCTTAAAGGACGCTTAGCTTGGCAATCTGTTCAACTTCCAGATCAACGAGATCAAAAATACAGTGTTGATGATGCTCGGCGTTATTGGGAAAGTGCGGTGAAAGCCGATCCTGATTCTTTTTTATATAACAATGCTTTGGGATTTGCTTATTACGCCGAAGAAAATTTAAATCGAGCTAATGATTCTTGGTTTAAGGCTTTAAATTTAGCTTTGAGAAAACAAAATATTGCTAGTACTACATCAGTAGCCATCACAACTACAACCACACCTAAGGATGCGTTAACTTCCTATGCAGGCTTGGCTTTAGGACTTTATAAATCTGCCTATAAGCAACCATCTAATAAACAATCTCAATATCTTAATGAAGCAATTAAACTACGCCAAATGGTGATTAAAGACGATCCCATAAATTTTCAAGTAGATAAATTAAGTCATAATTGGTTGTGGACAGAAAAGGCAATTGACGATTGGCGATCGCTCCTTCAAGAAAAACGTCAGTAACAATAAATACCGAAAAATTGATGTTGGCTAATGCTGCCATCAATTTTTATGGTCAAATTCCATGATTATGTAAATTAATCAGGAAATATCATTTCTATGTATTCTGTGATCGCCCTATTGCTAAATCAATTTTATGTATCATAAGATACATTATTGACCGTTTCATCAGTTATTTCCCTCCTACCTATCAGCACAATTAATCGGGGATCGCTTGCTGTATTGTTCACATTTTGTTACAAAAGTACAAAGAACTTCTAGAGAGCCAAAACCTCATGTTCGGCGGACTTACTGGTTTAACAGATTCTAAAGGCACAGATTGGGGCGAGCGGATGCTCAACACAGTCGCTAGCCAAACGATTCGCCACCTGTTTACCCAAAGCGAGTCAGTAGAAGTCTTTGTGCGCTGCTATCCCTCCAGCAAACTGTTGCAAGGCAGCATTGATAGTTTCAAAATGAGTGGACGTGGCTTAGTCATCCGTAGAGAATTTGCGGTAGAGGAGATGTCTTTTGAAACGGATGCAGTGGCTATTGATTTCAGCTCGGTTTTAGGTGGTAAATTAACTCTTAAACAACCCACTCAAGCGATCGCTCAAGTAGTTTTATCAGAAGTTGGTATTAATCAAGCCTTTAATGCTGAACTGGTAAAAAAACGTTTAGTTAACCTTTCTTTACCTACTTTAACTGCTTTATCTGGCGGTAAACCAGTATCTTTTCCAGAAATTCAAGTACGACTTTTGCCAGAAAATCGCCTACGAATTTTGGCAAAAGCAGATTTAGATAATGGCGAACTCGTACCCTTAAATATGACTGTCAGCTTGGCTGTGGAAAGGCGGCGACGGGTTTCCTTCAAAGATCCTCAACTGGAACTAGAGTCTGTTCCAGAAGCACAAAGAGAAACCTCGCGCACCTTGAGCTTAGCACTGGTAGAAATTTTAGATAACATGGTCGATTTGGATCGCTTTGACCTTGATGGGGTGAAAATGCGACTTAACCGCTTAGAAACTGAAGGACAAAAATTAATTTTCAGTGGATATGCTGAGATTGAACGTATACCTAGTACTTCTTGAACTAATCTTTTCAAGGTAACTCAGAATCTCAAGTGGCACGCATATCATCATATTTTGCTCTGGCATGATTTGGAGTTTAATTTCCAACTCATGCCTTTACAAATTATTTTAAAGATTTGGCTTTTCAAAAAATACTAAAGACAAAAAGAAATCCATCATAAAAATTGCCACCCAAGTGGTAACAACTGCTGTTGTAGCTGATTCTCCGACTTCCTTCGCTCCACCTCTGGTGGTTAGCCCCCAACTACAACCATTAACAGCAACTATAGCTCCAAAAATAAACCCTTTAAGCAAAACAATCCACAAATCTAATGGCTCTAAAAAACTTCTAACTGACTCTAAAAATACTTCTGGAGTAATTTGATAAAACTGTGACGCGGCAAAAATTCCGCCCATGATGCCTGTAACTAAACCGAAAATTGTTAATAATGGAGTCATCAAGCAGCAAGCAATTACTCTAGGCAGTACTAAATAATCAATGGGATCGGTTCTGAGCATGTGTAGTGCATCAATTTGGTCTGTAACCCGCATAGCACCTATCTCCGCGGCAAATGCTGAACCCACTTGACCGGCAATAATACTAGCAGACAGTATGGGAGCCAATTCTCGACAAAAGGCTAAGGCAAATGCACCACCTACAGCATTTAATGCGCCAAATTGTACTAGTTCTCTGGCTGTTTGAATAGTAAAAATCATCCCAGCAAAGCCACTGACTAAAAGCACGGGAGAAAGTGAAGCCGGGCCAGCAGTCACCATATGTTCGATAATCTTATGGTGATAAGTTTTTCCTTGGAGTAAACGTAATAAGACTTGTCCCAATAGAAACATAACGGAAAAACAGCGCGAAACCGAAAACTGCTGGATATTTTTTCTAGTTTGTACTTTTAATACCATCTTTTCATCCCTCAAAATGATTGTTCAAAGTGCGCTATTACTGAAAAATTTGCTGAATGTAGGCGATTGAGGGAGAGATATTGACTGTATGCATTTAAGGCAATCAATTAACAAAATCATCTACAAATTGCTGAGGACGTTAAAAGAATAACCCATTCTAGTTGCTTGTGGATATTTTTGGATATAGGTGAAAGTTAATGAGATTCTATTTTGACAATAGAGAATCAGCAGATGAAAGCTTAAGTTCGAGTTGCATCTTACTTACAGAAATAGAATAGAAATAAACACAGTAACAATGAACCAGGTAGATTACCTCAGAATTAGCTTAATCGACCGCTGCAATTTCCGGTGTCAGTACTGTATGCCGGAAGGTGCAGAAATAGACTATATTCTCCAGCAGCAACTTTTAACTGATGTAGAACTCCTGACTCTGATTCAAGAGGTATTTATCCCTGTGGGTTTTACCCGATTTCGTTTGACTGGGGGGGAACCTTTACTTCGTCCCCGTGTGGTGGAATTAGTCAGGGCGATCGCTTCTTTTCCCCAAACCCAAGATTTGTCGATGACAACAAACGGCTTTCTCCTCGCCCCCATCGCCCAAAATCTCTACGATGCTGGTTTGCGGCGCATTAATATTAGCCTCGATTCCCTAGAACCAGAAATTTTTGACCACATTATCGGGAATCGCGGACGGGGAAAGTGGGAGCAAGTTTGGCAGGGTATTCAAGCTGCTCATAGTGTTGGTTTTGACCCCTTGAAGCTAAATGTAGTGGTGATTCCTGGGGTAAATGACCATGAAGTCTTGAATTTAGCTGCGCTGACTCTTGAGCGCAATTGGCATATCCGATTTATTGAGTTTATGCCAATTGGGAACTGGCAATTATTTGGCGATCGCGGATGGGTTTCTTCTGCTGAATTACGGCAACAAATCCGCGATCGCTGGGGCTTGACAGAATCGCAAGTTCGTGGGGCTGGCCCTGCTGATGTGTTTCAAATTCCTGGAGCGAAAGGAACATTGGGATTCATCAGTCAGATGTCCGAGTGTTTTTGCGATCGCTGTAACCGAATGCGCTTGAGTGCAGACGGTTGGCTGCGTCCTTGTTTGTTAAATGAAACTGGTCAAATTGATTTAAAAACTGCTCTCCGGGCTGGTATTAGCACCGCACAATTACAAGAGCAAGTCAGACAATTATTAGGAATTAAGCCTGAAATTAACTTTAAACAGCGGGAATCAGGCGCTGTGGGTACTTATACTCGTACTATGTCACAAATTGGCGGCTAGTCAATAGTCATTTGTCCTTTGCAAATAACTCAGGACAAATGACCAAAGACAAATGACTATTACGCTTGGCGGGAGTAGTATTCCACAACCAGCAGTTCGTTAACCTGTAGCGCCACCCATTCTCTTTCAATAACACCGTTAACTTTACCAACCAGTTTGGTTTTATCAAACTCCAGATGACTGGGAAGGTTGGCTAAGCCAGGATATTGGAGGTTGGTTTCTACCAACTTTCGGGATGCTTCTTTATTTCTGACAGCAATTTCTTCGCCAGCACGGCACTGATAGCTAGCAATATTAACTACACGTCCATTGACAGTGATATGACCGTGATTTACCAACTGACGCGCTGCGGGAATAGTTGGAGCTAAACCCAAGCGAAAAACGGTATTATCTAAGCGCATTTCTAGCAGTTGTAATAACACTTGTCCGGTAGAGCCAGTAACACGTCTGGCTTTGCGTACATAGCGTAACAATTGCTTTTCGGTCAAACCGTAGTTTAAGCGCAGCTTTTGTTTTTCTTCTAGACGGATGGCATATTCAGAACGCTTTTTGCGGTTCTGACCATGCTGACCAGGGGGATAAGCGCGTCTAGCACTTTTACGAGTTAATCCTGGTAAGTCACCTAAGCGACGTACAATTCTGAGGCGAGGCCCTCTATATCGGGACATGTGTTTCCTTAATCTAATCCTGTTTCAACTTTACCCAGACATTTTATTTTGACACTTCCCCAACGAAACAAATAAAGCGATCGCTGATTTGTTTCGTTAAGTCGGGGAATTCGTGGTTTGATGAAAATCTTTCCTCTAGCAGAATCAATTCCACCAGAATCAAAGTATTTTCTGCACCAGTTGCTTGAGTTCGGTACAACCGACAGTAATCGCTTCCACTTTAGCAAGCAAAGCGATACTTTCCTAAAGCACTAGTTTCCAAGCTTAAACTCCCCAGTGCCCCTGGGTACTCAGACCCATTGTTTTTTGTTTGCTAGTTTCGTAGACTACTCAATCACTAGATTGATTCACGTAGTATTTCCTACAAGAAATACTTTTTATGTTGCCTACTTATCTTCGATCAAAATATATTAGCACATTGAATCAAGAGAAATCCTCTTGCCAGAGGTTCGATCCCTAAATCTAGTACTGTTTAGGCGAAAAAAGCTGATTGGCAAAAAGACGTAATGAGGCGGAAAAATCACAAATGCCCCGCGCCCCTTGTAGAATTTTATGTTACTGAGTTATGCTCGAAAATGCTGCGAAAATTACCCAGAACTACAGGAGCGATCGCGCTGATTGAGTTAGCATAGCCTTGGGTGTTTGGAGAATGGGAATCTTAAGGAGTAAAAATCGATGAGCAGAAAAGGCGGTTCTGACTATAAAATTTTGTCTGCTAAAACAGTCAAGGTGACAGCACCAGTTTTAGCGATCGCCGGATGGATGGCAACGATGGTTCCCGCTATGGCTATCAATGCTTCCTATAGTAACAATGATTTCCGCGCTTGTGCTGGTCAGCTATTGCGCGTCAACGTCAATGCGGATGCTGCATCACAAGCTTGTGCTGGCGCGCTACGTCCGCGAGATTTGTCTTCCTGCGTAGTTTCCATTAGCAGGCAGACAAAAATTAATGCTGTTGACGCTCTCAATACCTGTAGGCAGGTACGACGCCCTGAGGAGTTAGCAAGCTGTGTAGTTGGTATTAGTCGCATTCCCACTCAGGAAGCACCTAACCTAGAGATTCTCAATTACTGCGGTCGGAGCTTGTTACCCGTCCGCTTTGGTCAGTGTGTGGTTGGCTTGCGGAGTGAATTTAAATTAGTGCTGAATCAGGCATTAAATACTTGTATTAGTGGTAGCGATACCGTTAGTACTTCTACATCTGTAGTGATTCCGCAAGTTCCTAGAGCTACAGAACCTCTTCCTAATGTGGAACCGGCTCCAGCAGCTAGGTAGCAATTAAGGCTCCCATCTAGAGACTAGGGGGAGCAGGGCGATCGAAAAGACAAAGGCCGTAAATGGCTCTCGCTCCTGAAGTTGATTTATCAGTCTTCTTTTTTGCCAAAAGCTAACTGTAAAATCATTGGGATGCCCCCTTCTTGGTGATACCTATCTGCCCAAGCACGCAGTACTTCATCCAATTCTTCCATCGCTTGCTCAAAGCGTTCTGGTGGAATGTCCAGTTCTTCTAGGGCGCGCATGGAATTTGGTCGCCGTTCTGCCCAATCTTTCATCAGCCGGAAATACCTTGCAGTATCTTCAACCATGATATAGGTGCGCTCTTGGTCGTCTGCTGGCGCGTAGAAAGGACGAGTTAGCGCATAGAAAGGCATACCCCAAGGAGAATCAATCCGGGTTACCGTGCCAGAGTAAAGCAGGCGGCGCTTGATATGCTCCGCTAAAGCTTCGCTCAAAGGCATTTGATGCTCAACGGGCATGTCTTCTTGCGATCGCTTATGCAAAAATTCTATTAACTCTAAAAACTCAAAAGAGGTAATTAATTGGGCATCAGGCAGATTACTGGGTAATTTCTGCTCAATTTGCCTTTTCTCCTCGGTTGTTAGACTTGTACCAGGAATGCGCGATTTTCCTGGTCGCCAAGGATATTTCTCCATCCAGACATAAGGCAATTGAATCAAATAGCGAGGCTCTTGAGAACCCAGCATTTTCAACAATTTCCCTTCAGTCAGGGCTTGTCTGACCTCCTCCACAATTATTTTGACCCGCTTCGGTTCCAAGTGATGCAAATGCCCTGTCATTCGCAGGTTTTGCCCTTGCTCCAAGTAGGTCATATAGATTGCGCATTTGGCTGCTGTAGCCGCTGCATCCAAAAATGCCCCATGCCTGTGCCCACTAGTCCGCATGGCACTAAAAGCCAGATAAAGCATGATCTGATCCATCGCACTGGGGCCGAGACGTTTGATCAGATCTATGTCGTTACTCATATAACAGACAGTTAAATAGCACGTTTACAAATTTATTAGCCGTAGGAAAGTAAGTAGTATACACCCGACCGAAGGCAATATTGTCACTTCAGATTATTTATTATGCTTCAACTATGAAGTTGTTGCTAGTCATAATTATGAATTTCCGCGTATTTTCTGGCACATAGTTATAAAAAGGCATTTTGATGTAATTTATATATCTTATTTAAGTGGAATTACTTAAATAAGAATACGTCTTTTCTGTGCTTGGTTTAGATTAGGTGGCATAAATCCAAAACTCTGTTTTTATAGATTGTGTCAGAAGTATCTTACGTTGCTTCATTAAATTCTGAATCTCTTGTAGGACGTATTTTATACTCTCTTAATTGAGACAATAAATATTTGAAAATAAGAATTCAATATAATTAACTACTACTCACGTTTGTTGATAAACCTGCGATCGCAGTAAATCTTTACCATCGCTCAGGCTGCAAAATCTGTCTTTTATTTTGAGAACTGATATTAAATAGCTCCAAACTTTACATGCTTGGACTCCCTACTAAAAAATAGCCAGTGCCAAATATCATCTCTAGGGTGATTGTTGAGTTAGAGGCAATGCTCAACTTAGCTCAACATGAAATAAAATCCATTATTTTGATTAATAAATAAATTTTTTAGTTGTTGGATATAATTACTCTTAAATCATACCATTTTTTGACACCAATTTGCAAGTATTGGTGTATTTCAACATTTATTTTAGTCCATTGCAAGATTTTTTTGTACAAAAATTAAATTAATTCTTGTTGAGATTTTTATCCCAAATATTACGTAAAAATAGGATATAAGGCAAGACTCATTAATTATTTCACTGTGCTATCTTTATCTTGCCTCATACTGTATGCCATATTTATAGTGCTTTAAAAACCAGAATTGAAGTCCTGATTACGTAATCAACTTCCCTGTAGAATTAATGCAATATATCAGTAATTAATTACCATCCTTGCATCTCTACTAGTTCCATACACAACTTGTTAATTTTCTCTAAATTAGGTTTATGGGGAAGAGTTGACTGTGAGTAAGCACTTTCCATTTGAGCAACTAATTCTTCTGCCATTTGCATCACCTGCTCGTAAGAATATGTACCTTGAAGAATAGCTTTTAAATCATCTGCATCACCAGCTATTCGTCTATCAACAGTAATTTCTCCTTGTTGTAAAATTTCGATACCGCTACGTAAAAGTCTAATGCAATGCATACCATGTTTTAGATCGAAACCAGACTTTCTTTCCATTTCGGCTCTAGCTGGATTTCTATTTTCTTGCCATGATAGGTAAGCTTTCCATTCTCTTAAAGCTACCTGATAATTTTGACTCTTTTGGAGTAAGCGAATAAAATCTTTGCGGCTATTAGTTAGCTTTTGTGTATATTCTAGTGTTTCTTCAGGTAGGGTGTATTGTTTGAGTACTCCTTTAAAATCAATATCTGCTGTCAACAGTTTATATAATTGTTCGGCTTCTTCTAGAAATTCAATTCTTCCGCGAATTAACAGATAAAGATACTCCAAAAAAGCATTGAGATCGTCTTTAATTAGTGGTAATTCATCTTCTATACCAAAATCTGATGGTAGTGGTTTCTTTTGTGGAGGGTTTAATAACCATTTACGATGGGTTTCCATCTTTTTAATTTGTGCAAAAGCATAACCTGAATAAGTATGTTTAACTTTCTTACTTAAAAATAGCTGTTTATGTTTAATTAATTGTTGCCCAATTTCAGTTAATACAGGATAATTATTTAACCAAAGTAATTCTAAAACATTAGGATTAGCTCCAGCTAATAGCTGAATAATTTTCCTTAATTCATAAATAACCGTATCTTTATTGTTATCTAAAAAAGAAAAAATTCCCGGTTCATCCCAACCATTTTCTTTTTGTTCTATGCGGTCGAATCCCAAATAATACCTTTTAGGAGCGATAAAAATTCCTCGGTAGTCAAAATCCGAATCAGGACGGTTTAATCCATAGCCGTGACTACCTGCTAAACCAATGAGAATTGTTCTGTGTTCAACTTCTATTCTTTTCATTCTTAAACATTAAATATGAGCTAATATCGTTAATTTTAGAAAAAATTCAGGCAAATGGCAGCCCCATTATTTATTTAATAATTTTTATATGCGATCGCAATGCTCAATTAGTCGAGAAAATTTAATTATTTTAAATTTTTGCAAAGTTTAGCGAAAGTTCTCCCTTGTTTGTACCGCTACCACAGGAGAAATAGAGAAAATCTGAGCAACGAGATCTGCTGCTCAGACTTTTCGGTGCTGTTCTGTGTCTTAGTTATCTACATCAGCAAAGATATCCATTTCGTTAAACAAGCAAAAATTTTTGTCAATCTCAATTGCGATCGCCCGCAGTCCTTGATCGTTAAGACTTTTCACAATTAAACTGCTATTTGGTGTTGACTCCATAGCAGTTAATCCAATATGATTTTAGATTGTCTGTCTTATTCCTGCTCGGATCAGGTAGACATACCGCAAAAGCTGGCAAAAGCGTAAAAACCGCTTATCCCAAAGTAAGCAAGGCCAGCTACCTGTACGGCAACCTCAAGGACAATTTCATGACTTACGCAATTATTGAAACTGGCGGCAAACAAATAAAAGTTGAAGCTGGTCGCTTTTACGATATTGAGCTATTGACTGCTCAACCAGATGAGAAAGTTACAATAGACAAGGTCTTATTAATACAGCACGACGGCGAAGTCAACATTGGACAGCCGCTAGTTGCAGGGGCGACTGTAGAAGGGACTGTGTTACGGCATTTGAGAGGTCGTAAAGTCCTGGTATACAAGATGAAGCCAAAGAAGAAAACCCGCAAAAAACGCGGACATCGCCAGGAAATCACTAGACTGTTGATTAATTCTATTAACCTCAATGGTTCAGTCCTAGCTGTGGAAGAAGTAGCAACCGCTGAAGCTTCCCCTGAAGAAACTGCTGCTGAATAATCAATAAAAGATAGGTCAAAAAAGGAAATTATGGCTCATAAGAAAGGAACAGGTAGTACACGTAACGGTCGTGACTCTAACGCTCAACGTCTAGGTGTAAAACGCTATGGCGGTCAAGTTGTGCGCGCAGGAAATATTCTTGTGCGTCAGCGCGGTACCAAATTTCACCCAGGTAACAATGTTGGTATTGGTAGTGATGACACTTTATTTGCTTTAATCGACGGTGTTGTTACCTTTGAAAGAAAGGGTAAAACTCGTAAAAAAGTTAGTGTTTACGCACCTGCTGCGGCTGAGTCAGCTGCTAGCTAAAAAATAGCTAAAAAATGGGGTGGACAATACCACCCTATTTTTTGGTTTTGAAGAAGCAAAGCCAAATTAACCGATAAAGAAGTAGCCCAGAAATAGCATTTGCATTATTGCACCTAAGCCTACACCAGCTAATGAAAGTGCAGATGTAATCCAAAAAGCTTGTCCTTCCTTAAAACCCGCGGCTTGAAAGTCTATTCTCGCTAAAATGGCGGCTGCTACAATTAGCAAGGCGTCAAGAAACATCCGAAACCAAGCAAGCATTACAAAAAATAAGAAAGCTGCAAAAACTGAAAACAAAAAAGTCCTAGTACTTGATTTAAAAACGGTACTAGATACTTGTGTCATCCGCGTCCAAGGGACAGTTAAACTGCCTACAAACAGCAAGATAGCAAGTACAGTAATTCCCCAGACAAATAAAGGGGCTTTTGTCTCGGATATTACCCAGCCTAGGGTAGTGTAGCTTAGTAGTAGCAGTGTGAGAGAAACCCAAGGAATGCGTTGCCAAATCGACATGGGTTAGATTTTTGTAGCAATTTAAACTGTGATTCCCCAACTATATAGGGTAAATAAAGGCATTAGTGAATGGGGTTGTTCAATGTTTTTTATACATAACCCTTATGACCTGTATATTTGCTCCTTGATGCTAGGACTTGATTTTACTATAGCTAGGAGCTGATGGCTGCGTTTTGTCAGGTCTGAGTCAGAGGTATAGATTTTTCATTTCATGCCTTAGACTATTACTTTATCATCTTATATTTTCTAGGTTCTTGCAATCGTTGATTATGCTCTTGGCGAAACAGTTCAACAAGTTTACAGAGAATTTGTAGATAACTAGTTAAATTTTTTCTTAAACATTTGTAAACTGTTAGCAGCCGAGTAGCCGAGTGTCACATCTTGTTAAGGAATGATCATGAGACAACTTGTTATTGCTGAGCGCGTATGCCTGATTGGTCATATCGTGTCGATGGTATTTGGACTTGTAGGTATACTACTAGTCGTGCCAAATGCGGAAATCATTATGAACCTGACTGAGGTTGGACAAACCGCCATGCAGTGGAGTATGGCTGGAGGCGGTGTGGTTTATATGATTTTGGGTGCGACGGCTGTATTTTTGTATGCCTACCGGACTTTGGGATTGGGTCGCGCTTTGGCATTTATGCTACCCTCAGTGTTTATCTCCTTAGGAAGTGAACTGTCGGGAACCAGCACTGGCTTTCCTTTTGGTCACTATAGTTATCTAAGTGGACTGGGCTATAAAATTGCTGGTTTAGTTCCGTTTACAATTCCTTTGTCGTGGTTTTACGTGGGATGTGTTTCTTACCTCTTGGCCCGTGCTGGTTTAGAAGTAGACAAAAAACCCAGCTTATGGCGTCATGTAGGTGCGATCGCCCTAGGTGCTTTATTATTAACTTCTTGGGATTTTGTACTTGACCCAGCGATGAGTCAAACATCCCTCCCCTTCTGGTATTGGCAACAGCCTGGTGCTTTCTTTGGTATGCCTTATCAAAATTTTGCTGGCTGGATGGGTACCGGATCAGTATTTATGACTGTGGCTGCATTGTTGTGGAAAAATAACCCTATTAAATTAGAGCGATCGCAGCTCAATTTACCTTTGATAGTTTACTTAAGCAACTTTGGTTTCGCTACTGTTATGAGTTTGGCTGCTGGCTTCTCTATCCCTGTATTACTGGGTTTGTTGCTAGGTGTGGCTCCTGCTGTTGCACTGTGGTGGCAAGGTACAAATGGACAAGCTGTAGCTGTCGATGCTGGAACTGGGGAAATTTCCGTAGCAAAAGTCAAGGTGGCTTTGAAGTAGGGGTTAGGGGCTAGGGGCTAGGCTGAGCGAAGCCGAACGGGACTAGGGACAAATAATAATTGCCCAATGCCCAATGCCCAATGCCCAATGCCCAATTCAAGAAAATAATATTTTTATTACAGTGGATGATGCTTTGATATTAGCTAGCAGCTTATCGCTTTTATTACTATTACTGCAAATACCAGCAACAGCGATTTTACTTTCCAGGCTATTTAAGGGGCCAACACGCCAACGGCCGATTCAACCCCAACAACCGACACCGGAAATTTTAGGTAGTGTCAGCGTGGTGGTGCCAACATTAAATGAAGCTTTGCGGATTAGCCCACTTTTGCAAGGCTTAAGCCAGCAAAGTTATGAAATGCGGGAAGCAATTGTTGTAGACAGCAGGTCGCAAGATGGTACACCTGATTTGGTAAAGGCTGCACAACAAAAAGATCCTCGCTTTCGCGTATTTACAGATGACCCCTTACCCGCTGGATGGGTGGGTCGTCCTTGGGCTTTACATAATGGCTTTTTGCAGATTTCCCCAGATAGTGAGTGGTTTTTAGGGATGGATGCAGATACTTTACCCCATCCTGGTTTAATTGCAGGTTTAGTACAGACAGCCCAAACAGAAGGCTATGATTTGGTATCTTTGTCACCTCAATTTATTCTGAAGTATCCAGGGGAATGTTGGCTACAACCGGCTTTGTTGATGACTTTGCTGTATCGATTTGACCCAGCCGGTGTCAACACAGAACAGCCAGAACGGGTAATGGCAAATGGTCAGTGCTTTTTATGTCGGCGTTCTGTGCTATCTGCGGTAAATGGTTATACAAGTGCAAGTAGCTCTTTTTGCGATGATGTGACCTTAGCTCGTTACATTGCTGCGCAAGGATTTAAGGTGGGTTTTTTAGATGGGGCGAAGGTGCTAAAAGTACGGATGTATGAGGGTGCAGTTGAGACATGGAAAGAATGGGGACGCAGCCTCGACCTCAAAGATGCATCACCTCGCGCTCAGATTTGGGGAGATTTGTGGTTACTCTCAGCAGTGCAAGGTTTACCCTTACTAATTTTACTGAGTTATGGTTTGCTTACCCCCCAACTTGCTGAGCTTCCGATTCTAGTTTTATTGGGACTAAATGTATTTTTGCTCGCGATCCGCTTTGCAATGTTATTGGCGATCGCTCCCTCATACGATCGCAAAACAGCTAAAGGTGGCTGGTTATTTTGGCTTTCACCTTTAGCCGATCCTCTAGCAGTGCTGCGAATTTTCCTCTCTGCATTCCGCCAGCCTAAAGAATGGCGCGGGAGAAAGTATAGTAATGGGGTTTAGGGCATTGGGCATTGGGCATCAGAAAGCTTCTTCGCCCTTGCTCCCTGCCCCCTGCCCCCTTGCCTCTTCCCTGCTCCTTTTAACTAATCTTCTTCACCTCCTACTCGATCGCCGCGTTCTAGTTCCCAGAGAATTTGATTACCTTCACGTCTGACTCGTGAAACTATCCAGTTGCGCCAGCGCCATTGATCTCCGCGACTGGTAACAGCGCTAGCGTGAACATCCATGAGATCGGCAAGTTCCGAACTAGTGATTAAGTAACCTTTAGTGGCAATTTCGTCGGCAATACGTAATGTTTCCACCAGAGCGCGCATTTGTGCCACTCTCAGTTCTGGTGGCTTATCATCAATTGAGGTAGAAGAGTTTGTGATAGTTGGCTCCATAGTGGTTAGATGTGTTCCGGAACTGATTTCTGAGTTGTTTGTCTCAATTATTGTCAAGGTTGTTGGAGATTCAGTTACTTTTGCTACATTTATTTGATTTAATTGTGCTAAAGCTTGGTGGGAATTTGTCAGGGATGATTGTGTAAGTGATGGAACTTTGCCATTAGCAAAACTACGAGCAATGACATCGCACCGCTCGTTACCTACGTTACCAGAATGACCCCTAACATATTCCCACTTTACTATATAACTATTGAGTTCGTCCAAAGTTTCTAAAAGGTCTTGGTTTTGCACGGGTTTACCATCGGACTTTTTCCAACCTTTCTTTTTCCAACCTTTGATCCACTGAGTAACGGATTTGATGAGGTATTCGCTGTCGGTATAAAGGGTGATGGGTTGTTGTTGTCCAGATGTTTGTAGAAATTGGAGAGCTGCGATCGCAGCTTGCATTTCCATTTTATTGTTAGTGGTGTGGGATGATGCACCGCCTAACTCGTGAATTGAGCCATCACTGAAATAAACGACGACACCCCAACCCCCAGGGCCGGGATTTCCCGTGCAAGCGCCATCAGTATATATGCTTTGGATTGTGCGTTGAGACATGGTGAGCTACCGCATTGGTACTTCCAGTAATTTAGCGGCGAAAGATGGGAAGAACTATATAGGTTCGTGCAGTAAAAATCAAGTCTTTGATATTTACTCAGTAATAATAGTCAGGCTTTGAGTAATAAAAGTTTTGTAATTGCTGAGACGCGGCTTGCCAAAGGTGATGACGAATTGTTGTTACCGGCGACGGAGTTGAAGTAATTTATATGTGATGAACGCAAACAACGCTCCTATAACCAAACTCCAGATGAAGGCTTCGAGGCGGTAAGCGGTGGGGTTTTTGTTGGCAGGGACTTCTACTAAAATGACAGCAGAGGCGATTTGACTTGTTGCTAGACCAATACCTGCGATCGCAATGGTAGTGTTGAGAGTGCGATCGCTTTTGCTCTGCTCTAAGTCAATTATCCCCTGAATCGTCTTGATGTAATTCTCGACTAAAGTTAATCCTGGGCTGTAGTTAGCTTGGTCTGTGGTAATTTGTTCGAGAAATTTCTCTTTAGCAAAATCATGGAATGTTTGCAAAAATTGCCAATCGCTATTATTTAATATTTCTTCTAGCTTTTGACAGCGTTTTTCATAATTACCGATGTTAATGTTAACAGTCCGGTAGTAGTCATCTAGATAAGTTAGGTTATTAGTATATTTTAACAGAATATCTGGGGTTTGTTTGAGGATATTTTGTAAAGTAATAATATTAATTTCTGCTTTTTTAGATTCGGTGTTTAATTGACTAATTATATTTTGGGCTGATTTATATACTGTTTTTAAATTAGTTTTAATCTGGCGACTTTGATTGTATGCCCAAATAATTTTATTTCGGTATCGCAATAACTGCATTACTTGGGGATAAAGCTTTTTATTGACATCTTGGATAGCGGATGTTTTCGTTTGATTGGGAAATAGACAGATTAAGATGTGATAACCTTCGCTTTGCTGCGCGTTTGAAGGTAGCCGCCATAGTTCAAAGATAGTTCCACCAAAAAATTCTCCTTTACCTCGAAAATCATCTTGCCAATTTTGCTGCGAGTCTAATATTAATTGTTCATAACAAGCTTGAGCAGTAGCTTCTGGGTCTTGATTATCTATGGCTAATTGACCCCAAATAAACCAACTTTGTCCAATTTTACCTGCTTGTTGATTGATTTGTGAGAAGATTTCTGTTTGTACTTTTGATAAACAGGTGATAGGTTGGGGTTTAGATTCATAATCTTTGATGTAATTGGCTGTACAGTCTACTTGCAGCCCATAAGTGTCTCCCAATTGCACGGGGTAATAATAACCATCTAGGGGTGATTTAAACTTGAGAAAGTTGGGATTACTAAATAATTCATGATAATCGGAACTATCGGTTTCTGCTTGTTCTAATGTTTCTAGTTGAGCATCTGTTAAGTTATCGCCATAGATTTTTTGCCAAAATAGTTGACGATTGTCTTTGATTTGTTGTTCGTTTTGTCCTAAACCTTCTTTGAGGTTATATACAAATAAATCAATTGTTGGGTAAATTAATTCATATTGTTGTTGCATATAAATAATTTTAAATTGGTGTATGGATGATTATAAGGGCACAACAATATTGTGCCCATAGCTGTTAATTTTATTAACTTGCAATTTGCGGAATTGGCAAATATTTAATTAGCAAGAATGGCTTTGAAAAAATCTTTAGCTTTTTGCACGGAATTAGAATGATTAAATATTTGAATAGATGCATCTGCTAGTTGATTATGATTAATTTTTTCTTCTAAAATTACCAATTCTGCTTGAATATCTCTAGCTGCATTGTCGATTTCTGTGTTGAGAGGTTCGGGGTTATATTCAGGAGTACTACTAACGCCTTTACTGCGAAATTGAGCGATCGCACTCAACTGTTCCCCGGCTTGGTCGTATGCTATGGCTAGGGGTGGATAACTAGTGGCGATCGCATATAGTTTACTAATATCCCCAGTAACTGTAATTTTATTTACCTTAGCTTGTACAGTATTTGGTAATGGTGCATCAAGTTGGGATAGTGCCAAGATAAAGGCTTTGAGTTCAAAAGCTTCTAGTGGTTGCATGAGGAAAAGATACCAGTAATTGTAAAAGCGGCCCAGAAGTATGGGTGATTATAGGGTTTATTGCAAGTTTCTGGTTGATTTTTAATGTTATTTAAATGATTTAACAAAAAACGGCGCAAAATCACTTCATTTTCTGGAAGTTTTGCAATTTCCTCTGCATACCATTGTGCTAGTTCGCCGTTGGTGACATTTCGCAGCCATTGGGTAGCCTCAGCTAAAGCTACCACCTTTGATTTACCTTGTTGCAACTGTTGGTAAAACTGAATCATCACCAAAGCACTCGCGGCTGATTCCACAGTCCACAGAGTACTGACAACGGAAGCTACACCGCAACTCATAAAACCACTGACAAGTCCGACATATTCAGTGGTGATGGTGTAATTACCTGTAATCGCTGTTTCGCAAGCAGCTAAACACACGAGTTGGTAGCTGTGCAAATCATAATCGCGGATATCTGTCAGCTTTAGTTTATCTTCATCGGCTAAGGCTAAGTGCGATAAAGCTGGATTGTGGAAATTGTATTCGCCATGTCCGGTAAAGTGTAAAATACCGTAGCCTTGAGGTAAAGCATTGATTACCGCTGCTTTTGTTGCTTCCTCAGAACGCTTGCGGGTGTTGTGGGGAAAGATGCGACAAATTGCTTCTGATTCAACTTGTGCGAATTCTAGTGTTGGATATGGGTTTTCGGGATGTTCGATACTGAGTAACTGATGCTGATTACTTAGCTGATTTTCGTTGTGGGTTTGGGAGATTAAGCCTAATTGAATGCTGGGTAAATAGCTGATAGTGAATTGTGGGGGAAACAGCGCATGAAGAGGAAAGCGGTGTAAGTCGCGGTGAGGAATGAGAATTAGCTGGGTAATATCTGAGAGTTGAGAAACAATAGCGTTGATATCGAGAATTTTACCCAGTTCATCAAGCATGGCGGGTAAATTGTCGCGCCAAGTTTTTGCGTCTTGACTTTGCTTGTCTTTACCTTTGCGAAAATTGGCGTATTCTTCATTCCAAGTTTTCACCCAGGTTTCAAAGTTATATAGGCGTTGCGCTGGAGTGAGAAGCGTTTCTCTTAAAACAATGGGTGATGGGGTGTTGTGTTTGAGGATAAAAGTATGTAAGGCGGCTGGGCTGAGATGCCAATAAACTATAGCAGTATGGGGATTGAGTAATTGTTTCATCTCCTCCCATTTGGGGGAATCATCACTCCATCCAGCCAGTAGCCAAGACAAGCAAGCATTTTTTCCCTGTTCTGCTAATTCCAATGCTGTGCAAAAGTTTTCTGACTGTATTGCTAAGTCAACAGTTAACTGCTGAAAGCCTGCAAACTTTAAAGCTAACTGCTTTTTCTTTTCAGAACTTTTGCACTCATCCAGCAAGCGCCGTAATAAATCTGTTCCTCTTCGTTGGAGTTCTTCAGCTTTAGCCGTTTCTCCCAAATCCAACTGAACGTGAATTAAATTCTGTAAAATTTTTAGATGCAACTCAGGAAAATCTTCTGCTGTGAGGGTTTGTAGTGCCTCATTGTAGCTTTTAACAGCTTTGTACCAATAGCTACGGGGGTGAGAATCTCCTCTTCCTCGGAAATAGTGAGCATTACCTATCGCTTGATGCAATTTTCCCCAGCTTTCTGGGTGAGTATGTTGATGGCAATATTTTAATCCTTCTTTATAGCTTATCAATTCTCCTTGATAGCCACGCTGGTTAAGATGAGGATTTATTTTAGCAATAGCACTAGAGAAAGCCAAAAATTGGTTAAAACTAACTGAATTTCTGACTGCTAAACCCCGATGTATCCATGCTTCGTGTTCGTCTGGTTTAATTTTGAGCGCGTTGTCACAGGATAATATTGCTTCTTCGTATTTTTCTAATTGACATAGGGCAAAGCCCTGATGTGTCCAAGCCTCACTGTCATCGGGTTTAATGTTCAGGGCATTGCCGCAGGATAATATTGCTTGTTCATATCGTTGTAACCAATTCAACGCAATGCCCCGATTTTTCCAAGCTTCATGGTAATCTGGTTTAATTTTGAGCGCGTTGTCACAGGATAATATTGCTTCTTCGTATTTTCCTAATTGGCGCAGGGCAAAGCCCTGATGTGTCCAAGCCTCACTGTCATCGGGTTTAATGTTCAGGGCATTGCCGCAGGATAATATTGCTTGTTCATATCGTTGTAACCAATTCAACGCAATGCCCCGATTTTTCCAAGCTTCATAGTAATCTGGTTTAATTTTGAGTGCGTTGTCACAGGATAATATTGCTTCTTCGTATTTTCCTAATTGGCGCAGGGCAAAGCCTCGTTGTATCCAAGCTTCATGATCATCAGGTTTAATTTTCAGGGCATTATCGCAGGATAATATTGCTTGTTCATATTGTTGTAACCAATTCAACGCAATGCCCCGATTTTTCCAAGCTTCATGGTAATCTGGTTTAATTTTGAGCGCGTTGTCATATGATGCGATCGCACCTGCAAAATCTCCCGCCTCAAATTGTTCATTACCTTGATCTAACCAAGCTTCCGCATCATCTGTAATATTTTTCTCTCCTTCTTCCTCCGCGTCCTCTGCGCCTCTGCGGTTTGTTTCTTCCTCCCGCCTCAACAACCGCCTACCAATATCATCAGCAAAATCACTAACTTCTCCAACACCCAACTCACCCAGCTTTATTATCCGCCTTGCTAACTCATCATTCGCTGTCGGTGAAGCTAGTAACCTATCACCAAACCCACGCAACCACTCCAACAAATGCGCCTGATTGATGCGCTTACCATCCAAAAAAGCTTTTACCCGTCCCCGACTCCAGCCTTCCTCATGAACTCCCGCTAACAACTGGATAAATAACGATTCATACTCCGCATCTGTCAATTCGTTGCGTATTTCTCCAGTTTCCTGCGCTGCCAATGGCGGAGAAATAGGCTGTTTTCTACCAAATATTTGCCTAAATAAGCTTTTGAGCCATCGCCAAAGCCGCTTGAGCATCTACCGCAACCTTGTATCGCTTTTATCAAATATTTTACTCTAGGGATTAGCTGGAAATAATTGTGTCCGAATAAAAACACGTTATTCACAAATGAGTTGAGGTTCTCTATGAATGAGTTCTTGTTGATAGACAACTAGATCTCGTTGGTCACAAATGAGTTGAGGTTCTCTATGGATGAGTTCTCGTTGATAGACAACCCGATCTCGTTGGTCACAAATGAGTTGAGGTTCTCTATGGATGAGTTCTCGTTGATAGACAACCAGATCTCGTTGGTCACAAATGAGTCAAAGTTCTCTAGGAATGAGTACGTCTACTGTAACAGGATTGGTTTTTTAAGATTAAGGCATGGGGCATGGGGCATTGGGTATGGGAATTTTTTATTTCTGATTTCCTTAAGTTACCGCCTAACTCCGTTTCTTTTGCCTGATTAATGCTTGCAATCAAAACATGGTGATCTAATATTGTTGGGTATTCTCTAAAAATGCGATCGCCTTAGACCGATGATTGAAGTTGAGCATCTGAGTAAAATATACGGTTCTACCCCAGCGATTAATGATGTGACTTTTAATGTCGAACCTGGGGAGATTCTAGGGTTTTTAGGCCCTAATGGCGCTGGTAAAACTACGACTATGCGCATTTTAGCTGGCTATTTACCGGCAACTAAGGGGACGGCGAAGATAGCAGGCTTTGATGTGCATGAGAATTCTTTAGCTGTGCGTCAACGAATTGGTTATTTACCGGAAACGCCGCCTTTATATCCCGATATGACGGTGGAGGGATTTTTGCATTTTGTGGCGAGAATTAAGGGAGTATCCGCAGGCGATCGCCATAGTAAAGTGCAAGCTGCGATCGCGCGGTGTAATTTAGACGAGAAGCGCAAAGTCATTATCCGCAAGCTTTCTAAAGGATATCGGCAACGGGTAGGAATTGCTCAGGCGATCGTCCACGATCCGCCAGCAATTATTTTAGATGAACCCACCGTAGGACTAGACCCCCGGCAAATTATAGAAGTGCGGAATTTAATTAAAAGTCTGGCCGGCACCCATACCATCATTTTATCTACCCACATTCTTCCTGAAGTTAGCATGACCTGTAGCCGCGTTGCCATTATTAATCGCGGTAAAGTAGTCGCCACCAACACACCAGAAAATCTTATGACACAGTTGACAGGTGGCTCAGGATATGAAATAGAAATTGAGGGAGAACCAGCCCTAGCAAAACAAGTCCTGCAAAATATATCCGGTGTCAGTCTGGTAGAATCAATTCCGACAGTGGGAAGTCATCACCCAGCGCCAGAAAACCGCGCTTATTTGCGGGTGATATCGCAACCAGGAACCGAACCCGGAAAAGATATTGCCACAACATTAGTGCGTTCCGGATTTGCTTTGCATGAAATGCGGCGTGTCAGCGCTACCTTAGAAGATGTGTTCTTGCAACTAACCACAGCCGAAAAGAATCTAGAGTCTCTAGAAGATTCAGCAACCACAGAAGGAGAAGCCGCGTAAATGGGTATAGTACTGAGTAATATTATTGCTATTTATCGCCGGGAATTGCAGAGTTACTTTGTCTCGCCCCTAGCTTATGTAATTGCTGGCATATTCTGGTTTTTATCTGGGTTGTTCTTAATCATGCTTTTGCTAGCACCAGCACCAGATGGAATTTTAGCAACTGTAGCCGCCATAGATTTACAAGGGCAACAAATAGGCGTACAACTACCACCAATTGATGTACCTTATGAATTTGTCCGCGCATTTTTAGACCGCATGGGCTGGCTATTATTATTTGTTTTGCCGATTCTTTCAATGGGGTTATATGCAGAAGAACGCAAACGGGGCACTTTAGAACTATTAGCTACGTCACCAATCACAAACTGGGCGGTTGCTGTCGGTAAATTATTAGGCGTGCTAACTTTCTTCATCACCATGATTGTGCCTTTAATTGCACTGGAAGTTTTCGTCATTAGTCAATCAAATCCACCCATGTCACCCACAATTTTATTGTTGGGTCATTTAGGCTTAATCTTGCTAGCAGCCGCAATCTTATCGTTAGGAATGTTTATTTCTTCCTTAACAGACAGTACAATTATCTCTGCCGTACTCACCTTTGCAGTGATTTTATTGCTGTTGTTTGTTGATTTAATTTCTAAAGCTCTGCCTGGTTTTATTGGCGAAGCTTTAAGCTATATTTCCTTACTCAAGCATTTTAATACACTGATTCAGGGCATCTTTGACACCAGCGCCATCCTGTTATTTGCGACTTACATATTTCTCGGTGTCTTTTTGACATCACAATCCATTGATACATTGCGCTTTCAGCGGCAATAGTTGATAGTCATTGGTTATTTGTCATTGGTGATTCGTCATAAGGACTTCCAACTAAAAAAATATACTATCACTGTGTAGGCAGAGGGGCAGGGGGCAGGGTGCAGGGGTGAAAAATAAAAATATCTTCTCTAAGAAATTGGATAATTTATTTTCTGGAAGTCCATAAATTATGGGGTTTTGGTAAGCAATTCCTACAATAAAAATCGACTGACAACTGTACGGGCGGGTTCACAAATATCCTCAAATATCCATGACGATCTCCCATAAACCCGCTCCTACTGACAACTGATAACTGACAACTGTATGGGCGGGTTCACGAATATCTTTGCCGATCAATGATGATCTTAATAAACCCGCCCCTACTGACAACTGACAACCGACAACTGACACAAAATGAAAATCGTCGCTAAAAAGAAACTTTGGAAATATCTATTTTGGCTAGGCCCTTTTTTCCTGGTTGCAGGTTTAACTTCGGGATTAGTTGCATCAAGATGGGGGCCAATTTCCTTAGGATTTTTGATTACTGGATTAGTAATTATTGGCTTATGGGTAATTTTGCAAAGCCAAGAAAGTAAATGGTGGGGGCGACGTTCCACCCAAGCTGGTACTAATGCTTTAGTTGCCACTATGGCAGTATTAGTAATTTTGGGATTAATTAACTTCTTAGGTACTCGCTACCATTACCGGGCAGATTTTACCGAAACCCAATTATTTACCCTAGCCCCCCAATCGCGGGAATTAGTCAATAATCTGGCACAACCTGTAAAAGTCTGGATTTTTGATAAAACCCAAAATCCCCAAGACCGAGATTTATTAGAAAATTATCGGCGGCAAAATTCTAAGTTTCAATTTGAATATGTCGATCCCGATGCGAGACCGGGATTAGCTAGACAATTTGGTTATAAAGATAACGGAGAAATTTATTTAGAATATCAAGATAAAAGACAGTTAGTGCAAGTAGTGAATGAGAGAGATAGACTCTCAGAAGTTAGATTAACTAATCGCTTGCAGCAAATTACTACAGCTAACTCAGCTAAAGTTTACTTTCTCCAAGGTCATGGCGAACATCAAATAACAGCCGCACCAGATGCAATGTCTCAAGCGGTTCAGGAATTAACTGATAAAAATTTCATCACCGCACCTTTAAATTTAGCCGAACAGCCCAAAGTTCCCGATGATGCAACGGCTGTAGTAGTCGCTGGGCCAGAACGCGGATTATTTGACAGTGAAGTTAAAGCTTTACAAGATTACCTCAATCGTGGCGGTAATTTAATGCTGATGATTGACTTAGGTACAGAACCCAAACTTGATAACTTACTCAAAGATTGGGGTGTACGTCTGGATAATCGCTTAGCTGTGGATTTATCAAAAAGAAATGCGGAAATTGGCCCAGCAATTTCCATCGTTACCGAATACGGACAACATCCAATTACCAAAGATTTCGCCAATGGTATTTCTTTTTATCAGTTAGCCAGACCAATAGAAGTCACGCCAGTACCGGGAATTGAATCTACACCTTTACTGCGGACTAAACCTTATCCTGATAGTTGGGCAGAAAGCGACCTGAAGAGTGAAAAATTAGAGTTTAACGCCGATAAAGATTTAAAAGGGCCGTTAACTTTAGGCGTAGCGTTGAAAAAGAAAATTTCCGCCGCGTCAACAACTCAAGCTCAACCTAGTCCAACACCTTCACCTTTACCATCACCCACAACTCAAGGACAAGTAACACCTTCACCTTCACCTTCACCTGCTGCATTACCATCACCAACTACAGCCAGTCAGGCTAGTCCTAGTCCGATAATTTCACCAAGTCCCGCTAATTCTGCACCGCCAACCGACAAACAACCAGAACAAACTGCAACGGAATCCAGATTAGTAGTTTTTGGTAATTCGGAATTTGTCAAAGATGGCTTATTTCAACAGCAACTTAACGGTGATGTCTTCTTGAATTCAGTCACTTGGCTAAGTCAACAAGAAGATAAACAACCTTTATCCATTCGTCCCAAAGAAGCCAAAAACCGCCGCTTGAACATCAACGCTGTCCAAGCTGGTGTTTTAGCATTATCATCGCTGCTACTTTTACCCTTGCTTGGGTTGGTAGGCGCTGCGGTGATTTGGTGGCGGAGGAGGTAGAGGGTTGATTGTTGACGGTTGATTGTGACAACTGAGAATTGACAACTAACTAAAAATGAAATTTTCGCGAACGACTTTAATATTGCTATTGCTGGCGCTGGGTTTGGGTACGTTTGTTTATTTTTATGAGATTCGTGGGGGAACTCAGCGGGAAGAGGTGAAGGAGAAACAGCAGCAAATTTTCTCGTTTACTGCTGATGATGTGCAATCTTTGACGGTGACAACTCAAAAGCTGAGTTTGTCTTTAGAACGCAATCCTCAAGGAAACCAGCCAAAGTGGTTGTTGAAATCGCCTGTGTCAGAGCCGGCGAATGATGCTATTGTTTCTTATTTGATGGATTTGTTAGTTAAAGGAAAAAGCGATCGCATTTTATCTATCCCACCCAGCCAAAAAGCTGAATTCGGTTTAGATCAACCCCAAGCCACGATTAACATCAAGCTGAAGAATCAACAAAATCAGCAATTATTGTTAGGAAAGCTTAACCCTAATGGTAGTTCCTTATACGTCCAAGCTAATCCAACGGTTAAACCCGATGGTAATATAGATGTGCTGTTGGTATCAAAAGACTTTGAAAATGCCGTAAATCGCGAATTATCAGAATGGCAACAACCTAAAAATAATAGCGATAAACCAACTCCAACTCCAACTGGTAAATAATTGATGTTGACGGTTGACTGTTGACTGTTGACTGTTGACGGTTCGCTTCTTAACAAGTGACAAATGCCCAATGCCCAATGCTCAATGCCCCATGACTAATCCAACAGCCACATTGCTAATTTCTTGTCCCGATCAACGGGGGTTGGTGGCAAAAATTGCTAATTTTATCTACTCGAATGGTGGCAATATTATCCATGCCGATCAGCATACAGATTTTGCGGCGGGGTTGTTTCTCACGCGGATTGAATGGCAATTAGCAGGGTTTAATTTACCACGAGATTTAATCGGCCCGGCATTTAATGCGATCGCTCAACCTTTGGGCGCTAAGTGGGAACTACATTTTTCTGATACTATACCCCGAATTGCTATTTGGGTGAGTCGTCAAGACCATTGTTTATTTGATTTAATTTGGCGACACCGGGCGAAGGAGTTTATCGCGGAAATTCCTTTAATTATTAGTAACCACAAGAGTTTACAACCAATAGCCGAGCAATTTGGCATTGATTATCACTATATTCCCATTACCAAAGAAAACAAAGCAGAGCAGGAAATTAAGCAATTAGAATTACTGCAACAGTACAACATTGATTTAGTTGTATTGGCAAAATATATGCAAATTGTCAGCGAAGATTTTATTACTAAATTTCCGCAAATTATTAATATTCATCATTCTTTTTTACCTGCATTTATTGGTGCAAATCCTTACCACCGCGCTTTTGAACGGGGCGTGAAAATTATCGGTGCTACCGCCCATTATGCAACTACAGATTTAGACGCCGGGCCAATTATTGAACAGGATGTAGTGCGAGTCAGCCACCGGGATACAGTAGAAGATTTAATTAGAAAAGGCAAAGATTTAGAAAGGATTGTACTAGCCAGAGCAGTGCGATCGCATTTACAAAACCGTGTCTTAGTCTATGGTAATCGGACAGTAGTATTTGAGTAATTGGGCAACCATCAACCGTCAACAATCAACAGTCAACCGTCCCTTTTTCCATAGAGATTGGTAAAATCCTGTGATCATAGGCTTGTTTCCTACGAACACATCAACTAGAGCGTGAATGATATCAGTCAAAATAGCGCTTCTGGGTTGGATGCAATACAAAATTATATCGTCGCGTGTATTGGAGTTAACTGATAACCCCTATATATCGCAATACGGTTCAGTCTACCACTTCTTCTAAGATACAAGGTTGGGTTGAACGCAGTGAAACCCAACAAGCGACCGGAAATGTTGGGTTACCCTACGGGAAGCCCTTCGGGTGACGCTCCTTCTCCCAAGGGGAGACGCTACGCGAACGTCGCTACCGCTTCGCTAACGGCAGTTGCTACCCTTCGGGAACGCTTTCAGCGAACAAGTCGGGGAACCCGCCCAACGCAATGCCTCACCGCTCCGCGTCTACGTTCCTCAAACGCCACTTGCTACCCTGCGGGAACGCCTCCGGCGAACAAGCCGGGAAACCCGTCCAACGCAGTGGCTCCCCAACCTACGCCATTTTAAGATTTGTGACGCTAACTGAACCGTATTGCTATATATCGTCAAATATAAGCATATTTTTCCAAAAATTCAGACAATTTTATTGCTGAGTATGGTTATAATACTGATGGCATCGTTGATCGCTAACACATTGCCAACAATACTTATGACAGCAAAAGTAACCTAACTAGCTCAGTGTGTAAAACTGATTACCTATAGTTGACCAAAGAAGGCATGAGCGGAGTCGAAACTCGATTACCGCGAAGTCTTACTGCGAAGCAGAACCCGCAGGGTACCACATCTCCCTTTCATGCATGGTGATGAAATTTTTTTATTGGGACTGCTTTCTTAAACTTACATTCTGACTAGATAATTCGATTTTTATTTTGCATAAAGTGACCACCGGGCATTCACACTTTTAGGAGATACCAGGCTGGTCATAGCAGAGTCGCTACGTTCATCACTACTTAATTTGATTTCAATCTTTTTTGAGGTATGCAATTATGGCTTCAAATACTCCTGTTTCTGAATCTGTTACTTTTGAATCTGATTTCAATAGTGATGGCATCATTGATTATAGATCCACCACCAAGAATACTTATAACACCCAAGGTAACCTAACTAGCTCAGTGTCTGAATTTGATAACAATGCTGATGGCATCATTGATAGCAGATCCATCATCAAGAATACTTATGACAGCAAAGGTAACCTCACCAAATCGGTCTTTGAAGATGATTTCAATGGTGATGGCATCATTGATAGCAGATCCATCAGCAATAATACTTATGACAGCAAAGGTAACCTGACCAAATCACTGTCTGAATCTGATTTCAATGCTGATGGCATCATTGATAGCAAATTCACCACCAATAATACCTATGACAGCAAAGGTAACCTCACCAAATCGCTGTCTGAATCTGATTTCAATGCTGATGGCATCATTGATAACAAATTCACCACCAATAATACCTATGACAGCAAAGGTAACCTGACCAAATCGCTGTCTGAATCTGATTTCAATGCTGATGGCATCATTGATAGCAAATTCACCACCAATAATACCTATGACAGCAAAGGTAACCTCACCAAATCAGTGTTTGAAGATGATTTCAATGGTGATGGCATCATTGATAGCAGATTCACCACCAATAATACCTATGACAGCAAAGGTAACCTCACCAAATCAGTGTCTGAATCTGATAACAATGGTGATGGCATCATTGATAACAAATTCACTGCCAATAATACCTATGACAGCAAAGGTAACCTGACCAAATCAGTGTTTGAAAATGATTTCAATGGTGATGGCATCATTGATAGCAGATTCACCAGCAATAATACCTATGACAACAAAGGTAACCTGACCAAATCAGTGTCTGAATCTGATAACAATGGTGATGGCATCATTGATAACAAATTCACCACCAATAATACCTATGACAACAAAGGTAACCTGACCAAATCAGTGTCTGAATCTGATAACAATGGTGATGGCATCATTGATAACAGATTCACTGCCAATAATACCTATGACAAAAAAGGTAACCTAACTCTTTCGGTGTCTGAATCTGATTTCAATGTTGATGGCATCATTGATAGCAGATCCACCACCAATAATACTTATGACAACAAAGGTAACCTAACCAAATCGGTCTTTGAAGATGATTTCAATGGTGATGGCATCATTGATAACAGATCCACCACCAATAATACTTATGACAAGAAAGGTAACCTAACTCTTTCGCTGTCTGAATCTGATTTCAATGTTGATGGCATCATTGATAGCAGATCCACCACCAATAATACTTATGACAACAAAGGTAACCTAACTCTTTCGGTGTCTGAATTTGATTTCAATGCTGATGGTTTGATTGATCAGAGAACAATCTCTAATACAAGCTACGATCGCAATCTCGCATCAGGTATTTTCCCACAATTACAACTAGGAGCTTTCAAGAGCGTTGAGTTTAAAAAAGGAGATATAACTGTTTTGTCTGGTGGTTTGACATATCCACAGTCTTTTGGGCCTTCTGATCCGTATGGGGCAAATTTCTCTGTAATTGACAACACCCCTAATATATAAACTGACTTTTCGCGTTATGTGGAAAAACCAACGCAAAACCTAACCCCCCAGCCCCCTTCCCTGTTAGGGAAGGGGGAGAATTCAAACCTCTCTCCTTGTAGGAGAGAGGTTTGGACAGAGGTTTTCCAGATAAATCCGATTTGAAGCAAGCTAGCAACAGCAGCGATTTTAGGAAAAGCCTTGACGCTGCAATAGCACCATTGGCCTGAGTCGGGAAGCCTTCGCTTCTCTTCTAACTCCTAATCGCTTTTCACCATCCAGATTGCTAAAATCCTGTTATCATAACAACTCACGCAGCAGGCTACAGAAAAAGCGATCGCTATGCTTCAGTATCCCAATCTCGAACAAGCGCTAAAATATCACTTCGGTTATGACCGATTTCGTCCGGGACAACGGCAAATTATCGAAGATGCGCTGCAAAATCGGGATTTGTTGGTGGTGATGCCTACGGGTGGTGGTAAGTCTTTGTGCTTTCAGCTACCAGCGCTGTTAAAGAAGGGTTTAACTGTGGTGGTGTCGCCGTTGATTGCTTTGATGCAAGATCAAGTAGAATCGCTGCGTAATAATAATATCTCGGCTACGTTCCTCAATAGTAGTTTGAATGCTTATCAAGTGCGATCGCGGGAAGAAGCCATCCTTGCAGGTAAAGTAAAATTACTCTATGTCGCTCCAGAAAGGCTTCTCAGTGAAAGATTTCTCCCCTTTCTCGATTTAGTTAATCACCAAATGGGGATTTCTACTTTTGCAATTGATGAAGCGCACTGCGTCTCGGAGTGGGGACACGACTTCCGCCCAGAGTACCGCCAATTACGATCTGTGCGCAAACGTTATCCTCAAGTTCCCACTGTAGCCCTAACCGCCACAGCTACCGATCGCGTCCGGGGTGATATCATCCAACAATTAGCTTTAAAGCAACCGAGTATCCACATTGCTAGCTTTAATCGCCAAAATCTTTATTATGAAGTCCGGGCGAAAAATAAATCTGCTTATGCAGAGTTATTAGAATTAATTCGGGATACTACAGGTGCAGTAATTGTTTATTGTTTAACGCGCAAAAAAGTTGAAGAACTGACTTTCAAACTGCAAAAAGATAAAATTTCTGCTTTAGCTTATCATGCTGGCTTACCTGATGATGAACGCAGCAAAAATCAAACGCGATTTATTCGCGATGATGCGCGAGTTATGGTTGCGACTATCGCCTTTGGGATGGGAATTAATAAACCAGATGTGCGGTTAGTAGTTCACTTTGATATACCCAGAAATTTAGAAAGTTACTATCAAGAATCAGGGCGAGCGGGCAGAGATGGAGAACCATCGCGCTGTACAATCTTTTTTAGTTTTGGTGATATTAAAACAATTGAATGGAGTATTGAGCAAAAAACCGATCCGCAAGAACAGTTAATCGCCAAACAACAATTAAGACAAATGATAGATTACGCCGAGGGTACAGACTGTCGGCGGACAATTCAGTTAAGTTATTTTGGTGAACGCTTTCCGGGAAATTGCGGTAACTGTGACAATTGTCGCTATCCCAAACCAATGCAAGATTGGACAATTGAAGCGATGAAATTCTTATCTTGCGTGGCGCGTTGTAAAGAAAGATTTGGGATGTTGCACATTATTGATGTGTTAAGGGGTGGGAAAAGTCAGAAAATTATTCAAAACGAACACGATAAGCTGTCTACATACGGGATTGGTAAAGATAGAACTGTGGATGAATGGCGAATGCTAGGGCGATCGCTTTTACATCAAGGTTTATTAGAACAAACCAGCGATGGCTATTCCGTCTTGAAACTGAACGCCTTGAGTTGGGAAGTCATGCGCCGACAGCGCACAGTTAGCTTGGCTGTTCCTACAGTGCAAAAGATTACTTGGGAAGAGGGAAGCGAAAAAGCTGCGGATGCGGAACTGTTAATGCAAAGATTGCGATCGCTGCGTAAACAACTCGCTGATGAACAATCTGTAGCGCCTTACGTAGTTTTCCAAGATTCCACCTTGAAATTAATGGCGCAAGTACAACCGAGAAATTTAACTGAATTTGCTAAACTTTCCGGTGTGGGTAGTCATAAACTAGCCCAATATGGAGAAAAGTTTCTCGGTGAAATTCGCGCCTATCGTCAAGAACAAGGTTTAATAGATCCGCCAGATAATTCTCACCCAGTGGTGAGAAATTCCTTACCTTCTGACACCGAACTAGCTACATTACTCTTACATCAAAGAGGTTTGAGTGTTGAAGAAATCGCTCAAAAAAGAAATGTTCGCCCGACAACAATTATCCGCCATCTTGAAGACTTAATTGCCAAAAACCAACCAGTAGATTTAAATCAGTTAGTTCCTTTAGAACGACAAAAGAAAATTTGGCAAGTTTTAGAAGTTCTTGGCGATATTGCCCTCACACCAATTCGCGAGCAGTTGGGAGAGAATTATACTTATGATGAAATTCGCTTAGTTAGGGGAAAATGGCGACGGGAAAACCGCAAATAAAGCGTAATTTCATGGTTTGATTTATCGCTATTAGATTAATTTAATATAAAGATGCATATAATCCAATACCGTTCAGTTAGCGCCAAAAACCTGAAAATGCGTAGGTTGGGTTGAGGAACGAAACCCAACATTTCCGGGGGTTTGTTGGGTTTCACTTCGTACCCTTCGGGAAGCAAGCTACAACCCAACCTACAATTTATCCTTAACTGAACCGTATTGGCATATAATCTATTTGCAAAAACAATACGACAGATGGTAGGGGCAAGGCAATGCCTTGCCCTCTAGAATATATGAATGCGCCAGATAATTTGCATGGGAATAAGTATTTATAGCATCGCCCAACAAAGTAGAGATTTATGTCTATACACGCTATAAATTACCTTAATCAAAGTATTCTATTTTCAGTTAATTGCTGAATAAACTAGAAAGCCATGACAAATCTAGCGAATTCTATATTAGACTCCAAAACTCCAAATGATGTGGTTATTTCTGTGCAACCACGCAAACCTATTACAGATCCAACTTTGGGCATTCCTGTAAATATTACAAAAACCGGAACTCCGAAAAATAGGTTAGTAACAATCGGAGATTCCATCACCCAAGGTTTTCAAAGTGGCGCTATATTTAATACGCAACTTTCATATCCAGCAATTATTGCTAAAGAATTAGGTTGGAATGAAATTCGCTATCCTACTTATCAAAGTCCCACAGATGGATTGCCTTTAAATGTAGAACGCTTAGCCCATGATTTAGATAAAAAATTTGGTTCTAATATTAATCCCTTAGAGTTTGTTAATGCAGCCTTATTTATCCGCCAATATTTAGATATTAACGAAAACTATTGGGAACGAGGTGACGGTTCCTTATTCCCAATTCACCAAGGAATCAACCATAATCTTGCAGTTTATGGCTGGGATTTGCGAAATACAATATCGCGGAATGCAGATATTTGTATCAACATGGTAAAAAAGCAACCTCCCAAGGATGATTTTTTGCGGTTAATAGTGGAAAATCATAATGACCGGGCGGCGATTAGGGTATTAAATTCCGCACGGGATAGCAATGGTGTAGCACTTTCCCCAGTGCAAGCAGCCGCAGCGTTAGGTGAAGAAGGTACGCCAGATACAGAAGGAATTGAAACGCTGATTGTAATTGTGGGTGCAAATAACGCTTTAGGCACTATTCTGACGTTTAGCGTTGTCTGGAGTGATAATGACTATGCGGATATGGAAATTAACGATAAATATACGGTTTGGCGTCCGATTCACTTTAAAGCCGAACTCGATGAGTTAGTGGCTGAAGTAAAAAAAATCCGCGCCCGTCATGTAATTTTTGGTACAGTGCCCCATATTACAATTGTGCCGTTTGCTCGTGGTGTGGATCACAAAGTAAAGCCAGGTTCGCGATATTTTCCTTACTACACTTTACCCTGGATACAAGATAAAGACTTTGACCCCAAGAAACACCCAAATTTGACACAACAGGAAGCGAGAGCAATTGATAGCGCCATTGATCAATATAACGACTATATAACTGATGCGGTACGTCAGGCACGCACTGAAGGTAGGGATTGGTATTTATTTGAAATGGCGGGATTATTAGATAGGTTAGCATCCCGGCGTTTTTTACAAGACCCCACAGCTAAACCCGTATGGTGGGATGAAGTGGGCGGTGCTTACCCATTACCGCCAGAACTACAAGCGTTAAAGCCCGTACCTGATTCGCGGTTTCTGCTAGCCGGGCCGAATGGGCGCACCCAAGGCGGGTTATTCTCTTTAGATGGGATTCATCCAACAACTATTGGCTATGGGATTATTGCCCAAGAATTGATTAAAATTATGCAATTGGCTGGGGTGAAGTTTTATCAACTGGATAGTAAAACTGAACGTCAGGGAGAGATTAAGGTGAATTTCCAAAACTTGATTAAGTTGGATTCGTTAGTTTCTCGCCCGCCGAAAAATTTACTTAGTCTGAAAGATATTATTGGTGGTTTGGACAAGAATTTTAATATTTTGAGTAATATGCTCAATAGTAATTATTAATTGGGCATGGGGCATGGGGCATGGGGCATTGGGGATAATCACTTCGTCTACCTAACTGATCGCCAATTTACCTAGAAATATCCCTTTAACTCAACAGTGTCAGGTTTTAGCTTGAAAGGCGAATTAAGATCAAGATAAAGACATATTTTGTAGCTTACTGCATGAAACGCATCGTCTTGATTGCTGGGTTTGAATCCTTTAACGCTGACTTGTATAGGAAAGCGGCTTTTTTAGCTAACTCTCGCTGTTTAGATTTGGATATTCGAGTGTTTAGCGATCGCGATATTACCACTAAGCGCCAGGAAGTAGAAGCCGCACTCCAAGATGCTGAGGTATTTTTTGGCAGCTTACTATTTGATTATGACCAAGTTATGTGGCTGCGCGATCGCATCTCGAAAATTCCCATTCGCTTGGTGTTCGAGTCGGCTTTGGAATTGATGAGTTTAACTAAGCTGGGCGATTTTGCTATTGGCGATAAACCCAAAGGTATGCCCAAACCAGTAAAATTTATTCTCGATAAATTTAGTAATGGTAGAGAAGAAGATAAACTCGCTGGTTATATTAGCTTTTTAAAGGTAGGTCCGAAATTACTCAAATATGTGCCAGTGCAAAAAGTCCAGGATTTACGCAACTGGCTAATTATCTACGGTTATTGGAATGCTGGCGGCGCAGATAATGTTGCGTCATTATTCTGGACGCTGGCGGAAAAATATTTAGGTTTAAAGATTGGCGATATTCCTGCGCCTGTGGAAACGCCAAATATGGGTTTATTGCACCCAGATTATCAAGGTTTTTTTGCATCACCAAAAGACTATTTATCTTGGTATCAACAGCAATTTAAAGTTGAGAATCCAGTTGTGGGGATTCTGCTGTATCGCAAACATGTTATTACAAAACAACAATATATTCCCCAATTAATTAAACGTTTTGAAGCGGCTGGTTTAATTCCCTTACCAATTTTTATCAATGGTGTAGAAGGACATGTAGCTGTCAGAGATTGGATGACAACTGATTATGAAATTCAGCAAAGAGAACTGGGTAATATTGAAACTCTTTCGCTTTCCAAAGAAGCAGTAAAAGTTGATGCTGTTGTATCTACAATTGGTTTTCCTTTAGTTGGCGGCCCGGCTGGTTCAATGGAAGCAGGGCGACAGGTAGAAGTAGCTAAACGGATTTTAACAGCAAAAAATGTACCTTATTTTGTGGCTGCACCTTTATTAATTCAAGATATTCATTCTTGGACTCGTCAAGGAATTGGTGGTTTACAAAGTGTAGTTTTATATGCTTTACCGGAACTCGATGGGGCAATTGATACAGTTCCCCTTGGTGGTTTGGTGGGTGAAGATATTTATTTGATTCCTGAACGAGTACAGCGATTAATTGGTAGGGTAAAAAGCTGGATTAATTTACGTCAAAAATCTGCATCAGAACGGAAAATTGCCATTATTTTATATGGTTTTCCTCCCGGTTATGGGGCTGTGGGTACAGCTGCTTTATTAAATGTGCCGCGTAGTTTATTAAAGTTCCTCAACGCACTCAAAGCACAAGGCTATACTATAGGCGATTTACCGGATGATGGGGAAGAGTTAATTCGCTGGGTAAAAGAAGCAGATGAAAGTATCAATGAAGGAGAAAAAGATAAAATTCCTGCTTCAGTTAACGTTCGCACCCTGGAAAAATGGTTAGGTTATCTCCGCATTTCTCGAATTGAAAAACAATGGAAATCTTTGACGGGAACGGGAATTAAAACCTATGGTGATGAGTTTCAAATTGGCGGCGTACAGTTAGGAAATATCTGGATAGGTGTGCAGCCGCCTTTGGGTTTGCAAGGTGACCCGATGCGGTTAATGTTTGAACGGGATTTAACACCTCATCCCCAATATGCTGCTTTTTATAAGTGGTTACAAAATGAGTTTCAAGCTGATGCTGTGGTGCATTTTGGAATGCACGGAACTGTGGAATGGTTACCTGGTTCGCCTTTAGGAAATACAGGTTATTCTTGGTCGGATATTTTATTAGGTGATATCCCCAATTTATATATATATGCGGCAAATAATCCTTCGGAATCTATTTTGGCGAAGCGTCGCGGTTATGGGGTGTTAATTTCTCATAATGTCCCGCCTTATGGTCGTGCTGGTTTGTATAAGGAATTGTTGGCTTTAAGGGATTTGATTTCTGAGTATCGGGAAGATCCAAAAAAGAATTATGTTTTGCAGGAAGGGATTTGTCAAAAAATTGTTGATACTGGGTTGGATGTAGATTGTCCGTTGGAAGATGCGAAAAGGTTGGGGATTGCTTTTAGTTATGAAAATGTGCGGATGTTTAGTGCCCATGTTTTTGATGATTATTTGGTGAGGTTATATGAGTATTTGCAGGTTTTAGAAGGGCGGTTGTTTTCTTCGGGGTTGCATGTTTTGGGAGAGGAACCTGATGAGGAAAAGTTGGCGGGGTATTTGGAGGCTTATTTTGGAAATGAACCGCAGAGACGCAGAGAACACAGAGAGGAGGAGGAAGAAATTAGAGATTTATTAATGCAATCTAGGGATGAGTTGGGGAATTTGTTGAGGGGTTTAAATGGGGAATATATTCCGCCTGCGCCTGGTGGTGATTTGTTAAGGGATGGGCCTGGTGTGTTACCTACGGGGAGAAATATTCATGCTTTAGATCCTTATAGAATGCCGTCGCCTGCTGCCTATGAACGGGGTAGGGAAATAGCGCAAAAAATTATCGCCCAGCATTTACAAGAACATGGGAAATATCCGGAAACTGTGGCGGTGATGTTATGGGGTTTGGATGCGATTAAAACTAAGGGTGAATCCTTGGGAATTTTGTTGGAATTGGTGGGTGCTGAACCTGTGAAGGAGGGAACGGGGAGAATTGTTCGTTATGAGTTGAAACCTTTGGCTGATGTGGGACATCCGCGAATTGATGTGTTAGGAAATCTATCGGGAATTTTCCGTGATAGTTTTGTGAATATCATCGAGTTATTAGATGATTTGTTTCAACGGGCGGTTGAGATTGAGGAGTCGGAAGCAGAGAATTTTATTAGAAAACATGCTTTAGCTTTGAAGGCGCAAGGGGTGGAGAATGTGTCTGCAAGATTGTTTTCTAACCCGGCTGGCGATTTTGGTTCTTTGGTGAATGACCAAGTTGTTGATGGTAATTGGGAATCGGGTGAGGAGTTAGGTAATACTTGGCAAAGCCGCAATGTGTTTAGCTATGGGAGACAGGATAAGGGACAGGCTAGACCTGAGGTTTTGAATACTTTATTAAAAACAAGCGATCGCATTGTTCAAGAAATAGATTCGGTAGAATATGGTATTACCGATATTCAGGAATATTACGCCAATACTGGTGGATTGAAGAAAGCGGCAGAAAAACAGCGCGGGAAGAAGATAACCACTAGTTTTGTCGAAAGTTTCTCAAAGGACACCACACCCCGCAATTTAGATGATTTACTACGCATGGAATACCGCACGAAGTTAGTAAATCCCAAATGGGCGCAAGCTATGGCTAATCAAGGTTCTGGTGGTGCGTTTGAAATCTCCCAACGGATGACGGCGTTGATTGGTTGGGGTGGGACTGCGGATTTTACTGATGATTGGGTATATGACCAAGCTGCGGATACTTATGCCTTAGATGCAGAGATGGCGGAAAAGTTACGCAAAGCTAACCCGGAAGCCTTTCGCAATATCATCGGCAGGATGTTAGAAGCGCATGGGCGGGGTTTTTGGCAAGCGGATAAAGATAAGTTAGATAAGTTACGTCAATTGTATGAATTAACTGATGAAGAGTTAGAAGGTGTGACAGTTTAAATTGAGTCGAAACTGCAAGTTATACCTTTTAGGTGTGTATCAATTGCCGTAGACATCGCCAAAATAGCAATTTTTGTCTCACAAGCTATTTTGGCGATGCCAGGAATAGCAATTGTAGTATCAAAAATGGCAATTGTATTATCGAAAATAGCAATTGTAGTATCAAAAATGGCAATTGTATTATCGAAAATAGCAATTGTATTATCAAAAACAGCAATTGTATTATCGAAAATAGCAATTGTAGTGGCGAAAATGGCAATTGTAGTATCAAAAGCTATTTTGGTGACTCTCGAAACAGTAGTAGCTTGTCAATAAAATAAATTTGATATCTGCAATGTAGTTAGCCTCAAGCAAATTTGCTAGTTAGTATATGAGTCAAGCATATAATTTATGAATCTATCCACGATCCGATTTGCAAAACCTGAAGATACAGAAGCGCTGATGGCTGTAGCTAATACAATCGGTTTTGAGCCGCACGAGTTAGAGGTTCTCAGCAATATGCTAGCTGACTACTTCAGTGGTAAAACTAATAGCGATCGCTTTTGGATTGCTGATGACGATGATCAAAATGGGCTAGTAGGAGTCGCCTACTGTGAGTCTGAACGAATGACCGATGGGACATGGAACTTGCAATTAATTGCCATTCGCCCCGATTATCAAGGACAAGGACGCGGTGGAAAGCTGCTGCGCTACGTTGAAGAAACTTTGAAAGCACGCGGTGGACGAATGTTACTAGTGGAAACTTTAGCAAACTTAGACCGCACGCGGAAATTTTACCAGAAGTGCGGTTTCCAGGAAGAGGCTTGTATCCGAGACTTTTACGCAGCGGGGGCTGATAAAATTGTGTTGCGGAAAGTTTTGAATGCAGACTAGACTACAGTAATCTATAAACCAGTTTCGCTTCAGAAGTTCAAGGATAGCAAAGTAGTTCACCAACCCTTCTATACAGGCGCATATCTAACCCGGATTTCTCACCAATTATTGCAACCTCAGTTCAGAGTCCAGAGTAGGGGCGGGTTGAGCGAAATATTCTTGAATGATTCGAGCATATCTGTGAACCCGCCCCTACTGTTTGTGAGAAATGCGGGTCTAAGCGTTTAGCTCAATGGCATCTGTCTTTTGACTGGTTTCTATATGGGAACTTTGCCGGAATATTCTATCTTTTTGTAGTGCTTATTTCACGCTCAACTATATAACGTGAATAGAGATATAAACATAACCAGTCAATATTTTGGCTAGTGAAAATTCAATTCTCTTTTTTTCCTACCTAATAACAAACACAGGTATAGCTACAAAATATTTAACTATTTTACTAGGGTTAGTTATGACTTCGACAAATGTCAATTTTTTAGAACAAGCTGTATCAAAATTTAATAATTTGAATGCTGACGAGCGCTTATCAGTACTAGCATCCTTATATACGCAAATTGCTGATGAAATTCCCGCGATCGCTCTCAATAATGAGCCAAATGAAAAGACTGCTAATTTAGTTGCACAAGTTCAGAAACTACCTCAAGCCGAACAAATATTAGCTTTACGTCAGTTGTTTAACCCTAAGGAAGCGAATAATACTAGCATTTCCATTGAAGAATATGCTGCAATGAGTCCAGATCTCAAGCTGGGCTTTTGGTATCAATTAGCGCAAAATCTCGGAACTTGCATGATTGGTATACCCGATGATTATATACCTTCCGAAGAATCATCAGCAGTTTTAGATTTACTTGATACACCAAATATTGAGGATATAGTCAATTTTTTGAAGCAGGTTGTATAAACATTGTTGATGGTTAACAGTTAACGGTTGACTGTTAACCGTCAACACTGATATTTACTTATATTTAAAGCTTTGTGAGTAAGAGGTTTAAAATACCAATGACTATTGCTAGTATTTAGAGATCCAGCATTGAAAGTAGGTTTTTATGAATAGATACCTTGTTGCTGTGATTGATGGTACAAAAGCACGTTTTTTAACCTTAAAGCCATCAGAATTACCAGGATATCAACCTGGCCCAAGTCTCATGGAAGATGAAGCTTTATTAAGTTCTCAAAGCGAACTACAAGATCAAGAATTGTGGACGAGTTCTAAAACTGGACGGAATCGCGGTGTTGCTGGTCAAGCACACAGCTATGATGATGGACGCGATCGCCATTTGATTGAATTTGAACGTCGTTTTATCCAAAGCATTACTAATAAGATAGTTAATTTACTTCAGATTCATCAAATTCAACAACTGTTAGTTATAGCTGAACCACAAATACTAGGGTCAATGCGTACAGCTATAACGCCTGTATTACCAAAAAATATTAAGATACATGAATTAGCCAAAGACCTTTGTCATCTCAAACCTCATGAACTACATGAGTATTTGGCTAGTAAACAATTGTTACCACCCCACAAAAGGGTTTCAATTTAGTCATTGGTCTTTACAAATAACCAATAATCAATGACAAATGATAGTTTCAGTAAGCTAAAAAATGTTACTTAAACTTTACTTACCATTGAAAGCAACGACTTTTGCAGGAAAATAGTTTTATAGGGAAACTAAAGTTAACAGCTAACCTCGGTTTCCCTATCACCTCAATGTGTTTAGTCTGACAGAAACACCCAAAGGGAGGTAATTATGTTTCACGATATTTTATTACCTGATTTCAGCACTTACCTCATCGTCAAAATTTCTGTGTTGATGATGGCATTAATAATACTGATGATTGTAGCTGCTGCCCCAGCTATATAAAAATCAACATTCCCACTCTGATACATTACAGAAGTGTGTAGTCTTTGCTGTGCTTGGCAAAATTGTTATTTGCTGAAAGATTACTGTATCTGTGTAGAGAGTACAGTTGATGGCAATTGAATCGCAAGTGAAGCGGTAGCGATATTATGGGCCGTAGTTCAGCAGAATCGAATACCTGAATTTGGGTTGAAAAAGAATTCTGAGTAACGTCTGACAATAAGCCTAGTAAGGATCTTTCGTATTGCAAAAATATGCAGAAGATACGATTGAATAGATTGTATATCGCAATGCTTTGGGAAATATCGAGAGATTCGTTCGAGATAATTGTCCTCGCATGACAACTGCGGATCAACTGTTTAATTAGGGATTTCCATGAGGTGATTAACTCGCGTGTTCCCAATCGCTGAGTAACTCATGCTGTTGTTTTACCGGACGTTTTTTCAGGGGAACTCTTGGCGAACCAATATCTGTCTTAGGGAAAGACTGTTTTTTCTTCGTAGATTTACTGTCTTGGGTGGGAGAATTCGTGGTGTTTGTCATGGCTATTTAAACCTTTAATGAAAACTTCAGCACTAATGTATAACATCAAATTGAAAAGTGCAAATTTCGCAAGAAATATCTTATTTTTTTCAGTATTCCTACGGGAATAGCAATCTCTTCAATTATTGACTGTATTAGGGTAGATATTAGGTCAGATATAAGACTCAGTTAACAACTGCTTAAAAATTAATACCAATGCGCCATCAAAAAATGGGATGCAGCGCAACAAGGATTTTCTGAATTATATTTGCTGTCGCATTTTTGACAATTAGTATCAATGTCATCCAGTATCTTCATTTCAGCAGTGGGTGATAGCTTGCGCAATAACACTTATGGGCTGCTATGATTTACCTGAGAATTCACAATTGAAAAACCTCGTCTTGTGGATTTGCTTTTGGCTAACTGTACTTGAAAGCTGACGCGATCGCTACTATTTTTACTGTTCACTTCCAATGTCCAGTTACCAGGACGAATCTGCCAAAATAAAGACTTCGCTGAATCTAGAGCTAGCTTTTCCCCATTTAACCGCCACTCTACAGGTTCAGCCGTCTTTCCTATTAGCTTAAACTCTAGTTTTTGGCTTGTTTGTTCCCCTGGATACAGCAAAAATAAATCGCCATTATTCGGAGATATAATTCGTAAATTGCTAGTATTAAAAGTTGCTGGTTGCTGTTTAGCTAACCATTCATCATATTCTGGCGATAAACCGCCTGGTTGTGGGTTTTCATAGGCGATTTTGTCTGCGGGATAAAAATATTCCTGCGCCACGGAAGCACAATCGGGTGTAGGTTTTAACCCAGAAATGGCACAAATTGGTAATTGCACTAAACCTTGAGGTGAAGGGAAATTTTCTGGTTCGTGATGTTCGTGCAAATGTAACATAATGCGATTCCACAAAGGCGCAGCCCCAGTTACCCCTGATACTTGGCGCATCGGTTCCCCGGTGAAATTTCCTACCCAAGTAGCAACAGTGTAATCTGTTGTGAATCCTACCGTCCAAGTATCGCGAAAATTGGAAGAAGTACCAGTTTTTACTGCTGAGGGGAAAGGTAAATGTAATACAGAATCTACACCAAAAGCCGTAGCGCGGGCATGATTATCACTCAACATATCAATAATTAATTGCCATGTTGTTGGGTTGGGGTTCGGTGTTTGGGGTTTGCTGTTTGATGTTTGGGGTATGGTACTAACTAGCGATACAGCTTCACCTTGTCGCGCCATCCTCACATAAGCCTTGGCTAATTCCCACAGACTGACTTCTCCACTACCCAAAGTCAAACCTAAACCATAATATTCCGGGGTTTGATTGAGATGTTCAAAACCCAATTGACGCAGATGTTCTAAAAAAGCTGGTACGCCTACCTTTTCTAACACCCTAACTGCGGGAATATTCAAAGAATTCGCCAACGCCACCCGCACCCGCACCGGGCCTTGAAACTTTTGAGTATAATCTGTAGGGCTATAAAGTTTCGCACCGGGAATCGCGTAATGTGCCGGCACATCTGCCAAAATGGTATTCGGGCGAATTATACCTTTAGCTAGCGCCAACTCATAAACAAAAGGCTTGAGGGTAGAACCGGGTTGACGTAGCGCTTGTACGCCATCATTACGTCCGAGTTTCGTTTCATCAAAATAATTGGGCGAACCCACATAAGCTAAAATTTCCCCAGTGTGGTTATCTATTACCAAAGCGGCGGCATCTTGGACATTATTCGCCGCTAAAGAAGCAAGTACTTGTTTTACCTGTGCTTCCACAAATTGTTGTAAAGGTCTATCTATTGTAGTGCGAATTTGTCCTTCCCCTTCTGGGGTACTTTGCTGACTGGCTAACCAAAATAAAAAGTGAGGTGCAGCAATAATTCCCCGTTGACGGGATTGAAATACTACCTTTTCTGTATAAGCGCGTTCAGCTAAGGCAGAACTAATATAACCATCCTGTACCATGCGGTTGAGAACATATCTTTGACGCTGCTTCAACCGTTGCCAATGAGCTAAAGGGTCAAAATATGTGGGATTATTAGGAATAGCAGCTAATAGACTAGCTTGAGCAACATTTAAATCCTGAGCGGGGATAGAAAAATAAGTACGGGCTGCTGCTTCCACACCGTAGATATTTCCCCCCATTGGTAACCGATTAATATAAGCTGCGAGAATTTCATCCTTATTCATCCCCGCAGCTAACCGCCAAGCTAACCAAATTTCTTGCAGTTTACCAGAAAGATTGCGGGGAACCGGATCTAACATCCGCGCCAACTGCATTGTTACCGTCGAAGCACCAGAGACAATTCTTTTCGCGTGAATCGCTTCCTTAATCGCGCGGGCGATTGCTTTTAAATCCAACGCCCCATGATGATAGAAACTGCTATCTTCCGCCGCCAAAATCGCCTGAATAAACTGGGGAGAAACCTGATTTAATGGGACTACAGCAGTATGCTCTTGATCGCGAGTGAGTATAGTTCCTAAAGATAGCCCATTGCGATCGCTAAATTGTAACGCTAGCTGATTTTGTTGAATATCTGTAGCGCGAACTGGTGCAAAATAGGGCATTAAGCGCACCGCCAAGCACATCAGCAGCAAAGCTAGAATAACCTTCCCCCGGCGACTGCGATTTAATCGTCGCCAAAACTTTTGCGTAATTTGAATTAGCCTGCGTGAAGTTACTTGCATCAGCGAATGCTCTACCCTGTCAAACTTACTTTAATTTTGACGTAGCGATCGCACTTTAATCAGGAAATATTACTAACAATTTACAACTGATTTGTCAGTTGTCATTAGTCATTTGTCATTGGTATTTATTCTCCAATTATCATCTCCAAAAAATCAACATTTCTTAATTCTCTGTGTCCTCTGCGCCTCTGCGGTTCATCACTCTTCTCTTCGTGTTCTTTGTGTCTTCTCTGCGAGACGCTGCGCGAACGCGGTTCGTTTAAATATCATTAAGAATTGTACTTATTACTAGGAACAATCCCCTCTTATTGGTTATCTATAGAATAATCTCACGCTAAGACAAGAGATATCTATATTAAATATGATTATTAAAACTTTAATTAAATTTTTACTTACCCTCACACTAATGCTAGGAATAGCAGGGTGTAACTTTTTCGGCATTAATTCAGGAAAAGAACCACTACCAACAGTTGCGCCTCTCGCACCGCCTAAATTACCAGATTGGATAGAACAAATTAGTCCCGTTGGCGATGCGAAACCCCTGAATCAAATTCGCATCAGGTTTAAAGAAGCATTAATTCCCGTTGAAAGTCTAGATAGTCCAGAACAGCAAAATTTACTGCAAAAATTTGAACTCACCCCACCTATTCCCGGAAGATTTCGCTTTTTGACACCCCGGATGGTGGGTTTTCAAGCTGATAAAGCCTTACCCCAAGCAACAAGATTTCAAGTAACCCTAAAATCTGGCTTATCTGACTTAAAAAAACATCGTTTAAATCAAGATTTAGCTTGGACTTTTAATACAGAACCGATTAAACTGACGAATTTACCAGGCGTTAACCCAATGGAAAAGGCTGACGATCAACCAATTGATTTACAGCCTAAATTAGAATTTACCTCGAATGTGGAATTAGATGTTAATTCTGTCGCCAAAAATTTACAGCTAATTCCCGAAGGTAAAACAGAAAAAATTAACTTTAAAGTAGAACTAGTTAAAGAAGATAAACCCCAAGAAACCGAAGATCCTTTAGAAAAATTCGATCCGTCACAAATTAATTGGGTTTACAAACTGATTCCCCAACAAAATCTCACCACAGCTACTCGTTATCGCCTAACTTTTGCGCCAGGGATTCGTCCCGCTTATGGTAATTTACCTAGTGAAAAAGAATTCGTCAGTAAATTAGCTACTTATTCACCTTTAGCATTGCAAAAAATTAATTATTACGGACAACCAGACGCCGGGGGAACTTACGGGAGATTTGTTAAAGGTAGTCCGCAATTAGAATTTAATAACATCATCCTTCCCGATTCTGCTAAAGAAAATATCACCATTACCCCGACACCAAAAGATATTCCTCGACTCATCCAAGTTAACGATGAAGATAGAGTAATTAATATCAATCCCTATGCCTTAGCGCCAGCAACTAGTTATACAATTACAGTCGGGGGAAATCTCAAAGATAAATTTGGACAAACTTTAGGTAAACCCGTCACAGTTAATTATGAAACTGGTGATGTAGCTGGAGATATTTGGCTTCCCTCTGATTTAAATATTTTCCCTGCTGGTAAAGATTTACAGTTAAATATCAATACAATAAATTTACCAGAGGCGAAATACAAAGCCGCATATAAAGTCGTTCAGCCAACAGATTTAGTTTACGATAATTACGCGAGTAATTTATTACCTAAACCAGGTGAATGGCAAAGTTTCTCTGTGGCTAGGAAGAACAACCAAGCCGTTGATATTAACGTACCTCTACGAGAAAAACTCTCTGCACCTACAGGAATGTTAGCCTATGGCGTGCAAGCCAGGACTAATAAATATCAAGAAAATGGTAAAGAACTTTGGCGCGAACCTACAACTTACGGCTTAGTACAATTAACCAATTTAGGTGTATTTTCTCAATGGTTTCCTGATTCCGGTTTAATTCGCGTTCATCATTTAAGTGATGGTGCGCCGGTGAAAGCTGCATCTGTAGAAATTTATCAATCAAAATTAAATACAAAATCTCGTCTGTCAGTTTCACCTTGCGCAACAGGGAAAACAGATGATAGTGGTAATTTAACTATTAAACCCGCAGATTTACAGCAATGTTTTCCTGGTAGTCAAAGATTAGCAAAAGCACCTGAACTATTAATAATTGCCCGTGAAAATCAAGATTGGGCATTTACAAGAACAGAAGAATATAGCGGCGTATATGGTTATGGGATTGATGCAGGTTGGCAAGATGGTAAACCAGAATCGCGGGGAATTATTTTCTCTGATAGACAATTATATCAACCAGGTGAAAAAGCTTGGTTAACTGGTTTTGCCGATTATTTACAAAATGGTAACATTCAGCAAGATAAAAATGCAGCTTACCAAGTAAATTTAGTAGATCCTGATGGCAAAAGGACGAATTTAGGCACGAAAACCACTAATGAATTTGGGACATTCTCCTTAGAATTACCAATTAGTAAAACTCAACGCTTAGGCTATTATACAGTCGAGGCGAAGGGGAAATCTGGGCAAGCAATTTCTGGAGAATTCCGCGTTGCTGAATTTAAACCGCCTAATTTTAAAGTTGAACTGAATTTAGATAAAGAATTTGCTTATATTGGCGATACTGTTGCGGCGAAAGCTGCTAGTAATTATTTATTTGGTGCGCCTGTACAAGGAGGCGAAGCAAAATATTTTGTGACTCGCCAACAAGCTAATTTTATTCCTAAAGGTTGGGAAGAATTTAGTTTTGGTAGACAATGGTTTTGGCCGGAAGAGAGTCCGAATGTCACTAGCGATGTTTTACAAACTACTGCTACACTCGATGCAAATGGGAAAAGCGAACAAAGTCTGACGGTAGCGAAAGATTTACCCTACCCCATGACTTACCGGGTAGATGTACAAGTCGCAGATGTTTCTAATTTATCGGTAGCAAATTCCCAAAGTTTTACAGCTTTACCTAGTAATCGGTTAATTGGGTTAAAAAGTAATTTTGTGGCTGATGCTGGTAAACCATTTAATATTGAAACCATTGTTACTGACCCTAGCGGAAAATTGCTTACAGGTCAACGACTAAAGCTAGAATTACAAGAGATAAAATATAGTAGCGTTACCAAAGTAGTTGAAGGTAGCCGCACGCCAAAAAATCAAGTTGAATATAAAACAGTCGGACAAGTAGAAGTCACATCTGCAAGTAATCCCCAATCGGTAACTTTAACGCCAAAAGCATCCGGTTCTTATAGAATTAGGGCAAATTTTAGCGATACCAAAGACGAAATCAGCGCCACAGATTTACAAATTTGGGTAACTGGAGATAACCAAGTTTATTGGGGTGCGCCAGATGAAGATAGGCTAGAAGTTAAATTAGATAAAAAAGAATTTAAACCAGGGGAAACTGCAACAGCATTAATTCAATCTCCCTACCCAGAAGCAGAATTGTATTTTGCAGTCATTAAAGACAAACCTCTCTATCAACAAATTACCAAAGTTAAGGGAGGCGCACCACAAATTCAGTTTACAGTTACGCCAGAAATGTTACCCAATGCAGCAGTACAAGCTGTATTAGTTAGACAAGGTAAACCAATTCAGGAAGTAGAACCGGGAAGCTTAGATAAATTAGTGAAAATTGGCTTTGCACCTTTTAAAGTCAACTTGCAAGATAAATATTTAACAGTACAAGTTAACCCATTGCAAGCATCATTAGAACCTGGTGCGGAGGAAACTGTTCAACTAGAACTGAAAGATAACCAAGGTAACCCCACCTCCGGACAAATTACAGTCATGGTGGTGAATGAAGCTGTATTGCAACTATCTGGCTATCGTCCACCAGATTTAGTAAATACAGTATACGCCGAACAAGCGATCGCAACTCGCTTCAGTGATAATCGTCCCGATGTCGTCATTCAACCCCAAGACATCCCCAAACCCAAAGGCTGGGGTTATGGCGGTGGCTTTTCATCAGGCGCAGCAAATACCAGGGTGCGCACAGATTTTCAAGCCTTAGCCTATTACAACGGTGCTGTACTCACCGACGCTACAGGGAAAGCACAGATAACCTTTAAACTTCCCGATGACTTAACTACATGGCGCGTCATGGCTGTAGCTACCGATGGTAATTTGCGATTTGGCAATGGCGATCGCACTTTTATCACGACAAAACCATTACTCACTAACGCCATTTTGCCACAATTCGCCCGTCCAGGCGATCGCCTGCTGGCTGGTTTATCAGTTACCAATAACACGGGAAACGGCGGAAACCTCTCGATTAACGGCGAAATTAGCGGTACAGTCAAATTTGCCGAGAATAACCCCACCACCACAAATTTACAAACCCCAGCACAAACCACTACCCAAGCTTATCGCTTCCCCATGTTGGCGGAAGATGTGGGAGAGGCGAAAATCCGCTTTACCACACAGTTAAATAATGCAGCCGATGCATTTGAACTACCTTTAGAAATTAAGCCGCTAGAAATTACTGAACAAGTTGTAGAAACCGGCATCACCGAAAAGCAAATCAAGATACCTTTAAATGTAGATAAAAATACCATCCCCAACGCGGGAGGTTTAGATATTCAACTGGCGAGTACCTTAGTTCCAGAAATTACAGCACCAGCCAAACAAGTTTTAGGTGATGATGAGTTACCCTTCGCTGAACCCGCAGCCAGTCAGTTAATGATTGCAGCGAATTTGCAAACTTTATCCCAAAAATATGGACAGACATTTGCGGAATTCAACATTAATCAACAAGCCAATCAAGCCACAGAACAACTGCAAAAACTGCAACTAGGCGATGGTGGTTTTGCTTCCTATCCAGAACAAGAAAAATCAGATCCTTGGATATCTGCTTATGCGGCGGAATCCTTAGCCAAAGCCAATCAAGCCTTCCCCGGCGCGATTAATTCGGCAATGCTGTCTCGCCTTAAGAGTTACTTGCAAAAAGTCCTCGCTAACCCCGGACAATATGATTTTTGTAAACAGCAAGTATGTAAAACTCAACTTCAACTAAATACCTTAATCGCATTAGCAGAATTAGGCGATAAACGCAATAGCTTCTTAGCAGATATTTACCAACAGCGTAATAAATTTGATGTAGTTAATCAAATCAAATTAGCGCAGTACTTATCCCAATTCCCCGAATGGCAAGATGAAGCCAAAACCATGTTTAACCAGTTACAAAAAAGTATCTATGAAACTGGTAGGACAGCAGTAATTAGTATACCTAATAGTTGGGGATGGATGAGTTCGCAGACAACAGCACAAGCACAAGCTTTGCGGTTATTTATTGCTAATAAAGCCAAACCGGAAGTTGTCGATAAATTATTTCAAAGTTTGCTAGCTCAAAGAAGAGATGGTACATGGCAAACTAGTTATAACAACGCGCAAGCACTCACAGCCTTAGTAGAATATAGCCAACTCCAACCCACACCACCAAACTTTGTTGCTTCCGTACAATTAGCGGGTAAAAAGTTAGGCGAAAATCGCTTTGAAGGGTACAGCAATCCTAGCTTACAGATTAATGTGCCAATGGATAAATTACCACGCGATCGCCACGATTTAATCTTACAAAAATCCGGCAGAGGTAAATTACATTATCTGGTAGCTTATAATTACCGCTTGCAAGGAAATCAACCAGGTAAATTTAACGGGTTAAGAGTCAGCAGAGAAATTCAGAAATTAGGCGAAGAGAAAAACATTCTGCAAAAATTTGGACTTTACGCCTTCGATAAACCCTTAACCTTAAAACCGGGACAAGTATTTGATATTGGTGTAGAAATTATTACCGACCATCCAGTAGAGCATGTAGTAATTACAGATCCTCTACCAGCCGGATTAGAAGCAGTAGACGCTAGTTTCCAAACTACAACCGCCGCATTGCAAGCAAAAGCCGATAGTTGGCAATTAGGATTTAGGAATATATATCGCGATCGCATTATCGCCTATGCCGACCACCTCGATCCAGGAGTTTACAGCCTGCATTACTTAGTCCGTTCCGTTACCCCCGGTAAATTCCTCTGGCCTGGTGCCCAAGCGCATTTACAATATACACCAGAAGAATTTGGGCGTGCGGCTGATTCTACACTGATAGTAGAAGAGACTAAATAACTATTTACTCAAGGTAGAGTTCGATTGCTTCTTGGATATTCTTTAATGCTTCGTCTACTGTTTCCCCTTCACTGAGACAACCAGGAAGAGAGGGAACATAGACAGTATATCCGCCTTCATCACTGGGTTCTAGTACAACCTTGAATTTCATAATTTCGCAAATCAACTACTTTTCTATTTTGAATCATTGATGGCGATCGCATTATCGCCTACCTCTACCACATCAATCCAAGAGTATCCTCAAAATTTTGAGTCTACTGAGCTATTAGCCTGGGAATTAATTAATTCCCAGGCGAGCTAGGAAGCTTAAAGTAAAGCTATTTATAGCTTAAGTTGACATAATTTATTTTTTGGAATTCTCTCAATAAATTATGCAAGCTGTTACATTCTTTCTAATACCTGAATTCCCAACAGCGATAAACCTAACTTTAAAGTTCTCGCCGTTAAATCGCACAGAACTAACCGAGATGTCCGCCAAGGTTCTTCTGCGCCCAAAACCTGAACCCCTTGATTGCGATCATAAAACTGATTAAATTTCTTACTCAGTTCATACAAATATTCACATAATCGATTGGGCATTAAGTCATGCTCTACAGTATTAATAACTTCATCGAGTTGCAGTAAATATTTTGCCAGTGCTAATTCTGTTTCATGTTCCAACAGAACTTTGGTATTTTCTCCCAACTCCTCAAAGTTAATCTCACCCTTACGACTAATTCCTTGAATTCTGGCATAAGCATACAGCATATAAGGAGCCGTATTACCTTTGAGATCCAGCATTTTGTCGTAACTGAAAATGTAGTTACTGGTGCGGTTTTGGCTTAAGTCAGCATATTTCACTGCACTAATACCAACTACCTCAGCAACCTGATTAATAAACTCTTCAGTTTCTGACCGTTGTTCTTCTTTCAATCTTACTTCTAAGTCTGCGCGCGCACGAGAAATTGCTTCATCTAACAAATCCCGCAACCTAACAGTATCTCCCGAACGGGTTTTAAATTTCTTTCCATCTTCCCCAAGCACCAAACCAAAAGGTACATGAACTAATTCCACATCATCAGGAATCCATCCGGCTTTACGTGCTACTTGAAAAAATTGGGCAAAGTGATTTGATTGTCCAGCATCTGTGACATAAATTATCCGCTTCGCTTCATCTTTTTGAATCCGGTAGCGTAATGCGGCTAAATCTGTTGTCGCGTAGTTATAACCACCATCAGATTTTTTCACAATCAACGGCAAAGGTTCACCTTCTCTATTAGTAAACCCATCCAAAAATACACATTTTGCGCCTTGGTTTTCTACCAGTAATCCAGATTTTTCTAAATCTTCCACAATTCCTGGTAGTAAAGGATTATAAAAAGATTCGCCCCGTTCTTTTACATCAACATCTAGGAAATTATAAATTAGCTGAAACTCTTGTCTGGATTGTTCGCACAGCAATTTCCAAGCATGGATTGTATCTTCAGCACCAGCTTGTAATTTGACAACTTCTTGTCTGGCGGTTTCTTGGAATTTTTCATCTGCATCAAACCGTTGTTTAGCTTTGCGGTAAAAGCTAACTAAATCGCCAATATCTAAAGCATTTGCAGTAGTTAAAGCTTCTGGATAAACCTCTCTGAGGTAGGCGATTAACATGCCAAATTGAGTACCCCAATCACCCACATGATTTAACCGCAAAACATCATGTCCGAGAAATTCCAAAATCCGGGCAATACTATCACCAATAATAGTAGAACGTAGATGCCCAACATGCATTTCTTTAGCAATATTCGGACTGGAAAAATCAACAATTTCTCGCTGTGGTGTTTTCGCAGTGGGAATACCTAAGCGCGAATCTGCGTGAATTGTGTTGATTTGTGCTTCCAGGTAAGTGGTTTTCAGCTTGAGATTGATAAACCCAGGCCCAGCAATCTCCGGCGCTTCGCAGATTTCTGACACATCTAGATTATCCGCGATCGCAGCTGCAATTTGTCTTGGTTGCTTTCCTAATCTTTTACTCAAAGATAAAGCCACATTCGCCTGATAATCTCCAAACTTAGGATTGCTAGCAGTCACCAAAATCGGATCTACTCCAGCATAATCAGCGCCAAACGCAGCCACCAAGGCCTGTGCAAATTGATGTTTTAGTTTTTCTTGTGTAGCGTTCATATATAAATGTTATCTGTGACAGGCGTAATGTGACTGTTGAAAGGTACATATTCTCAGGAGCTTGATTATTTTAACCTTAAAATATAGCCACCTACTCTAACTCAAGACTGTCATGGTACAGTACAATCCCCTTGACTATCTGCCATCCGCAGCAGAACTTCCCGACTCTGATGACACCCTGGTAGATAACGAACTCTAACACCTCATCCCTAATTTAATAACAGCGATTTTAGCTTGAGCATAGAATAACAGTGCTGACTGGTTTTTTGGTATCGATATGGGCATTTATTATGCACCATTACAACCGCCATTAGTACCAGATACATTTCTCAGCTTAGGAGTAGAACGCTTTGTAAAAGAAGAGGGGACGCTTAAGTTATGTCTTATGGGAAGAGGCGGGTACTCTTCCCATCTTAGCCTGAGAAGTCGTCTCCAAAACCTCTGGTATCAAAACAGAACTTACGCCAAAATCCCCAACATCGTTACACCAATTAAAAAAACAATGCCATAGTAGGAGCAATGGCAGTGCCATGCCCTCTAAAATATATTGATATGCCGCTTAACAACTTCCTTCCCAGATCAAAAGTTGTCTAGAAGCTGCAACAAAACAGTTAAGATGCTTTGGTGGGTAAAGGAAATGATCGTAGGCTAACGCCATCTGTCTAGCAGCCTCACTATATGCTACTCGACCGATTCCCGTACCTAAACCAGGACAAGCAATGGTATTAATTTTGTACTCAGCATCTTGGTTATGTTGTCGCACAGACAACAGCATAGCCCACATCGCTACATAAGGAATATCTGTCCCAATAATAGACATAGGAACTCGCATTGTCGGCGTGTGCGCTAAAAACGGATGTAATGGATAATCGGTTTCTACAATCATTGATGTTCCTACTGGCTGTTCGCCTAAATACCTTGTCAGTATTTGTTGCTGGACTTTTTCCATCAATGCACTACCAAAAAATTTGATAATGGCAGCATCTATCCCACCATCCATCATCCCAAATGAATTACCAGGACTAACTAAACAGTCATAGTTCGGTAACCACTCAAAGTAGTCATTAACGATTTCAACATTAGGCAAATAATAAAAATGTTCTTGAAATGCTGCTGCTAATGATGAATCGGGCGCTACTAATATCAGTTTCAAGCTTTATTCCTCCGCTTGAATACTTATTGTACAAGCATTCATTTTTCAGGCACCATTTATTCAGGAACTCATTGAGCAAAACCATCTGCCAAAAATGAGGCATTACACTGACTTTGCAGTAGGCTGATCGCAGCTATACTCAAAAACAAAATCCACCTGAACATAGAATTATCAGGTGGACTTGTTTAATATATTTTAGTGGATCCGAGCAGAGTCGAACTGCTGTCCAAATTGGGTATTAACCCTCCGCTCATTCACAGGTTTAGCCTATCTGACCCTCAAGGCGGGAATCGTTCATTATCCCGAACGTAGGATGCTCTGATTAAGTCTTAGCTAGCAAGCCAACCAGAGAACACTTGCTAGAGCATCCGTTGGGGTTGGTCTCTAGCCCTTAACGGAGTCAGGCTAAAGACGCTCGAACCAATTAGAGGTTTTTAGGCAACTGCTAGAGCAGGCTTACGAGCAAAGCTAACGATGTTATTCGCATTTACTTTTGTTTTGAGCCTTTGATTTGCGAGAGGAGACTCACTCTCGACCTGAATCACAGAGCAGCGTTCGCCAACCTGTCGAAACCGTGACGGACCCATGTGCTTCATACTCCAATTATAATACGCGGATTTTCAATTGTGTGTGCAGACAAAAAATTTGTCTGTAGTCAAAAGTCAATATTCCAGTAACAAACAATGACAGCCTTCACGGGTCATCTATAAAACAAAACTTTACCCTAAAACTCAAAATAGCCAACTGCTAACTTAAAACAACTAGCAATTGGCTATTTATGAGAAATCAACAATTGACAATTCCCTAAGTTAACGCTTCCGCACCACCCACAACTTCTAGAAGTTCTTGGGTAATTGCAGCTTGTCGAGCTTTGTTGTAAGACAAAGATAGGGTTCTGATCAATTCACCAGCGTTGTCACTGGCGTTGTTCATCGCAGTCATCCGTGCTGCTAGTTCGCTAGCTGCTGATTCTTGCAACGCCCGTAATAGCTGGTTGCTGAGGTATAAAGGCAACAAAGAATCCAGAATTTGTACTGGATCTTGTTCAAAAATCATATCGCGAGACAAAGGACGAACTTCAGTAGTGACTTTTTGGCGTTCTACTTGAAATTGACCGCCACGGGTTGTCAAGCGGAAGATTTCGTCATCTGCTGCTTCTAAACCTTGAGGATCTAAAGGTAGCAGGGTTTGTACCACCGGACGAGAACTAACCAAGGAGACAAATCGGGTGTAGATTAATTCAATGCGGTCTACACTTTCTGACAAGAACAAAGACAGTAACTCATCAGCGATTTTGTTAGCTTCGGCTGCGGTAGGAATTTGTTCTAGGCCGCTGTAGGTAGCATCAATAGGTTGATTACGGCGTTGAAAGTATTGGATTGACTTGCGACCTACCAACACAAATTTGTAATCTATACCTTCGGCTTGCAGTTCCTTAACGCGGTTTTCGGCACGACGAATGACGTTACTATTGTAACCGCCACACAGACCGCGATCGCCTGCGATAACCAACAGCCCTACTGTTTTAACTTCCCGCTTTTTCAACAGGGGTAAGTTGGCTTCTTCAAACCGCAGCCGGGTTTGCAAACCGTATAAAACTTGCGCTAGTTTATCAGCAAAAGGACGGGTAGCTAATACTTGCTCTTGCGCCCGGCGTACTCTCGCCGCCGCTACCAGCCGCATAGCTTCTGTGATTTTTTTGGTGTTTTTGACCGACTGAATGCGATCGCGTATTGCTTTAAGATTGGGCATAATTTTTCCTTAGTCTTTAGCCATTTATCTTTTGTCTTGTGTCATTAGTCACCAGTTTTCTACTAATGACCAATGACCAATGACCAATGACTAGTTACACTGTCGCCTTGAAGGTCTTTTTGAATTCGGTTAGCGCTTCCTTCAAAGCAGCTTCTTCAGCGTCACCTAATGCTTTGGAAGATTTCACTGCTTCAGCGTACTGAGGTTTGCCTGTCTTTAAGTAATCGCGGAGACCTCTGGTAAAGCTGGTAACTTTTTCTACTGGGATATCATCTAAATAACCGTTGATACCCGCATAGAGAACTGCTACTTGCTCGTATACAGACAGTGGGTCATTTTGGGGCTGCTTCAGGAGTTCCCGTAAGCGCTGACCTCGTGCCAATTGGTCTTGAGTAGCTTTATCTAAGTCAGAAGCAAATTGCGCGAAGGCTTGTAAGTCATCAAATTGTGCTAGTTCCAATTTAATCTTACCGGCAACTTTTTTCATTGCCTTGGTTTGTGCCGCAGAACCTACACGGGATACGGAGATACCGGGGTTTACAGCGGGACGGATACCAGCGTTGAACAAGTCAGAAGACAAGAAGATCTGACCGTCGGTAATCGAAATTACGTTGGTGGGGATGTATGCGGATACGTCACCGGCTTGGGTTTCGATGATGGGTAGAGCAGTCATGCTACCTTTACCCAATTCATCACTCAGTTTCGCTGCTCTTTCTAATAAGCGAGAGTGAATGTAGAATACGTCTCCGGGGTAAGCTTCCCGTCCGGGTGGACGACGTAGCAGCAAGGACATTTGGCGATAAGCTTGGGCTTGCTTGGAAAGGTCGTCGTAAATGACGAGAGTAGCTTTGCCTTTGTACATGAAGTACTCAGCAATGGTAGCTCCGGTGTAGGGAGCGAGGAATTGTAGAGTTGCAGGGTCACTGGCGTTAGCGGCGACGACTACGGTGTAGTCCATTGCGCCTTTGTCTTGCAGTGTTTGGACAACGTTAGCAACGGTGGAAGCTTTTTGACCAACAGCAACGTATACACAAACTACATCTTCACCTTTTTGGTTGATGATGGTGTCAATTGCGATCGCAGTTTTACCAGTTTGACGGTCACCAATGATTAACTCCCGCTGACCACGACCGATGGGAATCATGGAGTCGATAGCTGTAATCCCGGTTTGCATCGGTTCGTGTACAGAACGACGAGCAATAATACCAGGCGCAGGAGATTCAATCAAACGGCTTTCTGAAGACTTGATATCTCCCTTACCATCGATGGGACGACCTAAGGCATCAACAACTCGTCCAATCAAGGCTTCCCCTACGGGTACTTGGGCAATTCTGCCAGTAGCGGTTACAGAGCTACCTTCTTGAATTTCCCGACCTTCACCCATTAACACCGCACCCACGTTGTCTTCTTCTAAGTTTTGGGCGATGCCAACTGTACCGTCTTCAAATTCTAATAGCTCCCCAGCCATAGCCTTTTCCAGACCATAGATCCGGGCAATACCGTCACCGACTTGCAGCACGGTACCGACGTTAGCAACTTTGACATCTTGGTCGTATTGCTCGATTTGCTGTTGAATAATGCTACTAATTTCGTCAGGTCTGATTGAAATGCTCATGTGTCTAACTTTTTTTTTGGGAGACGGAACAGAGTAATCGGTTCACCGAAACTACTGAATTTCTATGAACTGCTTAAACGCAAAGAAAGGCGGCGCAACTGACCTCGTAAACTAGCGTCAATTACCTGCGAGCCTACTTTAATGATCAAACCACCAATTAAGTCGCGGTCGGTTTTGATTTCCAGTTCTACTTGGCGAGCATTAGTGATAGACAGAACCTTATCTTTTACAGCTTGTTGTTGAGCTTCTGTGAGGGGAACAGCTGAAGTCACTTCCGCTAATACGGTTTGATTCAGCTGGCGCAACAACGCTAAATACTGCTGTAAAATCTGCTCCAAGAAGAAAATGCGGCGTTTGTCTACCAGCAGATTCAAAAATTTGCGTAAGTAGGGATTTGCACCATCACCCAGTATTTGAGTGAGTACTGCTTTTTTCCGTTCAGGCTGAATAAACGGATTGTCAATTAAATTTTGCAGTGGCGCTGAATTTTTCAACAAATTCAGCAATGCTCGCGCATCTTCACCAAATCCTTCTGTCAGATTCTGGGATTGAGCGATTGACATCAAAGCCTGGGCGTAAGGTTGGGCTACTTCGGCTGTTTCTACATTACTTTTCATCAGCGTCCTCCCACCTGCGCGATACTGCGGTCAATTATTGTTTGTTGAACATCGTCAGCAATACCAGCCCGCAGTTCTGACTCGACTTTTTGCAATGCCAATGCAGCTACACGCTGCCGTAATTCGGTTAGCGCTCGCTCTCTTTCTGTATTCAAATCTGCTGCTGCTGTTTGTTTTAAGCGTTCCACATCTTGTGCTGCTTTTGCCAACACAGCGTCTTTCGCAGCTTGGGCGCTTTCTTCGGCAGCTTTGCGGATGCGTTGCGCTTCTGCCTGCGCTTGAGTTAACTGCTCTTGCGCCTGAGATAAAGAAGTTTGTGCCTCTTTTTGGCGCTTTTCTGCTTCCCGAACTGCGGTTTCAATTTTTGACCGTCGCTCGTTCAGGATATTGCTTAAAACTTTACGTCCGAAGTAGAATAATATGCCAACCAGAATCGCCAGGTTAATGAGATTGGTTTCTAATATGTCTAGGTTTAGACCGAAACCACCTTCTGCTGCGCCTTCTGCTAATTCAGAGTGTTCTGTGGCAAGTAATAAGAATGTGCCCATGTTACCCATCTACAAGTGCGCTGCTTGCTAATACGTTGTATTTTCCCGCAGGGAAATAAAGTTACTTAACCTCCGCAAAGGAAATAAAGTTGCTTAACTTCCCGAAGGAAAAAAGTGCCTTTTGCTGACACTTAATTAAGCGCTCTGGGTGAAGTGCCCATTTGCGCGTATGCTTTCACAGAACCTATACTGTCGCTTATCTAGCGAGAGTCGGCCCTAATAGTTTTTCTAGAATTTGTCTGCTTAGAGCATCAACTTGTTGTTCCAACTCGCTAAAAGCTCGTTGTTTTTGTTGCTCTATTTCAATAGCAGCGCGTTCTCTTTCTTGTTGAGCTTCCTGTTGCGCCTCAGCGATTTTTTGGGCAGTAATTTTCTTAGCTTCCAACTGAGCAGATTCTATAGTAGCTTGCGACTGCCTGCGAGCGTCTGCTAGCTGCTGCTCATATTCCTGGGTTAAGCGTTCGGCTTTAGCCAAGCGTTCTTTGGCTTCAAGGGTATTCGTTCGGATGTAATTATCGCGATCGTCCAGCACCTTGGTCAGTGGCTTATAGAAAATTACATTCAACAAAGCTGCTAACAACAGGAACTGCAATGCCATTAATGGCAAAGTAGCATCGAAATCAAACATTTCTCTCCTCTTTGGTTGGAGTAGCAGTTTTCATGGCTAGCAATAACATCCAACCGTTTATATTTTAGGAACCCTTAGCCAACAAGGGTAACTTACATCAGAACGATTCAATACCCAAAAGCTTTGAATTGTAGAGTCGTGAAGATTCACGCCTCTACATTCATAAAACTTTTAGGGATTAGGAAAATGGGTTAGCAAACAGCAATACTAGAGCGATTACCAGACCGTAAATGGTTAGGGATTCCATGAACGCCAAGGTTAACAGTAGAGTACCCCGAATTTTGCCTTCTGCTTCGGGTTGACGGGCGATACCTTCTACTGCTTGACCTGCAGCATTACCTTGACCGATACCAGGGCCAATTGCAGCTAAACCAATTGCGAGAGCAGCAGCCAGAACTGAAGCAGCAGAAACTAATGGATCCATGATGATTTTCCTTGCTTGAAGTACAGAACTAACAAAAGTAGGTTAACTAGTTAAGACGTGGTTTCCACGCTGCACCAAGTTCTCACAAATCGCGCTGGGCGATATTTTGAGCATCTAGGCTCGTCGGAACTGTGCTTATCTACTGAGAAGCTTTAATGATGCTCCTCATGCTCATCTCCACCATGTCCCTCTAAGGCCTCGTGAATATATGCCCCAGCTAGGGTAGCAAATACCAGGGCTTGAATGGCACTGGTAAATAAGCCCAAAGCCATTACAGGCAGAGGTATAAATAGAGGAACAAGCAGAACCAGCACCGCTACAACCAATTCATCCGCTAATATGTTCCCGAATAGACGGAAGCTTAGGGAGAGGGGCTTGGTGAAATCTTCTAGGATCGCGATCGGCAACAGGACAGGCGTTGGCTCAATATACTTTTTAAAGTAGCCCAAACCCCGCTTGCTAAAACCGGCGTAAAAATACGCCAAAGAAGTCAGCAATGCCAATGCTACGGTCGTATTGATGTCATTGGTGGGAGCTGCTAATTCACCAGATGGTAACTTGATTAGTTTCCAAGGGATGAGAGCGCCTGACCAGTTCGATACGAAGATAAACAAGAACAATGTGCCCAGGAATGGCACCCAAGGGCGGTACTCTTTCTCACCCAGTTGGTTTTTTGCTAGATCCCGAATAAATTCTAGGGCATATTCCATCAAGTTTTGGATGCCACGAGGAATTCTTTGGGCATTGCGAGTAGCAGCTAGTGAAGCTATTACTAGCAGGCCAATCACAAACCATGAGGTGAGAAAAACTTGCCCATGAATTTTCAGATTTCCCAGCTGCCAGTAGAAATGATGACCTACTTCTAACGAGGCGAGGGGAAATGTATTAAAGGCGTTTAAGACACTAAGCATTTGCATTCTTCAAGCATTTTCCCCAACGAGCGAGGATGGGAGTATTTTCTTTGTGAGCCTGACTTGTTAAGAATCAGGAAGAAACGCAGTTTGCACGGTGTAGACGAGGAGCGTGGCTTTGTAAGTTAGAAATCCCAAGAATATGGGCAAAATCTTTAGCTCATGCCATTGAGTTGCTAATACAATCAACCCAATAAATAGAGCAAAACGACTTTTACTCAGACGCTTTTTCTCACCACCGAGTCGCTCAACGTCTTTGGCCAGCATTTTTAAGTAAACCACACCTGTACACGCCCCAATCAAATAATTCAGAGCAATGTTCAGTGAATAAAAAATCCACACAGAGATAAAAACAATCCCTGCTATGACAAGTGTGATTACCAACAACTTCTGGTAGAGTTGATAGAACTCCTCCATAGAGTTTACTCGTTCTTCGTCCTCGGAACCAGATTGAGCATTTTGTGTTGTTGTTGGAGTCGATGCAGTTGATTCGTCTGACAAGCTCACGAGACTTGAAACCAGTACAGCTAAGGATGATGACTGCACATCCAGTCAGCTGAATCATATCACGATCTGGTAACAATACTTTAGAAAAAAACAATTAACTTCTTTTCAGCAAACAGCAACTCCCCAAGTTGGTGAAGTGAAGAGATTGAGAAAGCTCTAAATGCAAGGTCAGGGTCTATTGAGAGTTTCCCCAATACTGGGCTAAGTTACTATTCGGTAATGTCATCAGTGTGAATACGTAAAACTCCCATTTGTAGTGAATGTAGTGAGTAGAGGCTAGTTAAGTTGATGGGGATTTTTAGCGACTCTAACTTCAGAGTTCCCAGAATTTTTGTGAGCGATCGCCTTTATTTAAATTAGGGGTTAGGGGCTAGGGACTAGGGGCTAGGGAAGAGAGATTTTCATGTTGTAGTTGTTGGTTTTTCCCATGAGGGGCTAACTAGCAAGAGAAATCTAAGTTTTGAGGTTGTTAATTCAGAGGATAGGCGATACAGCTATAGTACCAGATTCAAAACCAAACAATGATGAATGCCCCAACAGAAGCACAGGCAATCTCTGGGGCATAAGGTTTTTGTTTATAGTCACAATGGTTTTTGCACCCCGTTTAACTAACTAGTTAACAGTAGTTATGGTTGATGAATTAGGCTTCCTGAGCTAATTCTGCTTTTTTGCGCTTCATCCATGCAGCAAAGCCTACAGCTAGCAAGGAGCCACCAACTGTCACAGGTTCGGGAACATCTTCTACTGGCCCTATAACTTCATCAGAAAATAGATTTTGCTTTCCATTCGGGTTGACTCGTGTGAGACTCCAATTTACGTTATTTGGTTTAAAGGGACTCAATATAGAAAAATTTAAGGATGGATTGGAAGTCCCTTCTGTACCACTTACTGATTTTTTCAGGGTCAAACGAACAGTTTCTTGTCCGAAGATTTCAGCTAATAAGTAATTCACATCAGCAAAGACATCTGTTACACCCTTGAGTCCAGACAAAGTCCACGATGAACCAGGTATTAATGTTTCCTGGTTACCAGAAGTATTAGAATTATCAAAATTTACCTTGTACTTGTATTCTTGACCAACTTGATTGTCGAGTACTACACTTGCTGCTTGTGCAGGTTTAGCATTCACAGCCGCAACAGTTAAGGCTAGGCTCGCAGCAGCAACACTCACATGTTTAGTTAATTTCATCCGCAAATTCTCTGAATGACTACAGTTAAGTTTTTTAAGTACAACCTCTGATATGAGGCTGTAAACAATGTATCTTAATAATTTTCAATACTTAGCCAAAAAGAGTAGCTTTGATAGAAACTTTATATAAAAGTAATTTTTGATAAAATTTGTATAAATATATATTTTGCTAGTAAAAAAAATCCGGAACGTTGCAAACGACCGGAACATAAGTAAAATACAAGAATTTTAGCAGCGAAATTAAGCTGGTGTTAACAAAATCAACTGCTGTTTCACCAGTTTTCTGACATCATCCAAATTTATCTGCACATCAGCTAATAGATCTGCCACTGTATAATTACTATTACAACGTTGTAGAAATTCTAATTCTGCTAACGACAAATTAACTATTTGGTAATCGTAGTTAAAGATACATTGGCTGGGAAAACCCTCTATACAAGGATTCAGTTCGGGAATCGCTTGTAATAGACTGTTATCATCTGACCAATCGGCTTTGGTAATTGGAGGACGCCCAAGAAAAAATTCGTAATGGGTAACTTCTGGATCGAGTAATTCAATTAAACGGTAAATTTGGCGTTGGCGTAGCCCGCCGGAGGCATCGCTCAACTGATTGGCTCTGGTAATTAACTCTGGTGCTTTGGCTAAAAGTCTTTCTAATTGCCAAAAACCAGGATTAGAGAAGCCAATAAACTCTAAACCAGAAGCATCAATTAATTCAAAAAGTGTCTCAATATTGTAATCAATCTCTTGGGGATGAACGTACATATCAGCAAAGTTTTCATCCCGATGATTTTCCAGTGACCAGCGCTCTTTTTCGCGCTTGACAATTCGGTTATTTTCTGGTAGAGAAGAGAATAATTGCCGTCCGACTTGTACGCCATCGCGATAATCGCCGCGTTTGTCACCTTGAAGGAGAGCGATCGCTTTTTGCATGAGTTGAATTTCCCAGCGTCCCAACTCACCATAGACAAAAATGTGCATTAAGCCGCCTGGTGCTAACTTCTTCGCTAAGGCTTGAATCCCGCGAATTGGGTCAGAAGTATGGTGTAACACACCAACGCAATTAATTAAATCAAACTCACCTGGTAGCTGTTCCAGATCAAACAAGCTGAGGTGATGAAACTCAACGCGGTTGGCTTTAGAACGCTGACAACGCTCTTTAGCTACAGCTAAAGCACCAGCACTCAAATCGATACCAACAACCGAAGCTTGCGGATTGAGGTGAACTAAATATTCTGTACCGACCCCAGTACCGCAACCAGCGTCTAAAATGCGGATGTCTTGCTTTTGCGGTTTTTTACCAGTACAAAAATTGTAAGCAGCTAGCCAATTCCAGCGCCAGTTATAACCTGGAGGTGGTTCATCTAACAACGGTTCTGGAGGAAAGGGGTAAGTGTTGTAAAGTTGAGCAACAGCAGCGCTAACAGTTTGGGCGTCGGACATAACAAGTAATTTTGGCGGCAAAATTGAGTTTACCAGATGTAGTTTGCCACTTAACTACTACAAGTTATTTACGTCTTAGCTGTTGCCTACCTCTACAAATAAATTTATAAATCAAGTGATAGTGCTAAATATCACATTGATTGGTTTGGCAAAATTTAGCATTATCTATTGCATCTTGAAGACTGCTTAAGGAAATTATCTGAAATGCAGAGCCACCTTGAACTTCAGCCGTGATGTATGCATATTTTTGACCGCGAGAGAAAAGGTCTCGACCAACCTTAATTACATTACGAGACTTTTGGTAATCGTTAGCAATGCTGGAATTATAAATATTTTGAATTAATTTTACAGATGGACTATTTTTTTGCGTGAATTTCAGGCTAGAGTTACCACTGACTGTGATTCCCTCTTTGGTTACTGTCCCGTTTTGAGAAGTAACATCAGCATAAAAATACAATTTACCTTTGGTGCCATCATAACCATGGGATTCGCTGTTATATTTGAGCGCTGGTAACATGGCTTTGGTCTTAACCCAATTGACAACGGTCTTAATATTTTGTCCAGGTAAGGCATGAGCAGGAGCCAGAGAAAGACTTACAGGCACAGTACATAAAGCAAAAGAAAGCTTTATGTAAAAGATGTGATTCTTCAACATAGTATTTTTTCGCTACTATTTTATGTGTTATAAAAAACATTTTATCTTGCGTATAAAAAAAGCCAAGTATCGCTCCACTCATTGAGTAGGACGCAGGACAAGTGACCAATGACCATTGACTAATGACCATTGACTGCGAAAATATTTTTGTAGGTTTTGATCAAGAATAGATACAAAACTTAGTCTAAATCTCAGGGAAGCAAGAGTATTGGCTCTGGAACTTAGCGTCTGGACAAGTCAGATTCTACATACTTCTTAATAAATCAACAGGTAAGCCGCAAAACGTTCTAATCTAAAAGCTGACTGGGTTAATTTACTGGCAGTTTTGAAGGCGGTACTCTTAAGGCATGACTACACCGATGTGTCAAGCCTCAAAGCGACCCAGACTTAACACATAAATGATTATGATGGGAGTTTTAAAAATCCGATGAGTGTTAAGGCAAGTGGTGGAAGCTCAGTTGCGCGTCCGCAACTATATCAAACCCTAGCAGTAGCGACAATTTCCCAAGCGGAGCAGCAAGACCGCTTTTTGGGAACTGGTGAACTAAATGAACTGGCAAGCTATTTTGCATCTGGCGCAAAGCGTTTAGAAATTGCCCAGACGCTCACGGAAAATTCCGAGATTATTGTATCTCGGGCAGCCAACAGAATTTTTGTTGGTGGCTCGCCAATGTCTTTTTTAGAAAAACCAAGAGAAGCAGAATTAGCTATGGCTAGTGCTGCTAGTGGGAATGTTCAAGAAGGCATGAAACTGGGTACTGTTACCTATGTTGAAAGTCGGGGTGGATTTCTAGAAAATTTACGCTCCATCTTTAACAGTTCTCCTAGCGGCCCAACACCTCCAGGTTTTAGACCGATTAACGTTGCTCGTTATGGCCCTAGCAATATGGCCAAGAGCTTGCGGGACTTATCCTGGTTCTTACGCTATGCTACTTATGCGATCGTGGCAGGCGACCCCAGTATCATTGTGGTGAATACTAGGGGTTTGCGGGAAATTATTGAAAATGCTTGTTCTGGTGAAGCAACAATTGTAGCTTTACAAGAAATTAAAGCAGCATCACTCTCATTTTTCCGCCAAGATCCTAAGGCAACTGAGATTGTGTCTCAGTACATGGATGTGTTGCTCACAGAATTTAAAGCAGCAACACCTTCCAATAAAGTACGCCAACGTCCTTCTAATGATCAGCAAGGGTTACAACTGCCGCAAATTTACTTTGAAGCGGCAGAACGGCGTCCCAAGTTTGTGATGAAGCCTGGGTTATCAGCCAGTGAAAAAAATGAGGTAGTTAAAGCTGCCTATCGGCAAATTTTTGAGCGCGACATTACTCGTGCTTACAGCTTGTCCATCTCTGACATAGAGTCGAAGGTGAAAAACGGCGACATCTCAATGAAAGAGTTTGTTCGTCGTCTTGCCAAATCTCCCCTTTACCAAAAACAGTTTTACCAGCCTTTTATTAACAGTCGTGTACTTGAATTGGCTTTCCGTCACATTTTGGGACGGGGGCCAAGTAGTCGTGAAGAAGTCCAAAAATACTTCGCAATTATTTCTAACGGTGGTCTACCAGCTTTAGTAGATGCTTTGGTGGATTCACCAGAATATAGCGATTACTTTGGTGAAGAGACAGTACCTTACCTGCGTGGTTTAGGTCAAGAAGCACAAGAATGTCGCAACTGGGGGCCACAACAAGACCTGTTTAACTACAGTGCGCCTTTCCGCAAAGTACCTCAGTTTATTACAACATTCGCTGCTTACGATCGCCCATTACCAGATCAGCATCCCTACGGTTCTGGTAACGATCCATTAGAAATCCAATTTGGCGCGATTTTTCCGAAAGAAACCCGCAATCCCAGCAGCAGTCCTGCACCCTTTGGCAAGGATACCAAGCGGATCTTAATTCACCAAGGGCCGGGAATTAATAACCAAATTAGCAATCCTGGAGCTAGAGGTGAGTTTCCTGGTAGCTTAGGGCCTAAAGTCTTCCGGTTGGATCAACTGCCAGGCACAATTGGTAAAAAGGCTGCCAAGGGTGCAAGCATTAAGTTCTCCGAAAGCTCTACCCAAAAGGTCATCAAAGCTGCATACCTGCAAGTTTTCGGTCGCGATGTTTACGAAGGTCAGCGCTTAACAGTCCAAGAAATTAAGCTGGAAAATGGACAACTTTCTGTACGGGAATTTGTTCGGGCTTTGGCTAAGTCGGATGTATTCCGCAAAACCTACTGGACATCGCTGTATGTTTGTAAAGCGATCGAATATATTCACCGCCGCTTGTTAGGTCGTCCTACCTACGGTCGTCAAGAAATCAACAAATATTTTGACATCGCCGCTAAGAAAGGCTTCTATGCTGTGGTAGATGCGATTATTGACAGCCTGGAATACAGCGAAGCTTTTGGTGAGGATACAGTACCTTACGAACGCTATGTGACTCCATCTGGTGTCGCATTACGTCAATTGCGAGTTGGTAGTATTCGCGAAGATGTGGGTGCGAAAGTCCAGAAGAAAGAAACACCTTTGTTTGTAACTTTGGGTGCGGTTACTGACAACCGGACAGAACCAGATATTCAATTCCGCATTAACCAAGGTGTTAGCAAGCAACGGGAACAAACAAAAATCTTCAAGCAAGTGGCAAATATCAACGATAAAGCTGCTGTGCAAACGTTGATTAGTGCTGCTTACCGTCAGATTTTTGAACGCGATGTTGCACCTTATATTGCGAAAAACGAATTTTCAGCTTTAGAAAGCAAACTGAGTAACGGGGAAATTACTGTTAAAGAATTCATTGAAGGTTTAGGTTACTCTAACCTGTACATCAAAGAGTTCTACACTCCTTACCCCAACACCAAGGTAATTGAACTAGGAACTAAGCACTTCTTAGGCCGTGCACCTTTAGATCAAGCAGAAATCCGCAAGTATAACCAGATTTTGGCTACTCAAGGTATTCGCGCCTTTATTGGTGCTTTGGTGAATAGTGCAGAATATGGCGAGGTATTTGGTGAAGATACAGTACCTTACCGTCGCTTCCCCACCTTACCTGCGGCTAACTTCCCGAATACTGAAAAGCTGTACAACCAGCTAACTAAGCAAAATGATGATTTGGTAGTACCTAGCTTTAAGCCAGTACAAAAACGCTTGGCTTTGGCTGGCTCATCATCTAATGGCAGTTCTTATGCTGATTTGGGTCGTTCTTCCAGCAGCATTCAGGGACAATTTGGTGAAGTTACTGTAGCTAGCAACCGTTCCAAGCCTGCACGCATTTATCGCTTGAGTCAAGGTACGAACCAAGCGGAAGCGCAATTGGTAATCAATGCTATTTACTCTCAGGTATTGGATGTATTTAGCAATGAGATCCCTGCTAATTACCGCTTAACTGCACTAGAGAGCAAACTGCAAGCAGGAGAAATCTCTGTGCGCGAGTTTGTCCGCGAACTAGCTAGTTCCGACATATATTGCGATCGCTTCTACACTCCTTACCCCAGTGCTAAAGTAATTGAGTTCCTCTGCCGTCATTTGTTAGGACGCGCACCAGAAACTCAAACCGAAATCAGCGAATACAACAAGCTGTTGGCTAGCCGGGGTCTAAGAGCCGCTGTTGAAGCCATTGTAGATAGTGCAGAGTATGCTCGCTACTTCGGTGAAGATGTAGTGCCTTATGCACGCTTTTAATCGTTGAGCGCAGTTAACTAGTTAATCATCAATAATCACAGGTCAGGAGTTCAACATCTTGGACTCTTGACCTCATTCAGTGCTGAATACTGATGACTCAGCAATCATTCAGCACTGCTTAATTGTGCCTATTGACGGTAATTCTGTAACCTTTCGTAACATTACTTTCAGACTCTTAAAACTTTCGCTAAATCTGAAAAGGAATATTACAAAGTGTTAAGAGCAGTCATAAATGCTCAACAGAATGCCGGAGAATGTTTTGCGGAAGGTAACTAAATTTTCGCAGCTTGCGTAGTAGATATTGACTCAAGCAGTTATTCTGAAAACTACATATGACATTTTTGTCAAGTGTTTGTTCTGAAGAATTAACAAGAAAAAAGCTACCGTCATCCAAAATTTAAAGTCGCACCAGTTTTAATTAAAATTCTGGTTTAATTCGTAGATTGGAGGAATCCATTAATGAGTATCGTCACGAAGTCCATCGTGAATGCTGATGCAGAAGCCCGCTACCTCAGCCCTGGTGAGTTAGATCGGATCAAGTCCTTTGTTAGCGGCGGTGAGCGTCGTCTGCGGATTGCACAAATCTTAACTGAAAACCGCGAGCGTCTAGTTAAGCAAGCTGGCGAACAAGTTTTCCAAAAGCGTCCTGACGTAGTGTCTCCTGGTGGTAACGCTTACGGTCAAGAATTGACAGCTACCTGCTTACGCGACTTAGACTACTACTTGCGTCTAGTTACCTACGGAATCGTTTCTGGCGACGTAACCCCCATCGAAGAAATCGGTGTAATCGGTGCTCGTGAAATGTACAAGTCCTTGGGTACTCCTATCGAAGGTATTACTGAAGGTATCCGTGGTCTAAAGAGCGGCGCTTCTGCATTACTGTCTGCTGATGATGCAGCTGAAGCTGGTTCTTACTTCGACTACGTAGTTGGTGCCCTCTCCTAGGTTAAAGCGGTTTCGCTGCTAAAACCGAAGTATTGTAATACGGTTGGAAAAAAGGAATTAACAACATGGCTCAAGACGCAATTACCTCTGTCATTAACTCTGCAGACGTTCAAGGTAAATATCTAGACGCTTCTGCTTTAGACAAACTCAAAAACTACTTTGCAAGTGGCGAACTCCGCGTACGTGCTGCTAGCACCATCAGCGCTAACGCTGCTGCGATCGTTAAAGAAGCTGTAGCTAAATCTTTGTTGTACTCTGACGTTACCCGTCCCGGCGGTAACATGTACACCACCCGTCGCTACGCTGCTTGTATCCGCGACTTGGATTACTACCTCCGCTATGCTACCTACGCTATGCTAGCTGGCGATCCTTCCATCCTCGACGAGCGCGTACTCAACGGTTTGAAAGAAACCTACAACTCCTTGGGCGTTCCCGTTAGCTCTACCGTACAAGCTATCCAAGCTATCAAAGAAGTAACCGCTAGCTTGGTAGGTTCTGATGCTGGTAAAGAAATGGGTGTTTACCTAGACTACATCTCCTCTGGCTTAAGCTAAGAGTTAGTTGGCACTTAATAATTTAGGTGCGGCTTAATTGAAGTCTGGAAATCAATTGTGAGTGCTAGAGCGTTTATCGCTTAACTTCGTTGAAATAATCAATTATGATGAGTGTTAGCGGTCTAGTATTGATGCTTGATTTCCAGCCTTTGCAGTGATTAATTTAAAGAATTTGTCTTAAAAACGCTCCCCTTTTTTGAAATAAAAAAGTTTTCACAATTACTACAGGAGAATCTAAGATGGCCCGGTTGTTTAAAGTTACTGCTTGTGTACCCAGTCAAACCCGAATTCGCACCCAACGCGAACTGCAAAATACCTACTTCACCAAGTTAGTCCCCTTCGAGAACTGGTTCCGCGAACAGCAACGCATCATGAAAATGGGTGGCAAAATCGTTAAAGTTGAATTGGCAACTGGTAAGCAAGGTACTAACACTGGGTTGCTGTAATTACCATCTATATAACGAAGATTATTGTAGGGAGTTGCGAAGAGGTCGAGTGAGGCCTCTTTTTTGTTATGGGGCATTGGGCATGGGGCATTGGGTATTTGTCTCCCTTCTCTCCCTTGTTCCCTCATTCCCTTCTGATTGATGCGGGAAGTGCGATCGCACTCTTGAATTTATAGCCTTTAAGAGTTAAGCCAGGAAATACTAAATATGCATGGTTTTTAAAACTACATATATCGTAGGGACACAGCACTGCTGTGTCCCCTCCCGCGCCAATTTTTCGTAATTTGATGACTATTGGATCTAGGACTTACGCATTGACAGAGTGGTAATATAATGCTGACTTGAGATTGGTGTCGTCTACTCACAGGTATCGGACAATTAGAGAAATCAGCAAACCCTCGACAGCACAATGTAATCTGGAACATTACACTCTATTTCTGCTATCAGAGCCAAAGCATGGGGGATGCAGCCGATTAGCAGAGATATTGAAAGATGTTTCACATGATAGTGTAAATCGCTTTTTACTCAGAGAGAGATACGAACCAAAAGATTTGTTCGATATGGTAAAGAGCGTAATTAATTTGATAGGAGGGATTTTAAGCGTTGATGATACGGTCATAGAGAAGCTTTACGGGGAGCCAATTTCCAATGCTCGTCTAATTTTTCTAGTAGTTCGGTGGCTAATTCGAGATGATCTTTGGTCAATTCTAAGATGATGCGATCGCTTTTTGGTAGTTTTAAAGAATGCGATCGCCTTTTAGTAGTTTTGAGGAATGCGATCACTTTTTGGTAGTTTTAAAGAATGCGATCGCATTTTGGTTTTTGGGAAGTGCGATCGCCTTTGTGATGTTGGGAAAGTGCGATTGCCTTTTGGTTTTTGGAGAATTGCGATCTCGTTTGTTAAGTTTATGGGAAAGTGCGATCGCATTTTGGTAGTTTTGAGGAATGCGATCGCATTTATTAAGTTTATGGGAAAGTGCGATCGCCTTTTGGTTGTAGTGGAGAGAGTGCGATGTCTGACGACAAGCCTTACGGCTACGCCTTTGTGATGTTGGGAAAGTGCGATCGCGTGAATTTAATTAGTTGCTAAAAAATATTAATGATGTACTTGTTATAATCTCTTCATAAGCATTTAGGAAAGCTTGAAAATGCGCCAATTTACCCTTGGAGATATCCAAAATATCTACAGCGATGTTTTAGAACAAGCTGCGACGGAACCAATCATACTGACAAGCGAATCACAAGCTAGTTACGTAATTATGTCAGCGGAGAATTACGAGCAATTAATGAATAGAATTGCTCAATTAGAAGATTTAATTTTAGGTCAACAAGCACAAATGGCTGTAGCTAATTCTAAAATGGTTGGGTCTGAGATTTTTACTACAGAACTCGAACGTCTAGCAGCATTTGATGATTAATTTATGGTATGGCAAAATTAGATGGTTTAGAGACGGTTCTCGATTTTCTCAAAGGTTTACAACCCAAAATCGCTGCCCAAATAGCGAAAAAAGTAATGTCACTCAATGTTGACCCCTTACCCGCAGATTATAAAGAATTAATTGGTTATCCAGGATACTATCGCGTAGATTCTGGAGAATATCGTATTGTTTACCGCTTTGATATAGATGCAGATTTGGTCGAGGTAATTTTAGTCGGTAAACGTAACGACGATGAAGTGTATAAGCAGCTTAAACGTTTGCTGGGCTAGAGATTTGTAGTGCGATGTCTGACGACAAGCCTTACGGCTACGCATTTGTGGTGTTGGAGAAGTGCGATCGCATTTTAGTAGTTTTGAGGAGTGCGATCGCATTTGGTTTTTGAGAAGTGCGATCGCATTTTGGTAGTTTTGAGAAGTGCAATCGCGTTTTTGTTGTAGTGGAGAGAGTGCAATCGCATTTTGGTAGTTTTGAGAAGTGCGTTAGCGCAGCTTAACGAAGTTATCGCCTTTTTGTAGTTTTGAAGAATGCGATCGCAAAGTTAAACTTTACTCCTTTATTCCCATTCTGTAAGAGATAATTACAAGGCGGAAATGAGCTAAAGGAAAGTCATGACACGCCTACTTTTCATTACAGAGAGATTTGCGCCAGATTTGGGTGGTTTGGCTAGGAGTGCAACGCGGTTGGTAGGGACGCTGTCACAACTGGGTGTTGAAGTTGATGTTGTGACTTGGAGTCGTTACCTCCAACCAGGTGAGGTTTTACCACCGGAAACTAAGGAAGCAAATATTCGTGTTTATCGTATTGGGTTATATCGTCATTGGGACATGACGATGCCTCATACATTAAATGTTCTGGAATGGTTACATTCTGCCTCTGGTTATGATGCTATATGGGGACATTATTTGTTTCCCAGTGGTTTTTTGGCTACTTGGTTTGCTGCACTTGTGGGATTACCGAGTACAGTTAGCGCCCGTGGTAATGATATTGACCGCGAAATGTTTCCACCGGGAGATTTTGCCCGTTTACAATGGACGCTACAACACACCAAGGTGATTACGGCAGTAAGTGCTGATATGTCGCGCAAAATTCAGCTACTGGGTGGGCGGGGTGATGTGTTGGTATTGAAAAATGCTGTTGATACAGAAATATTTTCTCCGCCAGCAAAGAAGGTAGAAATTAGCAGGGAAGAATTAGGAATTGCCGCAGATGAGGTAGTTTTGGGATTTTGTGGGGAATTAAGGGATAAAAAAGGGCAGCAATTTTTATTGAATGCTTTAACAACAGTTCGACAAGTGCGTCCTGCTTGTTTGTTAATTATTGGTGAGGTACGCCCTTCTCAAGAATCAGTGCTGCAATTGTATAAAACTCATCAGCCAGAAAATGCCCAAAGAATAATTATCACAGGACATTTACCAAATCCGGAGGCGGTGGCTGAATATCTACGCTTGTGTGATGTTTATCTTCAGCCTTCACTGTGGGAAGGTATGCCAAATGCGTTGTTAGAAGCAATGGCTTGTGGTTGTGGTTGTATCGCCAGTGATGCGGGTGGGATTCCGGAGGTGATTACACATGGTAAAGATGGCTTTTTGCTACCTCGTTCGCAGTTGCACAAGCTAGGTGAGGCGGTGTTGGAATATTTGACGTTAACAGATGAAGAGAAAAATAAAATTAGCCAAGCTGCACGCGATCGCATTTTAACTGAATATTCCCTAGCTCAGGAAAAGTTGCAACTTCAAACTTTAATCGCTCGTTTAATTCCCAATTCTGTATAAGCTTTAATTAAAGCTGCGCCAGCATGTTGCCAAGTATAATTATCTTCTATTCGCTGACGGGCATTTATCGCTAGTTTTTGCCCTAATTCTGGCTCATTTTGCCAGCGTAACACGGCATCTTTTAAAGATTTGGCTGAACCTGGCTTAACTAATAAAAAATGTACTCCATCTTCTCCTAATTCCCTAACTACTGGTAAATCGCTAGCAATTACAGGTATTCCCGTCGCCATCCCTTCTAAAATCTTTAAAGGACAACAACCTTGGACTAAATTGCGATCGCTTGGCATTAAAGGAGCGAAAATTACATCACTGGTGTGAATATGTTTCACCAATTGAGTTTGAGAAGTTGGTTCTAAAATAGTTAATTTATCTGCCACTCCCAGTTTTAATGCTAGCTGTTTTAATGCTTTAATTTGATATTCTCTGGCTTGTCCAATAATTTTCAAACTGACAGGAAATTCTCGATTAATTAAGGCTAATGCTTCAACGGCTAGATTTACCCCTTGCCAAGGTGAAAGTGTACCAAAGTAGATAATTTCTAGTTTGTCATTTGTTATGTGTCCTTGGTTATTTGTAAATATTTTTAAATCTACGCCGTTGGGAATTACACGGATTTTATCTACAGAAATGCCACGATTTTGTAGATATTCGCTGGTAATCTTGCTAGGAGTGATAATTAAATCGGCAGCTTCTAAACAAATTTGCTCTTGAGAATGCAATTTATGTAGTAACTCTCTATCTTCAGCTACGGCAGGATAGCGATATTTTAACTCAATTGATGGTAAACCGTTAACTTCAAAAATTAGGCGATCGCAATATTTTTGTTTATTCCTAGCGATAGGAAAACCTTCGTAAATTGAACGTATATGTATACAGTCAAATCTCTTTCCTTGTAACCAATTTAGAAGTAAATGCCGAAAATATAAAACTCTGTGAATTAAAGTCTCTCCTATTGCTGTAAATGTAGTTTGTCTAACTTGCGGATAGATTTTTTGAGCATCTATACCTGTTACTGTGGGAGAAACTGTGATTAGATGAATATCTTCAAAAGCTGTGGCTAAAGCAATATAAAAAGCTTGTATATGAATAGCTGCACCTTTAGGCGCAGGAACTGTATCAAAGGCAATATAAGCAATTTTTGATCTATTCATTAATGTATAGAAATTCCGTTGACACCTAATTTTCTGTTTGATATACTGACAGCCACATTGTATATATTGCTAATATATAGTAATTATATTTGTTTACCTAAATTACTTTTCTTGATGACATACAAAGAACAGCGCTAAAAAAGTAAAATTTTATATATTTTGTCAATAAACTTAATAAAAGTATTTTTAATTTAATAAATGGAGTTTTAAGAAAATGCCGATTGAATTTCTAAAATTTAGACAAAACCAAATTTATACGGCAAAAGCAAATATTAGTACAATCATTGCTGATTTGCAAGAAATAGCAGGTATAGATCAATTAGCAGAACTACAGCAGAGTAAATATGCTCAACGAGCGCTAAATTATTTTTACGGCATAATTGGCTGCGTTGTTTTAGGTTTTATATTATTTTTATTAATGCCTCAGTTTCCAGCCGTATCTTTATTAATATTGGCGCTGTTTTTAGGAATTATCGGTTTAATATTTGCAATAATCTATGAATTGTTTAAAAAATTCAAGCTGCGAAAGTTAAATATTATTAATTCTCGCTATGAAGTTACACAGCGACTTGTGGAAATGCTAGCGCGAGATATGGATGCAGCTAGCGAAATAGAAATCCAATTATCGTTTAAAAAGACGAGAATTAAAGAAAATATAGTAGAAACTGTACCTCATCCCACTAAGAGTGACTGGAAAATAGATAAATATCAAAATGAATGGTTGAAATTAACAGGACAGTTTTTGGATAAAACTAGGTTTTTATTAACTGCTACTGAAGCTGCAAAAACTCAATATGGTTGGAAACGTGGTAGCAGTGGTAAAAGCAAATATAAAACGAAAAGTACCGATATAGGGTTAGATATAGTTCTCAGCTTAAATTATCCTCAACGCCGTTACGGAGCAGTTAAAATTTTGCAAAATGAAGTCAGTAATGCGGTAAAGTTACCTTACTTATCTCATTTACGGAATGTCAAATTGACAGACAAGGCTGTACATCTGAATGTGAGGATGGCTCCCCAGGTAGCAGGTAATAGTAAAGAAATATATGAAACAATTACAATGATGTTTCTTAGCCTTTATCAAGTATTAAATTTAGCGAAAGTACTTTCTAAATAATATAAAATTATGAAAATCATAATTCTGAGAAGTTTTTTAGCATTATTATTAGTCACTACTATCGTTAGTTGTGGTAGTGCTAAATCTGGTAATGAAGTAGCGAGTAATAGTAATAACAGTAAGAATAGCAGTTCTCAAACTCCACCAGTGGCTACTAATGTAGCTGCAACTCAGGAGAAAATTAAATTTAAGACTGAGGGTGGTACAGAATTATTTACGATGAAGCCAGAAGCAGATGGTGCAAAATTAGTTGATGGGAAGAATAAAGAATTAGCCAGGATTAAAGCTGATAAACAAGGAAAAATTAAAATCAAAAATGTATCGGAGACAGTATTAGGTTATGTAGTCAGCGAACAAGGCGGTTGGAAGCTGAAAGATGCTAATCAAAAACAAGATTTATATATTTTGAGAAAACAGAATAACAGCGAGTATCAGTTAGAAGATGGAGCGAAAAAAGCAGTTTATCTGATTCAGTCACGTAATAATGGTTTTGAGATAGTAACACCGAATAAAAATTTGGTTTATCAAATAAAAGTAAAAAATGATAAAACTTCGTTAATTAAAGCACCATCAAAAACAATTTTTTCCACAAAATCTCAATTATCGCCAATAGCATTTACCTGCTTTGGCTTTGATGTTCTCACCCGCGAGCAGCAAGCTGGTTTAGCTTATGCTGTCAATTTAACAGGAGGAAAATAAACTTTGCAAGTTCAGTTAAGTTGGCTAGATCCCAATAGCGAAGAACAGCGAGAACCATTATTAGAAACTCCAGTAGCTATTGGGCGATCTTTTTCAGAAATGCCACAACAAATTAATGAACAAAGAGTTTCAAGAATAGCCATTGAAGATGACTTAATTGCAGATTACCATGCTTTAATTGATTGGCAAAATCAAGAATTAGTAATTACTGATCAAAATACCAGTAATGGCATCAAAATTAATGGCGTACAGGTGATTGGTGGTATTCTAAAAAATGGCGATCGCATTTCCATTGGTGCTTGTGAAATCGTGGTAATTTTTACAACTCAAGTTTGGGAGTGCGATCGCATGGTAGGCTTCTTATTTAAGCGTCGCTGTGGTCGTACTGATAGGACAGGCTGTCCTGATTGTAACCAAACTTACGAGGATGACTACGCCTATTATTCCGAATATGGTAATTATCGCTCAGGTTGGGGTAGAGATTATTATGAAGACCGCGATCGCTATTCCTACGACCCTGAGACTGGTAATGTAGACTTTACGGAAGCGGATGCTGTAAGTTTAGAAACAGAGCAAGATGCTGATTTTGAAAGCGATATGGGAGCAAGTTGAAATTTATCCGTTGTGATTGATCATTTCTGCGCCTCCCCACCTCCCCTGTATCTCTACTTTCAGTGTTTGTATTTAACCAGCAATTTATCTGTATTTATCGGTTTTTATCTGCATTTATATGCTTTTCAGTTTTGAATATACTCAATAAATAAGTAATAGATTATAATTTTAAGTGCTAAATTTTATAAATTTGAGCCGATAAAGCGACATATATGATATACCTCAGTTGACTATTTAAAGGTATATCTGCCGCTAAAATTGTGTTAATTGGTATAAAAATTGGTGTTGCTCATTGATGTGATGAAATTTTTTCCCTGCTAGACACAAAGCATAGGAATTTTGACATTTTGGGCGTAAACACCTGAAAAATCAACCTTTAGTCTGGCTATCACATTTTAATTCATCCTACATTTATGCAATGTCGATAATTTTATATCTTAATTTTTAGTGAGAGTAAGGTAACTTAATCTTGACGGAGACTTGGCTGATTTACGCTTTGGGTGGCGGTTGGGGACATTTGACTCGTGCTTTATCTTTGGGGAGAATAGCCACAACACAAAGAAATGTCAAAATTATTACCAATAGTCCCTATGCTAAACAAATAGATGATGAAGGCTGTTTTATCTATTTAATTCCTGAAAATACAGGTGCTTCACAGACTTGCTTACAAGTCAGAGATATATTGTATAACACTGCCTACGATCGCTTAATTATTGATACATTCCCCAGAGGATTAGGCGGTGAGTTAGCAGATATATTACCTCAATTGGATCATGTTCCCCGGATTTTGATTCATCGGGATATTAACTCACGCTATGTAGCAGCCAAAAACTTACGGAGTTTTGTGCGAGAAAACTTTGATAAAGTTATTGTCCCTGGTGAAGGTAAAGATTTAGCATTTTGCGATCTACCTATAGTCCAACATACAGAACCCTGGTTAATTCGTAACTCTTGGGAATTACCAGATAGAGTAACCACGCGATCGCATATTCTGCGAGTCGATCCATCTGTCAAAACTATCCTGGTTTGTGCATCTGGTAAAACATCAGAGTTAGCTTTATTTGGTAAATTAGCTATACATTTACAGCAAAATTTCCCTGATTGTGCAGTCAGAATTTTAGCTGCTAATTGTCCACAAGAATGTCCAGAAAATTTGTGGATATCCCACCATCCAGGAATTGAATGTTTAGCCGCAGCTGATGTTGTCGTTGGTGGAGGGGGTTACAACACAGTTTATGAATGTGCTGCTGTCGGTGTACCTTTAGTCGCCTTAGCCTTAGAGCGATTATACGATCGCCAAAATAAAAGAGCTTGCAACAGTTATTGCATCCACAATATTGAGAATATGAAACTCGACAACCAGCTACTACACATCAAAAAAACTGTTAATTTTCTCCTAGAGCAAGCAAAGTCAGTCAAAAATTCATCTGTACCTTTTTATATTAATGGTGCAGTACAAGCTGTAGATCGCATTGAGCAAACCAAATAGAGTAATTCCCAGACAACAGTCAACAGTCAACCATCAACAACTTTCAGGTAAAATCTTCCAGTGCTGCGATCGCTGCTCTAACATAAAGATATGTTAATTAAGCGATCACCTATCCGCATGGACTGGAAAGAAATTCGAGGTAATTGGGTGCTAATTCCCCGAAATCCTATCGGTATCATCCATTTTTTAGGAGGTGCTTTTGTTGCAACTGCACCCCATCTCACTTACCGTTGGCTACTAGAACAACTAGCTGCTAAAGGTTATCTAATTATTGCGACGCCTTTTGTCAATACCCTAGATCATATTGCGATCGCTAAATCTGTACTGCTGAATTTTGAGCGCACTCTCGAACGTCTCCAAGACTCTTCAGCATTACGCAAAGCCTACCTTCCCATCTACGGAATTGGACATAGCATGGGTTGTAAACTCCACCTCCTCACCGGTAGCGTCTTTGATGTAGAACGTGCAGGTAATATTCTCATCTCTTTTAATAATTATGCTGCTAAAGATGCTATCCCCTTAGTAGAGCAGTTGAATTCGGCTTTAGCAATTGAGTTTACCCCCACACCCCTAGAAACTAACAAGCTGGTACAAGAACGCTATAATATCCGGCGCAACTTATTAATTAAATTTAGCAATGATACCCTTGACCAATCAAAAGCTTTAAGCCAAATTTTACAAGAACGCTTTCCAGAAATGGTGACAGTTCAAATTTTACCAGGAACTCATACTACACCTTTAGGGCAAGATATAAAATGGCAACCAGGAGCATCTTTTACGCCTTTTGATGCTTTAGGACAATGGTTTAAACAAGAAGCATACCGTGACTTGAACCAACTAAAAAATGCTATGCTCTTGTGGTTAAACCCTCTTTCACCGCCATAATTATGTATGGCTCTGACAAAGTAATCAAGTCTGGATCTGAGAAATGGGTTAGTAAGATTGCTGGCGCAAGCTTACTAACCCATTAGTGCTAATAAGTAAATTTTTATTACTAATTCCTAGCACTTTATGCACTATTTTTTATCGCCTTTTTCTATGTTTAAAATATTAGTAATTGATGATGATACTTCAATTTTAATACTCCTAAAAAGAATATTAGAAAAACAGGGTTACGAAGTAATCACTGCGAGTAATGGTGAAGAAGGGATTAATCAAGTACTAGCTTTTCATCCCGCACTAATTATTTGTGATTGGATTATGCCTGGTTTAGATGGTTTGGAAGTCTGTAATCGCATTAAAACAGATTCCAAATTATCTACTATATTTTTTATTTTATTAACTTCTTTAGATTCTGTTGCAGATCGCGTCAAAGGTTTAGATGCTGGTGCTGACGATTTTATCTCTAAACCCATCGAACAGAACGAATTGCAAGCAAGGGTAAGAGCCGGATTGAGATTGCATATTTTGAGCCGGGATTTGCAAACCCAAAAGCAACTTTTAGAAGCAGAATTAACCGAAGCCGCAGACTATGTGCGATCGCTTTTACCTCTTCCCATTACTGAACCTTTGCGCATCAATTACCGCTTTCTTCCCTCCCGCCAACTCGGTGGCGATTGCTTTGATTACTACTGGCTCGATCGAGATTGTTTAATAATTTACCTACTAGATACTGCTGGACATGGATTGAAGGCTACTCTCCCTTCTATTTCCGTGTTAAATTTTCTGCGATCGCATTCAGTTGGCAATTTAAATTACTATCAACCCAGTCATGTCTTAAAAGCATTAAATGACACTTTTCAAATTAGTTATCAAAATGATAAATACTTTACTATCTGGTATGGCGTATATAACAGAGTTAAGCGACAGTTAATTTATGCGAGCGCCGGACATCCACCAGCAATATTATTATCTGGTGAAAAATCCCATAACGTTGAAGTTGAACTTTTAAGAACCCCCGGTATGCCGGTTGGGATGTTCCCAGAAGCACAATATACTGATGGTTGTTGCGAAATTAAAACAGGTAGCACTCTTTATATTTTTAGTGACGGCGCTTACGAAATCACAAAAATAGATGGCAAACTTTGGAGTTTGGATGCATTTATTCACCTCCTCAGTAGCTTGAGGCATAACATTGAACCTCATCTAGAACAAGTCTTGAATTATTTAATGGCTTTGCGTTCTCAAGAAGCTTTTGAGGATGATTTATCGATTATTGAAGTTCAATTTGATTAATTAAGTTTTTGAGAGGACAGCTTGATGAAATTCATCTTGACTGGGAAAGATGTCAAACACTTTATCCATACTAGTTAATTCAAATAATATTCTTACTTGCTCATTAATCGAACAAAGTGCCAACTGTCTATTTGCTGCTCTTAAGGTTTTGAAAGCTAATACCAAAGCTCCCAAACCAGAACTATCCATAAACGTCACATCTTGGAAATCTACTAACACAATTTTTGCACCTTTTTCGGTTAAATCATTCAGCCTTTGACGTAATTCTTGAGATGTGGCTGAATTGATAATTCCGCTGAGCTTAATAACTTGTACTTCTGATTGTGTCATAAAATTTTATCCTGATTTTCTAAAAAAGCTTATGTTGCAATGAATTTAAGTATTATATATCACACATATTTTATTTGATAAACCATAACAGGGGAGAAGTTCATGAACTACTAATACTGAATGCTGCACCGTAAATTATCGATGATGAATATCAGGAAAATCTGAATCGATAATTACCAATTCTTAACTATTAACTAACTTATGGTTCATGTGATTTAGTTCTCAAAGGTGAATTAGCTCGTCGCAGTCAAGGCTGAAGTCAGTGGACTTTGCAGTCACCTTAGTTTTGACTACTCAATCATCAAATCTGCCTTTAGCTTTAGGCACATCCTCCCATAGCAGGACTTCAAAGAGTTGTCTGCCAATCCCACCCCCTAGAAAAGGCGGAATTTCGCATCCGAATTCAGTAGTAAGTAGCAAAGACAACCGACCAACGACCCCTGATAACTAACAAATGACGGCGATGGAGAGAATAACCTCGCCACCCCTTGTAGGATTAGGTTTTCTCTCGCTTGCGATCAAACTATCTCAGCCTCCAATGGCGGATGAGTGCAACAACTAGCATTCTCTTTCCAGAGTGCCTCTAATTATTAGAATTCCCAAATTTGCGAATTTTTTTAACACTTTTACTGGAAATTGTTGATAGGGCTAACTTTAGCTCGATAAAGTAGCCTGTCTCCTTGACGATAACCAGTGTAACGTACCTTGACTAGCTCACCTGCTTGGAGATTTCCAGCCATCGATTGGTGCCATTGAGGATCGTATGGGATTTCTGTGCCTACAGTTGCGATCGCTTCTATTCCCCACTGTTGTAAAAGTTTTTCTAAAGGCTTTTGCACCAAGGGTACTATTTTAATTGCTGCTAGCTGAGGATTTTCTGCCGCTTTTTGCGCCGCCGTCGGCCATTGCAATAATAAAGATTCTAAATGTTGTAAACTCTGCTGCTGAAACTCTTTGAGTAATGTCTCTCGCTGTTGTTGTAGCGCCAACTGCGATCGCTCATACTCATTTTTTAACTCAGAAATTTTTTGTAATAATTCTTGCTCAGTATTAGTCGGCACAGAATGCCGCTTTATTTCCTGATTATCCTGACTTAAAATACTATCAGGAGCCAGTTCCGAAAACCTTACTACTAATTCATCCAAATTTATCTGTAGTACTTGTGACAATTTAAGAAGTATATATACGCGCATCTGCGCCACCTTACCCTGTCGCAAGCGCAAAATTTGCCGCTCAGAAACACCAGCAGCACGACTCAGCGCTTTAAAACTGGAAATACCCACTTGCTGCATTAAATCCTGCAACAAGTGGGTGAACGTGTCAGTTGTCATTGGTCAACAGTCATTAGTCATTGATCAATAATAAATAGTTTCCCATGCCCCATGACGCCACTTGCTTTAAGCCGGGATACCCGTCCTAACGCAGTGGCTCCCCCATGCCCCTATTCTTCCAATAAACTTCTCAACATCCAAGCTGTTTTTTCATGTACTTGCATCCGTTGAGTTAACAAGTCAGCAGTGGGTTCATCGTTGACTTCATCTACCACAGGAAAAACAGAACGTGCAGTTCTGACTACAGCTTCTTGTCCTTCCACTAGTAAGCGGATCATATCCTTGGCTTTGGGCACGCCTGGGGTTTCGGGAATGGAACTGAGTTTAGCATATTCGCTGTAGGTTCCTGGTGCGGGATAGCCTAGCGCTCTAATTCGTTCTGCAATCAAATCCACTGCTAAGGCTAGTTCTGTATACTGGGTCTCGAACATCAAATGCAAGGTTTGGAACATTGGCCCGGTCACATTCCAATGAAAATTATGCGTTTTCAGATACAGGGTGTAGGTATCAGCCAATAACCGAGACAAGCCCTCAGCAATTTTTGCTCTACTGGCATCATCAATACCGATATTCAAAGCTACAGTTTCTGGTTTAGATGGCATAATTTTCTCCTAATCGGTTATGTAATTAATTGTCTGTTGTATATTGTTGCTTTTTTTTGCACATACCATTGACAATTTCTCATGCTAGATGCATCTTGAGAACGCTACGGGGAGCTTTGCGGACTCTAGCTAAGATTGTTTCTTTGCCTAGACGTTGACAAGCTTCATAGCGATGGCAACCAGAAAAGCCATAATACAGTCCATCTACTTCTAGGACATCTATGGGTTCTTGTTGCCCGATCGCCGCAATCGATTCCATCAAGGCTTGTACTTTATGCGGATCGTTTGTCCGGGGCAAAGGCCGCTTAATCTGATTCAGTGGAATTTCTTGGATTCTAACCATCAGGGTTTTCCTAACTAATTCCCTTTGTTGACCATGAATAAATCATAGTCGTTATGACTTTATTTTGCAACTATTGGGACAAAACTGGTAATGGTATCATTGGAGCGCTCATGCGACAAAACCACTACGCTAGAAAGCAATTGGACAATCTGCCTCAACGCCAAGCAGAGGGGCAAAATCAAGTTAGAAAGAAAAAGTCGTACTGGAATGTTTCCCGTACTCTACTGATAGCATTTTGTTTATTAGGACTAACTGCGGCATCAGGTACCGGGAGCAAAAATAATGATGTAGTCTTGAAAATAGGGATTGTCCAAAGATTTGGGGAAGAACCCACAGCCAAGCTGCAATTGCAACCGACCAAAGGCGATCGCCTCAAGCTGAGATTTAAGACAGCTAACTCTGAGCAAACACTGATTACCCAAGATCCCGTCCAGATAGAAACAGTAATGCAACCCCTATCTCAACCAGCAGTGAAGGAGGTGGTTGTTTTAGGTACTTACCGCACCTTTGAAACTGCGGAAGATAGTGCCCAAAAATGGCGCGATCGCGGAATTGAGGTAGAAATAGCTCAGCCAGATCGTTGGCAAGTTTGGGCAAAACGAGACGTTTATAACACTCCTTTATTAAGAAGACTGTTATTGCAGAGTTTGCCAGACTCTCAGCAAAATACCGCACACCTAGATACCAAAGTTTTATCAAAAGTACCATTAGTGAGTTGGGTAATTAATGGTACTCGTTATAGTCGAAATAATGTCAAAATAAGCACTGGTAAAAACTTAATTCGAGTCAATAAAACTGCTAAACCAGAGAATGCCCGTCTTTACGCTGGTCAGATGAAATTGCAGCCAAATGCTTATGGGAATTATACTCTGGTCAATGAAGTGCCCTTGGAAACTTATTTACGGGGCGTGGTGCCTTATGAAATTGGGACGAGTGCCCCAACAGCTTCTTTAGAGGCACAAGCGATACTCGCTCGCACTTATGTACTACGGAATTTACGGAGATTTGCCATAGATGAATATCAGTTATGTGCTGATACTCATTGCCAGGTTTATTATGGACTCAATGGTGTTGCTCCAACTACAGATAAAGCGATCGCCGCCACTAAAGGTATGGTATTAACTTATCAAAATCAGTTAGTAGATGCGCTTTATTCCTCTACTACTGGCGGTGTAACTGCTTCTTTCAGCGATATCTGGAATGGTGAAGATCGTCCCTATCTTCAGCCCATAGTCGATGCGCCGATAAATATTTGGGACTTGTCCAGACAGAACTTAGCAGATGAAAAAAACTTTCAGCAGTTTATTAATTTAGAAAAAGGTTTTAACGAAAGCGAATGGGATCTGTTTCGTTGGCGGCGAGAAACCAAGATAGAGGATATTACTAAGGGCTTACAGAAATTCTTGCAGGTGAAAAAAAGCCCCTACAGTAAATTTAAAACTGTTGAAGCTATGTCCGTAACTAAGCGATCTGATAGTGGGCGCATTCTGGAACTCGCGGTAAAAACCGATATTGGTGTTTTTACTTTACACAAAGATGAAGTTCGTAGCGCTTTTGCTGCTCCCATTAGCACGCTATTTTACATCCAACCGCTAAATAAAGGTCAATCTAATTTGTGGGGGTACGCCTTTATTGGTGGGGGATTCGGACATGGAGTTGGGTTGAGTCAAACCGGGGCGCAAAACTTAGCCAAGCTAGGTTGGTCAAGTGCAAAAATTTTGCAATTTTACTATCCTGGTACTCAACTTAAAATTCTGAGTAACGAAATTAAGTTTTAACTCAAAGACTTAGAGAATCGGGAATTTCCCAAGTACGTAGTAAGCACTTCAGTGCAGAAAATAAGGACTAAAGTCCTTACTACGAACTCTCAAGAATACACAGTAAAGGAAAACATTGTTCCTTAACTGTGCTACTGTGACCTCTGCACCATCATTAACCTCGCTAGAGATTTTATGATTGAGGTGCCTAATTCTTAGTAGAGTTCTTCTTCTTTGTGAGTTTCGATGGTTACGTCAGAGGTAGGATAAGCGACGCAAGTCAGTACATATCCAGCTTCGATTTGATCGTCATCTAAGAAAGACTGGTCAGATTGGTCAACAGTACCCGATACCAGTTTACCTGCACAGGTAGAACAAGCACCAGCGCGGCAAGAGTAAGGCAAATCATAGCCAGCTTCTTCCGCAGCGTCTAGAATATATTCATCTTCAGGAACATCAATTACTTGTTCTCCATCGGGAGTCTTTAGTGTGACTTTGTAAGTTGCCATTTCCGTAATCCTCTCTTTTTGCGAACGGCAGTATAAGTTATCCTAAAGCAAACCTAGGCAAAGCCTACGGCTGCTCTTATGGGATGAGCCGCTGTTTAAATTTGCTTCAATTCTGATACTACGAGAAAAATTAAAATATGTAACTCGAAATTGGCCGCGATTAGTAATGAAATTTAGTTATTTAATACTAATAAGATTAACTTATGTATTTAAGGGCTGATTCACTCTAATATTGGAAAAAATTATAGATAGGTTTGAAAAAGTTCAATGAAATTGATTTGTGGCTAGGGGCTTGGGAGCTAGAGGAAATAGGCAACAAGGAGGATGAAGCAGGGAGCAGGGGAGATGCGGTGAAGCAGAGAAATAAATAATGCCCAATGCCCAATGCCCACTTAATAGCCTTCTGATAGGAATATTTCGTACATAAAGTAGTAGGGTAGTAAGTGTCGCTGGTGGCATCTACAGCTTGAGCAGAGGGCTGTACAGTAAAAGCAATGAGCTTTGCCCATACAGAAAATCTACAAACAGAACTAGTAACGCTCATGGATAATTCCGAGGCCTATTTAACAACAGCAAAAGTGCGGGTGGGGTTGGTTGGTACTGGATATGCGGCAAAGTTGCGGGCGGAAGCATTGCTGCAAGATGGGCGATCGCATTTATTAGCGATCGCTGGACATCAATTAGAAAATACCCAAGCCTTCGCTCAAGAGTACCAAGCTGAGGCTATGAGGTCGTGGCAACAGCTAGTAGAGCGGGAAGATATAGATCTAGTAATCATATCGACAATTAATCGCGATCATGGTGCGATCGCTCGAGCTGCACTCACACATGGTAAACATGTAATTGTGGAATATCCCCTGGCTTTGGATGTAGTGGAAGCACAAGAAATTATTGCCTTAGCCAAAGCTAAAAATAAACTTCTACATGTGGAACATATTGAACTGTTGGGCGGATTGCATCAAACTTTAAAACAACACATAGAGAAAGTAGGTCATATTTTTTATGTCCGCTACAGCACAATTACACCAAAGCATCCCGCACCCCGCAAGTGGACTTATAATCATGAGTTGTTCGGCTTCCCTTTAATAGGTGCGCTTTCCCGATTGCATCGTCTGACAGATTTGTTTGGTGAAGTATTTACAGTTAACTGTCACCAGCGATTTTGGCAAATTGAACCAGACTACTATCAAACCGGCTTGTGTCTGACTCAATTGTGCTTTACTAGCGGACTATTAGCACAGGTAGTATATGGCAAAGGTGAAACTCTTTGGCAACAAGAACGAAAGTTTGAAGTGCATGGTGACCAAGGCGGCTTAGTTTTTGATGGCGACCAAGGATTTTTGATTCAAGGCGGTGAAACAAAACCAATAGAAGTTGGTAGCCGTCGGGGTTTATTTGCTAAAGACACTACTATGGTGTTAGATCGTATCTTTGATGGTAAACCTCTCTATGTCACCCCAGAAGCTAGTTTATATACATTAAAGGTTGGTGAAGCGGCAAAAAGGGCGGCTGAAACAGGCTTAACTATATTTATGAAAGATATTTAGACAGAGAAATTACAGTTGATGAAAACCGAAACGATTGTTATTTTATCCCAACGAGAAATAGAAAAGATGCGTAGGGCAGGACGTTTAGCCGCCCAACTCCTCAAGCATCTAGAAGCAATGGTTAAGCCAGGCGTAACTACTCAGCAACTCAATGATGAAGCCGAACGTTGGACGCAAGCGCATGGTGCTAAAAGCGCACCACTGGGTTATAAAGGGTTTCCTAAATCGATTTGCACTAGTGTGAATGAGGTCATTTGTCACGGAATTCCGAATCCTAAACAAATTCTCAAGGATGGAGACATTATCAATATCGATGTTACGCCCATTCTTGATGGCTATCATGGTGATACTTCCAGAACCTTTTTAGTTGGTAACCCTTCACCAAAAGTGAAAAAATTAGTAGAGGTAACAGAGGAATGTCTGCGCTTAGGAATTGCTGAGGTGAAGCCAGGCGCGAAAATTGGCGATATTGGTGCAGCTATTCAAGAGTATGCTGAAGCTCAAGGCTTTTCTGTAGTGCGAGACTTTGTAGGACATGGAATCAGCAACATATTCCATACTGCACCAGATATCCCTCACTATGGTACGCGCGGTAAAGGTAAGCGTCTCCGTCCGGGAATGGTATTTACAATTGAGCCAATGATTAATGAAGGTACTTGGGAAGTAGAAGTTCTCAGCGATAAATGGACAGCGGTAACACGCGATCGCAAACTCTCAGCGCAATTTGAGCACACTATTGCTGTCACTGAAGATGGGGTAGAAATTCTTACTCAAGTGGAAGATAATTCGTAATTCGTAATTCGTAAATAAAATTATTTAATGCCCACCAACATATTAATATGGTGGGTATTTTTATTTATGCGTTTCCACAACATAGTTTATTTCTCGTTCTGGCTTGATTAATAATACCCAGCGATATTGAAATTAAAAAAAATCAAGATTGAAGTCCTGACTACAAAGAAAAAACTTTAATTTTATCATCCAAAATCTAAAATCTAAAATTTATTACCGCCCTAATTTATTAGGAATACCTTCACAACCGCCAGGAATAGTACCTCTAGTTTGTTCGCCACCCCAAGCACAGCAGTAGTAACGTGCTGCATCTGACATTCGTTGTACATCAGTAAAGTCAGCATTTTCAATGACAGCACCCGTATGTTCTCCCGTTTGATAATTCGGGGGTACAGTACGACTGCGCGGTGACGCATTTTCTACAGAACCATAAAATAGACGCACGCCATTAAGATCAGCGTTACGGAGTTTGGCATCATACAGGATAGCGCGGGAGAGGTTGGCTTTTACTAAGTCGCAACTACTGAGATTGGCGCGGACAAGATTAGCTTCGCTGAGATCTGTCCAACGTAAATCGGTACCCGCTAAGTCTGCACCAGCTAACATGACACCTAAATCGATGACACGTACACCTTCAATCCGGTCTTCAGCATAACCGCCGACACCATTAAGAATAGCTCTTCCTAAACGGCGATCGCGTTTGAGGGGTGTAAGTAATTTGGAACGGGAAAGAAAGCGAAGAATCTTAGCTTTCCCGCTACCATCCACACTACTTAAAATTGCGGCTGTGCGTCCTTCTGCTATTGACCTTTCTTGGGGCCAGTCTTCTAATAATCCTTCTTCATCTAATACTAAATCTGAGATCCCTTGGAAATAGGAATCGATTGTTTGCTGCTGAGTAATAATATTTTGTTGTACTGTCAGCAGGTTTTGCTGAATTGTTAGATCTTTAGAAATAATATATTGTCGCCAAGCTACGTAAACAGCGATGATGGCAATGAGAATTTGTCCCAAAGCACCAAACCACTCCGCCAATGTACCAGAAGCTTCCCAATTAACCTTACGTCCCCAAGCTAACAAGCGATCGCCAAGTCCGGAGAATTTCACTAAGCCGATAATCGCTACTACTAGTCCGAAGAAAGCGATCAATAGTGTTCTATCTTGGGGTGAAAACCATTGTCGGATTATGTTTTGCAGCCAAGGTAATAACATCGCTACAGACAGCATTAAAGTCACTAGAGTACCAAAAATGCCAATTAGCCAGTTATTCACAGCTATTCCGATGATAGTAATGGCGATCGCTAATAAACTAATTAGCAATGCTCTCGGCTTGACTGTAAATAGATTGCTTGTCTGTGGCTGAAAAGAAGAACGGGCTTGCTGCAAAGCCGCTGTATGTTGCGGAGATTGCAAAGACGCGATCGCCGCTAAGGCTTGTTGTGTAGCCAAGCCATCTGGTGACAGGTTATGCTCACCTGTCCCACCATCAAAATCATCAGGTTGCAAGTCGTGTTCGGAAATGGGATCTGGGGTTGGTGAATTGGAGGAGTTGGATTCAATCGTCATTCTTTCTATTGTGCCCCAGCATACTCAAATCACAGCTGTTTTATATTAACTGGTTGAGGGTAGGGTAGGGCAATATGACTCAGCTAATTCCTGATTCCGACAGAATTTAGGCATGAGTTAGCCTATTTAGAAATTCAAAAGTTCAATTTCCAAATTCTAATTCTTATAAATCTGTTTTGGTTAGATTTTCCACCTTCGTCAGTAATTAAGTTTTAATTTATTTCTATTTTTTGTTTTCAAATGCTTGCTTGGTGGACAAATAACTTTGGATGAATTATCTAGCGACAAAAAATATAATTCGTTTTTTATGTTAATTTAAATTTATATATAATCGATAGTTTTAAGATGAAATATTTGTATTAAAGCTATGTTTAAAATAAATAAAAATATTTCGTAAATAAATAAAATTGTGTAGGCTTTAAATGCCTGAACTCTTTAATAAGACGAGTGTTTTTTGAAATACAATGATTTAGCGTGTTTAGAAAACGAGCCAGGTTTACAGAAAATTGATATTTAATTTACATAAAACTTTGATTTTAGGGAATATTTTATGGTATTGTTTTATTATCTTTGCGTATAAAAACAGATAGCTTAAAAGAGGTAAAATAAAGCAATAATTGATAAAAATAGTGTAGTTTGATACTATTTTTTTAGATAAACAAGTTCTAGCATCATAATTATGAGTTCTGTAGGTAGAGCATGGTCTTACGGCGCTGCTTGATTGCCTCTAGCTTTATCACTTTCTCAACAATTGGCTGTAGTGATTGGGCAAATTCAACGGCAGAAAACACCAAGCAAGTTGTACAGGAAAGTAATGTTTCCCAACTGCTAATTAAAGCAAAATCTTCGCCAAAAACTGAGGATTTTTTGAATCAAGCTAATAACCTGTTAGATCGTCATCGTTATCAAGAAGCGATCGCTGCTTATGATAAAGCGATCGCCCTCAATCCCAAACAAGCTGAAGCTTGGATAAACAGAGGTAATGCTTTAACATCTTTACAACGCTACAAAGAAGCGATCGCCTCCTATGATCGAGCAATTACCATCAAGCCTGACAAGGATATAACTTGGTTTAATCGCGGTAATGCCTTAACATCCTTAAAAAGCTATCAAGAAGCGATCGCTGCTTATGATAAAGCGATCGCCCTCAACCCCAAAAAAGCTGAAGCGTGGATTAACCGAGGGATTGCACTGACAGAACTGCAAAAATACCCAGAAGCATTAAAATCCTACGATAAGGCGATCGCAATTAAGCCAGGTAAGCATGAAGCTTATTACAACAAAGCTTGTTCTTATGCTTTACAATCCAATGTAGAATTAGCAGTTACAAACCTAGAAAAAGCTATCAAGCTGGCTCCTGCTAAATATAAGAACTTGGCAAAAACCGATCCAGATTTCAATAAAATACGTAGCGATAAAAGATTGCTAAGATTGATTCAATAATATATAAAATTTTTAGTTTTTGGAAATATACATAACATAGATAAAGATAAGGGTACAACATTGTTGTATCCTTATCTTTATATGTAGTGTCAGTATTCGTAATCTACTGTAAAACGCGGTGTAGTGCTTGGCGACTACACAGCCTACTGATAGTTTTTCGATAATTACATCGGATTTATATAGAATATGATATTGAATAAACTTAACTATATTAATAATTATCAAAAGATTGAAATTGTTTTTGTAGTAATGACTGAAGTCATTATTTGATAACTTTAGTCATCACTGCATTTAATTATTTGCTCTGTTCGACTTATTTATAGTTAGATTATTTTCCAAAAAAATATGAAAAAATTATTGATTACTGGCGTTAGTGGCTTTTTAGGATGGCATATTTGTCAATTAGCTAAAACAGAATGGGAAGTTTATGGTACTTATTTTTCCCATACCATAGAAATACCTGATGTCAAAATGTTAAAAATTAACTTAACAGAATTTCAAGAATTAAAAGATATATTTAATAAAATTAATCCAACCGCAGTTATTCATACAGCAGCACTTTCTCAACCTAACTTTTGCCAAAATCATCCTGAAGAATCCTATAAAATTAATGTTACAGCATCATGTAATATAGCTGGACTTTGTGCAGATTATGCTATTCCTTGTGCATTTACATCAACAGACTTAGTATTTAATGGCTTAAATGCTCCCTATCAAGAAACAGATATAGTATCTCCTGTGAGTATTTATGGTGAACAAAAAGTAAAAGCTGAAATAGGTATTTTGGAAAGATATCCTAATACCGCAGTCTGTCGGATGCCATTAATGTTTGGTATAGGTACGCCAACTGCAAATAGCTTTATTCAACCATTTATGGAAACATTAAAAGCAGGAAAAGAACTGAATTTATTTATCGATGAATTCCGCACACCTGCAAGTGGTACAACTGCTGCTAAAGGTTTGTTATTAGCCTTAGAAAAAGTGCAAGGATTGATTCACTTAGGCGGTAAAGAAAGAATTTCCCGTTACGATTTTGGTCAATTATTGGTAGAGGTATTTCAAATTACTGATGCAAAAATTAAAGGCTGTTATCAAAAAGATGTAAAAATGGCAGCACCAAGACCGGCAGATGTTTCTTTAGATAGTTCTAAAGCCTTTGCGTTAGGATATAAACCTTTATCTATAAAAGAAGAGTTAGCAGCGTTAGTTAATTAATAAAAAATCGCGCTAAGGCTTTACACCTTAGCGTGATTTTTAATAGTTATATTTTACCAGTACTTATTCCTGGGAATAAGCTTCCATTGGGAGACAAGAACAGACAAAATTCCTATCGCCAAAAGCTGCATCAATTCTACCAACACTCGGCCAGAATTTATGTTGGCGCGTCCAAGGTGCGGGGTAGGCTGCTTGTTCGCGAGAATAGGGATGATTCCATTCGCCAGTAATTAAGCTTTCGGCTGTGTGGGGCGCATTTTTCAAAACGTTATCCTGCACATCCACCTTACCTGATTCAATTTCGGCGATTTCTTGGCGAATAGCAATTAAAGCCTCACAGAAACGATCTAATTCTTCTAGAGATTCGCTTTCTGTAGGTTCTACCATGATTGTACCAGCCACAGGCCAGGAGACTGTTGGCGCGTGAAAGCCGTAATCCATCAGCCGTTTGGCGACATCATCGATTTCGATACCCGCCGATTTTTTGAGCGATCGCAAATCTAAAATACATTCATGGGCAACTAGTCCATTTTTCCCTTGATACAATACGGGATAATACTGTTCAAGTCGCTTGGCGATATAGTTAGCATTCAAAATTGCGACTTTAGTTGCTTGGGTTAAACCAGCCGCACCCATCATGGCAATATACATCCAAGAAATTACCAGGATGCTAGCACTACCCCAAGGCGCAGCTGCTACCGCCCCTAACGTACCGCCCATTTTGACTAATGGGTGTCCTGGGAGAAATTCTACCAGATGGGAAGCCACGCCAATCGGCCCCATACCAGGGCCACCGCCGCCATGCGGAATACAGAAGGTTTTGTGTAGGTTGAGGTGACAAACATCCGCGCCAATATCGCCAGGGCGACAAATTCCCACTTGGGCGTTCATATTCGCCCCATCCATGTAAACCTGTCCGCCATGTTCGTGAACTACAGCACAGATTTCTTGAATGGCTTCCTCAAAAACGCCATGAGTTGAGGGATATGTCACCATTAACGCCGCTAGTTCGTGACTGTGTTTTTCAGCTTTGGCTTTGAGGTCATTAACGTCAATATTACCTTGTGAGTCACAGGCGACAGCGACAACCTTCATTCCACACATTACCGCACTAGCTGGGTTAGTTCCATGTGCTGAGGTAGGAATCAAGCAGACGTTACGGTGTGCTTCGCCTCGGCTTTGATGATATTCGTGAATCACCAACAACCCGGCGTATTCACCTTGAGAACCAGCATTAGGTTGTAAAGAAATTCCTGCAAATCCTGTAATCTCAGCTAACCATGATTCTAGTTGCTGAAACAGGATTTGATAACCCAGGGTTTGAGATGGCGGTGCAAAGGGATGAATTTTGCCAAATTCCGCCCAGGTAACGGGTATCATCTCCGCAGTGGCGTTTAACTTCATCGTGCAAGATCCTAAAGGAATCATTGATGTAGTTAAAGATAAGTCTTTAGTTTCTAGTTGATGTAGATAACGCAGTAACTCGGTTTCGGAGTGATAGCGGTTAAATACATGGTGAATTAGGTAATTGCTGGTACGGGCAAAAGTGGAGTTTTGTAAAGGTGATGGTCGCTGTGTGGCGATCGCATCTGCTATTTCGGCAAAATCAAAATCTAGGCGATCGCTATTAGCAAAAATCTGCCATAGTTCTATCACATCATCGACTGTGGTTGTCTCATCTAAAGAAATACCCACCGCAGTCTCAGCAAAAATGCGTAAATTAATATTACGTGCTTGGCAATCTGCGAGAATTGTCTCTAAATTGCGTCTTCCCAGTTCTACCCGCAAAGTATCAAAAAACGGTTCCGAACTGATGCTGTAACCCAGACGCTTTAATCCCGCCGCCAAAATTAAAGTTAGCTGATGGATATTCTCGGCAATATTCTTCAACCCATCTGGGCCATGATAGACAGCATACATACTCGCCATCACAGCCAATAGTACTTGAGCAGTACAAATATTACTTGTAGCTTTTTCCCGACGAATGTGTTGTTCGCGGGTTTGTAAAGCTAGACGTAATGCAGGTTTACCTTGGGCATCTTTAGATACACCAACAATTCGCCCTGGAACCTGACGCTTATACTCTTCCTTAGTAGCAAAGTATGCTGCATGAGGCCCGCCAAAGCCCAAAGGAATGCCGAAACGCTGCGTACTGCCAATGGCAATATCAGCCCCAAATTCACCAGGAGGGGTGAGTAAAGTTAAGCTTAAGGGATCTGCTGCTACCGTCACCAATGCACCCTTAGCATGGGCTTTTTCGATAAAAGCGCGGTAGTCGTAAACTGTGCCATCACTAGCAGGGTATTGCAGAACTGCCCCAAAAATTGGTTGCTCAAAATCAAAGATTTGATGGTCACCAATAATAATATTTATCCCCAGAGGTTTAGCCCTGGTTTGCAGCACATCAATAGTTTGGGGATGACAATCACTGGAAACAAAATAGGCGTTTGCTTTATTTTTACAAACGCCGTAACTCAAACTCATAGCTTCGGCGGCGGCGGTTGCTTCATCAAGTAGTGAAGCATTCGCAATTTCCAAACCTGTTAAATCGATAATTAGTGTCTGGAAATTTAACAGCGCTTCCAAGCGTCCTTGGGCAATTTCTGGCTGATAGGGAGTGTAAGCTGTATACCAACCAGGGTTTTCCAGAATATTCCGCCCAATCACTGGTGGGGTGATGCAGTCGTAATAACCCATGCCAATAAAGGAACGGAAAATTTGATTTTTCTCAGCAATTTTTTTTAATTGACTTAAAGCTGTGTACTCAGATTGAGCCTCTGGTAATTTTAATACTCCATTGAGGCGAATTCCTTGAGGTACAGTTTGATCGATTAACGCATCTAGGCTGGAAATACCCAATACACCGAGCATTTGCTTGATGTCATCAGAGTTCGGCCCGATATGCCTTTGTATAAAATTATCTAACTTTTGCTTCCTTTGGTCTAAGATTTGGCGATCGCTAGACTTGGGAATAGGGGCTTTTACCACAAATTGCTCTCCCGATGGAACTATTTAATATTTTGCAATAAGTCTGAGGGAATTGGGTATTGGGTATGGGGCATTGGGCAATTCGATTTTGGATTTGCAATTTTGGATTGGGTTTGAATCTAAAATCTAAAATCTAAAATCTAAAATCTAAAATTCCTTGTCCTCCCTACCCCCTACCCCTATTTTTCCTATTCTCCTTCCACCTGGGCGCGATACTCGTCTGCGCTCAAAGCATCGTTGATTTCATCGGGGTCATTGACGCGAACTTTGAGGAACCACGCCTCACCGTAAGGGTCTTCTGAAACTTGTTCTGGAGTTTCGATCAATTCATCATTACGTTCAATAACTGTGCCGGTAACAGGCGCATTCAGGTCTTCAACGGCTTTGACTGATTCAATTGAACCAAAGGTATCTCCCTTAGTAATCGCATCGCCAATTTCAGGTAATTCTAAGAACACGATATCGCCTAATTGATCTACGGCAAATTCGGTAATGCCAATGGTAGCAATTTCACCTTCTAACCGCACGTATTCATGAGTATCCAGGTATTTTAAATCCTGAGGATATTCAAAAGACATAGATTTCCCTCATCACATCAAAAAATTATTGCCTCAAGATTAATCCAAGGCATATTGGGTAATTAACCATACTTTGACTGGCAATTTTAAATTTTAGATTGCCAATTTGAGATTTTTTTGGTTCGGCTTTGGCGCGTTAGCTTAGTTAGTCACGCGATTTATTTTTTGAACGGTAAAAAGGTCGTTTCACTACAGATGTTGGGTAAGCTTTACCGCGAATTTCCACTTCTAGTTGCTGACCCACAGAGGCTAGCTGGGAAGGGACATAAGCTAAAGCAATCGGATAACCGAGTGTAGGTGAGACTGTACCACTGGTAACTTCCCCTACTACTGTACCTGAAGATAATACTTGGTAACCATGACGGGCAATATTCCTGCCTGACATTCGCAAACCCACCAACCGACGCTGCACACCTGCTGCTTTTTGCTGTTCTAAAACGGCACGACCAATAAAATCACCTTTGGTATCTAAGTGCACTAGCCAACCTAAACCTGCTTCTAGGGGGGTAGTGTTGTCATCAATATCTTGTCCATAAAGTGCCATCGCGGCTTCTAGTCTGAGGGTATCTCTAGCACCCAAACCGCAGGGAATTACACCAGCATCATAAAGACGTTGCCATAATTCTATCCCCACTTCTGGATCAACCATGATCTCAAATCCATCTTCGCCAGTGTAGCCTGTACGGGCGAGGAAGCCTGTTTTTCCTAGTATTGGTGCTTGCAGGTGCCCAAAAGCTTTAATGGGGTTTAAATCTGCTTCTACAAGAGGCTGGAGATAACTAACGGCTTTTGGCCCTTGTAAAGCTAGTAGAACTTTATCTGGTGACAGGTCTTGAAATTCCACTGTCTTCAAATCAAGGTGTTGCAATAGCCATGCTTTATCTTTACCTGTGGTTGCAGCATTAACAATAATTGCCACTTGTTGTTTACCAGTGCTGTCTTCACCTTGGTAATAAACAATAATGTCGTCAATAATTCCGCCCTGAGGATTTAACAATACTGTGTATTGTGCTTGACCTAGTTTGAGACGACTTAAATCTGAGGGAACTAAAGCTTGTAGTTGAGAAATCGGGTTTTCACCTTTGAGAGTAAATTTACCCATGTGGGAAATATCGAACATTCCGGCTGCATTTCTGACAGCCTCATGTTCGCTGGTAATGCCAGCAAACTGTACCGGCATTTCCCAACCACCAAAACTGGTGAGCCGTGCTTTCAGTTCCACACCCAGTTGATATAAAGGAGTTCTCGCCAAAAATGAGGCGATTTCTGATTCTTGTTTAGCCACAGCTATTTTTTTGTTTGCGATCGCACTTCAACATCTATCTATCCTACGAGATGGGCATTAGGTATTGAGCATTGGTAACTTTTCTCGATGACGAAAAACTGCTTCAGCAAGAATGTGGTGTTTTTCATACTTCTGTCCAGTAGGGTTTAATAGTTAATGGCAGAAGTGTTGAGATTTATTAAGCAAAAGTTATGAAGTATAGGCAAATACTAGCTAGTTTGGTCTTAGCTATGGTTCTTTTTTTATTTCCCTTATCAGCGCAAGCTGCAAGTTCTTCCAGTATTACCCGTTCTGCTGGCGACGAACTCACAGGTAAGGATTACTCAGGGCAAAGTCTCATTGGCACAGAGTTTACCAACCTCAATTTAGAAAATGCCAATTTTAGCAATGCTGACCTCCGGGGTGTCGTATTTAACGGTACAGTTTTGCAGGGAGTCAGTCTGCATGGTGTCGATTTTAGTAATGGCATCGCCTACTTAGCAAAGTTTAGGGGTGCGGACTTAAGCGATGGGATTTTCACAGAAGCCATGATGTTGCGTTCTACCTTTGACGAAGTGAACATCACAGGCGCAGATTTTACCAACGCCGTCTTAGACGGAATCCAAGTTAAGAAACTTTGCGCTAAAGCTAGCGGCGTTAATCCTAAAACTGGCGTAGATACTCGTGAATCGTTAGGCTGTAGGTAAATGGGCATGGGGCATGGGGCATTGGGCATTTCTTAATTTATCTCTCTTGTCCTCCCTATCTCCCTTCCCTCATCCCCCTGCCCCCGACACAAGGGTTTTTACTAAGTATTTATTCCTACAAAAGGGGTGGTTTCGCGGGAAACAATCACCCTCAAAACACAAAAAATCCTGAAATCTATATAAATTAACGGTTTCATATATCCACATCAGGCTACTACACCTTAGAATGATTCATTGAAAAGTCGAGCCGATGGGATTTGCAGCCATTTTGAGTAAAAATGCTCCCAAGGGATGACTTTTGTATTCCTACAAACAGAGATTTCCGTAGGGATGCTTCAAGGTGCATCTGTACTGAATCTCAAGAAAACCTCAAGGAGTTTGATTTATGAACAAAGGTGAATTAGTTGATGCGGTAGCTGAAAAGGCTAGTGTGACCAAGAAGCAAGCCGATGCAGTTCTGACTGCGGCTTTGGAAACTATCATTGAAGCTGTCTCTTCTGGCGATAAGGTAACACTGGTAGGCTTTGGTTCCTTTGAATCACGGGAACGCAAAGCCCGTGAAGGTCGTAACCCTAAAACCAACGAAAAGATGGAAATTCCCGCTACCAAAGTTCCGGCTTTCTCTGCTGGGAAGTTGTTTAGGGAAAAGGTTGCACCCCCAAAATCGTAGGTTCTAGTTCTAGGAACGTTGATTTGATGCGGCAAAGAGCACATGGGGGCAATTTAGCTTGGGCAGCAGCACTGGCTGGCTGTCCCCCTGCTGCTATTCTGGATTTTTCTGCCAGTATTAGCCCGTTGGGGCCTCCGAATAGCGCGATCGCGGCTATTCAATCCCAAATTGGTAATCTTAGGCACTATCCAGATCCTAATTACAGTGAACTGAGGCTCGCTCTCAGTCACTTCCATCAACTACCTTTTGAGTGGATTCTGCCGGGTAATGGCTCAGCAGAATTACTTACTTTAGTTGGCCGAGAATTAGCTCAATTAGCCGCAACCGTTTTAATAACTCCAGCCTTTGGCGACTACTACCGGACTTTGTCGGCATATAACGCTCAAGTACTGGAGTTTCCCGTTTCTTGGGAATCGGAAGCTCATTTGTCATCTTTCCTTGACAAAGGAAATCAAAATTTTCGGGACAAAGGATTACTTCTCAACAATCCCCACAATCCAACGGGAAAGCTTTTTTTACGGGAAGCAATTCTTCCCTACCTGGATCAATTTGCCTTAGTAGTGGTAGATGAAGCGTTTATGGACTTCTTGTCGCCTGAAGAGGAACAAAGTCTCATAGCGCTAGTACAGGAATATGAAAATTTAGTAGTGTTGCGATCGCTCACAAAATTTTACAGTCTGCCTGGGCTAAGACTGGGATATGCGATCGCTCATCCCGACCGCCTATCAAAATGGCAGTTGTGGCGTGACCCCTGGCCTGTCAATACATTGGCAGCAGCAGCGGCGATTGCTGCACTCAAAGATAGGGAATTTCAACAACAAACCTGGTTATGGCTACCACCTGCAAGAACTCAACTCCTTGGAGGTTTAGCGACAATTCCAGGATTACAACCAAAAAATAGCGCTGCCAACTTTTTGCTGATCGAGTCAAATCAGTCAACTACGCAGTTGCAGCAGCAATTACTGACGTATCACCAAATTTTAATTCGCGATTGCTTAAGTTTTAAAGAACTGGGCGATCGCTTTTTCCGCACTGCTGTACGTACTCAAGCCGATAACCAACGCCTACTCACAGCGTTAAACTCAGTAATAACTGCTGAGTGTTGAGTTTTGCGTCAGTTATCAACAGTTAATGGCCAGTTACCTCTAACTTTCAACTGGCCACTAACTAAATAATTCGTAATTCATAATTCCTAATTAATTGACGGAGACAAATACCCAATGCCCAATGCCCCATGCCCAATGCCCCATGCCTATTGAATATGACGTTGTAATTATTGGTGGCAGTCTGACTGCACGCTATGCAGCGTTAGTTGCTAAGCAACTACACGCTAAAGTTGCCTTGGTGGAACCCAAACTTAATTATGGGTTTTACTATCACCAAGCCATTAGCGAAATTGGTAATCTAGCCCAACATCTGCGTGAATCAGTTGGTTTAAGTATTCCTGGCTCACAGTGGGAAACTCCAGAAAAATCGCCAATATCTGTAGTCTTGCCAGAGGCGATGTTATATGCCCAAGGTGTCGCCTCCAATATAGAGGCACAGCATTCTATCACTAACCTAGCTGCCTTAGGAGTGGATGTAATTTGTGACAATGGTCAATTTCAATCTTCACCCCATCTTGCATTTGCTATTGGCGATGCTAGCGCCGGGCTAAGCCAACGCCTTCTAAGATCCCGTAACTACTTACTAGCCATTGGTTCCCGTCCAAGCATTCCAGAAATTGATGGATTGTTAGCCACCGGCTACCTTACCTTATCCAACATTTGGCAATTCCTCCTGTACGGGCGAGGAAAATACAGCCCCAATTCTCCCACCCCAACACCACCAAAAAATTGGGTGATTCTTGGTGGCTTACCCCAAAGCATAGAAATCGCTCAAACATTAGCACGGTTGGGTTGCAACGTCACACTTGTCGTCAAGGGTTCGCAAATTTTACCGAGTATTGATCCAGAAATCGCTAAGTTACTTCAGGCACAATTAGAAATTGACGGTGTACGTATTATCACTCAAGCCCAAGTAACTCAGGTGAGGCGAATTGAAGATAAAAAGTGGATTCAAGCGGGAGATAAAGCTATTGAGACTGATGAAATTTTAGTAGCAACTGGACAGCAAGCAAATGTGGAAGGTCTCAATTTAGCAGCAGTAAATGTCAAATGGTATCAGCGTCATTTAGTAGTCAATAATAAACTGCAAACTACCAATCCGCGAATTTATGCTTGTGGTGATGTAATTGGGGGCTATGATTTTATTAATGTTGCCAAATATGAAGTCAGAACAGCATTAAATAATGCTCTATTTCTGCCAATTTCACGAGTTAATTATCGTTGTTTACCTTTAGCGATATTTTCTCAGCCGAGATTAGCACGAGTAGGCTTAACAGAGAAAAAAGCAAAGCAGCAATATCATTATCAAGAAATTTTAGTCTTACGACAATATTTTAAAGCAGTAGCAGCAGCCCAAATTCATAACAAAACTACAGGTATTTGTAAATTAATCTTATTCCGCAACGGCGAAATCTTAGGAGCCGAAATATTTGGTACAGATGCAGGAGAACTAATTAATATAATCGCTTTGGCAATGTCTCAAAATTTGAAAATTCAGCAGCTAGAAAATTTTTCACCTATCTATCCTAGTTTTACAGAAATTATCGAACAATCTGTACAAGAATGGCACAAGCAAAAGTTAAATAGTGACCTTGCTAGACAAGAATTTATAGAAAGTTTCTTCCATTTCCGCCGGGATTGGAATATTTAATAAATGCCCAGCCAAATTGGATATTATGGGAATTTATCCCCTAATTTGAGATAATCCAGATGTTACAGTAATTAATTTAATCGGTATTAGTTTATTTTTATTAAGGTGCATTAAGAATCAGATAAGGTAAAAATTCATGAATCCTAAACAGCAAAATAATAATTCTGAGGTAAACCAGTTAATCACAACTCAAGAAGCTGTAAATTTGCTTTTTGGTGAAGGATGGCTCAATGAAGCTGTTTGGATTGAAGATGAAGAAAATTTCACTCTTAGAGCTGGTTTGGATAATGCTGGTTTGAATTGGGTTAATGCACTACCACCTTTAATCTTCAACTTATCTTTATTTGAGCGCTTATCAAAGTTGCGTATATCGCTGAACAAAGAAATCAGACTCATAATTGAAACTTGGAACTTAGGTGTAGGTACAAAAGCCGCAACAGAAACTGCAATGACTTGCATTAAACAGCGTTTGCTATCTCCTTCATCTGAACTAATACCCTACTTAGAAGCTACTTTATTACAAGATGAATTATACGGTGAAGAGTTTATCTCTAACCGTGAAGTTCTCAAATTCTTACTTACAAAACTGCTGAATGATTCTGATAGGGAAGAAATTGCAGAGAAGGCTGCTAGTTCAATACGTACACAAGTTATGTCTCAAGTGAATTTTTCCGAAAAACCTTTTGCATAAAACTACAAATTATTAATTATCACCCAGATGACACCTGCTGTCACTAAAGGCACGCTAAGGTTATCTGTACCATGAGGTGACACTCCCTCAGCTAATGTAGCTAAAGCACCGCTAACTAAAGCCGCCAAGGCTGCTTTATCAACTCCATAAGCTACTGCTAGGGGACTGAGCGAAGAGGTAGGTAGTAAGATTAATACTAAAAAAATCGCTGTTGTACTGACGAGAAACATTGTTAATGAACCTTCCCAAGAACGAACAGAATTGAGTACTTGGTACTTATGTTGACCGAAGCGCCTCCCTATTAATGCTGCTAGCGCATCTCCCCAAGTCATCGCCATAACTCCAGCTACCGCAATTGGGACATAATCTACAGGGCCAGAGGGTCGCCACAATAACGCAAACAACAATGTTACAGAAATTGCAAAATATACCGTACCTGGTGAACTATCGTCAGTATCCATTGCACGGATAATCCGGTAACGGTAAAGCAAGTAATTGACACCAATAAAGCTAGCAAAGGGAATAATTCCCATTTCCCAGCGGTTAAACAGCAGGAGTACGCCAAATACCCATATTCCTGCGCCAACATGGATAATTTTACGAGTTAAATTTGGCGGGACATGAAACAGTCTACCCAGTGCTTCACCAAATAAAAGTAGCGCGATCGCATAACTATAAGATATTGCTAATCCAATAAAATCGCTATAGCCAATCCAGTCATTACTCATTTCCTGTATCCCTGATTCTATTTTGATTTCCTCATCCCCTATTTCCTGTTCTCGATCCTTTATCGCTTTTACGCTTGACGCCTTTTTCTGTTAATGAAACACTCCCAATACCTTGAAGAATTCCCCGACCAATTAAACCTAACCCTCGTCCAATAACTTGAGTGAGAACAAAAACAATTCCACTGCCAACAATACCTAAGAGTGATTGAATTTGAGGTGCGATCGCATCACGGAATTCTAATACCAAAGTTACCACCAAAGGGATATTTGCTAGTTGTGCTAACTCTTGAGCGCGGGGTGCATAAATTGAGGTTTTTGCAATCCCACGCGGTGCGAAAACAAATATTTCATAACGGCTTTCAAAAATTGCCTTTGGCTCATTTACATAATTATTTAATCGATATTTCCATGATAAATTATTCCTAAATCTTTCAATTTCTCTCGTGGAAATCAACCGCTGATCGTAATATCCTTGTTTAACTACTTCTAAATCTGCAAAAGAATTGAGTAGCGGCTGTACTACTCCATTAGCTACCTGAATTAACAAATTTTCTACAATTATTAATGCTTGTGAATGGGCTTCTGGGCTACCTGCTGGGTAAGAATTATTATCAATTTGTAAATCATTTTGAAATAGTAAATGGGCAAATAACTCTATTATCAAAGGAATTTTATTGAGAATTTCTTTTTGAATAATTTCAATATTTTGTAGTAAAAAATTGACAATTTCCAAAGAGCGATCGCCTATTTGCACCCGCGTAAATTTACCAAAAAAATCTGTCAGGCTCACTTGCCATAAATCACGTAATATTGTTTCCTTTAAATCATATAATTTATCATAGGAAATTTGCGCTGCCCTGAGGTCATCTAATTGTTGCGCCAGCTTTTGTAAAATCAGATAAAGTAATTCTCGCTTTTTATCTTCGCGCAAAATATCTATTTCTAAAGGAATCTCGGTGACATTGACTAAAGGCAATTGCAACTTACTAATACAAGCTGAAAATAAATTAGATTGCAATGCCCTGGGGCTAAGTAAAGGTGGTACAGTTCGTAACTGTTCTGCGTCCAATGGAGTAATGGCACTAATTGCAGAATTAACTGCTGATGGTAATTGCACAGAAGATGGCATAAATCGCTGTTGTTCTGGTTCCCTTTCGGATTGTGAAACGGACATCCGATTGAGTAACCAACGTGCTGCTAATAATTCTCTACGCCTACCAGCGAGAATTGCTTGCTCCATCAGTGCTAAGCCAGGAACTTGCAATTTTGCTGTCACCTCGCTGAGGCTGGTTTCAATGTAAGTAATTCCTGACAAACGCAAATTATTTCGCAGTTTAGCGAATGGGAGTACCGATTGCTGATTGCTGATTGCTAAATCTTGATTTTTGATTGTTGAATCCTGAGTTTCTAATGCTTCCAACCAAGCAGAACCACCTTGAGCGACTTCTTGCATAATCGCCACTAATTCAGCTACAGGAGTACCTTTAGGACAGTAACCATCTACACCAGCCGCCTTTGCTGCTAACAGTAACCCTGGTTCTGTAACAGCCGTTAAAAGTAATATGGGCAGATAAGGATACAAGGTTTTGAGTTGTCCACAAAGGTGTAAGCCTTGCTGTTGTAACTTAGGGGAACGATGATTAACTAATTCCAAGACCACTAAATTTACTTGGTTTGGATCTTGTTTGGCTAGTTCTGCTAAAACTTGTAAAGCAGCGGTATCTGTTTCTACTTCAGCTACTATGAGCAAATTTGGCATTTCCACCAATGCTACCCGCAGCCCTAAACGAAAAATTGGGTCTTGATCAACTAATAATAATCTCAGAGGGCGATCGCTCATAGTTTGCTTAAAAACAGAAACCTGTTCTTCCCCAGCTAGACAACAACCTTGACACTCCTCATTGTCACCGAATTTGAGATTGTAAATTTTTGATTTTCAATTGGAAATTCAAAACAGAGAATTAAAAATTGCTGATTCACCCCTATACATTCAAGTCAGGGATCAATCTCAAATCCACAATCGAGTCAGCAAAAAATAAATGACGCTTATCTCCCTAAATTCTCTTTATGGACACAAACGTCTATCTGATTTTTATGAAAATTCCCACAGCTAAAATACTTATAGGGTAGCAACTACCGTCAGACTAGCGTTGTGTCAACGCATAGCATAACGCACCAATACACCTCAACAATTCAAGATGCCATTTACCTCAATTGTGACAATCAACTTGCTTGGGTGTTGCGGTAACCATAAAAATTAATACTGTAATCAGTAATCCTCACTCCAGTTTGCTGTTCAACTTGACGGATAAATTCTTCTGGTAGTTCTATATGAACATCGAGAATTTGATTCGTATCCAAACAGTTGACATGACTATGAGAATCACTGATGTTACCGTATAAACGCCCGTCACAACGTTCAATACACTCAATGATACCTTGACTGGATAACGCTTCTAAGTTTTGATAGACAGAAGTATGCCCGATATCTTTACCTTGTTGGTTCAGGCGATCGTAAATTTCTCTAGCAGATAGATGTTCGTTAGCTTGCCAAAGCAATTCGAGAATAAAGCGACGCTGGCGACTAACACGCATTCCTAGCAACTGACACTGCTCAAGAGCATCTTCTAAAGAACGAATTGGTTTTGTAGTTACTGCTTGTTTTGGCATATTTTTAAGTTTGTTAACTGTTGGGGTAATTTTCCCCATTTAAGGTAAATTGATTATTCTTACTTATATGCGAGGACTTTACTACTTTTGATCTTGAGTGTGTAGTTGCTGTTAATCGCTGGGGTAATTACAAGTCAAGCTGAAGATTGTTTATTTGTTGAGGTCGTTTTGCTCTTCCTAATCTAAAACAAACTCATTACAACTTTAGCTTAAATAGGTTGGTAATGTCCACCTAAGGTCTGATGTGTTGCGCGTGCAGAGTAAACATCTGTTAAGTAGGAGATCTGCTAGAAATCTCTATGCCAACAAACCCTAACATGTAACCAGGCAAATATAGGAAACATAGGATACTCGTACCAACCTACATAAGATAGCCTTGTCGGCTGCTGTCTCTGCATAGGAACTAACGCAAGCATGACAAACATCAAAACTTTGAATTTATCCTCAGCGGCTCTAACCATTTTGGTTAAGATTAAAGTCCTGAATAGGAGCCTCGCCTCAAAGAATATGCCTGTTATTGACTTCCAAGTCAAAAAATATTTCATTGCTATTGTTGACTGTTGATGGTTAACACTTCGAGTGAGCTTCAGTGCGGCGCAGTTAACAATCAACCCAAGGTAAATACAGTAATTATTATTAGTAAGTTATTTTAGATACCTAATATTTAATTAAAAATAACCGTACAAAATCCTACAGTCTAGAATTTCTTAAACATTGGCTATTGACTATTGACTATTGACCATGTATTAGTACTAAACATTTTGATATTAGTTTCCTAAAAATCAAATTGCATGATACTCTCCGGAAAATAAACTAATTACTCTACACAAAGAAAATAATTTTTTCGGCATAGCATCTCAAATCGAAAATCGTAATGTAATTAACACGGAAACCATTGGCAAAATCCGCAAAATTTCCGCATATTCACGTATTAACATAACTTCCGCATATTTACATAATGTCTAACAGGTAAATACAGAAAGCAGGAATTGAACTTATTAATAAATCAGTTAGCCGCGCTTTCAGTATTTACTGTGTAATTTTTATGGAGTAACTAACTATATCAAAAAAATTACAATGGACAGATGTATGCACGCAGAGTTTATACCTTGGAAGTATGAATAATTAAAGCGTGATTGTTAATGGCATATTCTAAGAGCGAACAGAGAGCAAAGGTAACAAAATTTAGTTTTGAGCTATAGACTAACTATCTTTCCCACAGGAGGACTAGAAGCACAATGAATGCAAGTAACTCTTAAGCAAAGAATTTTTCTTTAAATTTCGGCAAATAGACAAAGACATTATAGGACGCGATATTTTTCGCGTCTTTAATTTTGCCCATAAAAATGGAGGCAAATGTAGCAACGCTACCTAAAAGCTGCTACTGTGGATTCTCGAGCCTACAGTTGAGTATAAAAAAAGTAGCTGCTGAGTCAATGACAATCACGATCGCCATCAATACTGATTCCATTAACCATCTGGATCTGTCGCCCGCCTCAACGGTGATTGAAAAATTATTGCAAGAGGGCGCGATCGCATCCCAAGAACAGCAACTGCGCTTTGATATTAAATACGATTTAGAGCCAGGAGACCCCAGAGAAATTTCCGAGATTCCGGAGGTGCGGCTGTGGTTTGTCCGTCTAGACGCCAGATATCCCTGGCTACCTTTTTTGTTAGATTGGAAAGCAGGCGAGTTTGCCCGCCATACTGCCATGCTTGTACCCCATCAATTTAGCGCTAAAGAAGGTATTCAGTATAATCCTGAAGCCTTAGAAATATTTTTGATGCACAAAATTTTTATTTTAAGTGATTGGCTAAAACAGCAAGATCTCCCCGTGCAATCGCGACTAAAATCTTTAGCGCAAATGCTTGGTTATGAATTAGATGATGCTTTTTTTGAGGCTTTTTAAATCTAGTAAATTGCCAGTGAGGTACAGATAATTCTCAGGGCAAGGCACTGCCTTGCCTCTACTGCTTTACATGCAATATCATGTAATTTTTACTATGGACTATATTTAATTAATCCGACATATCAAACTTAACGCCGTATTAAAAGCAAATTCAACTGCCTTCGATTTACTGGGTAAGGCAGCTTGCCATATCCGATAATCGTTATATGCAATAATTAAGTTAGCAATATCATAAGTCTGAATTGTATTTAGCACTTCATATTGGGCAGATTCAAAATCTGCTAGTGTACCATTTTTGGCTAAAATTTCTTGTGCTGCTTGAATAAATCCATCTAAACTTGCTTGTCTATATTCTTTACCTACATCTTCTGTAAATACAGATGAAGATTTAAAAGCTTTAATTTCCTCTAGCAATAAATAGGCGATTTCATTACCTAATTGATTCTTCCAGTCATAAGGCAGTTGAATATCCAAATATTCGCATTCATTATCTTTATATTTGAGGTATTCGTTAATATCTACAGCAATTTGAGTCAATTTTTGACCTGCTAGGATTTGCTGTAAAGGGCTGGTGTTGGTCTCAATTAAAGTATCGCGGAATATTTTTTCTTCACCTTCTAAACATTCAAATACAAGATACGTCCAAATACCTGACTCACAAGTTTTGTCTGTTTGCGCTTGATAAAAAGTTATAGTTCCGTCTGCTTCATATTCGTAATAAGCATTATGAATGTCAGAAAATTTGCAACCATACAAACGTTGAAAGTGGAGAATTCGTTTAAAAATTCCAGTTATATGATGTGGCTGACTTTCAATCTGAATGTAACGCTTGGGACTGCTAAGAAAGCCATGCAATCGAATCGCCATTTATTTTTCCTTTTGATAGATCAACATAAGTCGTGGTACATGCACCTACCTAAAGACCATAGAGTGACTAAGGAACACTAATTTAGGGCGTTGGATTCACTGATATGCTGAACGAATTTGTTGCTTGAGATAAAATGCGATCGCCCAAAAGCCACGTATCCTCAGTGATTAAGGCTGAGGTTGCTAGTCTTTAGTTTTAACGTAAATATGAGGATTGGAGGAATCCAATTTTTATCTTTCCCAAAAGTTTGGCGAAGCTAACGATGTTTGATAAATTTTTAGAGCCAACGACTTAAAGCAGAATAATTTATTTTTTGGCTTTCCCTTATGTGTAAGCAGATTTTTGAGAATAAACGAAAATAAATATTACTACATAAACTTAAATCCGCTACATTGTAGCGGATTTTATAACATCAACAGATGATTAGTTAGGGGCTAAAGGCTGGTTTAGCCACCCAAAACTTTCTCTAAAATTACTTTGGGTGAAATATCTGCTAATTTACCTGTAGAAGATTTGATTCCCAAGAATTTCTCGCTCTTAGGTAATAGCTGTGCTGGCTCCATATCGGCAAATAAGGCGATAGTATAGGTTTGAACTGCAACACTTAGTTGCAGGGCTATGCTATCAGTAGTCAGCATCAAACTAGCACCACCAACGATCGCAGCCAGCTTACCAACATTACCAGGGGCAGTTACCTTCAGATGATGACAAGATTCCAACAGCGATCGCACAATCTGTTCATCCTCCGCTGTTTGCACGAGGACTATTGGCAAATCTGGCTGCTTTTGTTGAAATTCTTGAATAATTTGCTGCCAGCTATTTGCAGGATAGATGGGCGATAACTGGCTAGAACCAGGATGAATTAACACATAACCTGTCTCATTAACTCCTAAGCGCTGTTGTTCCTTTTGTCCCCACTCAATATCTGGTTTTGGCACATTCACTGTTAATTCTGGACAAGAAGACTGAATCCCCAAGGGTTGTAGCAAGTGATGGTAGAGTTCTGGCAAATATTGAGAAGGGTTGAAAGGTAGAGTTTTGGTGAGAAAAACCGCTCCTTTACCTTGGTAGCCAATTCTCGTGGGAATTCCCGTTAACCAAAGTAAAAGACCGACTAACCAACTTCTACCTATAGTAATGGCGACATCGTACTCGCGATCGCGAATCATGCCCACCAGGTTGCTCCAATCTGCCAAACTATTACGATCTTTGAAATCAAAGTTTATGACTTCGTTAACTGACTTGCTCACCCGGTAGGCAGCCTTTGACCGGGGTTCCACTACGACATCGATCTGCGCATTGGGATAAGAACGCTTCAGATCGTCTAAAGTCGGAAACAAAAGAATTTGCTCGCCAATTCCGCCTGGTACAAGGGCTACTACTCGCATAATATTTATTGACGCTTACTCGCTCCCTATTTTAGGGGAAAATATATAGCCAAAAGATTGAAGAATTCTGTGTATTTACTAATTCCAGCTGCGGGTATAGGACGAAGAATGGGGAGCGATCGCAATAAACTCCTACTCAAAGTGCGATCGCAACCGCTAATTACTTGGACTCTCAAAGCCGCCGAAGCGGCAACTAGCATCACTTGGATTGGGATTATCTCCCAACCCACTGATTGGGATGATTTTCGGGCAATTATCGCTGATTTAAAGCTGACTAAACCCGTGGAATTCATTCAAGGAGGCTATACCAGGCAAGAGTCAGTTTATAATGGCTTGCAGGCGCTACCAGCCGCCGCAGAGCAAGTTTTAATTCACGATGGCGCGAGATGTCTAGCCACACCAGATTTACTTAATGCCTGTGCTGAAGCAATTCGCCACTGTCCGGGTTTAATTGCTGCTATTCCCGTCAAAGATACTATCAAAGTTGTAGATGAACGTGGCATAATCCAAAGTACCCCCGACCGCAGCCAATTATGGGCGGCACAAACTCCTCAAGGATTTGATGTGAAGTTATTAAAAGAATGCCACGCCCAAGGCGTGCGCGAAGGTTGGGAAGTAACTGACGATGCAGCTTTATTTGAAAAGTGTGGTATGGAAGTGCGAATAGTCCCAGGTGAGGAGACTAATTTGAAAGTGACTACTCCCCAAGATTTAGCGATCGCAGAATTTATTCTCAAAAGCAGAGACTAGGGGCTAGGGGCTAGGGAAGGAAGACAAGGGGGACAAGGAATTTTAGATTTTAGATTTGCGATTTTGGATTCCAAATCTAAAATCCAAAATCCAAAATTGTTTCAATGCCCTATGCCCTATGCCCTTGTCAAATCATATTGTCAATGATATAATCCCTCAAACTTCTAACTCCTCTTTGGTCACTTGTCAGTTGCTATTGACTATTGACTATTGACTATTGACTCTGGACTAATGACTACAGCCACAGCGACTAAGATAGAAGCAATTCTCTATTTGAAGGGTAAGCCCTTGTCGCTCGGTGAAATCGCCGAGTATGCCGCGTGCGATCGCGCTACAGTCGAGGAAGGCATAATTGAACTGATGGACGAATATGCCCGCCGCGATAGCGCTTTAGAAGTCGTAGAGACAGCAAATGGTTATAGTTTGCAATTGCGGTCTGATTTTCACGATTTAGTACAAACTCTCATCCCTGTAGAATTGGGCTTAGGTGCATTGCGGACTTTAGCCGCGATCGCCCTTAATAGCCCCATACTGCAAAGCGACTTAATTAACCTGCGTGGTTCAGGAGTATATCAACACGTTCCCGAACTAGTGGAACTTGGTTTTGTCAAAAAACGCCGAGACAGCGATTCTCGGTCTTATTCGTTACAAGTCACGCCGAAATTTCATCAGTATTTTCAAATCGAGCAACTGCCTCAAATATTAGCCACAAATCAAAAAGAACAACAATTAGAGCTAAATTTAGAACTGGAAGCCGAGGCAGTAGCAGAATAATTTGTGTGGTTGTGAGGTATATTTTTGACATTGGGCATTGGGCATTTCTGAGATTTTGAGTTTTGAATTTTTTCCCCCTGCTCCCTGCTCCTCTGCCCAATTCAGCCTACCCCAAGATAGAGCTGAGGGCTTATACCCGTGGGGAATGCACTACCCTTGTACTATGGTTTAGAGTAGAATCAGCAACTAAGCTACAAAACACTGCCAATGGAGTTTAATCCTGACTTTCTTAATGACAACTCTGAGGAACAAGCCAATCAGCTTCTAAACGACTACTTTGAGGAAAATCCCAATCAGCTGCTGAAATACCTACAGCATCAGTCGCCTGAAGTTTTAGCTCGCGTTGCCCAGTCCGTAAGCCCCGAAATTAAGCAAATTATTTCGCAAAACGTCCAAGGACTCGTGGGAATGCTACCCCCAGAAAATTTCAACGTGCAAATCACAACTGATCGGGAAAACCTAGCGGGTCTTTTAGCATCAGCAATGATGACAGGCTATTTCCTACGCCAGATGGAACAGAGGATGCAGTTAGATCATTTGTCTAATCAATAGACAAGAGTCAGTTGTTAGTTGTCAACAGTTAACTGTTAACTGTTAACTGTCAACATTGTGTCTCTCTTGTCCTCTCACATCCTCCTAGTTACTTTTTCTGAGGATAAGCCCCTGATTGCACTTTGAATGTTTGGGTTTTGCCGTTGCGGTTGACTTCGATTTCTAGGATGTCGCCCACGGAACTCGACTCGACTAGCCTCTGCACTTGGGCCGAGGTTTTAACTGGCTTGCCGTTAATTTTTTGAATTACGTCGCCAGGAAGTAGTCCTGCTTGTTTGGCAGGGGAATCGTCTAGGGTACCTTTAATGACAACACCAGCATCTTGCTGGATATTAAGCTGATTTTCTTGATTAATCTGCTGCTTTTTCGTGGGAGTTAAATCGGTCATTTCCACGCCCAAAAAAGGATGTTCGACACGCCCTTTGGTAAAAAGTTCATTCGCAATCCTTGCAGCAGTTTCAATGGGAATAGCAAAACCAAGACCTTGAGCATCAGCCCGAATCGCAGTATTAACACCAATCACCTCTCCTTGGGCGTTGAGCAAAGGGCCGCCAGAGTTACCAGGGTTAATTGCTGCGTCAGTTTGAATAAAGCTAACTCGCTTTTCGGGAACGCCAACTTGAGCGCTAGTGCGATCGGTAGCGCTGATAATGCCAATTGTCACAGTATTATCTAAACCCAAAGGATTACCAATTGCGATCGCCCACTGACCGGGAATCAAGTTTTGCGAAGTCCCTAGCTTGACAGTAGGTAATTTACTCGCAGGAATTTTCACCACAGCCACATCAGTTACCGGATCAACCCCTAAAACCTTACCCTCAAATGTCCGACCATCCTTGAGGGTAACTTGTACTGTGTCTGTATCAGCCACTACGTGAGCATTAGTTAATAATTCGCCGTTAGCACTTAAGATAAATCCTGACCCCGTACCGCGTTCAATTCGTTCTTCTGGCATTGGTTGCTCATCTTCACCAAAAAATCGCCGTAGTAGCGGATTTTTTAAAGCATCAGAAATCGGATTGGCGACTTTACGGGTAGCATTAATTCGCACCACAGCCGGGCCGACTTTTTGCACAGCCGTAGCAATAAAATTCACATTATCGCCCCCAGTCGCGCCTATTGACCCTGTAACCGGACTAGGTGCTACGGATTCTGGAGGTAAAGCTGCTGTAACATTTTTTAATTCCTGAAAAGAGTAACGTTTTGGCAGGAAATAACGACTACCTAACAAACCTGCACCACCACCAATTAACAGTAAAGATATATAGACAGCCAGTTGCTTTACGGATAACTTCATAATAATTTCACTCTCAGGACAGCAATGCAGTTGCTAATTTCTAAGTTTAGTCAAGCAGACAGCAAGTGGACAGATCAACTTGAAACAACAGTAAAGAAAGACTCGGTAGATATTAAGTAATTTTAATTTCTCGCGATCGCCCTTCATCAAAGTTATGGGGAACTACTAGCCCCCTATCCACTTCTACTCCCCAGTACCTAATTTAAAATTTAAAATTGACCCTCTCTTTCCTGGTATACATGACTCGTCCCTACCGTCTAGTGTTTATCTGTGGTTTAATCAGCACTTTGGGGCTAGGATTTATACTCTCAGGCGGGCAAAGTGCTAAGGCTGGTGTAGAGAGTTGCCCGACTCCTGCCCTATCTCGGTTCCAGCGCCATGTAGTTGCTCGTGGCGAAACGCTAGAGAGTATAGCCCAACGCTATAATCTCAATCCGGCAACTATTATCAGTATGAATCCTAATGTGAAAAACGGCACTGTAACTGTTGGTAGCGAACTTCAGATTGCTCCATACAATGGAATTGTTGTAGAAGTGCCTCAAGGTCAAACTTGGCGACAGGTAGCAGCTAAGTATAAAGTTCGTGCTGACGCCATGTTTGAAATTAATGGTTGTCAACAAAATCCTACAATTGTCTTTGTTCCTGGGGTAAATGGTTCCTCAAATCGCGTTCTCACTACTCCTCCCCCATCGAATCAGCAGCCTAGCCAAATCAGTGGCTATCCTTTACCAGCCGTTACTACTGTGGCGTTACCTTATGGCTGGCAAATTAATCCTAATTCTGGTGAAGTCTTTTTCCATAGTGGGATAGACTTGTTTGCAGCTGTAGGTACACCCGTGCAAGCGATCGCACCTGGAACCGTCGCCTTTGCCCGCGAACAGGGTAGTTATGGCAAGTTAGTCATCATCAATCATAGTGGCGGACTCCAAAGCCGTTACGCCCATCTCGACAGTATCAAGGTAACTGCTGGTCAGCAAGTCAACAAAGGAGACTTGTTAGGAAGCGTTGGTACTACTGGACAACCTACCGCAAAACAACCTCACCTACATTTTGAAATGCGATCTAGTTCATCTGTTGGTTGGGTGGCTCAAGATCCAAAAGCTTATTTAAAGAAATAAGATTTATATCAATTTGTAATAAAATTGCGACAGAGTTATAGGGCAATACAGTTCAGTTAGCGCCAAAAATATTAAGCTGCGTAGGTTGGGTTGAGGAACGAAACCCAACATTTCCAGGAGTTTGTTGGGTTTCACTTCGTTCAACCCAACCTACAATTATCCTTAACTGAACCGTATTGAGTTATAGGGACACAACAATGTTGTGTCCTGCAAGATAATTTATCTATTAAAGACAGAATTAAAAGTTATTACTAACTCTTAATTCATAGATAAATATCTAACTAATTTAATTCAGAATTAATTGCATAACTTCGGTAGATTTGACAACATGCATTCCGGCTGCGGCAAACCGATTAAAGGCTGCATCAGCTTTTTCTGTGTAGTCAATAACCCCAGGAACAACCACAGGAGAAGTACAATCTTCTAACAGATAAACTTTTTTAGTTAAGTTAACATCTACTTGTTGAATTTCTGTTAATAGATCGTCAATTGTCCAGGCAACACAATGACTTTTAGCTTGTCCACCAATAATGACAGCGTCAAACTCTAACAGTTGCTGAATTAAAGCTGTATTTTTGTGAGCCAGCGGATTTTTATCAAAACCTATTAATACTTCTGGACGTAAGATCGAATAATTTTCTGTTAAGGGATTATCGCCCTTAATTTCAAATTGAGTTTGACTTTGACGGGCAATACAATGAAAGAAAATTGCTTCCTCTACTGCGGAGACTAAAGCATGACCAATACCCCCTAATATAGAATGATAAGGCCACACAGTCAGGGGATATTTACCATCTTGACTAAGCTGTTTAACATAGTGATAAGCATGTTTTGCTAATAATTCATAATCGCCGCGAGTAATACTGTTAGCAACTGCGGGGTTAACTTGCCAAATACCTTGTTCTATATCTTTTGGGGTAATACTTGTCGCTGCTGCTATTGGATGTTCGCCAGATGAATTTATCCAGAAAATTGGATGAAAAATTTGCATTGCTGTGTGCGTATCCATCGTTGGTGTAATTGTTGTAATTACCCCTAAATGCCGATAAATAAATTCACACAAACGCCGATTATCTTCTACTGCACCTTTACCGGATTCACCACCTACAAATAATTCAAATTCAGGGATACAAAAAGTATTTTGAACATCTATTAAAAGTAAACAAATCCGGTGATTATCAACAGATGCTGGGGAAATTTGATGTTGTTTTGCCCATACTTCAGCTTGGGCTGCAATTTCTTGGTAGGGTACACGCCAAACTTCGCCTACTTTATCGGGGTGAAAGTGTGGCGGAATTGGGAGTAGGCTGGTGGTTTGAGTATTCATATTGAGATGAGATTAAGGTAACAATTTTGGAAAGCGGCCTATTTCTATGGTGAAACAAACTAGCCGCAACATCTCCAACAACAAAAGCGATCGCTGTTTTAACTTACCGAGCTTTGATTAACTAACTTTGATTGTATAGAAATTTTAACTCAGTATAAATACAAGTAAATTTATTGTATGATTTTTGTTCTCATTTTAGGCTTTTAATTTGATTAAGTCAGCTAAAAACCTTGTGATATTAAGTTTTTCTAAAAATTGATATCCTCAGTAATTTTACTGAAACATATTTATGATTCAGCGCATAAACTCGTGTAAGTGAAAATTGCAATCTATAAGTTTTCACTAATATTTGAGAGTCAGACTGTCAAAAATATCGCAACAATAACTGATTCTCAATAGGTTATTCAACTCAACAAATCAGAGAAATAATATGCAAGCAGCTGAAAATCAGAGCAAAATCCTAGGTAAATCTGATGAATGGGTATTGAGTAATGCAGAGTTTCAACAACTTGCAGGAGAACTACTCAAACAAGGATTAATTGCTCATTATCCATTTAATGGTAATGCACAGGATACCAGCGGTCATAGCTTACATGGAACTGTTTACGGCGCTACACTCACCAGCGATAGATTTGGTAATCCTAACAATGCTTATCAATTTGATGGGATTGATGACTATATTGAAATTGCCCATAATGATCTACTAAACCTAACTGAAAATTTCACTATTTCTCTGTGGATTAAACAAGCAGAAGACAACACATCAAGAGGATACAGACTGGTTGATAAAACAACGGCTGGTGTGAACGATGGTTATAATTTCGACACCTATGACGGCAGCACTGGCAGAAAATTGCGTCTCACTGGAGGGCAGCAAAATGTTTCTGCTAGTACTGTATTTTCTTTAAATGAATGGCATCATGTAGCCGTAGTTTTCTCTAAAGGTGTATCAACATTTTATTTAGATGGTCGTCTTGATGGTACCGGAAAACATAATAGTGAAGCCATCAAAACTAATTCCTTAACACTACGAATTGGTGCTGCACACGGCTCAAATACTGAGTTTTTCAAAGGTGTTATTGATGATGTGCGGATTTATAATCGCCCATTGTCTGAGGCAAATATCAAAGACATTTATGATTTTCCTGCGGCACTGCGGCAACATATCCTCAACTTTGATGGTCAGGATGATTATGTTTCTTTACCAGGGACAAACATCGATTATTCTCAGGGATTTACAGTAGAAGCATGGGTACGATACAACAGCTTTAAACATTGGTCGAGAATCATTGATTTTGGCAATGGAGCCGGAAAAAATAATATTGTTTTTGCTAATCCCGGCACAACCAAACAAATAGCAATTGATGTCAAAACTAGTGCTGGAGAAAAACGAGTGACCAGCGCTGAAGTGCTAGAAACCGGGAAATGGATGCACTTAGCTGCAACTATTGATAAGTCTGGGGTTGGCAAACTTTACAAAAATGGTCAATTAATCCAAAGTGGACAGCTACAACTTCCAGAGACAATTAACCGGACACAAAACTACATCGGTAAAAGTAACTGGTCAAATGATGGTTACTTTGATGGTCAAATGTCCGAAGTTAGGGTCTGGAATATTGCTCGCAGCCAAGAACAAATTCAACAGCAAATGCATAGCCGACTCATAGGAAATGAAGTTAGTCTAGTTGGTTATTGGCCTTTAAATGAAGGTTTTGGTACTACAGTTATTGACAAAACTGGTTGCGGTCAAAACGGTACAATTCATAGTGCCACTTGGCAACAACAGCTAATCCCTATCAAACCGTCTCAACCAATAAATCTACTCACGAATAGCAGAATCAAGCTGAAATCTTGGAAGGGAGATTATTTACATCGCCCTGACACAGCACAAGATGTCACTAGCTGGAATACAGGTATTGGTAATGAGTGGATTGTAGAATTAATTGGCGACAACAAAATTAAACTCAAGTCCTGGAAAGGAGATTATCTACATCGTCCTGACACAGCACAAGGTGTCACCACCTGGAATACAGGTATCGGTAATGAGTGGATTGTCGAGTTCATTGGCGACAACAAAATTAAGCTGAAATCTTGGAAAGGAGATTATTTACATCGTCCTGATACAGCACAGGGTGTCACCACTTGGCACACAGGTATCGGTAACGAGTGGATGCTAGAAGTCATATCTAATGGGAACGCAGAAGCAGCGCTGGTAAAACAAGGGCCAAAAGGCGGCTCAATCGCAGCCAAAGATTTTGAATTTCTGCCCAAAAATAACTCTCCTAAATCGCGAATCAAAACTGTATCCATGATGGTAGCTTGGGCTATTGGTACACTCCAGGTTGAATATGAAGATGTCGCTTCTAGTCCAGCAGAAATCTACAGCACAACTTCTGTCGGTAGTGGTGGAGGTAACAAGGTGCAAGTATCCTTAGCACCTGGAGATTACATTACTAAAATTACGGGTAGCTGGGGGAGACAAGCACCAGGGTATCCCAAAGAAGAAATTATTACTCTTCAGTTTGAAACCCAAAAAGGAGTCAAGTCTGAAGTATTTGGTGGCGGAAGTGGTAAGCAAGAAGTCGAACCCTTTGTTTTAGAAGCGCCTGAGGGTCATGAAATTATCGGCTTTTTCGGTGCTCATGGCGGCCCGCAAGATTTATTAATTCGTTTAGGGGTTTATAGCCGACCTGTTCAGGTAATCTCTACTCCGTCTCAACCACAACCACAAACACCAACTGCGGACACAGAAACAGAACCAGAACCAACCGCTGTGGCTACAGGTGATGTATTCATTTCCCAGATTTTGTACAAAGGCAAGATTAAGCGAACTCAAGACGACGAATATATCGAGATTACCAACAAAGGAACTACACCAGCAGATTTGTCAGGTTGGCGAGTCACTTCTGCTGGTAGCAATAAGCAAGTGTTCACTTTTAGCAAAGGGACTTTGTTACAGCCCGGTAAGAGTTTCCGTGTCTATAGCAATCAGGTTCACCCAGAATCAGGTGGTTTCAGTTTTGGTAGTTCGACAGCTCTTTGGAAAGATTCAGGGGATGAAGGCAAACTTTTTGATGCTCAGGGTAATAATGTTTCTACCTGGGCTTATGGTACTAACAGTATCGCCGGTATTAAAGCTGAATTAGGCGTACCCCAATTAGTTGTTGAAGCTAGCCCCAGTGCCATTATTAGACAAACTGCTTTGGGTGGTAAGGTAACATTTACAGAAGCCTTAAAACTAGCACTCCGCAGCTTTCTTGAAGATGAGAATGATATCGGCAGTCCTTTAAGTTTAATGCTAGGCAATCCAGGTGGTTATGATGGTTTACCGCCGAATGCAGATAAAGCAACAACGATGGAAGTGTTGCGTTCTTATGTAAATCAACCCAATGCCAAAATTATTTTGTACTCAGCAAAGAGGGGACATGAGCTAGAAGGAGGTGAAACTACCGAAACTAGCTGGATTTTTGAGCTGATTGCCGATCAAATAAATAGTGAGCAACATTGGGCAATTGTTGATCGAGCAGGTGAAAAAGCTCCTTACAACTACTGTGTTGGTTAGATACTGCAAATAGGTCAGAAATTATCAGGCGATCGCATTATGTGTGAGTGCGATCGCTTTTTATATACGATTCTCTTTCTCCCACTTTTAGTAGTATATTTGTATTCTTTTAATTAATGATTAATTTATCTTTAAATCAACTAAACGATCGGAACTTCACTATTGAAAATTCATCATATTTATTCACTGATTTAAACTCTAGCGATCGAGTTGGTTAATTATATACTCAAGAAATACCGTAGTAATTAAAGCTGCGCCTTAATGCATCTCATAGATAAAGCTTATGAAAGCTGATTTGATAAAATAATTGCGATTAATGATAGCATTGATCACTCAGTAACAGAGCGATCGCCAACTAGTAAAAAAGCTCGGTAAATCCTCTATTTTCCGTTGAGATAAAAATCGATAAATCTTCTTTATTTCTGCTTCTGTCTCTCTTTCTTATTTTTTTACTACCGCGTTGACTAAAATCGCCCCAACTGTGGCAATCTGAAAAACAGAGAACTTGAAATTTGATATTTTCGCTACAGCAAATTTACCTAATGAGGTTATGCAAACTCTGCCCACAGTTACAACTGTAAACACCACATCTAGCGAACTCACCTTTGATACAACAATCAAGCGCCGTAAAACCCGTCCGGTAAAGGTGGGAAATGTCACCATTGGTGGTGGCTACCCTGTAGTAGTCCAGTCAATGATTAATGAAGACACGCTAGACATCGATGGTTCTGTAGCAGCTATTCGTCGTCTACACGAGATTGGCTGCGAAATTGTCCGCGTTACTGTGCCCAGTATGGCCCATGCCAAAGCTTTAGCGGAAATTAAACAAAAACTCATTAAAACCTACAAAGACGTACCCATCGTTGCTGATGTGCATCACAACGGTATGAAAATTGCTTTGGAAGTTGCCAAGCACATTGAGAAAGTACGCATTAATCCCGGTTTGTATGTGTTTGAAAAGCCAAATGCCAATAGAAGTGAATATACCAAAGCAGAATTTGATGAAATTGGCGAAAAAATCCGCGAAACCTTAGAACCTTTAGTGGTCTCCTTAAGAGATCAAGGTAAAGCCATGCGCATCGGGGTAAATCATGGTTCTCTAGCAGAGAGAATGTTATTTACCTACGGCGATACCCCAGAGGGGATGGTGGAATCAGCTTTAGAATTCATCCGCATTTGTGAATCGCTAAATTTCCACAATTTAGTAATTTCCATGAAAGCCTCCCGCGTACCAGTCATGGTAGCTGCCTATCGTCTCATGGCCAAGCGCATGGATGAGTTTGGTATGGAATATCCCCTACATTTGGGTGTCACAGAAGCAGGGGATGGAGAATATGGGCGGATTAAATCTACTGCTGGTATTGCCACATTACTCGCTGATGGCATTGGCGATACAATCCGTGTCTCGCTAACAGAAGCACCAGAAAAAGAAATCCCCGTCTGCTATAGCATTCTCCAAGCTTTGGGATTGCGGAAAACAATGGTGGAATACGTCGCTTGTCCTTCCTGTGGACGTACCTTATTTAATCTCGAAGAAGTACTGCACAAAGTTCGAGAAGCAACTAAGCACTTAACAGGGTTGGACATAGCAGTGATGGGTTGTATTGTAAATGGCCCTGGAGAAATGGCAGATGCGGACTATGGCTATGTAGGCAAAACTCCCGGTTATATTTCTTTATATCGTGGTAGAGAAGAAATTAAAAAAGTCCCAGAAGACCAGGGTGTAGAGGAATTAATTAACCTCATCAAGTCTGATGGACGCTGGGTAGATCCTTAAGATTTTAATAATGGCGACCACAATGGTCGCCGGATTGCCAAGTATTTTGCTGTAATAAGAATACATGCTCCTCTGTTACAGTGATACCCTGTGTTAGATTGAGCATACTGACTATACAAAATTTTCCTCTGGCGCAGCTGTCATTATGGTGATTACAAAAAGTAGGCTGGTTTTGGGTGCTACGGCAGTGACGCTCTCAACTATTGCTATTACAAGCCTTGGCATTCACTCACGAGGTCAGGCTTTAAATAACAGTCCCAAGGAATTGATAGATGAGGTTTGGCAAGTAGTTCAGCGCCAATACGTAGACGCTACTTTTAATCAAGTAGATTGGCAAGCTGTACGCAAAGAGTATTTAAATAAAAATTACAGTAGTAAGAAGGAAGCATATAAGTCCATCCGGGAAATGCTGAAGAAGCTAGACGATCCCTACACCCGGTTTATGGACCCGGAAGAATTTAAAAATATGCAAGTTGATACCTCTGGAGAACTCACAGGTATCGGTATCACAATTAGTCAAGATGAAAAAACCAAACAGCTGGTTGTGATTGCCCCAATTGAGGATACTCCAGCATTTAAAGCTGGGATTTTAGCCAAAGATGAAATTCTCCAAATTGACGGCAAAAGTACTAAGGGAATGGATACTAACCAAGCTGTATCCTTAATTCGCGGTGAAGCCGGAACCAAGGTAAAACTGACGATTCGGCGCAGCGGACAAACCAAAGAGTTTGAAATCCAACGAGCACGGATTGAAATCCATCCAGTTAAATTCTCCGAAAAACAAACCCCAGCAGGCAATGTTGGTTACATTCGGCTGAATCAATTCAGCGCTAATGCTGGCAAGGAAATGCAAAGTGCCATCAAAAATTTAGAATCCAAACAAGTTGTTGGTTACATCTTGGATCTACGTGGTAATCCAGGTGGCTTACTCTTCTCCAGTGTAGAAATTGCCCGCATGTGGTTAGATAAAGGTACAATCGTCTCCACTATTGACCGCCAAGGCGAACAAGAACGGGAAGTTGCTAACGGACGTGCTTTGACAAATAAGCCGTTGGTAATTTTAGTTGATAAAGGTTCAGCTAGTGCGAGTGAAATTCTCTCTGGTGCTTTGCAAGATAACAAACGCGCTACTTTAGTAGGAACGCAAACTTTTGGTAAAGGCTTAGTACAATCAGTCCGTCCACTCGAAGATGGCTCCGGATTAGCAGTAACAATTGCTAAATATCATACTCCCAGCGGTAAAGATATTAATAAGCATGGAATCGATCCTGATGTTAAGGTCGAGTTGAGCGATGCTCAAAGACAAGAGTTATGGCTCAACGAGCGAGATAAACTGGCAACACAAGAAGATCCTCAATTTGCTAAAGCAGTGGAAGTATTAGGCAAGCAAATTACCGCTCAGAGTACGACTACAACTGGAAAAAATTAAAAATTGTAAATTTTGTACTTTATTGGGGTTGGCATTTGCCAGCCCTAATTAATCCTACCCGACGAGCGATCGCTTCTCCTTGAGAAGTAAAGGGGCCCCACTGTTCAATAATTTCTGGTTTATCTTCCCCACCATCTAAATTGGTGACTATCTCGCAATAACCAGCAGGACGCTTGACAATATACCAGATTTCTTCAGTTAACTCAGTCATAAACATAATTTCTAATACGGCATTTGTCTTTTTTAACCTCTTGTCTGCCTCACATCCCCAGTCCTAAGACCCAAACTAGATGCCATTAAAGCACAATGCAAACGCCAGAAGATAGAGTTTACAGTTTTTGGGATGTTGTAAAATAAACAATAGAAGGATTCGGGGTACCATTTAACTGGTAAGAAACGCCTATAGAGACTATCTACGGAAATCTCCAAGGTTTAAAGTCCAGCCAGCTGAAACAACTACAGCGGCTGTATCACCAGCGCATACCGGGCGATCGCATCAGTACGTCCGAGTTTTCCCAGCGACTGGCAGCAATCAGTACAGAAATCAATCAGCCTATTTGTGCCTACCTCAACCGTCGCGGACAAGTGATTCGCGTAGGGGTAGGCACGCCACGTCAAACGCAAATCCCGCCGCTAGAATTGCCCCGTTATGGTGCAGAACGACTTAGCGGTATTCGCTGTATAGCCACTCATTTGAAGCCAGAACCGCCCAATGAAGCGGCGCTGACTGCTATGGCTATGCAAAGGTTAGATGCCCTAGTAGTACTAAATATTACGGGAACGGGATTTACCCGCAGAGGCGGAGGCGCTACTGGATACGTCAAAGAAGCTTATTTAGCTCACCTGACACCCCAAGAATCTCAGGCTTTGCTTGCAGTTGGGTCTAGTGGTGTCCCATCTCCCAGATGGAGTTTATCATCGCCTCTGAGTTTGGATGAACTGACGCAGCAAGATTTTCTTGATTTAGTAGAAAATCTAGAAGCTGAATTTCAGCGAGAATTTGTTGCCCAGCAAGTAGATATCGACCACGATCGCGTGCTAATTGTGGGTGTGATGACAGATGAAAAGAGTCACCTAGAATTCCACGATACCCTAGCGGAATTGGCACGCTTAGTAGATACAGCTGGAGGCGATGTTTTACAAACAGTGCAACAAAAGCGATCGCGAATTCATCCCCAAACAGTAGTCGGAGAAGGTAAAGTCCAAGAAGTCGCCCTAACTGCCCAAACTTTAGGGGCCACTCTCGTCGTCTTTGACCGTGACCTCTCACCCGCCCAAGTCCGCAACCTAGAAGCCCAAATTGGCGTTCGGGTAGTCGATCGCACCGAAGTCATCTTGGATATATTTGCCCAACGCGCTCAGTCCCGTGCTGGGAAATTACAAGTAGAACTGGCACAGTTAGAGTATATGCTGCCTCGCCTAACTGGTAGAGGGCAAGCCATGTCTCGCTTAGGTGGTGGTATTGGTACTCGAGGACCTGGTGAAACCAAACTGGAAACTGAACGCCGTGCGATTCAGCGCCGGATTTCGCGATTGCAACAAGAAGTCAACCAGTTGCAAGCCCATCGTTCCCGTTTACGCCAACGCCGACAGCACCGAGAAGTTCCCTCAGTGGCTTTAGTTGGTTATACCAACGCTGGCAAATCCACCTTGCTTAATGCCCTGACTAATGCTGAAGTGTACACAGCAGACCAGCTATTTGCGACTCTTGACCCGACCACGCGCCGTCTAGTAATTCCCCATGCTGAGACAGGTGAAACTCAAGAGATTCTAGTCACCGATACAGTGGGATTTATACACGAATTGCCAGCCCCATTAATGGATGCTTTCCGCGCTACTTTAGAAGAAGTCACAGAAGCTGATGCTTTACTACATCTAGTCGATTTGTCCCATCCAGCATGGTTGAGTCATATTCGCTCAGTTAGAGAAATCCTAGCTCAAATGCCAGTGACTCCAGGCCCAGCATTAGTGGCTTTTAACAAAATCGATCGAGTCAGTAGTGAAACCCTAGCCTTAGCGCGAGAAGAGTTTCCTCTAGCAGTATTTATTTCTGCTAGCCAGCGCTTAGGATTGGAAACCCTACGGCATCGTTTAACCCAGCTGATTCAATACGCCGTTGACTCTCGCTAAATACTAAAAATCTAGTAAATATTGTTTTTTAGTGAAAATGCCGTAGTTATATTTGACTGCGGCATTTTTTATTACTTCACCCACTGTATCCGGTGTTTTCTGCTAAATTTTTCTCAAGGTAGGGTCTACTACTATTTTTCATATACAAGGTTGGGTTTCACGTCGTTTAACCCAACACAGCGTCAAAAATGTTGAGTTTCGTTCACCTACACGGTCTAAGGTTTTTGACGCTAACTAAACCGTATTACTTCAGGAAATAGTAAAAAGTAAGTTATATCATTTTCGACTCAATAACTTGCTTTTATGTATTTTCCGAATTTCTGAAATTTAGTTTTACCAGTAGTTTCTTTTTAGGAATTCTGACTGTAACTAAATCTAATGATTTAAATATCGAAATATTGCCATTGTAGCAACCTTCTGGAAAAGATATCTGTTTATTTACTTAATTTATTTAAATAAAAAAATACTAGTTAATCATACTTAAATCGAAAACTATCCCTAAAAACCGATAGTTAGAAATGTCTAAATTAAATTTTTAATAAAAATTTCAAAACCTATAGACTATTGAGAATTAGGTGTGGCAATTTATATTTATCGCTCACCTAATTGTAATTTTTCAACACTCATTAGCCGCAGATATTTGGTAAAAACCCGAAAAATTCAAAAACTCGGCAATAAATAGTAATAATTTGCTAATTTTTTGGATAATTTAGGTAAAATGATTAGATTTTACGCTCTGGAAAACAAAACCTGAAATTTAAAGGCTTTAAAAGCACAACAAATCCTATGAATATTAAACGCATCTCTACTTTAATTCTGATATCTTTTGGCACTAGTTTAGTGCTTGTTCCATCTGCTCAGGCAGCAGATTTTAAAACAAATGTTAGTCAATCTAACGACCCTAAAGCAAATATTTTGTTACAATCTATTACTCAAAAAGATAAGCAAGGAAAAGACCAGACATTTTCTAATTTTACCTTTGTTAATAGGGTTACTGATCTGAAAAATACTACATACAGCGGTGGTAATAGTGGTGCAGCCAGTACAGATAGAGGTGATAATGCTTCTACACCCAAGAATATACAAGTCTCCGAAGATCCAAAGGCAGATCAAATTGCTGCTTACTTAGGTAACAATAATCTCAACAACATTATTGATACTGAAGACAAAGGGGCTTTTACAATGAACCTTTGGTTTGACACTACTATTAGGCAAGATGCTTCTGGTTTAGATAACCTATTCTTTTGGGAACGGGGTATGAACAGTGATTTGGATATTCAAGCAATTGATGAAAATGGCAATTTACTTGGGAATCTTCTGAACCTGAAGCAGAAGCAGAATCAGCAAAATGCAGGTTACAAGATTGACACAATGGAAATTACTGAGGCTCAAAATGTTGGTTCTTGGGGGGTAAGCCTCAAGCAACTAGGATTAAACGATGAACAAGCTATCAAAGGCATTAAAGGCATTCAAGTAAGTGCTAAAACAACTTACAACGGCCCTGATTTCAAAGTCATCGCTAGAAGTGTACCTGAACCTAGTACAACTGCTGCCCTGGCGGTAGTAGCAATGAGTGCGCTCAAAGTCTTGAACAAGAAGCGCCTAGCAAAAGTTTAAATTATACTCTGTGAGTAAGAAAAAGACGCTTTCAAAATTACAGGCTGGACAAAGCCCAGCCTATCTATTTTTTGCTGGGCTTTAACAATCAAATGGTAATTAAAATTTTCAATTTTATCACTAACCATTTAGTGGAACATAACTTTTGTCGTAACTTTTACGACTAGATAACTAGATTGATGATAGCGGTTAATACTGAAATAGAATTAATATCGCTGAGTAATCACCGTATAGTTGCTGAGGCTACAACTATTTAAACTGGAATAACATCAATTTATTAATAAACCTGGTGCAAAGATGCAATTAGTCAAGAGTCTATAGCTAACAATCTATCGACTATTGACTAACCTTTATTTGTGTAGGAATAAAATTATTGTGACTTTTAACGTAACTCAAGGGCAGTATATAGTAGCAAAGGTCTAAAATTAAGAATATTAAAACTAATCGAGGAAGTTATGGCGGCAAAAGTAGAAATTTATACCTGGAGGACTTGCCCATTTTGTATCCGCGCTAAAAATTTGCTAAATAAAAAGGGTGTTGAATTTACTGAATACAGCATCGATGGTGATGAGGAAGCAAGGGATAAAATGGCTGAAAGAGCAAATGGAAGACGCTCTTTGCCTCAAATTTTCATTAACGACTATCATGTTGGTGGTTGTGATGACATTCATGCTTTAGAACGTCAAGGCAAGCTTGATGAGTTGCTTACCTCTGCCAATAGCGTATAGATCCATGATTTATGAAAATTACGCTTTATTTACCACGTCAGTAAGTGGAAATCAGTCTGAACATCAAGGGATAATGTAAATTGAATAACTTTAAATTTCCTGGTGCTTGAGGCAAAAAGCGTGAAACTAGCTTTTATCATCGATCCCATCCATCAGCTCGATCCATGTCACGATACTAGTGTTGCCTTAATGGAAGCAGCGCAAATACTCGGACATGAAGTGTGGATAACGCAGGCTAATCTGTTGAGTGTAGTAGAGGGAAAAGCCTGGGCTATTTTACAGCGCGTAGAAATTACTCCAGTTCAACTGGTGGAAGGACGCTATTTTGCAGCAAATCCTTGGTACAAGTTGAGCAATGCAGAAAGCTTGTTGACTTGCTTGGAAACAATGGATGCTGTTTTTATGCGGACAGATCCACCAGTAAATGATGCTTACCTCTATGCAACTTACATTTTGGATTACATCGACCAAAACAAAACCTTAGTTATTAACAGTCCCAAAGGTATCCGAGGTGCGAACGAAAAAATGTATGCCCTCCAGTTTACCGATGTAATTCCCGAAACTATTGTCAGTGCTGATAAGCAGGTTATCCGTGAATTTGTGGAAACAAAAGGCGCGGCTGTGCTCAAACCACTAGGTAACAAAGCTGGGGAAGGGATTTTATTTTTACAACCAAGCGATCGCAATTTTAACTCTATTGTGGAACTAAGTACTTTTCAAGGTCGAGTACCAGTTATGGTGCAAACCTACTTACCACAAGCAAAAGAGGGAGATAAGAGAATAATTCTGTTGAATGGTGAACCAATAGGAGCCCTCAATCGCTTGTCTAGTGGTAGCGACTTTCGCAATAACATGGCTGCTGGGGGTACAGTTGCTCAAACTGAAATTACCCCCAGAGAGCAAGAAATTTGTAGACAAGTAGCAGAAAAGTTACGCCAAGACGGCTTAATTTTTGTAGGTATTGATGTTATTGGCGGTTATCTAACTGAAGTTAACGTCACTAGTCCCACTGGAGTTCGCGAAATCGACAGACTAGATGGTACTAACCTTGGTCATCAAGTAGTTCAATGGGTTGAACAAACTCTACAACTTCAGACATCACAAGTATGAAAAAGTGAGTGGGGAGATATGAAGACGTAGAGAAATCACTAATGAAAACTGAAAACTGAATATTAATAAAAATAATTTAGTTTCTTTAGTTTTTAGTTTCTTTGCCTTCTACTCTACGGGAAGCCTATACCTATGTAATTTACTGATTCACAGCGAGAATTTATACAAGTGAGAGCATTTGAAGTTGGGCTAGTCTTCCCGAATTTCAGACAAATACTTATGGGATCAAAATCAGCAGAGACCTTAGTTGATAATTTACATCTTCGCTGTTTTATCCCAAACAGGATTCAGGACACCTGAGCCAGTAGACTCCTGCCCATGTTCATGAGGTTTGTGCTTAGGGTTGAGTAATTTCGTCACTAATGAGCAATTTTAGTGCCAGAAGCGAAATAGCTTATCCTTGGCTGGAATAAACTTGACACCTAACCCTTTATATACAGTCTTGAGTTCGACCTGAGAATTCCAATTCCATCTCAAATTTACAATTAAGCGATCGCTTAATTTTTTGGTTGGTTGCGTCGCCGTTGCAGAAAATCGGGAATATCTAAGACAGGTTTTTCTTTGGGTTCTGGGATTGGCGCAGGCGGACTAGCAGATGGTGGCTGTTGTGAAACAGGTCTTCTAGCTGGAGGTGTTGTGACTCTTGTATTGGCAACTGTTTGTTGTGGTGCTGCTTGTGGTTCACCTGTAAAACCGGTTGCAATTACAGTAATCCGGACTTCACCTTGGAGCCTATCATCAATCACTGCACCAAAAATAATATTGGCGTTGGGATCAACTACTTCATAAATTGTTTCCGCCGCAGCATTGACTTCATGCAAGGTGAGGTCACTACCACCAGTAATGTTGAAAACAACTCCTCTAGCTCCTTCAATAGAACATTCTAATAATGGCGAAGAAATAGCCGCGATCGCTGCTTCTCTAGCTCGTGATTTCCCAGAACTAACTCCAATTCCCATCAATGCCGAGCCTGCATCTGCCATCACTGCTCTGACATCAGCAAAGTCAACGTTGACTAAGCCAGGGATCGTAATGATATCGGAAATGCCTTGTACCCCTTGACGCAGGACATCATCTGCATAGCGGAAAGCTTCTTGTACGGGTGTTTGTTCGGGGATCACTTCTAAGAGTTTATTGTTAGGGATAATAATCAGGGTATCCACTCTACTTTTGAGACCTTCAATTCCTTGCTCTGCTTGACTAGTACGGCGTCTTCCTTCAAAGACAAAGGGACGTGTCACTACGCCAACAGTCAGCGCACCCATTTCTTTAGCTACTTCTGCAACTATCGGCGCTGCACCAGTTCCCGTACCACCTCCCATACCAGCCGTGATAAATACTAAGTCAGCTCCTTCTAGAGCTGTAGCAATTTCGTCCCTTGACTCCTCTGCTGCTTTTTGACCAATAGCAGGATTCCCGCCTGCACCTAAACCGCGAGTCAGTTTCTGCCCAATTTGCAACCGGCTGGGAGCACCAGCTAAGGTAAGAGCTTGGGCATCTGTATTAATTGACCAAAACTCCACGCCACTGACATCAGACTCAATCATACGGTTAACAGCATTACCACCACCGCCACCCACACCAATCACTTTGATGTTGGCAACTCTACCTGGAACAATTTCACCAATGCGGTTATTTTCAGCGGTCATCTTTTTACCGTCATGATTCTGTCCAAAGTTTAGCCCTGAATGATTAAAAGGATTGGTTGAGTTAACAGCCAGTGAGAACCCTGACTGTCCCACTGATTGGGAATTTTTATAGGTAAGCCCTTGGTTATTATCAAGTGTCATTGGATTTGTGAAAGGTAGATAAACGACTTTTTCAGGTGTTACTCACCTAAGAGTCAACTATAGTTTGACACTGCCATAAATCATGACAGTGTTCTTTATTGTTCTCACTACTTCCAACCCTAACAGGATTGTCAGTGCGAAATTTCGCTACGGCATCAGCCAAGAACGCAGCCGATCGCACAACTAGTTCTAGAGAAGTATACCTATATTTACTTAAAAATGATCTGTATAACTTCAGGCAATGATTAATATTTTCACTGTTAGGTTGGTAATTGAGCTTGGTTTGAATTTGCTGTTTCCAATGGTTTTCCCCCGTGATTACTAATAATTTATATCGGTCACTAATTTTACAACTTACAGTATTGATTTTTTTTCTGGCGATCGCCACCCTAACAATGTTAATTTTGTATATTTTATAATCTCCTTTCAAAGAAAAATACTGGTTAAATAAATTCTTACCAATATTAAATTTGACTGACTCACAAATATGTAAGTATCTAAATATACATGAACTTACAATACAAGTGGCTCTACACCCAAAATTACACTCAGACAGCACAACTTGTAAAGACACATCATCAGGTATTTTGTCTGATTTGAGAATATTTTTAATAGGTTTCACCATTGGCGATGATTGCACCTGATTACACAAAATTTGCCCTCTACTTAACCTGTGTTTAGATTACTTGTCAATTGATAGCAAACTCCAATTGATTAGCTGTTTAGCTTGTTAACTGACATTGGTTGGAGAAATATTCTACCTTATAGAAATCGTTACTGGTGTTGCTGGCACAAATATCGCAAAACATATGTCAAACTTCAGATAGTTGAGGGTAATGAGAAAATTTACGCCAAGTTTTCACCAAACAAAGCTGACGACACCCAAAGCACAGTTTCTCGATACACCAAGGAAGTTGCAACCCCTCTTGGGAAATATGTTTGTACCCATGATTTATAGCATTACTCAGCGTTGATTCTGCGGTAAGCCATTATTTGAGTATCTACACCCGTATCCTGTTTTTATAAGTTAGATATTAATGAGAAACTCACAAATTGTGCTGTTGGAGAACCTGGATATCTGGAAAAATTGCGTAGGCAAAAAGCATATCCATGCCAGAATCCACCATCAGTCTTGCGAAAATTTTCTACCTTATGACTAAATGTTAGGCTAAAAACAGCGTTGCTTTTACTTACTAAAGCAGGTTTTGTGAATTTCCCTCTCATGTTATTGAGCCGTTAACCCCAATTGCTGTGTGCGGTATGGGAATCTAAAAAAATAATAAATATATCAATCACCATAAAATTTTTCATTACTTCAGAACCTGATGTGTATTCAGTCTGGAAGATATTGTTAAGGAGTGCGGAAATTGACTTTTAACTTTTTATGGTTCAATTGTACTAAAGGATTATCGGGATTTTGGATGTTAATGTATTCTATTTGGCTAGAATTCAACTTACTAGGTAAATGGCGCATTTGAGCTAGTGTCTTAATTTGTTCAGTTAAATGGGGACTAGGTGGGCCAAGATGTACATTACCTAGTTCTGTTTTCAAAATTAAATTTGTGGGATCTTGGCAATCGATTTCCATAACTTTTACAGAACTTTGACTTACAGACAGATACAGTTGAGTCCAGTAAGGTAGATATTGTTCTGGCTTGCCAATCACTTTGAGACTAGGTAATTTGCCAGTAGAATTCAGCGATCTGTATTTTTCTAAAGGCATCAAAACTCCATTAGCATCTATTAAACCCACAGATGCTAGTCTATTGGTATTAGCAGTATTTATGCTGTGCTCAGTTTGTACAATTGCTACAGGTACTCTTTCCTGGATTTCAATAATTAATCCTGGAGGAAACAGACGACGCGTCACAATTGCTTGGGCAATAGTAGGTTGTCGTTTTAAAGAGTCTGCGATCGCTGCGGGTTGAATTCGCCATAGAGACTGAGGATAGGATAGTCCTAGCAATGAATGCATCGTCTCTTCTGACAGTGATTGATTACCTGATTTCACCGCAACTTGACTTGGAGAGTTGAGCACCCACATTGGTTGGATTGCTATCCAAAGCAAACATCCTGCCAGACTACTAATAGCAAAGGTTCGCCAAATAGCCTGAATAATTTTCATCTGCTGATGTCGCCGAAGTTTTTGACGACGTTGGGCTAAATCCATACGAGAAACTGATACTAAGCCAGCCATGAAAACCTCTGTGTGGGTTCATTCAAAATTATTGATACCCCAGGAAGGGTGAATTAATTTTAGTAAACTCTGTTGGCATCTTGTAGCCTTTCTTCTCAAGACTTTTTTCACTTTTGAGTAACACTTTACAGCAACCACAATAGGATTGTGGCACGAGGAACTCTGAATCGAAAAGTTAGCGCTGCCAATTTTAAACCCCATGTAACCTTTTGACTGTAGGGTGATAGCCATTATCTGCCAAAAAAGCTACAGTAAACGACTGAGAACATTTAATTTATATGTATAATGGTTTTCTTGCTTATAAGTATTAATACTCTAAAAACACGAGGATAATGATTGCTGGTTGTTGAGTTCTGAACTCATTTGTTTTTGCTACTGACAACTGACAACTTCCCCTAAGTGTCAAGCCTTCTGTTTGCAGAGACGCTGAATGTGTAGCGAAGGTATCAGAAGCCGAAGGGAGACAACTGACTGCAATGTAGGAACAACCTTGCCGCTTCTTAAAGGAGTAGGTTTCTCCTTGCCTTAGATGAATAACATATAAGTGCTTTTTAAAACATATAGACATCTGAGTTTTTTTTGCAGATAATTACAAATTATTAATTTAAATATAAATATTCTTTTATTTTGTCTTGACAAGAAATACACAAAATGCTAACTATATCATCTGTAAGCAAATAGTAACTTTTTTTACATATAAACTCCGCTATCAGGCTGGATGCCTAATCAAGTAAAGGCCAGAGATTGTCAAAAGCTCAGTAGCAGCTGTAAAAAGGACAGATACACTTAACGTATAAGGAAGAACTGGCTTTATCACACCCTACTGACAGTTGCTGACAGGGATGTCTTCTCTTCTCCTTCCCTTCGGGACGCTACGCGAACGGAGACGCTGACGCGAACGCCAATGACAACTCCTTTGGAGAACGCGCTTCGAGATCTGTCTTCCACAAGACAAAAATTGTCAATCCATCACTTGCGTACCTCTATATTGGATAGAGATTTTTCCATAGTAAAAGATACAAATAAAACCAGAGTTAAATCTACATCTGCATCTATATGAGAACGACACTAAATTTGTCACGGTTTTATAAAGCATGTAACCCTAGCTACACCCTAAATATGAGCGAGGTACTGGATAAACAGTACTATATAGATTTTTCTGATGTACGTGGTTGCAAGATAGTTGAAGAATTACAACGTACTATTACTCGGATTTCTCCCGATGAGCCAACTTGTCAGTTATTTACAGGTCATATTGGTTGTGGGAAATCTACAGAATTACAGCGTCTTAAAGCAGAGTTGGAAGTAGCAGGATTTCATGTAGTTTACTTTGAATCCAGTCAAGATCTGGATATGGCGGATATCGATATCAGTGATATTTTGCTGAGCGTAGCCCGTCAAGTCAGTGTCAGTTTAGAAAAAATTGGCATCAAGCTCAAACCAGGTTACTTTATCAACCTATTCAAAGAAATCGGGGATTTTTTACAGACCCCCATAGAATTATCAGCACAAGCAGAATTATCTTTAGGCATTGCGAAAATTACTGCCAAAACCAAAGATAGCGCCCAGATGCGCAATCAATTAAGACAATATTTAGAGCCACGTACTAACAGCATTTTGCAAGCCATTAATGAGGAAATTTTAGAAAAAGCTGTTGAACAGCTCAAGCAACGCGGTCAAAAAGGCTTAGTAGTTATTGTTGATAATCTAGATCGGGTAGATATGCGACCTGTAGCATCTGGACGTACACAACCAGAATATCTATTTATCGACCGAGGAGAGCAGCTACGCCGACTCAAATGCCATTTAGTCTACACAATTCCCCTAGCCTTAATTTTTTCCAATGAATACGAGACTTTGAAAAATCGCCTAGGAGGAGGAATTGCACCCAAAGTTTTACCAATGGTATTGGTGCGCCAAAGAAATGGTGAAGACTCAGAACCAGGAATGTCACTTTTGCGCCAACTTGTCTTAGCTAGAGCCTTTCCAGAAATTCCTTGGAATGAGAGACCTTCATTAATTACAGATTTATTCGATCGCCAAGACACCCTATGTCGGATATGCCGTGTTAGTGGTGGTCACATTCGTAACTTATTAGGTCTGCTTTACAGTTGCTTACAAAGACAAGATCCACCTTTCTCTAGAGAATGCTTAGAAGCAGTCATTAAAGACTACCGGGACGACCTACTCTTAGCTATTGATGAATATCAGTGGAAATTACTATTTGAAGTAGTACAGCAGCAAAGTGTCAAAGGCGAATCCGACTACCAAAGCTTACTACGCAGTATGTATCTGTTTGAATACCGAGATCCTCAAGGGCGTTGGTTTGGTATTAGTCCAGCATTAGCAGAAACAGAAAAAGTCCTGACTTGGCAGCAAAATAAATAAGCAATTCAAATCAGTAATTCAAAAACTATTGTGAAAAAATTTGCTACAAAAAGAAACCATACCCACTTGTTATTTTACCTGCAACCGTCCAACAGACATTGATAAGTTGGCAGGGCGCATAACAAAAGTGTAGCGGTGTCCCAATGCTCCTTCGTCACTACTTGTGGCCTGATTTACGCCACACTGTACCAGCTACTCGTTGTAATTGTTCCCAAAATGCAAAACCTAGCATCGCTAAGTATTTCGGCTGCTTAATGTGTAATTTTTTCTTCTTTTATAGCCCTGGTTTTATTTATGACAAAGTGGCAATTCACAGCAGCTATCGTCAATGACAATCAACATGCTCTACAAAGGATGATTCGGGCAATTAAGCTCTCTAAAGGCCAATTCGCCCTAATTTTAGTCCGATGTAATTATGGGCAATTACGCGAGCAAATGTTGGGCAATCTCCGTTTACTGACTAAAGATATATATATCCGAGAAATATTTCTGCCACCCTCAACGAATGCTTTACATACGCAAATAATTACAGAACTGTTTTTAGATCATCCTGTGGTAGCCAAAGACGCTTTGCCATCAGCAGTGATGGTTTTTGGACTTGAGTCAATTTTGGCTCTGGATAACTTTCTAGCTGGTGTGAATCAAGCCAGAGATATATACGCTGCCACTTTTCCCTTTCCACTAATATTTTGGCTACAAGATGAAGTAGCATCAATGCTATCGAGATTAGCCCCTGATTTTAAAAGTTGGGCGGCAACTACAATTAAATTTGAACTAGCTAAAGAATATTTAATTGCTTTAGTTCGCCAAGAAACCGAATCTTTATTTGCTAAAGTTTTAGAAGCTGGTGCCGATAAATTTTTATCTAATGATGCGCTTGATTTAGCTCCTAAATCACAAAATCGTCGAGAAATTGAGTCAGCAAGGAATGATTTACTGCGTCTATATGGAGTTAAATTAGAACCAGAATTAGAAGCCAGCTTAGAATTTGTTTTAGGTCGTGATGAATACGCTAACGATCAAATTGATAGTGCTTTATTTCATTATCAAAGAAGCTTGGAACTGTGGCAACAGGTAGGTTCTGAAGAAAGTGGATTTGGAGATTTACAGGAGAATTTGGAAGTATATTCTCCCCACCCGCCAAGACTAGCTTCACCACCACTTCTGCGACAAGCAGTAGTTGTTTTCCATCTAGGCTTGTGTTATCGCCGCATGGCTGACTTATACCAAGGTGCTGATAGTAAATACTGGCAAGATGCGCTTTTGTGGTTTAGGAAATGTCTAGAGATATTAGAAGAAGCACAAAGACAAGATTTAGTAGCCAAATTTATCTTACCTGCTTGCGAAATGCTGCAACGCTTACAAGAGTGGGAGGATTTAGAGGAATTAGCGCAAAAGTCATTAAAGCTGCATGAAAATTATGGTAATCAGGCACAAATTGCCCAAGATTATGGCTTTTTAGCAGATGTGGCGGCTTCTCAATCTAATTGGGTACTAGCTCATGAATTAGCAAATACAGCACTTTCGATAGCAGAACAGGCGACAGAAGTTTCCCGGCGACAGGAAAGTTGGTATTTGTTATTGCTAGCGCGCACACAGAGACATCTTGGTGAGTGGGAAGAAGCAATTAATAATCTAGAATGGGCAAAAGTAGTGTGCGAGTTACAGTATGAGCCATCACTGTATTTGGAAATTTTAGAAGAGTTGCGATCGCTCTACTTTGTTGAACGTCACGATTATACAGAAGCCTTTAGCCTCAAACAAGAAAAAATTCAAATAGAGCATCAATACGGCTTTCGCGCTTTCATTGGGGCGAGTCAATTGCAGCCACAACGCTACCGAATTAACCCTGTACTAGAGCCGCAAACAATACCCTTTATCCCGGAAGAAGTCGCCCAAGAAATCGCTGCTTCTGGACGCCAACAAGATGTTAATCGTTTAATTGAACGCATTACTCGCGCTGACTACAAACTGACAGTCATTCACGGGCCATCAGGTGTAGGTAAAAGCTCAATTCTCAAAGCAGGTTTAGTCCCAGCTTTAAAAGGAAAATTCATCGGCGAACGGATTCCTTTACCAATTGTTTTATCCGTGTATACGGATTGGGTGACAGCATTGGGACGCAGCGTCAATCAAGTACTGGCGGAAACAGAAATATCTGCTGCTGTAGAAATTACCCCAACTATACTTATTGAAAAACTTCGCTTAGCATCTGAACGCAATCACACAATTATCATTATTTTTGACCAGTTTGAAGAATTTTTCTTTATCAGCACTTCCCCGGAAAAGAAAATTCAATTTTATAAATTTTTTAGTGAATGTTTAAATATTGCCTTTGTAAAGATAATTTTAGCTATTCGGGAAGATTATTTACATTATTTATTAGAATTTGAACGATTGAGTAAAGAAAATAGTGATGGTTTATACGATCTCGGTATCATTAATAAAAACATCTTAGATAAAGATATTCGCTATTTTCTCGGAAAATTTAACAGTAATGATGCGATTAATATCATCAAAAGTTTAACCCAACGTTCTCATTATGAAATCACTGATGAATTGATTAATCAGTTAGTTCACGATTTAGCAGAAGAAGTAGATGAAGTACATCCAATTGAACTACAAATAGTCGGCGCACAACTACAAACAGAAAATATTACTACTCTGGCACAATACAAACTCTGTGGTGGCTCAACAAAACTAGTAGAACGCTGGCTTGAGGAAGTGATCAAAGATTGTGGACAAGAAAATGAAGAGCGGAGTTGGAAACTATTATTTGAATTAACCGATGAAAAAGGCACAAGACCACTCAAAACAAAAGCTGATTTGTCCGCTGCTCTAGGAAAGAATTCGGCGACGATGTCTGATGTTGATTCGTCTTGGGAATTTATCTTAGAAATTTTGGTAGGTTCAGGATTAATTTTACGAGAGCCAGAAGAATTAGGCGATCGCTATCAACTGGTTCATGATTACTTAGTTGAACCAATCCGCCAAAAAAATAACTATGGCATGGTCGCTGAACTAGAAAAAGTTAGATTTGAAAAAGACCGAGCAGAAGTAGCGCAAAAGCTTTCTCAAGAACAGCTGAATTTGGTTTTACAACGGCGATTGCGAGAAGCCCGGATTGCAGGCGGAGCGCTGGCAATCATGGCAGGGTCAATAGCAGTATTATGGTGGCAAGCTGATTTACAGAAAAGAGCTGCCATTCTCCAAAGTTTCAGGGCAGAACGTAGTGAAACTAACTTTAAAATCAGTGCTATTACTGCTGCTAGCGAAGCTTTATTTGTCTCAAATAAAGAATTTGATGCCTTACTAGAAAGTTTACGAGCTTGGAAAAGGCTAAAGCTAGCAGAAGGAGTGCAACCAGAAACGAAAATGCGCGTGGTAACAGCCCTACAACAAGCTGTTTATGGTGTCAAAGAGCAAAATCGTTTAGAAGGGCACAGTGATATTGTCTGGGGTGTAGCTTTCAGCCCTGATGGTCAGTTGTTAGCGTCAGTTAGTACAGACAAAACAATCAAACTTTGGCGTTCTAACGGAACTTTGCTGCAAACCCTCACTGGTCATACCAATGCTGTTAACAGCGTCAGCTTTAGCCCAGATGGTCAGACTTTAGCTTCTGTCAGCTTAGATAAAACTGTGCTGCTCTGGCGCAAAAATCCTGTGACAGGTGAATTTGGCCCAAAGCCATCCAAAATTTTGGAAGGGCATGGAGATTGGGTTTATAGTGTGAGTTTTAGTCCTGATGGTGAGTTATTAGCCACTGCTAGTAAGGATGCAACCATTAAACTCTGGGATCACAATGGCAATTTAGTCAAAGTCCTCAGGGGACATCGAGGGTGGGTGAACTGGGTTACTTTCAGCCCTGACGGTAAATTGATTGCCTCAGCTAGCGAAGACAAAACACTGAAAATTTGGCGAACAGATGGCACCTTAGTAAGTACCTTGCAAGGACATAAAGAAGGTGTCATGGCTGTCGCTTTTAGCCCCAACGGTCAATTATTGGCATCTGGGGGTAGAGATAAAATCATCAAACTTTGGCGTAGAGAACGCAACAGTAGTAAAGAAGGTTTTCATTTTCGTCCTAGTAAAACCTTACAACAGGATAGCAAGACGATTTGGAGCCTGAACTTTAGTTCTGATGGTCAAAAGTTGGCATCTGGCAGTGATGATAACAGTATTAATCTTTGGAGTATCACAGGCACTTTATTGGAGACTTTTAAAGGGCATAGTGATGCTGTTTCTAGTGTGGCCTTTAGCCCAGATAACAAACTCCTAGCATCAGCCAGTTATGACAAAAGCGTCAAATTATGGCGTTTAGATGCGCCAAGACTACCAATCCTCAAAGGACATGAGGATAAAGTTTTAAGTGTCGCTTGGAGTCCCGATGGTCAGATGTTAGCTTCTGGCAGTCGCGATAGCACCATCAAACTCTGGCAGCGAGATACTAAAAGCGATAAAGTCAAAACTCATCTCTACAAAACCTTAGTAGGACATCTAGATAAAGTTCCTAGTGTAAGTTTTGATCCTCAAGGTGAGATGCTAGCCTCCGCCAGTTATGACAAAACTGTGAAATTGTGGCGGCGTGACGGTACTTTATGGAAAACACTCTCAGGGCATAACGATAGTGTGATGAGCGTCAATTTTAGCCCTGATGGTGAGCTATTAGCCTCAGCTGGTAAAGATAAGACGATCAAACTTTGGAGCCGTGATGGTCGCTTGCTGACAACTTTGGTGGGACATAAAAGATGGGTAAATAACGTTAATTTCAGCCCTGATGGTCAAATGTTAGCTTCAGCTAGCGACGATCAAACTATCAAACTGTGGCGGCGCGATGGAACTTTGCTCACAACTTTCTCACCTCAAGATAGTTGGGTATTAGGTGTAAGCTTTAGTCCTGATGGTCAAACACTAGCTTCTGCTAGTTGGGATAATACAGTGAAGTTATGGCAGCAGGATGGTACTTTGTTAAAAACCATGTTAAAGGGCTATAGCGATAGCGTTAACGCTGTGACTTTCAGTCCTAATGGTGAATTACTAGCTGCTGCTAGCTGGGATCGTACAGTCAAACTCTGGAGCCGTGAGGGCAAATTGATCAAAACTTTGACTGGGCATAAGGGAGCAGTATTAAGTGTCAGCTTTAGTCCTGATGGTCAAACACTAGCTTCGGCTAGCGATGACAATACTATTATTCTCTGGAATTTGAATATTGACGATTTATTGCTGCGTGGTTGTAACTGGGTGGATGATTACCTTAAGCACAATCGCAATGTCGATCAGCGCGATCGCTCTCTTTGTCAGGGTATCATTCATAAGCCCTAGTACTATACATAAAATTGCTAATTATGCAAGTAGTTATGAGTTATGGGTGTGAGGTGCAAACCGCAATCGGATTAATACCCAAAACTCAAAACTTAATGACTAGCTTACCAGCTACAAGAGCGATCGCTATTAACTAGTCCATCACTATTTTCCTCGCTGATGCCGTCTGGGAGTAAATTCGCTAAAAAAGCTTGCAGCTTCATCCGCTCAATATAAGGCCAACCGCCCTCAGACTCAATATCTTTCAGTAACGAGTAAAGCTGCTGACGGTTGTCGGGTAACGTTTCTTGAAAAGCGCCATCGCGGATTTCTCGGTGCAACTGCTCTAACTGTCGCAGCAGCGCCAAAATAGCTATCGAATTTCCTTGACAACTTTGTACTGCATCATCCACTGTAGTTGCGATCGTTGCTAATTTAGAAGCCAATTTCTCTGTATCTAAGCTTCTGTCGTTGTTCATTCCAGCTTTTTCCTAAAATTCAAGTCTACTCAAATTTACCGGAGATTTTTGGCTTTTATTAGCGAGTGTCTTTTTGGTAGTTGTGTCTTGACTGTTTCTATAAGGGCAGACTCCAGACAGATTAACCTAGGGATGAAACAGAATTGCGATCGCTTCTTAATCAAAGCCGTGACCTTAAGTACAACTTCAACATCAGCTAGAGGCGATCTTCTCAGTTAATACAACAGTGCTTTGATTTTGAGTTTCAAAAAATCGTATGATCTGGCTGATTTCCCTATTTAAACAAAGGGCTGTATGTAGTGGCGACACATACATCATACATAATGTCTAAAGCGATGCCACTTTTGCCATACGCTATAGAAAAGTACGAAGGGAATTTCCCCTTTTCTTTTCCTGAAAGCTCAGGGCTAATACCGCTCTATGTCAGGCCATACTTAACTTATGTGCCTAGACTCTACTAAATGCTGAGAATATTAAACCGGTTAGTTTTTGCCCTATAGGGGCCACACATCCATAACGGATGCAGTGTACTGGCCAGCTTAGGATTTCTATCCTAGACTCACAAGCAACACGTTGACATACGTTTAGCAAAGATCAGTTTGAGCGGTGGCGACCCTAGCTAACAGCAACCCCTTTGGGAAACATTAAAGGCGATTCGCCTGATAAACCCTAGTATTAGGGCTGCTTTCCATCAGAGATCAAAACTTTGGTGCAGTTTTACAACGTTAGATATTAATTTTTGAAATTGAGGTTGACTATGAGGTATCGCGCTTTAATTGTTGCATTTTTGGCCTTGTGCTTGGGGCTAATCACAGCTTGTAGTGATGGTTCATCTGCTAGCAGTAGTAGAGATGTACTCACATATGAACAAATTCGCGGCACTGGTTTGGCTAACAAATGCCCCCAACTAACAGAAACAAGTCGTGGTTCCATTCCCCTCGATTCTAGCCAGTCTTATTCCATCAAAGAACTTTGCTTGGAACCGACTAATTTCTTCGTCAAGGAAGAACCCGCTAATAAACGGCAAGAAGCAGAATTTGTTGCTGGTAAGTTGTTAACCAGATATACCTCTACCATCGATCAGGTACAAGGCGATCTAAAATTTAACGCAGATAAAAGCTTGACATTTGTAGAAAAAGATGGACTTGACTTCCAGGCTATCACTGTACAACTCCCTGGTGGTGAGCGAGTTCCTTTCCTATTCACCATCAAAAACTTAGTTGCTCAAACACAACCTGGCTTGAACAGCGTTAATACTTCCACAGATTTTGAAGGCACATTCAAAGTACCTTCCTATCGTGGTGCTGCCTTCTTAGATCCCAAAGGTCGCGGTGTTGTGACTGGTTATGATAATGCTGTAGCATTACCAGCTCAAGCGGATGATGAAGAACTTACCCGCACTAACGTTAAGCGCGCGGAAATTCTTAGCGGCAAAATTTCCCTGCAAGTAGCGAAAGTAGACAGCACTAGCGGCGAAATTGCAGGTACTTTCGAGAGCGAACAGCCCTCTGATACCGATTTAGGTGCTGGTGAACCTAAAGAAGTCAAGATTCGTGGTTTGTTCTACGCTCGTGTTGAACCAAATTAGGGCTAATTTATTTTGAGTACCGCAACTGACGGTCACTCAGATCGGCATAATAATTCTGTAAGCATTAGGCTTGAATGCAAAAATTAACTCACATACACCTTTTATTACCAGGTGTATGTGTTTTTTTATGCGTATGACAAGCACGATCGCTAACCTATTAAATTCATAAATTCACATCATTTTTAAGTAAATTAACTATCTGGGTAGCATACAGGCATTATATTCGGACGATAATCTTTATTTTTTTATCAATAATTTTCAATTTATTATCTAACAATTTAATACCAAAATTAAACCAAAAAAATATTTAATAGACACATAAAATTTATATATAAATAAATTAAAATTATCAGACATTGGTAATGAAAAATACCTGTATTTATTTGATTGTTATCAATTATTTATTATCATCATTACTAGAAAATTATAAAATTCAACTTTAAATTCACAATTACTATCCAAAATTTATAAAACCAAGAAATATTTGATTGCAGAAAATGTACTGAAAAGTAGTACTTACTTGCTATGAATTACTGATTCATAACCTTGAACTACGTATATTTTGGGCAATGTATGGAGTATTTTTAAAATTTTCTCATTTACTAGTAATTATTTACGTATTTTTACTACCCACATTCTTTTTTACTATTTGGCATAATTTGCAAAGGTTTATTTTTGTATTTAGCAGTTAACAGGCTACTTCATAATTCAAATTCGGTACAATCTCGGTTCCAAATTTAGTGAGAAATTTTATATTTTGGCTGTATAGAGTTATTTAGCTGCAAGTAATACCAAAGCTTAATAACAATCCAAATACTAAATTCGCTTGTTTAGATGTGGTGCGATCGCCAAACTAAACTATGGTTTTTTTCAGCATTAAGTTGTGATGTTCCATAGGTTTATTTGGCTGATATAGGTTGATATTGACTTTGATATCATCCCATCGCACCCAATTTTAGCAACGAAATCCTAAACGCTTTTTTTGCTCTGCCTAATAAATGCGGTGCTATGCCTACCACAGTCACCAACGAACTAAAGCATGAAACTTGGCAGTTATTGCGAGAATATCAGCAAACCCGCTCAGAAAACATTCGCAATCAACTCGTCAAACTTAATTTCGGGTTAGTGAGAAGAGAAGCTCACTACTGGATGAATCAATGCCATGAAAATTACGAAGATTTGCTACAAGTCGGCTGTTTAGGTCTAATTAGAGCGATCGAAAAATTTGAAATTTCTAAAGGATACGCCTTTAGTTCTTTTACGATTCCCTACATTCGTGGTGAAATTCAACACTACTTGCGAGATAAAGGTGTTACTGTGCGTATCCCCCGACGCTACTTAGCACTGCAACAGCAAGCTATCGGTGTTTCGCGTTCTTTGCGGGCAAAATATAATCGTCAACCGACGGACTCTGAAGTAGCAGCCGCACTGGACATTTCCCCCGATGAATGGCAAGAAATTAAATTAGCATGGATCAATCGTGCACCTTTGAGTCTGGATGTACCCATCCAAGATGGAGAAGAAGGCGCAACCAGCCTTGGTGAATTAGTCCCAGATCCACACTACCGTAGTTTTCAATTAGCACAAGAAGACCAAATACGCCTGCAACAAGCTTTGGTTCAGCTAGAACAGCGTACCCGTGAAGTTTTAGAATGTGTCTTTTTACATGATTTGACCCAAAAACAAGTAGCAGAACACTTAGGAATTAGTGTAGTTACTGTTTCCCGGCGAGTGAAAAAAGGGTTGGATTTGTTGAAAAATCTCATGGGTGTGGCTGAAGATTAACTATCTACGAGTCTACTCCGCAGTTATGCTGGTCTAACAGTACTAAAAATAACCATTGAAATAAAAAAAATTAGGTTATAAAAGGAACAGACTTAGCCTTAAATACAAATTTTCGGCATGTTGATGTTCCAAACAAATTTTCCTATGGCTTTTGAGAACGGCTAATGGGTAGAAAAAATTCCACAATTACGGGTGTAGCCATTTTCATGTTGGCGATCGTTGGATGTAGTTCTGAAGAAACACCACAGGCTAGCAATCCTAGTCCTGCGGCTAATCTTCCCCCAGCTACAAAACCAGCACTTAAACCGCCATCAGCTACCCCATCTTTTAATAATCCAATAGTGCCTGGTAAACAGGTATCAAAAGTTGCATCTGCAACTTATAGTCCATCTTCTACTTTAATTCAACCCACTAATGCTACAGAGCGGTTAGTCATGGTAGCAAAAGGTCGAAATGACCCCTTTGCCGAAATTGTTCAACCAACGGTTCTCGGAATTGTTGGCAGTACGGCAAAACCTGTTCCTAAGTTACCACCCCTACCAATTGCTAAACCGTCGGCAACAAAAGTCCCTGTACGCAGTGCTGTACAATCAGTTAGTTTAAACCCACCTGTCAGCAATACAAAGGCCAATTCTGCACCAAATAATAGTGCGCCTAAGTTGGCGCAAGTCCTGCCGAAAGCGCCGAAAGTAGCCCCTAAATTGTTGCCTAGACTCACTCCAGTATTACCGCCAGTTGTTCCTAGTCCAAAGCTAGTGTCTGTATTACCAGAACGACCACAACCGGAACTAGCAAGATCCGTGCTGGTAACTGGTGTAGTTTTAATTGGCAAACAACTCCAGGCGATTATTCAAGTACCAAATGAACCTACTAGTCGCTACGTGCAAGCCGGACAGCGACTGGCTAACGGGCTTTTGATTAAACGTATTGAAATGAATGAAGGCTCCAATCCTGTTGTGATTGTGGAACAATATGGTATTGAAGTTGCCAGAATGGTAGGCGATAATCCTACCAATTCAGCAACACCAACTACAAATCCTGGCACAAGTCCTGTTTCTTGGACAATGCCATCCCAACATATTGTTGCTGTCGGAGCTTCATAAGGAATGGAGACTAAAGAAAAAATTGAATTTGCTGGCTTGCCATTAGCAGTCTATCGAGAGATAGCGGCTCATTTACGTCAAGTGGAAGGCTTAGAAGTGGGTTTGATTCCCCAATCATCCCTCCAGTTTGATTATTATCAAAGTCAAATTGAAGGCTTATGGCTATCTTGGAAATCAAACCCTACATCTGAAAATCGTCAACTAGTTCAGCAAATTCTGGCTTATTATCGAAATCGCTATAGCATTTAAGGATTTTGAGGTAATAAGTAGTACTTATAACAGTAAGTACAGCAGTACACATGAACAATAATATTAGGGGCTATGAGCTAGTATTTTTACTGATTACTAGTCATGGGCATAGTTTTTGAGTATGCTCCAACTGGCGTTAGTATAATTCTTATGTCAGCAGAATTACTACAAATGAGGTATAAATATCAATGCTCTATGCCCCATTTTCAATATAGGATACTATTTGATTTTGCTAAACTAAGTAATTTTAAGGTTTATTTTACAAGTATTCTCTAAAGAATTACGAATTACATAATTAAGAAACTACACTAAACCAGCCTGAAAAATTTGGTTTGGAGTCACATTCAATTGAGGAAAGGTTTGGGAGATGATGCGATCGCTTTCTCGAAACTTGTTTACCTGATATTCGCCATCAACTCTGGAAATATTATCTCTAATTTGCGGGTTTAGGGACATATGTACCACAACACCTAAGTATGTGAATATAAATTATGGTGGTTTTAACATGCTTGTTTGCGACGAATTGCTGCACAGTGCGGATGTTTAGTGCAAAACTTTGTCTAATATTATGCAATTGTAAATTGCTGAGGTAAACTGGCAAGCAAGTAATGCAAAATATTACTCAGCTGGTCTTCGGTCTTGGCATCACTCACAATGGACAACTGGCAATTTCTGATACAGAGACAGGGCGATCGCGCTTGGCATACCCTGGAATCGCCAAAAGGAGAAATTATAGAGGGTCGGTATAGAGTTTTGGCTCGTTCTAACCGTCCCAATATGGATGTGGAAGTAAGGGTAATTCACTCCTCTACCCAAGAGGTACCACCTAAGCGCCGAATTCAAAAGCGATCGCGGCGCACTAATGCAGAAGGCTTAATGGCGGTAATTCCCTATACTTACTTCAAACCGGGAATTTGGGAGCTGCAATGCTCTGGTGATTTAATGTCGGATATTCTCGGTAAATCTTGGCAGTACAACGTTTATTTACGAGTTTTACCACAACCTGTAGATGAGCAGGTAATCCCATCAATTGAGTCAGACAATGGAAATAGTTTGGTATTTGATTCCACTGATGAATTAACCACTATTCATGTGAAAAATTTGCTAGCTGGTAATTCAGTAGCATCTACAGATACACAACAACAAAACTCATCTGTTAGTGAACCAAGACCGACAATTGCAACTCAAACTAGTTCTGTCACCACAAAGCTAATTGACGATCAAGAAGAAGATATAACGATCGATCAACCTGTTAACCCTGTGTGGGTAAGAGGTGTGACGGCCGAGCAAATTTTACAAAATTTAATAGATTTAGCTTTACCTAGCGGTGAATCTCTTTTGGATGAGGAACTGCTAGCAGAACCACAAATAAAACCAGCATTACCACCACTATCGCTGAATCTAGAGCAAGAAACCTATGTTGCTCGCTGGGGTGGAACTTTGACTATTAATGGGCGGGTAGAACTACAAGAAAAAATGGATTTGGCAGTAGAGATCCCTTACCTAGAAAGTCTTTATTCTTTAGAAGTAAGAATTGCGCTACGTTCACCTGTTAAATCAGACATTTTAAACGAGGTTAAGCAATCATTACCGAATGAACTATTGCCTTTTAATATTGAATCTTCAATTAATATTCCTGCTGATTGCGAATCAAAATTAATTTTAGCTGAGGTAAGTTTGTATGGTGCGCTGACTAATCTTGGTGAAGTCACACTGTTAGCTAGCCAGCCATTCACAATTACAGCAGTTGTTAGCGAATTACTAGCAATTACAGCGGCAGTTACGAATACTCCACTTGAGCTTGAGGAGTCAGAAGTTGCTGAAGTTCCTGAACGAGCAGTTGGGATTGATTTGTCACTTTTGAATTTAGTTAAAGCTGTACCATCAGACCAGTCTCTGACTTTAGAGAATAAATTTTTACCGCCAGAAATTAAACCGCGATCGCGCAAAAAATCATTAGATAGCCATCGAGCACTAGAATTACCTAATATGCCGCCTCTTCCACCAATTAAGCCAGTGGATACGGAGATTTTGGCAGGCTCTTTGACAGCAGAAACGACGACAACAGAACTGGCTACACAGCTAGAAAGCTTGGAGAAAGTAGAAACCTTAGCTACTGTCAACATGGAGCAACTAGTGATTAAAAATCGGCGCATGTCGATGCTTGCTAGTACATTTCCATACTTGAAGCCGTTAACGGCTGCGACCGATGAAGAGGAAGCGGCAAAAAGTGAGGTTGTCGATGGCATTAGCTTGCATTCTCCAAACAACTCACAATTACTGCATAGTACTTTAGCTGAGACTGACAATACAACTGAATTATCCATCAGCAATCAACCATCTCAGATGATTTCTGTTACAGAAGTATCTGTTTCTCGGCGTTCTAAATTGATCGATGCCTATATTGCGGAAGCCACTAACTCACCTCGTCCGGAGTTAATAGATGATTTTGTGGCATCAACAGCAACTCCGCCTAGTTCAGAATTAATTGAACAATCTGTACCGCCTATAGCTAGTCCATCTACTCCAGAAGTAATTGAGCAACCTGTACCAACAACAGCGACTCCCCCTAATCCAAAATTAATCATCGAAGGTAACCCCTACTCATCACCGCTGATTACAAAATGGTTAGAAAATCAGGGATTCTCTTTACCTGAACCTATTCATTTACAAGACCAAGATGATGATCTTGATGTTGTAGTGCCTGAGACTGTAATTACTCATAATGACCGTGATTATACTGTGTCAGAAATTTCCTCTCTTGATACAGATACTGATGAAATACCAGCAGATTGGCTAGCGATCGCGCAACATGATTTAGAGACAGCAGATAACCTCTCAAAAGAATATTCCACCCCATCACTACCAGTTCCCCCACCGCCACCGCCACCGCGTTATCAAAAGATACCCCTACCCAAGCGGGAAGAAATTGTTGTAGATGATATTTATATTGAAGAAGAACCTGAGGTAGAGGTAACAGAAAGCCTGACTGTAGAAGAGGAAGTACCAGAGGTACCATTAATAGCAGAGCGATCGCCTTTGCCGCGAATGGCTAGCCCAGTTGTCGAACTATTACCAACGCCAAAATTATATTTACCAGAAGGCGAACTCATTGCCGGCTCATCTGTAAGGGTGCGTGTGGAAATACCTCAAGTATCCTCAGAAGTGATTGTGAAGCTATGGATTGAGGATTGTCAAAGCCGCTGGTTGATTGACGGCCCGCATTTACTGAAGAATTTACAGACCAATTCTGCGGGAAGGTTAGAGCTGACAACCCAATTAGATATTCCTTTTGGTTGCTTAGAAATGCGCGTTGAGGCGATCGCCCTTAACCCCCAAACCCAACAAGAAAGCGACAAAGTATCGCTGTCACGAGTTGTGATTCCGCCAGATTTACCAACTTTGCAATTAGATGAACTATTAGGTATTTAGACATGGTTAACAACTGCGGCTGTGTTAAAAATCTTTAGAATTTAAAAAATGAGACAGAATTTGCAGTAAGCTCATCTTGAATTGAAGTGTAATTTAACAGGAATCATTGACTATGGCATCTCAACTTTTGCCTTCGATTTTGGCTAGTACTTCCTACTTACCTGCTCTATTCGTTCCCATCATTGGCTGGGGCGTACCCATTGCCGTATTTGCGTTTTTGTTTCTATACATTGAACGCGAAGATATTGCCTAATTGAGTAATAACTCAATTAACCAACAACTAATGACCCATTAAAAATTAATACCGCCTATCTCCGTGAGATGGGCGGTTTTTTCATAATGTTGATTTCTAAACAAATGCTAGAAAATCTACACTAATTATGCTATTCGGCTCCAGCTACTATTACATTGAAGAACCGATTCCGGCATAGGCTCCGTAAAAGAAAATGCCTAAAACAGTTATGACACCTAAACCTGCGATCGTAGCGACGACCCACAGAGGAATTCTCCCACTTCCAGACACAGTTTTCTCCTCCCTTAACAACAAATCAACACAAGTTGAATAAATAAATGATTAACAAAAGTTGTTCCAGTTAGTTAAAGAAGTAACTGGAGAACAGAATACCCAGAACAAAAACTAGTAGTAGTCCCAGGTACAGTGAAGTCCGGTTAAGTTCTACCGGCTGATTATTGGGATTGGGCGTTCTTTCCATGAGTTGCTCCTAGCGTTGAATAAACTGCATTGCGGCGATCGCGCCCAAGAAAAAGACGGTTGGCACACCTAAGGTGTGAACTGCAAGCCATCTAACTGTAAAAATTGGATAGGTAACTGGTTGATTGATGTTGTTGCCGCTAGTCATGATTTCAAACTACTTTCCGATAAAGGTTTCAACTTGCTTTTTAGCTTCAAAGCGGTTATTTACAATGGGCACTTCTTGACGTACTTCGGTGAAATACTCATTAGGACGGGGTGTGCCAAAAACATCATAAGCCAGTCCGGTGCTGACAAATAACCAACCCGCGATAAATAATGCTGGGATGGTGATGCTGTGAATTACCCAGTAACGAACGCTGGTAATAATGTCCGAAAACGGACGCTCTCCAGTGGTACCTGACATCGAATTTCTACCTTCACAAAGACAGTTATTGAGTTTATTATCCTACAAAGTTTAGAAAGAGTTACAACTTGCAACGTCCTTCTCAGAAATCTGGATAATTACATAGGCTAGTGTTGCCCTAAGCAGGCTCGGATGAAGCAGCTGCTGCTACGTTAGGGTTATATTTTAGTAAAACGCCGCGATCGCCAATAATAAATCCTTGGTCGGGTTGGAAAAACACAATTTTGTAAAAATTAGCGGCTACTGTTTCCACATCCCGGTCTTTTTCCCAGGTTTTACCACCATCAGCACTGTGCAGTAAGTTACCACTACCGCCACCCAACCAAATGTCATTAGGGGTGCGATAAGCTAAATCCAGTAAACCCCAGCTAGTAGATAATTCGGGATTTTGTGCTTCTTGCCACTCATCGGGTTTGGTAGGGTCACTAAATTGTACCTGACCTCCCCGTGCCAGCATCCACATTTGCCCATTATCACCAAAGCCCATGTTTTCTACGCGACGAGAACTATTGCGGTTATGAGGTACCCAAGCATTTTGTCCTGGTTCCCAAGTGGAATAAAAGCTACCTTTAGCAGAAACAGCAACATACTTACCATCGGGAGAACGTTCTAAGTTACGCACCACACCAACTGCTGCTTCTACTTGGGCTTTCCAGTTTTTACCGCCATCTTTGGTTTGATAGATAGCGCCTACATCAGTAGCCATTTCGGCTGTATTTGGCCCCAGAGCGCTGACACTAATCGGATTACCAGGTAGTTTTTCGCTGAGGGCAATACGCGACCAAGAACGACCTTCATCAGTAGTATGCAGTAGCAAACCAGGTTCGCCTGCAATCCATCCTTCTTTACCAGCAAAACTTACAGCATCAAAGCGATACCTAGAGTCATCAAGTTCTAGATTTAGCGGTTTCCAAGTATCACCACCATCATTAGTTTCTAAAATGGTGGCATTGCTACCTACCAAGTAGCCATGCTCAGAATTTTCTGTAAAAGCAATATCTAACAGCTTTGCTTCTGTGGGTACATTAATGATTGCCCAGGGGTTATAGCTAGTAGAAGGGACTTTGCTACAACCTATACACATCAGGACAACTATCAACAGGGCAAATATTCGTTGCCAACCTTTCAAAATTGCTTGCATCAGTATCTTTTTATTTCTTAGTTGTTTCTAAATTTGTCAGTTGTCAGTTGTCATTGGGCGTGGGGCATTAGGTCTGAGGCATGGGGCATTGGGCATTTGTTAATTTATTTCCCTTGTCCTTTTTGTCCTCTTCATCTCCCTCATCCCTATTGTCTTTGTGGGTAGAGATTTTTAACTAAGTATCTATTGTAACCCGTAGAGACTGATAAAAAATAAGAAGGCTAGTGCCAAAGCACCGAAAATCAGGAGGTTTTTTTGGGTTGGGGTCAAGGTGTTGACGCCTAAACCGTAACCCAGATTTTCGCGAAAGCCTGATGCTTGACCTGCTGGGCCAATGCTAGTGAAAGCTTGTTTCTTTGCACTACATACGGGACAGCGCCAATTTATGGGTAGGTCTGCGAAGGATATTCCTGAGGGAATATCATGTTTGTCGTCTCCCTTTTCAGGTTCGTAGACATAACCGCAGGCACGACACTCATAGCGGTCTAACGCTTGAGTCTCAACAGCTTGTTCGCTTTGTTCGCTCATTGCTTAGGCCTCGCAGCAGAGAAATCTTAAATATACGTTACAAATTATGACATAACTGTTAGACTTTTCTATCACAACTAAAAACGAATCAAATACCTTCAGCACTTCTGTTTCCCAGATTTCAGAAATGCCTAAAAGATATAATGTAAAAGAACGTTACAGCGTTATTTACACCATAAGCGGTAGATATCAATTGTGTTTGTTCTCAGCGGTTACGAGTACCTTCTAGGCTTTCTCATTATCTGTAGCCTAGTGCCTGCCCTGGCGCTCTCAGCGTCCAAGCTCCTACGACCCAGCGGCAAAAGTGCGGAACGGCGCACAACATACGAATCCGGGATGGAACCGATTGGCGGAGCCTGGATTCAGTTCAACATCCGCTACTATATGTTTGCGCTGGTCTTCGTCGTCTTTGATGTGGAGACTGTGTTTTTGTATCCTTGGGCGGTAGCTTTTCACCGTCTAGGGCTATTGGCATTCATTGAAGCGCTAATATTTATTGCAATTCTTGTAATCGCCTTAGTTTACGCATGGCGTAAAGGAGCTTTGGAATGGTCTTGAATTCTAATTTAACAACCCAGGACAAAGAACGCATCATCAACCCGATTGAGCGTCCGACTGTGACTCAAGACCTTTCAGAAAACGTAATTCTGACTACGGTTGATGACCTTTACAACTGGGCGCGGCTTTCTAGCTTGTGGCCGTTGCTATTTGGTACGGCTTGCTGCTTTATTGAATTTGCAGCTTTAATTGGCTCTCGATTTGATTTTGACCGTTTTGGGCTAATTCCCCGTTCTAGCCCCCGCCAAGCTGATTTAATTATCACTGCTGGGACAATTACCATGAAGATGGCACCCCAATTGGTACGTCTTTATGAGCAAATGCCTGAGCCAAAGTATGTGATTGCGATGGGAGCTTGTACAATTACAGGCGGGATGTTTAGCGTTGATTCCCCCACGGCTGTGCGTGGAGTTGATAAACTCATTCCTGTAGATGTGTACTTACCTGGTTGTCCGCCGCGTCCAGAAGCGATTATTGACGCAATTATCAAGCTGCGGAAGAAGATAGCCAATGATTCCATCCAAGAACGGGATCAAACTAAGCAAACCCACCGCTACTACAGCACAACTCATAATCTCAAGCCAGTAGAGCAAATTTTAACTGGTAAGTATATGCAGTCAGATACTCGCTTTACACCACCCAAAGAATTGGCGGAAGCGATTGGTTTACCAGTTCCACCTGCTTTATTGACATCCCAGAAACAAAAGGAGGGAACCAACCGTGGCTGATGAAGAATCTAAGCCAGTACCAGCAGCAGAAGAGTCTCTGGTAAAAGCTGGGAAAGTTTCTCAGTGGTTGAGTGAAAATGGCTTTGACCATGAGGTTTTGGCACCTGATGCCAACGGGGTAGAAATAATTAAGGTAGCACCAGATTTTTTACTCCCCATCTCTACAGCTTTGTATGCTTACGGGTTTAATTATCTCCAGTTTCAGGGTGGAATTGACCTGGGCCCTGGACAAGAGTTAGTGAGCGTATATCACTTAATTAAAGTAGGTGATAATAGCGATCGCCCTGAAGAAATCCGCTTGAAGGTGTTCCTCCCACGGGAAAACCCTACAGTTCCTTCAGTGTACTGGATTTGGAAGACAGCAGACTGGCAAGAGCGCGAGTCTTATGATATGTTCGGTATTATCTATGAAGGACACCCCAACCTGAAGCGAATTCTAATGCCTGAAGATTGGGTAGGCTGGCCTTTGCGGAAGGATTACATCTCGCCTGATTTCTACGAGTTGCAAGACGCTTATTAGACAGTGCTAATTGCTGAGTGTCAGCAGTGAGAATTGTGTTATCTCATCCCTAACCCCTCTCCGGCGGCGGAGGGGGGTATTGTTTTTTTGGGGTTAGCATGGAAGAAGATGATATTTTCTTTTCAAGCAGAGATACAGAAAAAAAAGGAAATATTTTCGAGTTGGGACTAGGTAGACATTAATATAAATATGCAGTAAAAATATTATTTTGTAAAAGCCAATGTCTAGCGAATTACAAGAATCTTTTAAGCAAGCATATAATAATCTCGAATTGTTTCCACTTCTGGAAAAGAAGATTTGAGAATTTTGGCAACTACTTATAATAATTTTGAGCGTGAAGATGTAAAGCAGTCAGAGTTTTTAGAATTACTGCATGGATTGTATATATTGGAATATCGTAATGATGAAACTTGGTATGATATTCACCCCATTCTTGTAGAAACTTTGAGACGTAGGGGGTTGATTAATTAATGATGAATGAGGAATTACTGACAGATGATGACAACAGAGATGCTTATGATTATTTAACTATTTCTATTGAGACTAAAGCCAATCGGTTAAATTTGCTAATTGCTGTGTGTGATGATGCTAGTTTTCGGGATGAAATTATTGCTGAGTATGAAGCAGAATTACAGCCGCAAATCCGTTGTTATCGGGTGACATTGGCAAGGGATGAGCCGAGTTTGACGGCTGCTATTTCTCAATTAGTAAAAAGTGAAGAGTATTTGCGGGAAAATAATCCAGCAGTAATTACGGTGACTGGTGCAGAACAGCTTCATTTTCTTAAATTGGGTAAGGAACGTTCGGAACAAGAAGTTTTTTTTGGTTATTTACAGTGGACTAGGGAAGCATTGAGGGCATTTCCTTTTGCCATTGTGTTGTGGGTGACTAATCAAATATTAGTTGAGTTAATTAAAAAAGCCCCTGATTTTTGGAGTTGGCGCAATGGTGTTTTTCGGTTTGTATCAAGAAAGAAAAATACGGTTGCTGGTAAAGATTTAGAAGCGATTCGTTTTGCTTTCCGGGAGCATGAAATTTCCGGTTTGGATGATGAAAATGATTATTTGTTGCCTATAGAAGATTTACAAGGGTTTATTCAAGATTTAGAACAGCGCGGTGTTAAAGATACAACTTTAGCGACTTTATACTTTAGCTTAGGAGATATTTATAGAAAAAGACTCAACCAAGGCGAGTTTCAAGATTATAAGAAAGAGCAAGAATTAGGCATTGAGTATTTAAGCAAAGCTGTAGAATTGCAAAAAGAATTAGGTTTAGAGAAAGACTTAGCCACCAGCCTCAACAACCTAGCAGCACTGTACGATTCCCAAGGAAAATACAACCAAGCTGAACCTTTGTTCATCCAAGCTTTGGATTTATTGCGACGCTTCCTCGGTGATGAACATCCAGATGTTGCAATTAGCCTCAACAACCTAGCGGAACTCTACCGTTCCCAAGGAAAATACAGCCAAGCCGAACCTTTGTTGATCCAAGCAAAGGATTTAAGGCGACGCTTGCTTGGTGAGGAACATCCAGATTTTGCAACTAGCCTCAACAACCTAGCGGAACTCTACCGTTCCCAAGGAAAATATAGCCAAGCCGAACCTTTGTACATCCAAGCTTTGAATTTAAGGCGACGCTTGCTCGGTGAGGAACATCCAGATGTTGCAACTAGCCTCAACAACCTAGCAGCACTCTACGATTCCCAAGGAAAATACAGCCAAGCCGAACCTTTGTACATCCAAGCTTTGGATTTATGGCGGCGCTTGCTCGGTGAGGAACATCCAGATGTTGCAACTAGCCTCAACAACCTAGCGGGACTCTACGATTCCCAAGGAAAATACAGCCAAGCCGAACCTTTGTACATCCAAGCTTTAGAATTAAGGCGACGCTTGCTTGGTGAGGAACATCCAGATTTTGCAACTAGCCTCAACAACCTAGCGGGACTCTACGATTCCCAGGGAAAATACAGCCAAGCCGAACCTTTGTACATCCAAGCTTTAGATATTTGTGAGCGACAATTAGGGGAAAATCATCCTAATACTATTACTGTTAGTGAAAATTTCGCATCTCTTCGCGATCGCCTCGCCTCAGAAAAGTAAAATTCAACTTCTCAGCCTCATAAATCAAGGTTTAATCTCCAAGTTTCGTGTTCTGAACTCAAAATTTCCTGTTCCAAACGAGAACGTTTTTGTTCCAAGTGAGAATGCTCTTGTTTCAAGTGAGAACGTTTTAGTTTCAAATGAGAATGTTTCTGTTTCAAGCGCGGCGTTTTGTGTTCTGTGGTGGAATGATGGAGTTGTAAAGGCGATCGCTTGACTTCATAACCTCAAAACTGGGGTTTGGAATGAGAAGTTTCTTGTTTTGAGGGGGAATGATGGGGTTGTGAAGGCGATCGCTTGACTTCAAAACTTCAAAGCTGGGATTTGCAACGAGAAGTTTCTGATTCTAGCTATGAAATATTACCCAACAGAACTAGTAACTTCACGGGGATCATCTAAAATTGATAAATCGTGCGGCTCATCTATCGCAACTTTTTGCGTTCCATTCACTAGAGAGTCTTCCAGTAACTTAGGGTAGCTATTTATTCCCCTTTTTGCTTCATCTGTAGCGCAGACTTCAATATCTTGTAACTTTTCTTCTGCTTCTGAAGGTGATAAAAACGCAATATCTATTAAAGGTAAGGCTATAGTTACTGTTGTCCCTTGATAAAGTCCAGCACTCTTGAGGGTAATGCTACCTTTCATGAGTTCGATTAAGTTACGCGAAATCGCTAGCCCTAATCCTGTACCCTCTATTTTGCGTCTGCTGGCACCATCTACCATCATAAAGGGGCGAAATAGTTTATGCTGTTGGGCAGGATCGATGCCTATGCCTGTATCTGTGACATGTATTAATACTTGTGGTTGATTGTGGCTTTGTTGAATTTCACAAGCTATGGTAATACTGCCTTGTTCTGTGAATTTAGTTGCATTACCAATCACATTAATTAGTACTTGCTTGAGTTTTGCTGCATCAGCTTGAACAGGAATTGGTTCGCTACCCAAATCGGTTTTTAACTGCAAGTGTCTTTGTTGAACATTGACTGATTGTAAGTTAATTACTTCTAAAAGTAATTGTCGCAGATCAAGAGGTTCTGTAACTACTGAAAGTTTACCTGCTTCAATTTTAGAAATGTCCAGCAAATCATTAATTATTCCTAATAAATGAATTGCTGTTTCATCAGCACGCTTGAGAAATTCTATTTCTTCTTCGCGGTTATCACATAAACCATCGTGAACTAGGCGCACACAATTAATAATAATATTTAAGGGATTGCGTAATTCATGGGAAGTTGTGGCTAAAAACTGACTTTTAACTTGATTAGCAGTTTTTGCTTCTTTCCAAGCTATTTCTAATTCTTCAGCCCAGGCTCTCAGCCTTTCAACCATTTGGTCTAGGGCTTGTGCTAGTTGATTAAATTCTCTAATTTTAAAATTATGGGGTATTGGTTGGGCTTTGTGGTGACTGTCAATATTGAGAGCATAATCTCGCAATTCTTCTACAGGCCCTGCTAGGTAAGGTGCTAAATATAAGGATGCTAATAAGCTAGCACCTATTAAACCAACTGTTAAAACTATAAGAATCAGTTTGATTTCTTCCAAACCAAACAGAGCATTATCAACACTGGTTACAGCTAAAACAATCAATTTTTGCGGCGATTCTTGATTGGTAGGATCGAGAATTGCTGTATATCCAGCTAACAGTTCTTGTCCTTCTTGTAAGGACAACATCATAGATCCTGGTTGCCCAATAAATATATTTTGAATGAGATTTGGAAATTGAGGCTTAGTTAAATACTCTTGAATATTCGTCCCCAATCTTTCTGGTGTTGGATGTGCCAAGATGGTACCATCTTCAGTAAAAACTACCAGAGAACCTGAAAGGGAACCTGGACTATTTTTAGTTTGTTGATATAATGCTGACTTAATACTTAAGCTATATTGCAGTTCACCTGCTTTATCGTAGATTGGTGCAGATAATAATAATTGCAGTTGGTTTTGGGGATCTCTAGAACCTGTGGTTCCAACTTTTGGCGGTAATATAGCTTGGATATCAACACCGACATTGGGAAAAGATGAACTCGGTTCTTCAATTTCGCGATCGCCACAGGTGCTGGCAACTATTTTCTCAGTTTTTACATCTTTTAATTGAATACAGTCTATTTGGGTTGGCAGTTGTTGTGATATCTCAGTGAGAAATTCTTCCGTCTCGATGGGCGAAGGTGATTCTATTATTTTTGTTCTACTGATAATGAGTAAAGTAGTTTTCAGGGTAGCGATCGCATCTCTAATCTTCTCCCCTTTAATGACAGCGCTTTCTGTTAAATTATGCCGAGCATTTTTCAATAGGCTAGTGCGTGCCTTGTTTAAGGCCACTATCTCTCCTATCAATAATACTGGCACAAACACCAGCAATATTCTGGTCAATAATATACGTCTAAAGGATGATTGACGAGGCTTTGCCATCGAATGTCTCACTTCGCATCTGCAAACCACAATAGCTAAAGATATGCAACTAATCCAGCCAAATGAGACATTTTATGAAGTTATGTCTACTGTATTGCCAAGTTTTAAACATATCAAAGCTGGTATCCGCAAAATGAAACATGGTATACCAAAACCCTTGAAGGTTAGATGTAAAAAAGACTGGTGTTGCATATGTATACAGTTGGGAAATTAGTAAACAGCAACTTGCAAGCATGGATTTTTGTTATTCAACACACCCACAAGCAAAATATTAAAACTATCAAAGCAATTCAATGGTGCAACATCGTCCTCATACCACAGTGGTTTTGGCAATGAGTGCAGATGGCAAAATAGCAGATTTCAGGCGAGCACCTGCTCGGTTTGGTTCAAAGGCTGATAAAGCACACCTGGAAGAACAAATTGCTGCCTCTGACGCCGTTTTATTTGGTGCTGGCACTCTCCGTGCTTACGGTACGACACTTACCGTATCACATCCAACACTGCTGCAACATCGAATGCAGGAGGGCAAATCTGCCCAGCCGCTTCATATAGTCATTACACACTCTGCTAACCTCAATCCGGAACTTCACTTTTTTCAACAACCAATTCGACGCTGGTTGCTCACGACTACAGCCGGGGGACTTTCCTGGCAAAGACGTGAAAAGACACTTCCGAAGACGGGGGACGCTCCCCCGGTGGAATGCGCTGCAAAATTTGAGCAAATTTTGGTTTTTGAAACCGCAACTGGCAAGATTGATATACTTGCAGCATTAAAACACCTGGCATATCTACATATAACACGCCTAGCAATATTAGGGGGTGGTGAGTTAGTAGCTTCAATGCTGGAATTAGATTTAATCGATGAATTATGGCTGACAGTGTGTCCTTTGATTTTGGGTGGTGCTAATGCACCCACACCTGTGCAAGGTGAAGGATTTATGGCAAATGTCGCTCCCCACCTACAACTTCTGGAAGTCCGTCAAGTCGATCAAGAAGTGTTTTTACACTATAAGCTGCAACAAACAGTAGATTAGATTACTCTATTAGGGGTTGGGCATTGGGCATTGGGCAAAAGTCAAATAGAATTCTTAATTTTGAATTTTGAATTTTGAATTGTTTGTCCCCCCTTGTCTCCCTTCTCCCTCTCCCTAGCCCCTAACCCCTCACCGTCCCTCACCAAAAAACCACACGATGATAGAAAAACTAAAACCTCGCTATTCTATCGTTTGGAGCGATAAAATTGCTGAAATCCCGCAACAAGCTTGGGATGCTTTGGCTTTACCGCTGAAAACTCCTTTTTTAGAGTGGGAGTGGTTGAATAATTTGGAAATCTCCCACAGTGCTACTAGGAGAACTGGTTGGTTACCCAATCACTTGACTGTATGGCGTGACAAAACGCTAATTGCTGCGGCTCCTCTTTATCTTAAAGGACACAGTGCTGGCGAATTTGTCTTCGATCACCAATGGGCAAGTTTAGCTGAACGGATTGGGGTGGATTATTACCCGAAATTATTGGGAATGACGCCGTTTACTCCGGCTGAAGGCTATCGGTTTTTAATTGCGCCTGGAGAAGATGAGGATGAAATTACAAGTTTGATGCTGCATGAGATTGACTCTTTTTGCAACCAGCATCGGATTTCTGGCTGTCATTTTTTATATGTCGATCCCGAATGGCGTCCTGTACTGGAACGACAAGGCTTTACCAGTTGGTTGCATCATAGTTATATCTGGGACAATAGTGCATTTAAGAATTTTGATGATTATTTAGGGGTGTTTAACGCCAATCAACGCCGTAATATTAAGCGGGAACGTAAAGCGGTGGAAAAAGCGGGTTTACGGTTACAACCGCTGACTGGTGAGGAAATTCCCCATTCGCTGTTTCCTTTGATGTATCAGTTCTACGCAGATACCTGTGACAAGTTTGGCTGGTGGGGTAGTAAATACCTAACAAAACGGTTTTTTGAACAGTTACCTGGTAATTATCGCCATAGGGTGCTGTTTTTTGCTGCCTATAGCGAGCAAGATAGCCGTCACCCAATAGGAATGTCTTTTTGTTTATTTAAGGGCGATAGACTGTATGGACGCTATTGGGGAAGCTTTCAAGAAATCGATTGCTTACATTTTGATGCTTGCTATTATGCGCCGATTGAGTGGGCGATCGCTAACAATATTCAAAGTTTTGACCCTGGTGCTGGTGGAAGACATAAAAAACGGCGCGGCTTTCCTGCTAAACCCAATCACAGTTTACATCGCTTTTACAATAACCGTTTAGGACAAATTCTGTTGCCTTATATCAGTGAAGTAAATCAACTCGAACAACAAGAAATTGACTCGATTAATGCCGAGTTACCCTTTAGTAAATGAGATATTTAAAGACAATAAATTACACTATAAATAGTCTGTATAAACTTGGCAAAAATTTGCTTTAAAAAATGACTATGGATTTGATGGTAGAAGATTTGGCCGCGATTGACGAACAGCTCTCTGCAAGACATATTGACCTTGACCCTAGTGGATATTTCATTATCTACTTGGATCGAGAGGCAAGATTAATTTATGCCAAGCATTTTACAAATGTAATTGATGAGCGCGGTTTAGCTGTAGATCCAGAAACGGGACAGGTAATTCCTGCTAGAGGAAAAGTAGAACGAACTCACACAACTGTATTTAGTGGGAGAACTGCTAAGGAACTTTGCGTCACAATATTTGAAGAAACTCAGCCCTGTCCAGTTAGTCTTTTAGACCATGCAGCTTACTTGGGCAGAGAATTTGTCCGGGCTGAGATGGCTTTAGTGACAGGGCAAGAATATATTCAAGATTGAAATTTATTGCACATACGCAACAAAAGACTGAATTTTGTCATTAGTCATTGGTCATGAGTCATTTGTCATTTGTCAAAAAGAATGACCAATTATTGTATGGTGTCTAGTTAAAGACATACCCTTAAGACAGCAGCAGAGCAGGGGCAAGCAGCGCAAGGAATTTTGGATTTTAGATGACAATCCAACAAAATTCAAAACTTGTGCTGAGCTTGTCGTTGGCGTTGCCTCTCCGCCAGGAGAAGTATCCAAAATTATTTCCCATGCTCCATGCCCCATGCCCTATGCCCTTAGTTATTAACCATTGTTAGATGGTTGATTAACTTGATAGAGATAATAGGTTGCCATTGGGATAATAGTGGCGGCGATTAATAGTCCTACTACCCAAGCTGTCGCATTACTTTGGTCAGTTTCGGAGGCTTTCTTGAATGTGCCTTCTACCTGTACTTTGTCTACAACTTTTGGCGGGCCGGGATCGGTTTGTCCGGAGAGGACAGCAACTAGGCGATCGCTCGCATCCAAGAAGGCCTGGTTGTATTTGTTACCATCTCTCAGTGGTGCCATGACAGTTTCCGAGGCTACGCTTTCGGCTATAGAGTCTGTCAGCAACGACTTGACTTTATCTCCGGTAACAATGGCTGTACCATTGGTGACAGTATCAATTAGCAATAGGGTTTGATTAGCTTGTGCTTCTTTGGTTGGGAACCACTTTTCAAACAGTGCTTTGGCAAAACTGTCTGGTGTTTCTCCATAGTCAAGCCGGCGAATGGTGACAATTCTGGTTTCATAACCAGTTTGCTTTGCTAAATCTGACAAGGTGCTGCTAATCTTGCCTTCGTTCACCCGACTAATTGCATCGGCTTCATCTACCACCCAGGTGCTGTTATCTGCTGCTAAATTGGGTATTTGATATACACCAGTAGCTAAGGCGGAAGGGACAACAACAAAGGAAACTAGAGCGATCGCCACTAATGGCAGAATTAGCTTAATTAAGTATTTGGGAATGATAATTGCTTGATTGAGGAGCTGTTTCATTTGATAAACTCTCAAAGAGACTTGCACCAAAAATACTACACAACCCATGTCAAAATCACCTGGTTGATAGCTTTTTTGGGCTGAAAGTTTTTTGCTATACCCCAAAGATAGATTTTATTGCGTTTCGCTTGTCAGTAGTGGCGGGTTTATTCATAGCGTTGTTAATCAGCGAGGATATCTGTAAACCCGTCCTTACAGTTGTGTCGGAAATATTTTCCAGGAATTCCGCCCAATTAGAGGTAAATTTTCTAATTGGGCGGATTTTGCAAACCATTGCGGCATATTACCATAGAATTGAATATTTTTTGTATTATTAATTGATTATCTTAATCTTTTCTCATCTATTGAGTTAGTTAGCCTTCAATTAATTCTGCTTTCTTGATGTGGGGTGCAGCCGCGTAACGCCGTTCAAATTCTGGAGGAGTTAAGCGATCGCCACTTTGAAGCGGGGGTGAGTACTCTCTAACAATTTTTTCATCCTCAAAGTTGCCGGATGATCGTTAATGTAGCAAACCTTTGTATGTAAAAATTGCAGATTAATTTACAATGTTAAACTTGTAAATAAAGGCAACTATTGTTATTAGAGAAGGCACTGAGAAAAGTTCAATGAATACTGTTGTTCTAAATCTTGAACCAATCGCTCATTTAAACGATGAGCAATTTTATCAATTGTGTCTTGCCAATAAAGACTTAAGCTTGGAAATGAATGCAGCAGGAGAATTAATAATTGTGCCACCAGTTGGAGGAGAAAGCGGCAATCGAGAAGCCGACTTAATTACTGATTTGAATAATTGGAATCGTCAAGCTAAATTAGGAAAAGTTTTTAGTTCTTCAACTATTTTTACATTGCCCAATGGTGCCAAACGTTCTCCTGATGCAGCTTGGGTAAAGTTGGAAAGGTGGGAAGCTTTAACAATAGAACAGCGTAAAAAATTTCCGCCCCTTGTACCAGATTTTGTTATTGAACTGCGTTCAGAAACAGATTCACTCAAACCTTTGCAACAGAAAATGCAAGAATATATAGACAATGGTTTGCGTTTGGGTTGGTTGATTAATCCTCAAGATGCAACAGTAGAAATTTACCGACTCAATCAATTTGTGGAAGTTGTGCAAATGCCAGCTATTCTTTCTGGAGAAGATGTATTACCTGGATTTGAGTTGCAAGTTTAACTAGACAGTGTGAGGTTATCTAGCTCATCACTTAATTAAGGTAGCTGTAACGAGGGATTGTTAGACTTCAAGGACAGTTGACGCTAAAATTCCAGTGGCTTTCCTCAAATATATGACTATCATCCTCACTAACGACGACGGTATCGATGCACCTGGAATTAAAGCATTGCTCAATGCTGTCAAAGACAAAAATGTAATTATCGCTGCGCCGAGAGATCATCAATCTGGTTGTGGACATCAAGTTACCACGACTCGCCCCATCACTCTTGAGCGACGTTCAGAAACTGAATATGCGATCGCCGGCACTCCCGCAGATTGTGTAAGAATCGCCATAACACAAATTAATGAAAATGTCAAATTTGTGTTATCGGGAATAAATGCTGGCGGTAACTTAGGCGTAGATGCTTATATTTCCGGTACTGTAGCGGCGGTGCGAGAAGCTGCAATGAATGGAATTCCGGGAATTGCCATTTCTCAGTATCGTAAAGCCAAGCAAAATTTTGACTGGGAACTCGCTGCTAAGTTCACAACTAAAATTTTAGCTGATTTACTTGAGCGACCCCTGGAACCAGGACAATTCTGGAACGTTAACTTACCACATCTGCAACCAGGAGAACCAGATCCGGAGGTGGTGTTTTGCCAACCCTGTACTAAAGCATTGCCAATTAACTATCGAGTTGACGGCGATGGTTTTTATTATATTGGGGAATATGGCAAACGCGATCGCACTCCTGGTAGCGATGTAGATGTCTGTTTTGCCGGTAACATTGCTGTTACCAAATTAAGGGTGTGATTGCACAGAAGCTGATTTGTCAACAGTCAACACTCAACAATCAACATCATCCCTATTCTTACTCATCTGACCCTTGTAACAGTATCATCAGCTTATCTAGTGTTTCTGTCAGATGGCCGAGTTTTTGTAAAGAATCATCTTGAGATTCTGCAAGGGTCTGTACAGCGTCGCACAATGCAAAAATCTGATAACCCTGTTGCTGTAACTGCTTTCCTTGGGCTTCGACTTGCACGCTCAGAGTCTCTAGTCGTTGCGCTAGACTCTCAATTGTCTCCGTAGTAGAAAGTACTGCTTCGCCAATTTGCTCAACAATAGATTCCAATCGCCCGACTTTAACTTCCACTCCTGATGAAATCATTTCTTCACCACCCTAATTTTGAAAGTTCAACATCCTAATATCCCTACGGATATTGAATAATTTAATATACGCATTAACACTGGGAAACCGCCACTATTAAAATATAATTGCTAGTTAATACGTATTTATTCGTAGCAGATTATAGCGAGAATCCACTTAATTACAAATTTTTCTCATAATTAGTTACTTTTTTCCAAGCTTGTTTAATCAACTTTAATCCTAAAAATAAAAAAAGTCAGTATATTTGCACTGTCGTTACAATAAATAAGTAATCTTACGGTTAAAGAAAATATTTTTAATACCACTAATTAGAAAATAGAATTAATGCGATCGCCTAATTATTTTCAAAACCCAGATCAGTAGACAAATATGTAGATAAATATAATGATTTAACGTGACAGCTATGTTGCTCCACAATGAATATAGGAATTCGCTACATTTAATATGCGAACAATTGCGGAAATTAACGAAAAAATCAGCAGCCAACGTGCAGTAGTTTTGACAGTTGAAGAATTAAAAGCAAGAGTTGCTGAAGTTGGTGTTAATCGAGTTGCTCAAGAAGTTGATGTAATTACCACAGGAACTTTTGAGCCAATGGAATCAAGTGGTGCAATTATTAATTTAGGACACACCGATCCACCAATTAAAATTCGCCGTTGTTGGTTAGATGGCGTCCCTGCATACTCTGGTTTTGGTGCAGTAGATTTATATCTGGGTGCGAGTTGTCCTGCTGATGCGATTGATGGTGAAGAAGTGCGGGAACGAGGTGGCGGTCATGTGATAGAAGATTTAATTGCAGGTAAAGCTGTACAAGTACGCGCCCAAGGACAAGTTACAGATTGTTACCCCAGAGCTACCTTTGAAACTACAATTATGCGGGAAACAATCAATCAGTTTTATTTATTTAATCCCCGTAATTTGTACCAAAATTTTATTGTTGGGGTGAATGGAGGCGATCGCCCACTTTTTACTTATCTCGGCCCTTTACAACCACGTTTAGGAAATGCAGTTTACTCCAATCCTGGCGCAATTTCCCCTTTACTTAACGACCCCGATTTACAACTAGTCGGTATTGGTACGCGAATTTTTTTAGGTGGGGGAATTGGTTATGTCGCTTGGGAAGGAACTCAACACTTCCCCTTACAAAAACGCCTAGCTAATCATACGCCCATTGGCCCGGCTGCAACTTTAGCTTTAATTGGTGATGCCAAGCAAATGGATGCTAGGTGGGTGAGGGGATGTTATTTCAAAAGCTATGGCCCTTCGTTAATGCTGGGCGTAGGCGTACCACTACCGGTATTATCAGCCGAAGTAGTCGAACATTGTGCAGTGCAAGATCAAGAATTAGTCGCGCCCATTGTAGACTTTTCTATTCCTCGGCGCGTGCGTCCTACATTTGGTTTGGTGAGTTACGCCCAACTCAAGTCTGGGCGTGTCACCATTGAAGGCAGAACAGTGCGTGTTGCACCTCTAGCCAGTTTGTTTTTCTCGCGGCAAGTTGCCTTGGAATTGAAAGAATGGATCGAGGCTGGGAAATTTACCCTCACTGAACCAGTTTCTCCAATTCCAATGGATCGTTCATTTCTCCCTCAAGACCGATGGACGGAATTTTGAGAGGACAAAGAAGCAGAGGGGTAGTGAGCAGGGAGCAGGGGAGAAATAGCAATGCCCAATGCCCCATGCCCAATGCCCAATGCCCAATGCCCTACTCCTGAGTCGGTTTCGGACGCTTAACCGGTTTAGGAGTAGGTGTTTTTGGTACAGGTTTAGACACAGCTGAGGGGTCACCGCCGCCACCGATTTTCTTGACTGGGCGTGGAGTATCGCTACCGCGTCTGGGGGTGAATGGTCTTCTACCACCACCGCCACCACCACGAGGGCCACCACCTCTGAATGGTGGTTTGCGCTTTTTGGGTAAATCCGCGATCGCTTCTGCGCTTTCGATGAGTAATAGGTCAGCTTGTCGCTTCACTTGAAAGTCCCAAAACTTGCCCACAGCTTTGGTTGTGAGAACACCCGTCAGTTTTAATTTAAAATATTTGGGCTTGTCTGTTGGTTTGCGTGGAGCCTGTTTAATCTTAACTACTAAGCTCTTGGCATCAAAAGACTGGTAGACGACTTCACCACGAACGGAAAAACCACCATCAGGAATTTCTGATGAGGGTTTAAGGGTGCTTGGAGATTCGTTGGCACTGTCAGACACAGGCTCTTCCGGGATATCTAATTCTTCTGTTCCCGAATCTTGCTCATCCTCCTCTGTCAACTGTTTAGCCAGTTTTTCTGGCTCCCAAACGCCGACAATTTGGAGGTGCAAGGTATCATTCTCTTGTCTTGTACGTGGATATACTACCCACAGATGTTCTTGTTCTAAATCTAAATGATTCTTAACTAAACTCATAATCCGTCCTAGGAGTACGGCATTGAGTTCTACACCATCACTAGTTAGCAGATTACCTTGAGTGAATTGTTCATCGCTGGCAAGGTAACGACCTCGGACTAACCCGATGGCGCGGTACTGCATCGGTTCACTGGGAGGCGGAATCGGTTGCTGCCGATTAGCTAAGTTCCCATTGGCGGCAGTTTCGCTAAGGTTCACAGGGGAATTTTCTGGTTTAGAGGACTGGGCTGCTACTGTAGGAACACTAGCGGCTGCCTCTACTGTAATTTGGCCTTGGTTAGAGGCAGAAGCATTGGACGATTCGGGCGACGGCATCAGGTCGGAATTCATAAAAAACTCCTTGCGGCGGAGACACATCCCATTGTGGGATTTTACGAAGGCAGCTGAAAAGAGCGTTTGTGCGGCTGATGAAAGTATATTTGCTTTCAACCAACCACAACTGAGCGCTCTTAAGCATTCTAAAGACACAGTTGTACACTAAATGTGTAATTTAGCGTCTTTAGACTAGTTTCGGGAAGCATATCATAGGTTAAATCCTGACGGCTCCTCCTAAAGTCATCACTTACTTTAGCAGCGTGTATAGTTATTTGTTATAAAATTCACAGGCAATCGAGGGTATTCCGCAAAGTTTTGGAAATTTTTAACTTTCGGATTATTCAGATTTATGTAGATGATAATGTCAATTAAAGTTCAGGAGAAATTAGTCTTGTGTCTCAACCGCGCAGCTGGATAGTTAAGGTCGTCTTGGCTTTGGCAGTTCTTACTTTTGTGGGAATTTCTCTGGTTCCCTTAATTTCTGCACTTAATAATAATACAACACAATCCCCAACCCAAAATAATGCCAGTACCAAGGGTAATTCAGCTACCCCTGACCAAAAATCAAAATTACAGGACGAAGTTAGAGGTTATCAGCTGGTTTTGCAAAGGGAACCAGAAAATCAGACTGCTCTCAAAGGGTTGCTACAGGCAAGGCTAGAATTGTTAAGTCTTAAAGAAGGTGATGTCCAGGGAGTCATTGAACCTCTAGAAAAGCTAGCTAAGCTTAATCCCGATCAGACAGAATATACAGTTTTGCTAGCTCAAGCAAAGCAGCAACTAGGTGACAAGGAAGGTGCAGCCCAAGCTTATCGTTCTGTTTTGTCCACAAAACCAGGCGATCTCAAGGCTTTACAAGGTATGGTGTCTCTGCTTTTAAGTCAAAAACGCCCGGAAGCCGCCATTGGTTTATTACAAGATACTTTGACTGCTGCACCCCAAGTCAATAAAATTCAACCTGGTAGTGTGGATACGGTGGGCGTACAGGTGCTGTTGGGCACAGTTCACGCCTCTCAGAAAAGTTATACCCAAGCTATTTCTGTATACGATCAAGCAGCGAAGAAAGATCCCAAGGATTTTCGTCCAGTTTTGGCTAAGGCGATGCTCTTTAAGCAACAAGGTAAAGTTGCAGAAGCGAAAACTTTGTTCAATAATGCCTCAGCTTTAGCACCTGCTCAGTACAAAGACGAAATTAATAAAGCCGCTGAGGTAGCGCCATCTCCTAATCCGGCTACTACACCCTCTGCTGCGGCTACTCCGTCATCTGAAAGCAAACCGTAACAACATTCACTTCACAAGTGAAGATTTTGGGAAATGATGCATTGACAAATTAGGCAAGAAGTGTATTAAAAACTGACAAGAAAATAATTAGCGATCGCGAATACAACTGACCCATGAACTAGGATTTTAAGTCATGATGAGCGATCGCTCCCCAGAATTCCCACTTTTTGAATGCAGTGACATCATCACCAAGGCTGAATTTGGCGTTATCTGCCTATAGCAATAGCATTTCTCTCGCAAATATAAAAATCTATCTCGCAGTTTTATGTAGGCGGCTGTAGAATTTTCGCAGCAGTAGGATTGCGATATCGTGAGAATTTATACTTATTAAAAAATACAGTTAGATAATTTTTTTGATTTGATGTGAGTAGATGTACGGTTTTGGGATTAATAAATATGTCCACTCATTCAGGTAATTAAAAATTAAAAATTCAAAGTTGGAAGTGAGGGGTTAAAACCACCACTAATTGTACGCCACTGATTTTATGAATACTTGGGAGCCAGCTTTTGTGTAATATTTGTCGATCGCTTGTCTAAGCGTAATATTAATGGCTGAAGTTGATGATTAGCGATCACAATATTTGCTATAGCCTATAATTCTTCTGTGAAAGTTACTCAGCAATTCAACTTATTGTTAAAAAAGATTTTACTCGTTTTTTCCATGAAAAAAAACAAAGAAATAATTCAGCTAGATCGCAGAGGTTAACAATGAATATAACTACTGTGGAAACAGGAATAATCTTGATTGTGGATGATAACCCTAATAATTTACAAATACTCTCAGACACATTGATAGATACTGGTTGGAAGATATTGTTTGCTATTAATGGTGAAAGTGCGATCGCTCAAGCTGAATATGCTTGTCCAGATCTCATTTTATTGGATGTAGTGATGCCGGGAATGGATGGATTTACTACATGCGATCGCTTAAAATCTAATCCGCAAACCTGTGATATTCCTATCATCTTTATGACAGCCCTTTCCGACACGGTTGATAAAATTCAAGGATTCAGTTTGGGCGCAGTAGATTATATTACTAAACCATTTGAGCAAGAAGAAGTTATAGCTCGTGTCAAGACACATTTAAAAATACGTAATTTGACAAAACAACAGCAAATTCAAAATCAGCAACTAAGAGCAGAAATAGGAGAACGTCTTGCAGTTCAAGCCAAGTTACAAATGCTGACTCAAGATTTAGAACAAAGGGTTGAAGAAAGAACATCCCAATTATCACAAACTCTGCATAATCTTCACCAAGCTCAAGTTAGCTTAGTACAAAGAGAAAAAATGTCTGCTTTGGGTGAATTAGTTGCAGGAATTGCCCATGAAATTAATAATCCAGTAAATTTTATTTTAGGCAATCTCAGTCATGCCTCAGAATATACACAAAGTTTTATTGATTTATTAAATCTATATCAAGAATACTATCCTCAACCTGTAGCAGAAATCGTTAACAAATTAGCTGAAATAGATCTAGATTATTTGATTGACGACTTTCCTGCAATCATCTCATCTATGCATAAAGGTACAAAGCGCATGGCACAAATGATTCATGCACTGAGGTACTTTTCCTGTCGTGATGATTCCATTGCCCAACCTATAGATATTCATGAAGGTATTGATTCCATATTATTAATTTTACAATACCGCCTCCAAGCAAACCCCGAACGCCCAGAAATTCAAGTTATTAAAGAGTATGAAAATTTGCCTTTAGTTACATGTTTTCTTGCACCTTTAAATCAAGTTTTCATGAATATTTTTATCAATGCAATTGATGCGATAGAAGAAGTATTTTTTAATAATGATTTAGCCTTGTCGCATTATCAAGGACAGATTAGAATCCGTACTAATTTTAATGAACAATATTCAGTTGTTACAATTCAAATTGCTGACAATGGTATAGGTATGACACCAGAAGTTAAGCAACGCTTATCTGAACCGATGTTTACGACTAAACCTATAGGTAAAGGAACTGGATTAGGCTTGTCTATTAGTAGACAAATTATTGAAGAGAAACATAAAGGAAATCTTTGGTTCCGATCTGAAGTAGGAGAAGGCACAGAATTTTGGATAGAAATTCCGATTGTGAGAAACTAATATAGCAATCCTATTTCAGTTACGAAAAATATTCATTTTGGCTGTTGACTGTTGATTGAGATTGAGGATAAGTTTCAAGGCTGACAATCTGAATCATATATTTTGGTAATTGGTATAAGTAACAATTGGAATGCTTACTTACAAAGACGGAATTAAAGTTAATTGTAGGCATTGCCCAGCATATCCCGTGTTTTGTCTACAATGCCTACATAATATATGAGAATTTTGCTGTTAATTATGCGCCTTCAATTGCAGCAATAACACCAAATATCAAAAACAAGCATCCACCCATTAAAGTTAGTTGACGTTCTGAGATTCTACCAGCAATCATTTTGCCACCAATTACAGCGATCGCGGCACAAATGGCGTGTCCTAAAACTGCACCCACAGTTACCCCAATGGGATTATTCCCAGCTGCTAGGGCAATGGTAGCAATTTGCGTGCGATCACCCCACTCTGCCATAAATGTTAAAACAAAGGCTTCAATTAAAATTGACAGTGGTGTTTTGCGTTTGGGTAATTCTAAATCTGCTTGCTTCACCGCAGCTTCGGCTTCTTCTACTACCTCTGTATCGCAACTAGCAGATGACATTTTACTACCTTGATACAGGAGCTTAAGACCAAAGGCAATAAACAAAGCTATTTCCGCATAATGAATATACACCTTGGGCAACAAAGATACTGTTTGTCCCAAAATTACCGAAAGAATGGTCATTGCAGCTAAAGCAGCTACCACCCCAGTAAATACCAAGCGTCGCGAGTGGTGCATTGCTAAAATGACGGCGATAAAAAATGTTTTATCACCTAATTCGGAAACTGTAATTAATAACAAACCTGCGGTGAAAGCTGTTAGCACTCTCTCAAGCTCCTGAAGAATCATTAAATGATGCGAAGCTTGATGAAAGCGCAAAAACTTCACCAAGCTCCACACTTTTTTGTGTGAACTTAGTGAAGGTCTCGCTTCCAAATATTTTCCAAATATTAAATATTTGTCACCTGAACCAGGCTCATCGCCAGTATGTTGATTCAGACGGGCTGGTTTTAAATTACCAGCAGCTACTCCCCTTCTATTCACTCAAAATTGTATATCTGTCCGGGAGATGAGTCAATACACTTAGTAAATATAAACTAATTCTCCTATTTTCCCTTCCCTAGCCACTAGCCCCTAGACCCTCCTGTTAGTTCTGCCTGAGTTTTGGGAACAATGCTGGTTATGCTTGGAATTCTTGGGCGGAAACGGGATGAAAGCGCCATTTTCTCAATATATTAAGTTCAGCTGGATGTTGATTATCTGCTGGCTGCTGGTGTGGCTACCAGTAAGCGCAACACCTGCACCAACAATTGACAATTTACGACAACAACAGCAACAAATTCAGCAACAACGTCAAAATGTCGTTCAAGAACGCGATCGCTTGAATCATATCCAACAGGCTGCACAAAATCGCCTGACAGGGATTAACAAAAATCTGCATACTACTAACAGCAATATTCAATACAGCGAATCGCAATTAAAGCTAGCTTCCGAACGTCTCCAGCAATTACAGGCTAACTTAGAAGCAGCGGAACGTTCCTATGAAGAACGCCAAGTAGCTACGGTTGCAAGATTGCGGTTTCTTCAGCGATCGTCAGCCTATCAAGGCTGGGGGATTTTACTGCAAAGTGAAAATATCAGCGATTTTATCAGTCGCCGTTATCAACTCAAGTTAGTTTATCAAGCAGACCAGAAAATTTTAACTAAACTGAATGAACAAGCTCAAGCGATTATTGAGCAAAAAACCGCAGTAGAACAGCAAAAAAATCAAATTGCCTTAATTAGAGAGCAATTACTAGCGCAAAAATCCGATTATCAATTACAAGCCCAATCACAAGCCGAGTTAATTCAACGCCTCAATAGCGATCGCTTGGCTTTAGCAGCAGCACAAAACCAGCTAGAGCAAGATTCTAAAAATTTAGAAGCGCTAATTCAACAAAAAATAGCCGAAGCCCAAGCCAAAACCAACAGCAGTACTAAAAGCGTCATTATTCGCGGCACTGGAATGTTAGCCTATCCCAGCGATGCAGCTACTAGCAGTCCTTTTGGTTGGCGGATACATCCAATTTTAGGCTATCGTCGCTTTCATGCCGGACTAGATTTTGCTGCTAGCTATGGTAGTACAATTCGTGCAGCTGATTCGGGAACAGTAATTTTTGCTGGCTGGTATGGAGGATATGGTAAAGCTATCATTATCGACCACGGCGACGGTATCACCACACTTTATGGTCATACCAGTGAATTATATGTTTCTGAAGGGCAAGGAGTACAACGCGGACAAGCGATCGCATCTGTCGGTTCCACAGGTTTATCTACCGGGCCCCACCTGCATTTTGAAGTCCGCCGCAATGGTACGCCCGTAGATCCGGCGGCTTATCTTTAGTGACAAAGGTGACAAGGAGAAATAATAAATACCCAATGCCCAATGCCCCATGCCCTATGAAAAATGTGCTATAATACAAAAAATTGAGGGCGCGTGGCTCAGTGGATAGAGCAACAGATTCCGGTTCTGTGGGTCGGGGGTTCAAATCCCTCCGCGCTCGTTTTTTGTACATTAACTAATTATTTGTCACTGTTAACAGATTAATGTCATTTTTAACAAATTGATGTCACTGTTAACAGATTAATGTCACAGGGTTATACTGCTATATCTAAAGTATGGCAGCAATATGCTTTTGCAGAGCAATTAATCACCGATAAGATTAGTCAATAGTAGAGACACAGGTAAGTCCCTCCAAATCAAGAATCTGTTGCTCTATCCTTTCAACCCACCTAAAAAGTGTTTTTTTGTTGGTTTCAAATAGTATTGATGGAATCCTAAAATCTTCTTTCTATCCCAAATTTTTATTGGCTCTATCAACAAGGTTGGATGAAATTGAAAAATTGCCTGTGTCTTGTTGTAATATCTTCTGCCAACCGTACCTTTAAGCAAAGTATTGAAAATCTAGACGAACATCCCAAAAACGCTATACGCACAGATCTCAACTCGCCTCAAGCTGTGAGGGGTATTGAAACTTTCCCTCATCAAAGTAGATAAATTTGGACAACTCATCTTTCAACCCGCCTCAAGCTGTGAGGGGTATTGAAACTTGCTTTAAGCCAGCCAAAGTTAATAAAAAAGGCTTTCAACCCGCCTCAAGCTGTGAGGGGTATTGAAACTTAAAGAAAGCTACTGATATTTATGATTTTCAAGCTTTCAACCCGCCTCAAGCTGTGAGGGGTATTGAAACTTTTGAGAAAAAAGGTGGGGGTAGCTAGCAGCGTACTTTCAACCCGCCTCAAGCTGTGAGGGGTATTGAAACGTAGGAGGAGCGAATAAACCAAAATCTGCGTTTACTACCTTTCAACCCGCCTCAAGCTGTGAGGGGTATTGAAACTTCAGCGCCTCAAATCCTTCACTAGCAACGACTTCCAAAAGCATTTTGTCAGATCTGCCAAAGTTGCCTGTCACTTAACACTTAAAAAAGTAAATTACTTGACACCATAAAAGCTACAAGCCTTAATCAATAGGCGCTTTGAAGTTTTGGCAGATCTCCAGGGAAATTGACCCCGCTTCGATGCGTCAAAAAAATAATTAAGGTGGGTTCCTCCTTGATCGGAGGTGATTCAGTAGCCACCACTGCGGTAAACCCGCACCTCTATTACTGGGGGCGCACCTTATCCTATCCGTAAAGGATAGCAGCATCAAGGTGGGCAGCTACCAGGGTCAGAAAGCAAGACTGTTTGGCAGCAGTCAAACTAACCCGCATTTACACAGTACAGCGGCTTTATACAAGCATGAACTGCGGCGCTATTTATTAATACTTATTCTATTTTCAAGGTTCAGTGTTTTGTCAATCAGGTTTTTTGGCGGGAATGGTAAGCTGCGATCGCTAATTCTTTCGCCTTCTCTTGCGGACTACCTCTAATCGGCTGTTTTGACTCCTCTATGACAATTCCAGCTTTAGCCGCCTGACTTTGGATATTTGCCATTAATCGACTATAGCTCCACTGATGGACGCTAACTCGGTACTGTTTGGCATATTTTTGTTGAACTTCTATTAAGTCTGATTTCTGTTCAGCTTTGGCTTGAATCTCACTTTGCACCTGTTCTCGCATATCGCCCAATTTAGGAAGGACGATACTGCCAGCTTTATATGTTTGGGTGATCGCCACAATCTCTTTAGCTAGTAATCTGTCTACATACTGCCCTAATTCTGATTCTCCTATTTGATTTGGTGCAGCAAGCGTTTGAGCTATTTGGCGTTGGTGGGATAATGAATGTTTCTGTTGTCTCTGTTGGTTTAGTAATTTGAAATTATCGCCCAGTAGCTGTTTAATACTGCGGTAGGTAATGACTTTACTTGTAGAGCCATCAACTACTGCTACTGTTGCAGGTTTCTCTAAACCAAGGCTAACTGCAACAAGAATATGAGATTGACCTTGATATAGGGGCTTGCTAGGGCGGGGAAAGGAGTTATTAATTCTGGTTAGAGAGGAGTTTTTCCGTTTTATATGAGCAAGTTGTTGATCGTTGAGTTTACCTTTGGCTTTTGTCTTGGTGATAGTTTTAGCAATTTCTTCTGCTTTCTCTTCTCTAACAAGGTTTGTTCCTTCAGCCGTCCACAAGCGAGTATCTACAGAACAGTAAAGGATTAAGTGGTTAACTTTCCAAGGATCACCTTTACCTTCCCCTTCTTGCCAAGCAATACGTCCACTACGGAGAGTGAATAGGCTGCTAGAGTGTTGGTCTTTGCTGTTCCGTTTGATTTGCTGGTCTTCTAAAAAGCGTTGAAACCAGTGGAGATAGCGAGAATCACAGTAGACTTGAAAAGTACGCTTACCCAAACCATTGAATTTCACACATATACGTCCATGCTGGTTTTTCAACCAAGTTATGTCTTCGTTGGTTTCATAAGCGACTGGAAAAGGTACTTTGCTAGATTTTTTTAAAAGGCTGTCTTGCCAAGATTTCGCCTCTTCTTCACTTTCAGGAACGTTATCAGTGGCAAGCACAAGAGTTTCTAACCATTTGCTATTAGTCAAATCTCGACCTTTAGGAATTCGTGCCTCTAATTGTTCTCTCAGACGTTTAATTTGAATCTCAAGTTTACGGCGGCGGTTAGCAAATTTCTCAGCGTCTTCGTCTTTATAATTGATTTTGCAACCATTTTTGAGCAAATAGCTAATTGCACAACGAGTCACGATGTCTTCTGTATCCCAGTAATTCTCAAACAAAGTTTTAGAGATACTGCGATCGCTATCTGAGGCTTTTGATTTTTTGGTTTTCTTACGTTTCTTTCCTTTCGCTCGTTGTACCTCAACTTTATCTGGTTGGGGGGCAAATTGAACCAGTATTTCAGTAGCTTTAGTACGAAGACTTTCTAAAGTAAGTCCACTAACTTCTACTAATTCGGCATCACTTTTGAGCATTTCCCACCAGCGAATTTTGCCTTCTAGTTGGAACTGCGATCGCTTCATCAATGCAAACCAAGATTTGTAGATGTAATTTACTGTGGCGATCGCACTTGTGTAAAATCGCCCTGGTTGACCGATGAACCGAGGGTCAGTTTTCAAAGGCTGACATAGTTCTTTGACAATACCCTTTGGGTGTTTGCCCTTTTGTCGCCAAGTTTCAAACTCAGGATGTTGAGCTACTTGAACCAATAATTCATTAATCAGTGGCGTATTTAACTGAGCCATCAACTTCCATAGTTGATGACGTGTTGGCTCAGAAGCTACAAGACGACACTGAATAGTGATTTGGCTCATAATTTTAAAACAATTTTGTTCAATACTAACATATTTGTATTACACAAGTCTTCTGTAAAATGGGAATCTATGCAGGAGACATTTTTTACAAGTAAGGAAGCATCTAAAATCACAGGTTGCACGCTCCGTCAACTCCAGTATTGGCGGGAAAAAGGAGTAGTTGTTCCTGTCATTAGTGATACGGGTACAGGGCGTAGTATTTATTACTCAAAAACTAATTTAGTAGAATTGGCAGCTATGGTATATTGGCTGTCTGTAGGTTTGAGTTTTGATATTGCTTGCGAAACCTTGAAAACGCTAAAAGACGAAGAACCAGAGTTGTTTAGTTCAGGTACAGGTAGACGTTTTATGTTATTGCCAGAAGCACAGGAGCGATCGCTTGAGCTTAAGGAGTATGACAGAACAAAGGCGATCGCATCCTTAGATAAAGGTAAGCCTGTGTTTCCAGTGTGGTTGGATGAGATTTATCAGCAACTACAGCAAAAATTAAAAGCTTAAAGGAGCTACGAGAATATAGATGGTTGAACGTAATGGTAATGGGGATAAGTCCCTGGAAAACTGGATATGGGATGCAGCTTGTAGTATTCGCGGAGCGCAGGAAGCAGCTAAGTATAAGGATTTTATTCTGCCGTTGATTTTTACTAAACGACTGTGTGATGTGTTCGATGATGAGTTAAATCGGATTGCTGAGAAAGTAGGCTCTCGTGCCAAGGCGTTTAAGTTGGTGGCAATGGATCATAATTTAGTGCGGTTTTATTTGCCACTACAACCACAGAATCCTGATGATCCGGTTTGGTCAGTAATTCGCAAGCTTTCAGACAAGATTGGGGAGACTTTAACAGACTATTTACGAGAAATTGCTAAAGCTAATCCTTTATTGAATGGGATTATTAATCGCATTGATTTTAATGCAACAACTCATGGACAGCGTGACCTTGATGATGATCGCCTCTCGAACCTGATTGAAAAAATTTCGGAAAAGCGTCTGGGGTTAAAGGATGTAGAGCCGGATATCATTGGGCGCAGTTATGAGTATTTGATTCGTAAGTTTGCTGAGGGTTCGGGACAGTCAGCAGGGGAATTTTATACTCCAAAGGAAGTAGGGCTAATCATGGCGAAGATTATGCAGCCAGAACCTGGGATGACGATTTATGACCCCTGTTGTGGATCGGCGGGTTTATTGATTAAGTGTCAGTTGGTATTGCAAGAATCCCAAGGTTCAACAGCAAAATTTGCGCCGTTGCAATTGTATGGGCAAGAATACACAGGGAATACTTGGGCAATGGCAAACATGAACATGATTATTCACGATATGGAGGGGAAAATCGAAATCGGGGATACATTTCGCCATCCCAAATTCATGCAAGCGGGGAAATTAGCTCAGTTTGACCGAGTTGTAGCTAATCCCATGTGGAATCAAAAATGGTTTGCAGAAAAGGATTATGACGGGGATGAATTGGGACGATTCCCCAAGGGAGCAGGTTATCCAGGTTCATCGGCTGATTGGGGTTGGGTACAGCATATTTCGGCATCTTTAGATAAAACAGGAAAGGCGGCGATCGTTTTAGATACAGGTGCAGTGTCACGGGGTTCTGGTAGTGCCAATAAGAATAAAGAGAAGGATGTACGGCGTTGGTTTGTGGAGCAGGATTTAATTGAAGGGGTGATTTATTTACCAGAAAACCTGTTTTACAACACCTCTGCACCAGGGATTCTCTTGTTTTTGAATCATGCCAAACCCAAAGAACGGCAAGGTAAGCTATTTTTGATCAATGCCAGTTTAGTATTTGCCAAGGGCGATCCGAAGAACTACATTCCTGATGAGGGAATTGAGCACATTGCCAGCACCTTTGTAAGTTGGTGCGAGGAAGATAAGTTTAGTTGCATTGTCTCTAAGGATGACATTGCCCGTAATGATTATAATATTTCGCCATCTCGTTATATTCATGTGGCGGAAACGGATGAGTTTCGACCAATTGCCGAAATTTTGGAGGAGTTGGATGTTTTGGAGAAGGAAGCAGAGGTGACCAATGAGGCATTAAAAAATGTTCTGGAGCGGTTTAAGTAGATTATTTCATTTGCTTTCGCATAGCAAATACCATGTTAAAAAGGAATATTTAGATGAATTTTTCCCCAGTTAAAAATATTCCCGAAGATTGGAATATTGTTGAGTTGCAAACTACTGGTGAGGTTATATATGGTATTCAAGCATCAGTAGCTAATAATACTGAACCTATTGGCACAAAGATAATTACCAACAAAAATATTTCTCTTGATGGGAAACTAATTTTTGAGAAGCAGAGTTATTTTGAAATCAAAACAGCAAGCCATCGCAAAACTTTATTGATAAAAGGCGATATCCTCTTTAATTGGCGTAGTGGAAGTCAGGAGCATGTAGGCAAGACTGCATATTTTGATATAGATGGCGAATATACACATTCATCATTTATTCTTAGAATACGTCCTAATAAAAGTATTATTAATGGCAAATTTCTTTATTACTATTTATATTGGTTGCGTGAATCTAAATACTTTATAAAAGCTCATAGCTACGCTATTAATGCCAAGTTTAATAAAAGTGCTGTAAATTCATTACCTACGCTCCTCCCCCCTTTGGAAGAACAGCAAAAAATATCGGTAGTGTTGTCGATAGTCCAGGATGCAATCACACAACAAGAAAAGCTAATCACTCTCTCCACTGAACTGAAAAAATCCCTCATGCATAAACTATTTACAGAGGGAACTCGTGGTGAACAACAAAAGATGACAAAAATAGGTCTTATTCCTGAGAGTTGGAAAATTGTTCCATTGGGCGATTTGATTTCTTTTGGTCCAAATAATGGTCTTTATAAACACCAATCTGAGTATGGTTCAGGAACTCTTGTTCTTAGGATAGATGACTTTAGTAACGATGGCGATATCGTCGATAATGCAGCAAATCGATTGAATACTGATAATAATGATAAGGAAAAGTATGGATTAGTAAAAAATGATATTGTTCTAAATAGAGTTAATAGTTTATCTCATTTAGGAAAGACTGCATTAATCGGTGAACTGCAAGAACCGATGGTCTTTGAATCTAACATGATGCGCTTTCGTGTGAATGAATCAATGATTCTACCTAAATTTGCTTTCTACATACTGAATAGCAGTAGTATCAAAGTTCAAATTATTGGAAGTGCTAAGAGAGCAGTAGCACAGGCAAGTATTAATCAAGGTGATGTGAAAAATTTACTCTTTCCATTACCCGACTTATGTGTTCAGAGCGAGTTAGTTAGCATAACTACCCAATTAAGTCAGAAAATAGCTATTTATCAGGATCGTGTAAAAATTTTTAAGAATCTCTTCCTTACTCTCCTCCAGCAACTCATGACCGCCCAAATCCGAGCGGATGACCTAAACCTTTCCGCTCTCAATCTCGAAATGCAGGGAAGAGATGAATAAAAATGCTAAACTTTGATGAACTCTGGGAACTCCTCATTACCGAAGACGAAGGCGTAGAAATAGAAGCAAAAAAAGGCTCAGAAGTTGGTAAAACTTGCTGGGAGACTATTAGTGCATTTTCTAATGAACCCAGTCTAGGAGGGGGCTATCTTATACTCGGTATCAAATCATCAGAAGAAAGTGATACCAACAATTATGAAATTGAAGGAATAGCAGATCCCGACAAAATACAACGTGACTTAGCTACCCAATGCCGAGAAAACTTTAACATCACTATTCGTCCCCAAATAGAAACTGCCACCAAAGACGGAAAAATCGTAATAGTTGCTTTTATTCCCGAAGTCCAACCATCAGAAAAACCTGTCTATATTACAAAAAGGGGACTTCCCCAAGGTGCATTTAGGCGCATTGCTTCAACTGATCAAAAATGCACTGAAAGAGATATTGAACTATTGTTCTTAATGATCTGCCCAAAGCATTTGGTCTTGCAGAAAACGGGATTCACCGCAGAGAAACACCCCTAATTCCCCGTAAAGTTATCCGAGAAGCAATTGTTAACGCTGTAATGCACCGTAACTATCGGGAACGGAGTCCTGTTCAGATTATTCGCTTCTCAGATCGTTGAGAAATTCGTAATCCTGGTTATTCTCTCAAACCCACAGATGAATTTGACCAACCAGGGTCAAAAACTCGTAACGAAAAAATTGCCGCAGTTCTCCATGAAGTAAATCTTGCGGAAACAAAAGGATCTGGTGGTAGGGTTATGTTGGAGAAAATGCTGGAAGCGAACTTGACCCTACCTTTGTTTGTTTCCAATCGAGATAGAGATTATTTTCATCTGACTCTTTTTACCCATCATCTTCTTGATGGAGAAGATATTGAATGGCTAACGCAATTCAAAAATTATGGATTAAGTAATGATGAAGCCAAAGCACTTGTTGTCTTAAAACAAGTGGGAATAATTAATAATTTAATTTACCGTGTCACCAATGATGTTGATACTCTCACTGCCAGTCAACACTTGAGACGCTTACGAGATGCAGGACTGCTTGAACAACAGGGCAAAGGATCAGCCACTTGCTATACCCTGAACCCTGAGTTTCAACCACAAGAACAATTAGAAGTAGATACGTCTAATCTGGACAGTCACACAACACATAGCCTATCTGGACAGTCCCCGAACCCTAATCTGGACAGTAGTACACTTGAGCCGGACAGCTTATCTGGACAGTTCCCAAAACCTAATCTGGACAGTAGTACACTTGAGGCGGATAGCTTATCTGGACAGTCCCCGAACCCTAATCTGGACAGTAGTACACTTGAGGCGGATAGCCTATCTGGACAGTCCCTAGAATCTAATCTGGACAGTAGTAAATTTACACCTCAACAGCTGACTCTTGAATTATTTCCTCCGATCAAAACAGAATCCCTAGAAGAACGATTAGCGAACATAGGTAAACGAACCGAACCAGAGGAAATCAAAAATTTAATTCTTGAGTTGTGTAAGATAGAACCTCGCTCATCCAGCGAATTACAATCAATGTTAAAACGACAGCGAAAATATTTATTAGATCAATATCTAAAACCTTTAATTGATGAGGGTTTGCTTGAATATACAATTCCTGAAAAACCTAATGACCCTCATCAAACTTACCGCAGTACTCAAAAATAAATTATACCTTTATCCTACTTATGCCAAAACCTGGGGAACACAAAACTGTTCAAAGCCGTATTATCACTTACGCTCAAGAAATCGGCTGGAAATTTGTATCTCGTGACGAAGCCGAAACCAGAAGAGGCTTTAATAACCACAGCGGCAACATTCAAGAAAAAGCTGCTCAAGCTTCTATCTATTTTAACGATATCCTTTATCAAAAAGTCCGTCAATTTAACCCCAAGTACAGCGATGGAGAAGGCGTACTTATCGCTTTACTAAGTAACTTACCTGCCGACATATACGGAAATCGAGACTTTCTCACCTATCTCCGCAACCAAGGCAAATATTTCTACGCTGCGGAAAATCGGGAACTTGACCTAAAACTGATTGAATATGACGATCCTAACTTAACCGCAAATACCTACGAAGTCACTGAAGAATACTACATTCATAACGGCAAGTACGGCATACGGGAAGATGTGGTTTTTTTGATCAACGGTATTCCTATTCTTGTCATCGAATGCAAAAATGCCACTAAAGATGAAGCCATAGCTTTAGGCATTGACCAAATCCGCCGCTACCATACCGAAACCCCAGAGTTATTTGTTCCCCAGATGATTTTTACCGCCACTGAAGCTATTGGCTTTTCTTATGGGGTGACATGGAACACGATACGGCGCAACATCTTTAACTGGAAAGCAGAACAAATCGGTCAACTAGAGGAAAAAATTAAGAGCTTTTGTCAACCTGACGATATTCTCCAACTCCTGCAAAATTATATTCTCTTTGCAGAAAAAGAAGAAACTCTGCAAAAATTTATTCTGCGTCAACATCAAACTACCGCCATTGAAAATGTCATTGAACGCTGTCACGATCCTGAACGCACTAAAGGACTTGTCTGGCATACCCAAGGCAGTGGTAAAACCTTCACTATGATTAAAACGGCGGAAATGCTCTTTAAAGCTCCAGAGAGCGATAAGCCAACAGTTCTGCTAATGATTGACCGCAACGAACTGGAAGATCAGATGCTCAGAAACCTCATTAACTTGGGGCTGAATAATGTTCAACACGCCGATCGCATTACTACCCTTAATCAACTATTAAAAGATGATTATCGGGGCATTATCGTCACCATGATCCACAAATTTCGCGATATGCCTGCCAACATTAATTTGAGAAAAAATATTTATATTCTGATTGACGAAGCGCACCGCACCACCGGAGGTGATTTAGGAACATTCCTGATGGCAGGATTACCTAATGCCACATTTATCGGCTTTACTGGCACACCTGTAGATAAAACTAGCTACGGTAAAGGCACATTTAAAACCTTCGGTACAGATGATAAACAGGGGTATCTGCATAAATATTCAATTGCTGAAAGTATTGAAGACGGAACCACACTACCCCTTTACTACAATATTGCTTCCAACAAGATGATTGTGCCAAGGAAACTCATGGAAGAAGAATTTCTTAACTTGGCAGAAACTGAAGGTATTAGCGATATTGCTGAATTAAATAAAATTCTAGATCGTGCCGTCAATTTAAAAAATTTCCTAAAAGGTGATCAAAGAGTAGATCAGGTAGCGAAATCTGTCGCCAAGCATTACACTCAAAACATAGAACCACTTGGTTATAAAGCATTTTTAGTCGCCGTTGACCGTCCCGCTTGCGCTAAATATAAACAAGCCTTAGATAAGTATTTGCCTACAGAATACTCCGCAGTTGTCTATACCGGAAACAATAACGACACTCAAGAACTCAAAACCTACCACCTCGACGACAAGACAGAAAAACAAATCCGTAAAAACTTCGCTAAGTTTGGGGAGTACCCCAAAATCCTCATTGTTACCGAGAAACTGCTGACAGGATTTGATGCTCCCTTGCTTTATGCCATGTATCTAGATAAACCCATGCGCGATCATACCTTATTACAAGCGATCGCGCGTGTAAATCGTCCCTACGAAAGCGAATCTCAGGAAATGGTGAAACCGCATGGCTTTGTGCTAGATTTTGTAGGCATTTTTGACAAACTAGAAAAAGCCCTTGCCTTCGACAGTGAAGAAATTAACGCCATTATCAAAGATTTGAAACTGCTCAAAACTTTATTCAAAACCAAAATCGAGCAGCAAGCCCCAACTTATTTGAGCTTGATTCAGAACAATTTTAACGATAAAGATGTAGATGATATTATTGAGCATTTCCGAGAGCAAGAACGCAGAAAAGCATTTTTTAAAGCCTATAAAGAGCTAGAAATGCTCTATGAAATTATCTCCCCTGATGCTTTTCTGCGTCCCTACATGGACGATTACGCCACCCTTTCCTCTATTTATGAGGTAATTCGCAAAGCCTACAGTAAAAGGGTTTACGTCGATAAAGCCTTGCAGCGCAAGACCGATGAACTCGTACAAAAACATATTGGCGCAACTGCGATCGCAACTGTAACAAATTTTGTTGAAATTAATGCCCAAACCCTTGAAATCATCAAAGATAAGCAAGGAGGTGAAACTACCAAAGTAATCAACCTCATCAAAAGCATCGAAAAAACTGCCGAAGAAAATCCCGATGACCCTTTTCTCATTGCAATGGCAGAACGTGCCAAAATCATCCAAGAAAATTTTGAAAATCGCCAGACCAATACCCAAGAAGCTTTAGATACACTGGTTCAAGAAATTAGCCAAAATGAGCAGCGCAAGAAAGAACAGGCTAGACGGGGGTTTGATAGTTTAACGTTTTTTGTATTTCAAAGCTTAAAGGAAGCAGGTATTAATAATCCTGAAGACGTGAGCAATCAAATTAAACAAGCTTTTATCGAGTATCCTAATTGGCGAACCAGTGAGGCAGAATTAAGAGAGTTGCGGAAAGAAGTTACTTTCGCAATTTTTGCTGAAATCGATGATTTGGATCAAGTAACAGCAGTTGTTGATAAACTATTTATGCTGCTGAGTAAAGCCTATGAGATCTGAAGACAAAGCAACCTTCAAAGCAAGAGTCTGGCAATGGGCACAAAAGCTGGATGTTCAAGTCCAATCAATTATGTTGCGCTCTATGCACAACAAGTGGGCATCCTGTTCATCTTCGGGACGCTTGACTTTTGATACATCCCTGTTAGATTTACCAATTCACCTTCAAGATTACGCGATTGTCCATGAGTTATTGCACCTTCAAGTTCCCAATCATGGGAGGCTTTGGCAGTGCTTGATGCAAGCTTACTTAGGCGATTATGAATCCTCTGAAGAAGAATTAAAAAGAATTGCTAGTAAGCAACAAAATAAGTCTTGCAAATAATCAAAACATCAATATAAACAAACTGCACATATTTATATTACTTATTTTTATACAGGGCGATTTGCACTTCAATAAGTTAATAACAACCTCAGTTCAGGTTAAGGAGGTTTATTCAAGCTTAAATGCCTGAAACAAGGCAACCTCTTTGACAAATTATAGAATCAAGCTACGGCTTAATCAGGTTTTCAGCTTATCCTGAACTCAGGTTAATAACAGGATATTGTGTGTGAGAAATTCATATCTTATTCAAGACGGTAACTATAAAACACTAAATTTAACCTGTTTTTCCACTCTGAGAAAATAAAAATAAAAGCCAAATTTTGAACTGTGGATAGAAATCGCATTTGAGCGTTTATTTTTCTAACACAACTGCTGAAATCATAGTTTTTTCCTAAAAGTCTTTTGCTGTAAGCATTCCAAATTATTCTCCCCCGAAAGTGATAAAAGACGGTTAATTATTCTGCAATAGAAAGAACTTGTTTTAAATAAACAATAATTTCTTCTTGATTATTTTTAAAGTTTGGAAACTGCTTTTCACAAACTTTAGAAAATTTTTTTAAAACTTTCTTGCTGATTGCGCTTTCATCTTGAAAAATAGCTACGGGATAAAAATTATTTTGCCATTTTTCAAATTGAAATAAAGAAATAGTGGCATCCTTAACTTTATTATCATTAGGAAGAGCATAAATATATAAAGGTGTTTTTAAATGGTTAATATAACAATCAACTTCATAAACTCCATCTGGATCATGTTGAGGATCGTGCCATTCAAATGTATATCTATTTTTAGGGACATTTTTTTCAATCAAAGATCTAAAATCTTCATAAAAAGTATATTTAACTCTTTCTCTAGAAAGATAATTAATATCAGATATTTTTAACAAAGCCTGAGCAAAACTAAATAAAGCATTTCCATATTCATTTTCATTTATTCTAATAATCAACTCACCATATCTATCTTCTACTTGAAACTCCTGTAGTGCATATTCAATAAGTTCTCTACGTGTTCCAGTTGCTAAATCAATGGGATTGATTCTATAACTTAAATGTAGATAAGTATGACCCTCATCTGAAAGCAACCAATTTTCTTTTTCTTTTTTTAAAACAATAGCTAGGTGATCACCATCATCAAAACGAAAGGGTGTAAATACACGAAACCTATCCTTACCTTCTTCTAAAAGGCGAATTTCTTCACAAACCTTTCTTTTAAATTCCTGTGTGATCGCGTCTGTAATCATAATATCCACTTAGCTGAAAAGCTCTAGCTGAGGATCATCAGGTAAAATAAAAGCGCAATCTTCTATCATACAATATAATGCTTCACCATAATTAGTAAATCTATCAGTTGGTTGTGCATATTTATCTTATTCTCCATTTCCATAATTTTGATAACGTTCTGTAGCAGTATGAATATGAAAATCGTAAAATCGGTTTTTTTCAATTGGGTTAGTATGTTCGTGGCTTTTTCCATCATATCTTTTTAAATGGAAAACCTTGTTAGAACTAGATAAATAAACACCAAGAATAATTGAAAAATCTAGCTGATTAAAATTGCTTTGGCGTAAAATTAATAAAAATTTATTTCCATTTTTACCTTCAATTTCAAAACTACGTTGTTTAGAGCCACGTCCTTCTTGAAGTTTAATTTTGGATTTCCAATTCGACAATAAAGGTTTAGGTTCGTTAATTAAATCATCAATTTCTGCATCTGAATATTTAACCACTTGTTGCTCAAAGTTAAAATTGTATAAACAAAAAGCTGTTTAATAAGCTGACTTTTGATGTTTAGCCATTGTGGTAAATTCCAGAAAACACCTCTGACACCACCTATTAACCCAAAAAGCAGGTATTTGAAATTTGGCTCACAATTTGGGCATTCTGCTCATAATCTTAATCTATGTTTGCTATGAAACTCCACCACCATAAAATACTACAAACTACCACTCAATATTGTGACATGCCGACTAAGCTTAACAAGTAGCACATAAACCAATTGCCTCAAATTGCAGGCGAAACGTTAGGAGATTAAACCGGAATTTTTCCTAACGTGCGATCGCCTCACTTCCCTTTTCCTTGATTTGACGAAATCGTTCCATCAGCCTGTGCTTGTTTAATCGCTCGTCTCAGAATTAACACTGCCATTTGCGACAAAGAACGCTCCTCTGCATCCGCCAGTTGTTGCAGAGCTTCTTTGTCTTCTTCTTCCATGTAAATACTCAACGTTACTTTTCCCATGTGACTATCATCAGCTTTTCTATGTATTTTTATATTAAATCACTAAAAACAAATTAATTTAAATAGGAATACATATATTTTATGTATGATTACTGATAAGTCAAAAGCCAGCGCACAACTTTCTCAGGGATGACGCTGGCTTCTGGCTCCCTTTCACAGGAGACATATTCCATGTTAAGACCTGTTTGCCATAAAACAGATGAATACAGAGGTTATCTACAAGCTTTAGATGACTTTGGTATTGCTGAACTATTGGCGAAACTCAGCGATTATTGTGAACAGCAAGAACAAGAAAGTTTAGCAGCGTTGTTAATTTCCCAATTAACCCAGAGCATTGATGCTGAACTGATTGCTAATTATTCCAGTGCGATCGCTCAAAGCCAAAAAAATTCACTTCCAACATTAATTACTCATAAATTTACTCCGAGTTCGGTTGATTTACCTGAAGACTTTCCCAATACAGCAAAGACACCCCGCTTTTTGTACGGCGACAAATTGCGTTGGGTTGGTTCTGACACGGATTGGGGAATTGCGATCGGCAGATTTTATAGCTTTGCTCCCCATCTTTGCTGCTGGACTTGGTGCTACCTGATTTGGTTGAGCAAAGATAGCCCCAGTGCTGCTTGGACATATGCCGATATTGCCTGGGAAAAAGATTTAGAACCACTGGAAGGGTCGCCGCTATGACTAATCCGCGTCCTTTACAGGTACGAGAGCAAAATTTGATTGATCTATACAGCCATTGTCAACTAGGAATGACACCCAAGAATTTTTATGCCAAATGGGATGTCAATCATGAAGCTATGGCTCGGATTTGCTCTCGTTCAATTTCAACCGTCCGGCGTTGGTTTTCCAAAGGTCGCAATTACCGCAGACCGATGCCCAGTGATTTACGCCATCTTGCCCTAATGGACTTCCTGCTAGAAAACTTTGAGGAAATCCCCGAAGAATTTCTGAAGATACTCTGTTCTTTCACAAAGCATAAGTAGGAATCGAAAAGTTGATGGTGAATCTCGACTACGCTTGATTGCCGCGTTCGCGTAGCGTCCCGCAGGGAAGTCGAACTGTCAACCAATTGCAATGTCAGGATGACATTTTTTTACCAGCCACTCTCACATTAGGGTGGCTTTAGTGTTGGCAATGTTCAAGCAACTTTTGTCTATTATTCCACTGCAATTCAATAGCTAAATCATAGGTATGATCGGGAGGTTTTTGTGACCTACATTGAAAAGCTAAATCCTTGGTGTATAGTCCGCCATTTTCCTAGTATGCAACACCAGATAGTTGCTCGTTTTCGCCGCCGCAGTGATGCGGAAGCTCATTCCCAAGCTCTACACCGACTGATACCAAATGCAACTTTCTCAATTATGTTCAATCCGACCGTCGAGCAACCAGAACAAATTACTCCATGATTCGGTCATTTTGGGAGCCAATTTAAGTTGTAGCGAATTCTCTTATTTGTTGAAACATAAAATATCCCCCCATGTTACCTTTTTCCAGTAAAGCAGGGGGGATTATTAGTGGCTAAAATTTGAATACTATATTGCACAAACTTAGTAATCAATAGACTTTTGATGCTTGACCATATCGGCAAAAGTTAGAAAACAACGATGACACCAACCATCTACCCATACTGCTGGAACCTTAAATCTTGCCCCACAGTTTGGGCATTCTGACAACAAGGTTAAATTGTGACTCGTGCATCTTTGTGTCACCTTCAACTGCCACTCAATTTTGTGACAAGGTGACTCAACATAACAAGCAGCACATAACCGAATCGGCTCAAGCTTCATCCCTACCCCAGCAGGTGGTAACATCTGCGCTAACCTATCGACATCAACCCCCACAACCTTAGCCAATGCTTCTAAATGCTGGCGAGAAGGAGGGGGATTAAACCGAAATTTCTCCCACCGTGCGATCGCACCCCCAAAACCTGCTGCTTTCCCTAATCCAGTAGGAGTTAAATCGTTTGCCCGCCGAAAGCGTCCCAAAAAGTGACTCAAACTTTCTCCCACTAAAGGTTCTACTTGAAACAGCCAAGATTGAATCTCTGGGACTTCCATTATTTATACTCTGCTGCTACTTCCTTCAAGGTTTCCAAATCAATCTTTGGTAATCCTTTCTTTAATGCCCGGATTGCTGACTCCCTCAGAATCATATCCAGCAACCCAATGTAACCTCCTGTTGCCTCACCCAAAGTCTTCAGCATTGTCTTACTGGAAAGATTAGAAGCAACTGGCAGTTTTAAAACTTGTTTTTCCCAAATCTCCACAGTTCGCTGAAAATCTTCCCCAGAAAACTTACCAAACCGATGACAGGAACGAAAACGGTTATAAACTTGCTCATCTCGCTTGATTACAGCGTCTAATCTGTCAGTACCCACCAAAATCACTGCTATTTCCAACTTGTCAAAAATATCCCGCACTTCAGCAAAAGTCTTGGGTTTAAAGCGATCGGCTTCATCAATAATCAGCATTTCCACTCCACATCCTTTAAGAACCCGCAGCGTTCTCTCTCTAATCTCTGCTACTGTTCCTTTTGTCATTTGATATTTCAAATGCTCAATAATTGCTGCAAATAACTCCTTAGCACTACACTCTTGAGGTATTTGGATATAAGCAACAGGCACAGTAGGGGGTTTTCCTGGTTCTTGTTGAGGTTTATGCCGGAGTCTGTAGGCATCACAACCCATTGTTTTACCTTAGGGGAAACGCATCTTATTTCCTAATAAAAACTAAGAGAGATTTCAAAATGACATTGATAATTGTAAAAATTCCGGCAATGATAAATAAAACAAATAAAA